>NZ_CP060092.1:621071-1224642 GCF_014217335.1 Teredinibacter purpureus | reverse complement strand
GTGTATTCTGCTCTGGTCAATGTCCGTTATTGCGTTGGTGCTATCCGTGAAATCACGTTTAATAACCTAAGGTAATCAAACACTTGTACACCCCCATAAGTGACAGTGTGGTCTTGTTTTGTCGGAAACAAAAATACTATTTTTTGCTAACGAGAACAGTTTCACAATTCGCTGGGTGAGCGTATCCCTGGCTGTGACAAATTTCTAACCAGTCACCTAAAAAGCGTGTGAGCGCAAGCTTTTCGTCAGGCATGTACATTTGGGGGTTGGGGTAATCGTAACGAGGCAGCCAATGCCTATGTCTATCCCACGAAACTATTTCAGCCATATTGGCATCATGATACAACCGCACCAGTAATTTAGGCGGTTCTAAGCCTTGTTGCTGTTGAACAACCTCCACCGTGGTCGTATATCGTGCGGTTTCCACGATACTCAACTGTACACGAAACGCGCCGGCACTACCGACCACAAACCCCCACTGATGCTCGCCGTCATCCCAGCGCGGCATTAAGGTTAGCAGACGGTAGAAGTTGAGTTCACACTGAGCATGGTGCGCTTTCAAATCCATGGGTAACGTTTTTTGGCGAGTAATAGCGTCCACCGTCGAGGGTTATTCAGCCTCTGCTTGTAAGGCTTTTTGGTTAAATTGAATCCATTGTAAGCCTATCAGGGTAGCCGCATTATTGGTACGCCCTGCAAACATTGTCGAAAAGACATCTTCGGCATTATAGACAGCAAAACGAATATCTTCGTTTTCTTCAGCCAAACCATAAAGCCCACCTTTGCCCTCCAGATCGCAAAGCGCGCAGTAAAGATGGATTTTCTCGCTACAACCACCCGGTGAAGAGTAGTAACTCGAGATATGACGCACATCGGTATGCGTAATGCCCGCCTCTTCTTCTAACTCACGACGAATCAAGCCTTCAGGGGTTTCACCCTCTTCCATCATGCCGGCGACTGTTTCCAAACACCATGGCCCATACTCGGATTCGAGGGCCCCAACACGAAACTGCTCAATCAAACCGATTAAATGTCGCTTCGGATCATATAGAATAGCAGCGGCCGCTTCACCACGATGAAAGAGTTCGCGGTTAATGGTAGGAATCCATTCACCGGCAAACGTTTTGTGACGAAGCTGAAGCTTATACATTTTGAAAAAACCGTCATAAACGGTTTCATCTTTTTCTATTGTAAAATCGTCCTTGCCCAATTCCGCTGGGGCGCACATGTTTACCGGTTGTGTCGACATAATCGTCCAAATTCCGTTAATTTAATTGATATGAAAAAGTGTATGGGGTGATTAAGGCTGAGTAAAGCTTCCATAGGGCCGTTAACACGCATAATAGCTGTTGACATAAACTTACCCGCCCCCATGATGTAATTCATATTCAAGGCCGCTGCCATTTTGACATTACAAGCCGCTCATATCCGTATTGGCTTGTCTTTAGATTAGAGATTACTACAATACACACCTTTAACAGGCACCATTACCTTTTGACCCTCGGGAATCGTCAATGAAAATACATTGCAAGAAACTCATAGCCTTGATTGCTGTGGCAGGGCTTGTTCCGTTCGCACAATCGTCAACTCTGGAAGAGATCTACCAGCAAGCACTGCTAAATGACCATACCTACAAAGCAGCGCAAGCCAATTTAGACGCAGGCAGGGAATCAGTTAACTTAGGTCGCGCAGACTTACTCCCTAAAGTTAATGCTCAAGCAAGCTGGGAAAACTCGACTAACGAGCAAACACAAACAAACGGCATGCCCCCCATCGCCAGCGAATCCGAATCCGATTCCACGCAAAGCGGTTACACTATTTCTCTGTCGCAATCCTTATTCAATATGGCCGTGTGGTACAACTTTAAACAATCCAAAGCCGCCGGTAATATTGCCGAAGCTCAGTTTGGTATCGCAGAACAAAGCCTTATTGTACGATCAGCGGAAGCCTACTTTGAAGCGCTGCAAGCAGTCGATAATTTAGAGACTTCTAAAGCCGAAGAAAACGCACTATCCCACCAGTTGGAACAAACACGCCAACGTTTTGAAGTAGGGCTAACCGCTATTACCGAAGTGCATGAAGCACAGGCTGTTTTTGATTCGGCCATGGCTGAACGCCTCATTGCAGAAGGTCGGCTAGGAATTGCCTTTGAAGCATTAGAAGTGATTACGGGCCGCCCTCATTACCAGCTAGCGCCTCTAAAGAAAGAGCTACCCGTAACCCCTCCCACGCCAGCAGATAGACAAGCGTGGGTTGATATGGCGCTAGACAGCAATTTTAGTTTGCAAATAGCCTCGCTAAACGCCGATGTTGCTAAGCAAAAGGCTAAGATTCAAAAAGCAGGGCACTACCCTACAGTGACAGGCAATATCAGCCTCTCGGATTACAATACGACGGGAGATCGCAACACCGTTGATTTTGAAGACGACAACCAAGGCAACAGTATTGGCATTACGGTTTCCGTTCCTTTGTTTAATGGTGGAGCGGTGTCTGCATCACGCCGTAAAGCGGCCAATGAATTTATTGCCGCCCGCGAACAATTAAATCAAAAACAACGGGATATCGTTCAGTCCACTCGGTCATTCCACCTCACGGTTACCACCAGTGTTACGACCGTTAAGGCCCGTTCACAAGCAATTACATCAAACCAAAGTGCGCTGGAAGCTACGCAAGCAGGCTATGATGTTGGCACCCGCGACTTAGTGGATGTGTTAAACGCTCAACGTAACCTTTACCGCGCACAACGTAATTATTACGATTCACTGTACGCGTATGTTCTTAGCACCTTACAACTCAAGCAAGTTGCTGGCACACTTTCAGCAAATGATTTAACCGAGCTCAATAACTGGTTAGATGCCAACCGCACAGTATCTCGTAGTATTTAAGCGTACTGCACACACCCAAAAGGCCGACAATTGTCGGCCTTTTTTCGTGAACGCGTCACAACATGGTTAACGTGTTACTTCCCCTTCTTAGCAGCCGCCTCAAATAACGCGGCCATGGTGCCGGCTTTAGGTTGTGTTTGAGCCGAGTGCTGTTTGCGCTGAGTTTGCGCGCCGCTACTACGACGATTACCGCCACTTGGCTGAGATGTTTTTTCTCCCGGCGTATCGTCCATACGCATCGACATACCAATACGCTTACGCGGCACATCAACTTCCATGACCTTAACTTTAACAATATCCCCAGCTTTAACCACTTCGCGCGGATCTTTTACAAATGTGTTTGAAAGTGCCGAAATATGCACTAAACCATCTTGATGCACACCAATATCCACAAAAGCACCAAAATTAGTCACATTTGTTACTGTTCCCTCAAGAATCATACCCGGCTCGATATCCGATATTTTTTCAACACCCTCCTGAAAAACGGCCGTCTTGAATTCAGGCCGCGGATCACGGCCCGGCTTATCCAGCTCTTCTAGAATATCCGTTACGGTAGGAACACCAAATTTTTCATCCGTATATTCATTTGCCTTTAGCCCACGTAAAAACCCAGTGTCTCCAATAAGACCCTTAATTTCACGCGTATTTTTTAACGCTATTCGCTCCACCACTTCATAGGCTTCCGGGTGAACACCCGAAGCATCCAAAGGGTTGTCGCCATTGGCAATACGTAAAAAACCCGCAGCCTGCTCAAATGCTTTTTCGCCCAAGCGTGACACTTTTAAAAACTGTTTACGTGTTTTAAAAGGCCCATTTTGATTGCGAAAATCAACCAAGTTATTCGCAACCGTTGTATTTAACCCCGAGACACGCGCTAACAAAGGTGCAGATGCCGTATTCACTTCAACACCCACGCCGTTCACACAATCTTCCACTACGGCATCCAACGATTTTGCTAAGCGGCTTTGCGATACATCATGCTGATACTGCCCCACCCCTATCGATTTCGGATCAATTTTCACAAGCTCCGCTAACGGGTCCTGCAATCGACGGGCAATCGACACTGCGCCTCTAATGGTAACATCGAGATCAGGAAATTCTTTTGCCGCAAATTCCGAGGCCGAATAAATAGAGGCTCCTGATTCGTTCACGATAACTTTTTGTGCGGTAATGTCTTGATGGGACTTTAATACGTCTCCCACAAATTTATCGGTTTCTCGACTGGCTGTGCCATTGCCTATAGCGATTAAGCCAACATTGTGTTTTTTACACAACGCCACAATAACGGCCTCGGCTTCTTGAATACGTTTTTGCGGAGGCGTTGGGAATATAGCGCCGTGATCAACAACCTGACCCGTCGCGTCCACAACGGCCACTTTTACGCCGGTACGCAATCCTGGGTCCAACCCGATGGTCGCTTTTTGGCCTGCGGGTGCCGCCAGTAATAAATCTTTAAGATTACTTGCAAATACATCGATAGCATCGGCCTCTGCACGTTCGCGCAAATCGCCCAGTAAATCGGTCTCTAGATGAGTGTGCAGCTTCACTCGCCATGTCCAGCGAACAACTTCAGACAACCACTTATCCGCCGCTCGGCCTTGGTCTTCTAAGCTGCAGTGCTGTGCAATCATAATTTCACAAGGGTGAATACTGCCGACAGGCTTATCTTCTGGCTCGATAAGGTTGAGCGCTATCGAAAGAATGCCCTCATTACGGCCCCGAAACATCGCCAAGGCTCTATGAGAAGGCGTTTTAGAGACCGGCTCACTGTGCTCAAAGTAATCGCGAAACTTAGCACCTTCTTGTTCTTTGCCTGCAACCAAGGTTGCCTGTAAGTAACCTTCTGAACGCAGGAAATTTCGCAGTTTTTCAAGTAAAGCAGCATTTTCACTAAACCGCTCCATCAAAATCTGTTTCGCGCCGTCGAGCGCGGCCTTCGTATCTTCAATTTTATGCTCGGCATTAAAGAACGCTGCAGCTTCAATTTCGGGCGTTTTTGTGGGGTCCCCCAGTAATAAATCCGCTAAGGGCTCTAAGCCAGCCTCGCGCGCAATTTGTGCTTTCGTCCGGCGCTTGGGTTTATACGGCAGATATAAGTCTTCCAGTAACGTTTTAGTATCAGCAGCCTTAATTTGTGCCTCGAGTTCTGGGGTAAGCTTTTCTTGCTCAGCAATAGAGCTGAGAATGGTAGCGCGCCTGTCCTCTAACTCTCGCAAGTAAGTAAGTCGTTGTTCGAGGTCTCTTAATTGAGAGTCATCGAGACCACCGGTAACTTCTTTTCGATAGCGTGAAATAAAGGGGACGGTAGACCCTTCATCTAGCAAGGCAACCGCAGCGGCCACCTGACGATCTTGAACATTAAGTTCTTGGGCAATTCGGGCGTTAATACTACTCATTATTCTGGCTGTCATCTCACGTTGGGGAAAGGCGGCCGATTATGAGCAAAATTGAGCTGGAATACCACAGATTGCCTCTATAACCACTCCGCTCAACACTATCTTTCCATTCAGCCCGCCCGCCCTCAGCCTTTAAGATGAATTAAGCGCCATAAAGTTAGGCTTTTGTCATAAAAAAAGCGTACCGATATCACACTTTGTAAGTATGGCGTACAGATCATTAACTGATCAACTTTTGTGTTAACCAGTCCACAACCGATCCTTAAGTACGGCTCTATAATGCTGAAAAACAATACAAAAGCATTAATTAGTTAAACGATTTATTTTTTGAGGTAACAGAATGAACTTGACTCGACTGACGGTTAGCACAATTATTTTTTCTACACTTGTTGCTTGTGGTGGAGGCGCCGGCGGTAGTTCAACTGATAGCTCTGGTTTACTACCACCTACAATCCAGCCTGTAACGCCAACGGCGCAGCCTACTGCAGAACCTACTGCAGAACCTACGCCAGAACCCACACCACAACCTACTGTTGAGCCTACGCAAGCACCTATACAAGCACCTAATACCGGTGAGCCAACGCCTGCGCCAACCGCCATACCAACACCAGCACCAACCACAGTTCCAACCGCAGCACCCACGCCTGAGCCTACTCCTGAGCCTACGCCTGAGCCTACGCCTGAGCCCACGCCTGAGCCCACGCCTGAGCCCACGCCTGAGCCCACGCCTGAGCCCACGCCTGAGCCCACGCCTGAGCCTACTCCTGAGCCTACTCCTGAGCCTACTCCTGAGCCTACTCCTGAGCCTACTCCTGAGCCTACTCCTGAGCCTACTCCTGAGCCTACTCCTGAGCCTACTCCTGAGCCTACGCCTGAGCCTACTCCAGTACCCTCAGACAAAGTCTCCGCAGTGGTTGGCTGGGATATTCCAAGTGCACGTGAAAATGCGGATGATTTATTACTGAGCGATATTGGCGGGTACGAAATTATGTACCGCAACACCAACGATATTGCCTACACAACAATCGTCATTACGGATCAAACCGCAGACGAATATATTCTCGAAAATTTGGACCCTGGTGAATACGAAGTGCTCATCGCAGCATTCGACGAAGAAGGTTTATATTCAGACTTCACCGAGCCTTCAATCACAAGCATCGGCCTATAATGTAAACCGATTAATAGCCAAGTACATTTTCTAGTCAAAGTTCCCGTCGGGCAAGGATGCCCACCTCCCCTCTAAAAATAAACCCTGTAAACAATTTTTAAGTGTCGCTAAACTAGCGTTAATCCATAACAAATTCACCAACCGCACATTTTTTAACAACATTAAGTCTGTCACAACAGCCAAAGTGTTAAGTTCTGCACATACCCAATCTTAGTTGTTGTCTAGAATCACCATCCAACTCTGCTATTGATCTTCAGATCTCGAATACGTGGTAACCAACGTGGTAAATACCTTGAAAAAAATTGTCGCTAGCGTTTCGCTTGCTCTTGTTTTGTCGGCTTGCGGAGGCGGCGGAAGTACAACCTCTGGCGGCTCTGGGTTATTACCCGGAGATGACGGCCCCAACAGCGTACAACCTACGCCCACACCTGAACCTACGGGTTTTTCAGCATTGATCGAATGGGATAGGCCCACTAGGCGAGAAGGTGAAGACGAAGGTTCTTTGCTGCTTGATGAAATTGGTGGCTACGAGATAGTCTATCGCGATATCACCGAAAATATTGAACATATCGAGATCGTGGATAATCAATCCATAATCGACCGTTCAGAATTCGAGCTCACAGCACTAAAGCCTGGACGGTATGAATTTCGTATAGCCGTATTCGATAAGTTTGGCATGTACAGCGATTATTCAGAAACGGCTTACGCCGACATAGGGATGTGAAGCGCACCCGAAAAATCGGATACATTAAATAACCTGTTAATATTTATAGAAAAAGTAAGAAGTTAAGCTCCTTGTAGAATCAAGGAGCTTAGAAGAGCAGAACGCGCTTACTAACCATCGTCGTTTGGTTTTCCGCGTGAAGAAAATGTTTCAAGCAAGACTATCAGCTTACTAACAGTGTCTTTTCCCACGGCTTGTGTGAGCACTTTGTATTGTTTTTCTATCTTTGGCGCCACACGATCATGAAGTCGGCTTCCTTTAGCACTCAATTTTATGTTCAGTGCACGTTGATCTTTACTATCAACCTTCTTGAGTATAACTTTTTCATTTTCCAGTCGGTTCAAAATACGCGACAAGCTTGGGCTTAAAATACAGCTTTCTCCAGCCAGATCTTGTGCGTTCATTTCTCCATCGCGTTTTAGCGTACGAATAACACGCCATTGCTGCTCAGTTAATCCCACTTCGGCCAAAATCGGCCTTACATACGAGACAGAGTTTTCACGTGCTTTTAAAAGAAGAAGTGAAAGGTTTTCATTGGATACGGTCATGGATTTTACCTGCGCCCTAACATTGGAACTTCTTTAAAGCATAGACAACGAATGCAGATGTAAACCCCAAAGTGACGGTTTTCTAAAAACAATAATCCATAAAAAGCACAAATATAGTGAAACATTGCCATAAGGGGCACCTATTTCACCGGGCGTAGCAGTAAGCAGAAAAAAAACAACCCAGCATTGCTGGGTTGTTTTTTAGCGGGTTAAATACCGAATGGTTAACGCTTCATATGATTCTGCCGTCAACAATCGGACTGAAAGCCGTTATTCGATCCATCATGCCTGCACTGCCAAGTCCGTGCGATAGCCCTCTAGCACTGAACGCGTCTTCAAAGTGAGCTTGTTCCCCGTGTAGCGCCATATAGTTCAGCATAACCGTTTGCACTAACAGGTTAACATTGTTGGCGGCGGGGTTTGGCCGGTCGCCGCTTGAGCTGGTTTCCACATCGCCGCTCGCTCGCATATAGCCTATTTGTTGGTGAATGGCTTGTTCGTCTGGCGTTGCACCTAATAGAACGGGGCGGCTTCCTGGGTTGTAAACCAAAAAAAAGGCCGATGCGGTTTGCTGATTATCGCCCGTCCAAACGCCCTTGCCGCGCCCTTCTATAGAGTCATCCGTCATGCCATTACTAAATACAGATCCGTCGCTGAACACGTACATCATTAACGGTACGCCCTTGCGAGCCGCATACTCTAGACAAGCGCCCATACAACGGCCTGCCCGCAAATCACGCTGCTCACCGGTAGACCGATCGCCCGTATGGTAGTCAAACCCACCCATTGTGATAGTTCCCGCACCGGCATAACCGTTCACCACGAGCTTCATCACCGATGCCGTTTTCTGAAATTCACGATCACCATTGAATTCATCAACACTGAAAATGCCGCTAGCGCCAACAATATCAGGATCGGTAGCAGGGTCTAAGAAACTGGGGTCTGGAAAGTTTTCTGCTAGGTACGCACTTTTAACGTAGGCACAACTCACAAGGTCTTTAACCGCCATATCCGTTGTCATACCCGTTGACATGCTCGCTAGCTTCTCATCACTGATACGCGATACCGATTCCATTACGGCGACAACTTCCTCGGATGAAAGGGCGCCAAAGTCACCCACATCCACTAAACCCGTCACGTCCGATGGCCGATCTATTTTGGTGGGGCGTACTTCGTTGTTTAACAGGGCTGCTGGAGCCATTGAATTGCCGCCCGAATCGCTTGAACGTGAGCCGACGAGCGCTACCAACTCTCCATTTGCACCACGCGGGACGCCATCCTCCACTGGGCCGGCCATGTTAATGGCATACATTGGGTTATGCGGGTTGTTCGACGTATCATTTTCAGATCGTGCAGCAATAACGGCTCCATTAATAGCTTGCTGGGTACCTTCAGATGTCCGCTCGAGTATGCCGCGCAGGTAACCGCTGTCGATATGAAAACCTAAGCCCAACTGGCTATTAGTATGATCACCATTACCGCCTTCAGCCGGTGTTGCTTCGGCTAGGCCTGGCACCATATCGCCGGGCAACCCCTGCTTGCTGTAACCACCGCTACTCAGGAAATCCATCTGCCCACCTTGGCCACCCACCAGCACATTAGAGCCTGCAATATTGGCGCCTCCTGCCAGGTCAAAACAGATAAATGGGATTTTGCCCGCACCTGGGGTAATACCGCAGGGAATACGCCGTGCATCAATATCCGCTGACAGCGCCATTGCTTCGCGCGGACTGGCGAACATACTAAAAATAGAAGTGCCTAGTACGGTACCTAACCCCGCCTGAAAACCTTGCGCAATAAAATCGCGGCGAGTTTTTGGGCGGTGATGATGCTCATGTTTTAAGGGCTCGTCGGGATGAAGAAAGTTCTTTCGTTTAGCCATGAAAATTCACCAATTGCATGCGTATTATTGCAATAGCATTACTGCGCTGCCGGCCGTGGCAGCACAGAGTGCGATAACAGTTGTTTGAGTATCTGCAGCCGACATATCGGCTATCAGGCTATAAAGGTGGGTTTTAATATCATCGGGCGCGGCTTGCGTATCCAGCTCAGTGGGTATGCCGTCTAACTCGATTGAATTGGCCGTAAGCCCCGTTAACAACGGATCAATAATGAGATCGGCGTTCACCATAGTAACGGCGTCACCAAAATTAAATCCGTCAAATACCCGTGCTCGGCGCGCAGTGTCATTGACCAACGCCGTACAATACGCCACAGATAACTGCATAATGCCCGCTTGATGCGCCGCTAAGAAAGTATCAATATTCTCCACGGTTGGTAGCTGCTGTCGAACCGTTTCATAAAC
The DNA here is from genome assembly GCF_014217335.1 of Teredinibacter purpureus. NCBI lineage: Bacteria > Pseudomonadati > Pseudomonadota > Gammaproteobacteria > Cellvibrionales > Cellvibrionaceae > Teredinibacter > Teredinibacter purpureus. The sequence continues at coordinate 1,214,616 of NZ_CP060092.1, read as the reverse complement.
CGTGCGAACACTTGCCGGTACTTGCTCACTGGGTGTCTGCGTAAGGTGCGCAATGGTTGCGTCAATTTCAGCAAAATGACGCAAGCCAATATCAGACTGCTCGTCCAAGTCCGCTGGCGAAGGCGGGGCTGGTGGCATCGATTCACTGCGAACATAGGCCGCGTCCCCGATACGATCAAAACTAAGGAAGAATTGATCGAGGTCCGCGCCTTTATCCAGCTCTACAAGAGCCCCTAGCGTGGAGAGTGTAACGCCACTTTCCCCACTGTAATTGGTCGCATCAATCGTTACATTAATGTTCGCATAACTCTGGCCAATGGTGGCTTCACGACCATTAATGCCGATGTGCATGCCTTCAAGTGCAATGGCTTCTGTTGGGGCGCCGTCGGCTAAACTAATAAAGAAAGGCGACGAGAAGAGATAACTGTAGTTATCAAACTGCTCAACCTGAAAGACAACATAGGCTTCTGGAAAATCGATATGCTCTGAGACGCCGAACAGTAAGAAAAATTTCTCGCCTACTCCCGCGTCAAAATTCATCTGCACGTCGTCTGCGGTCAATGAGCGGTTATGGATCGCCAAAAAACGTACAACGCCCTGCCACGGATATTCGCCATCCAGTTCATTCCCCAACGCTAGCGCAAACGTATTATCCCAATCGTTTACGTTGGCTCCAATCATGCTTTCGTCGGTAGCCACCAATTCGCCGTTTACGTAAATTGCCATACCCGTTATGGGGTTAAAACTAGTGACCACATGTTGCAGTGTTGCTTGTAACACTTCGTCGGCATCCGTGGTTGAAAGCATGGGCATACCATTACCATCAGCGAGTGAACTTCGATTAAGAAAGTTGTAGTTATAAAGCGTTTGGCCTACGGTGAAATTTCTAATCTCTGAACCACCCGAATAAGTGACAATACGAGCCGGACCATCCTGCGCAACATTATCGGGAACCACCCACGTTTCGATGGAGTATTCACCGGTTGCCCGAATTAAATCGTATAGCTTTTCACTAGAGCTTGTAGCCCCTTGCGCGCGACCATCGTTAATCCGAATTCCCCAGCCGCCGACTCGACGCACGTCACCAGTTAAATTCAAATCCAACGCAGGCTCTATACCACTGGTATCAAATGCGGTTTCAACAGATTCATTTTTAAATTCATATAACGCGATAACATTATTTTCAACTCGCCCACCACTTGCTGCCACAATGCCGTCGGGTAATCCAAGCGCATGGCTTACTACCAGAGCCGCGTCCACCTCAGTTATGGGAATAGCGTTGGCAAAGTCAGCAATTGCACCCGCCATTTCTGCGCCGTTATCGGTACAACTACCACCACCTAGCCAGCAGTTATGAAACTCATTGGCTAAACGCGTCACCAAGCGGGAGTTCGTTGGCTCATCCAAATTTATTTTACTGCGAGCAGCATCATAAGCAACATCGATATCGCTGCTGCCAATATAAGGCTGCTGCTGCAATGCTGAATCTTCTGAATGACAACTGGCGCAATGACTGGCTAATAACGGATAGACCGTTGTGCCAAATGAATTGCTGTCTGCCGGAAAGCTTTTACTATCGGTGACTTCATATTCTGGCGGCGCGGTTAATACAATTACATTACTACTTGTGCCTGCTGCACCAGCCCATGCTTCTATATAGTTGGTAATAATTTCTGCACAAACGGCAGGCTCGGTACCCCAACAGTTGTGGCCACCCGCTACCTTCGCAACAATGCGTGAATTCGAGGGGATTTCTAAATCGACTAATGGATTAGCCGAACCGTACGCTAAATTAATATCGTCAGACCGTACAAATTCAGGCGAGGTTCCTCCTTGTACATGACAAGTACCACAGCGGTTTTCACCGGCGAGGTTATCCCACAAATTTAGTTTAAAACTTTGGACATCGTCAGTACTTGCCGAAGGGCCGTTATAGACCACCCCAGTTTCACCATCGCTACGACTAAAATCGTCGTTTTGCTGAACGGTTTCACCACTACCACCACTGCAAGCGGCTAGCACACTAATAACCGCAAGTAATGAGAGTAACCGCAGGTGATGCAGCTGAAAGAATGCGGGTAAATTCAATGTAATCATCGGTTATACCCCTTTACAGTGATTGGCTGTTTCAGCAAACACTTGTTTAATGTTATGCCCGTTTTGGGTGAAATGGGTCTTTATCGTCTCGACCGCACCTCTATCACTTTCATCACCGGGGTCTCGTAAACAAACCGTTTTAAATACCTTTGTTACCTGACAAGAAGCAAAGGCTTCTGAGTGAGCCAACTCTTGCAGCATCGTTCGTGCGCCATTGCCACCGCCCGATAACGACTCGTCCCAGCCCAGATTTTGATTGACGCCCGCGCGCCAATAGTTATCCCATTTGTCATCCGGTGTTACAAACCCATAAGGGAAAGTTGCACTGTTAAAGTGGTATTTGGCTTGTACTCGGGTACCGGTTTCGGCCTCAATTGCTGTCTCGTCATTGTAAGCAATTGCGCCGTTTTCGCCGGTCAAGTCGGTGTCTGCGTCGTACTCAAAATCGTAATAGGCAAATGCTTGTGCCATTGGGTCCATACCGTTATGGCAACCAATACAATTATTTAAAAATACCCGAGCGTCACCACCAGGGCTGCGCGAAACATCTTGACGAATACGATCAGGCACACGGGTGATATCGTGTACTTGTTCCAAATCCATACAAAGATGATTCATTAAGGTAAAACGAAAATTTGCGCGATTAGTGCCGGCGATAAAAAACGATTTGGCAGCGGCCCGAGAAGTGACAACACCGGCAGTAGCATCGCTGGGCAATCCCGTAAGCGAAGATTGACTACGCTGAACTAAATTACTCTGCAAACTATAACCGCCCGCTTCTAATTGCTCATAATGGCTATTGTTACCATTGGCATAAGGCGTTAACCCAAGTGTTGGGTCGGCAACATATAACACGTCGGCATAGAGTAGCGCGCGAAAATCCATTGTTTCACCGTCGCGTACAAAGCCAACCACCGTCGCAATGTAGTCATTTAGTGGCACGAATACGCTCTGCTCTCTATTCGTCCACGGTGCGGCCCAATTTTTCACGGTCACGTTGTAGAAACTATCGTTGTCCATTGCACGGTTCGCGGCTGCCACACCGTCACCACCGTCTAAATCAGCTTTCATTTGCAGTAGTACGTCGTCGGTTGGCGGCACGCCGGCTAAACGATCATGAATTCGTTTGGCCTGCTCTAAGGTTCCACCGTAGCTCAATGTCGATAAACTCAACATTGCCACCGCGCCACCAACGAGTGCACCGCTGCGAAGGCTAAGAGCCATTGCGCGCCGCATCGCCTTTTTTTGTAAACACTTAATCATCGTGCTGCCTATATCGCTGTTAACCCGTAAAATTTGGGTTGATTGATGTTTGGAGCTGTTAGGCCGAAAACCTCGGCCAACATTATGTCGCTTAATTCATTTTTTGTTCGCGCCCACACAATTTTTGTAGGCTTACGTCAATTTTTGTCACCTCACGGACAGTGCCTTTCCTTTTTACCGACCCACTTGCGGGGCTATTCGGTTACACCGCCAAAGTAATAGCCACATTAAGCTCGCTCGACGCAGGAACCATTCCGCTTACCGCTTTCAAAACGTCATTTCATTCATTAAAAATCAAAAATGAGAACCACGTCATTTCCATAAGAATAATTCACACGAAAAACACCTTTATCCTCGAATATAACGCAAAAATATTTTTGCCTTTCACAATAAAAATAGGTGTAAGTGCTTTTCCATCCCTTCATAGTCGCCGATTAATTCTACGATTGTGTAAAGATTCGTAAACACGTGGGCCGTTAGGCAAAAAAAGTCTGTATTCGGCATAAAGCTTGTTTACCATTCGTTATAAGACAAAACGCTTCTTGTACTAAAATGCGCGCTGTCATCTGAACGGTTAATACGTTTACGCTATTTTTTCCCGTATTTTATCTTTCGCATCCGTTATTCAACATTGTCGTGTAAGGTACAAAGCACTAACGACAAGAAAAGAGCTGGGTTATGAAACTATTGACTTTATTCAAACCGATTACGTTATGCGGCGGTGTTTTGCCTGCGCTCTTCTTGCTAGGGTGTGACGCCAGTAGCGGTGGTGGCGGCAATACTCAAGAGCCAGATCCTGTCGTTGTCGATTTCCCAGTCGCTTATATTCAACGCCCTATACCGCGCGATGAAGACGGAATTTTTGTGCCCGACGATGTTTTAGATATAACCGCATTCCGACCAGGTGCACGTTTATTATTGAAGGATCGAGCCTCCGTTCCGGCCGACGCCTTAGTTATTACGGATATTCCTTTTACACCCGAAACAGATGAATCCTTACCGGAAGGCGACGTCCCCACTCCACTCCCTTACGATGTTAAAGATTTATCGGTTGATCCCGACGGTACCAAGCTGCTCTTTGCGATGCGCGCGCCCGAAATTGAAGATGCTGATGAAGAAAACCAACCGACGTGGAATATTTGGGAATACAATTTAGAAACAGAAATTTTACGGCGTATTATCGAATCCAACACGATTGCGGAAGAAGGCCAAGACATCATGCCGGCTTATTTGGCTGATGGCCGCATTATTTTTTCGACCAATAGGCAGCGGCGTTCACGTGCGGTGTTGCTCGATGAAAGTAAGCCACAATTTGCCGCATTAATTGAAACGGGCGATGAAGAAGCGTTTGTGCTACACGTTATGGAGAATGACGGTAATGATATTAGCCAGATCACCTTTAACCAAAGCCATGATCTCTACCCTACGGTATTAAACGACGGGCGTATTTTATTTCTACGCTGGGATAATTATCGTGATAGTAAAGACGTATTGAGCCTCTATACGGCCAACCCCGATGGCAGTAATGTCAATGTGGAATACGGTTTTCACAGCCAAAACACCGGCACAAATGGCACTGAGGGCGTTTTTGCCAAGCCCAGAGAGTTAGTGGATAGTCGTATACAGGTCAGTTTGCGGCCGCGTATTGCCGAGCAACTTGGCGGTGGCATGATCGCGATAGACACCTTTAACTTCACCGAACTCAACATTACGGTAGAAGGCTCCGAATCCGCTTCCCCCGCACAAAACTCCATTATTAGCGGTGAAATAAACACCGACGGCTCGGCTTCACCGGGGGGCTATTACAGTTCGGCTTATCCCATCGATGATGGCAGTGGCCGCCTTCTAATCAGCTGGAGCCCCTGCCAATTACGCGGCTATCAATTAAATATTTATGTCGATGAAAATTTGCAGTTAATGAACGAAAACGGCGAGCGCGTCGATAGAACTGGTAGTGTTTTAGCCGTCGACGAAACCCCCATTACAATTCCAGAAGAGGAGGTGGGCTTTTTCCCCTGTACCAACGAAGCCTTGTCGCTCACCAGTATTCAGCTCGCGTTACCGGTTTATGGTTTGTGGATTTTCGACCCCTTCAATCAAACACAATCTCCAGTCGTGCTCTCTGAAAACGACGTTATGTATACAGAAGCACTGGTGTTACAGCCGCAACCCATTCCCGATTATATTCCCGACCCCATCGCAGGGATCGACTTTGAGCAAGCGTTGGCCGAGGAAAACGTGGGTATACTGCACATACGCAGTGTTTACGATATGGACGGTACCGATATTTCTCCGAACGGAATAATGGCCACAGCAGACCCCTTGCAAACCACCGAAAATGAACGCCCAGCACGCTTTATTCGCCTGTTAAAGGCGGTTTCGATGGCCGACGATGATGTTGTTGATTTCGACAATAGTGCATTCGGTCGCGCAGGCGGACAAATGAAAGATATTCTCGGGTATGTTCCGATTGAACCCGATGGCTCAGCGATGTTTAAAGTACCCGCCGATGTCGCCTTTACCTTTTCTATTCTCGATGCCAACGGCAAACGCGTGCGCACCGACGGCAGCGGCAATATTGGCCCACGACACCAATATTGGATGGCCTTACGCGCTGGTGAAGTGCGCGAGTGCACAGGCTGCCACACAAACGACGATACAATAACCCCACATGGCCGTATCGACAGCGGGCTAGCGTCCATTAACCCGGGCGCACTTTCCGCCGCAGCATTCCCCAATACCCAATTACGTGACGCCTTTGGTACCCCTCACGGCCCGCCAGAAGTGGGCGAAAGCATGGCGCAGTACTACGCCCGCATGAATGGCGTACGCACACCTTCCGTTAACATCATCGATTACAGCGATTGGACGGAAGACGGTATACGCCCCTCAAGCGCCACCATCGACCTATCCTATAGTGACCTGCGTACCGAAGCGCCCACGGAATGTGGCGTGAATTGGACAAGCCTTTGCCGAATTGTCATTAACTATATTGAACACGTGCAACCAGTGTGGGAGCTACCGCGCGTGACACTGGATGACACCGACGCCGTCATTTCCGACTTCACTTGCACGAACTGCCACAACACCACCGATGCCGACGGCATGACGATTATCCCTGCCGGCACACGGCAACTTAATTTGTCCAGTGTTCAATCTACAGAGCGAAACGACTACGTTGAATCCTACGCGCATTTACTCTTTGGTAGCCGTGTACTCGAGCTGGACGATAACGGCAACCTACGCTTAGAGCTCGAACAACTCGTTATTGACAGTGTACCTCAATACCAAATGATTCAACTCGTCATCGATGATGTACCTCAGTTCGAAGCACTTAATGAAGACGGTGTAACCGTCCCCGCACCCGCCGATACCATCGACCCCGACCTCACGCTGCTGCTCGACGAAAACGACAACCTAGTGCCCTTCATGGTGCAAGAGTTGCAACCAGTTTTGGACGACGAAGACAACCCCATTCTCGATGGCGAGGGAAATCCACTAATGGAACCCATACCGATCATGATAGAAACCCAGAATCGTAATGGCGCGCTTCTCTCACCCAATGGTGCATTATCCTCTAACGGATTTTTTAGAGTATTTGAAAACGGAGGAACACACCAAGATTATTTAAATGGCGCAGAACTTAAACTTATTGCAGAATGGCTGGATATTGGTGGGCAGTACTACAATAATCAATTTGTCGCGCCCTAATTCAGAATTCACACTCAACTGGGGGCCTACCGCTCTCAGTTACTCAACCCTCAAACGCAAATTCAACCCTACAATATTATGATGCGACCCGCACCACAACAATGGCCATCGATAGTTATCCTGTTAATGGGGATGCTACTACTCAACACCCACGCACTCGCCAAAGACAGCGGCATTGAAGTGGTTGTTACAGATGCCTATGCCGAGATGCATACAGGCCCCGGTCGCGCCTACCCTATATTTCATACCATCGAAAAAGGCGAAACCATAACCATCATAAAAAGCCGCACCGATTGGTATAAAGTAAAAACTCTTCAAGGTAAAACCGGTTGGGTACACCGCGATGAATTTCGTGAAACATTCGGGTTGCACGGCGAAGACGTCGACTTATCTCGGCCAGGGCGAGAAGCGTTTAATGACCGGCGCTGGGAGCTTGGCGTAGGTGGTGGTGACTTCTCCGGTGCACGAGGGTTAAACACATACTTGGGGTTTCACCTTACCGAAAATATTTCCACGGAATTACGTTATACCCAAGCCTTTGGTTCATTTTCCAACAGTAAGCTAGCCACACTTAACGTAGTTCACCAACCCTTTCCAGACTGGCAAGTTTCCCCATTTTTTACTTTAGGTACTGGCGCTATTGTCATTTCACCTAGCTCCGACATTGTACAAACAGAAGATCGCGAAAATGGTGTAATGACCGTAGGCGGCGGATTTATTTTTTACGTCACGCGCAGTTTTCTATTTCGTATTGAATATAACGACCATACGCTTTTAACCAAGCGAGACACTAACGAAGAGGTTGACGAATGGAAAGCCGGTTTCAGCGTATTTTTCTGATACTGCTCACACAGACACTCGCATTACTATTCATTCCCACGGCGCTTGCGCAAAGTGATAACGAATCCAACAGCGAGACTGTGCTCGATGCAGTTATCAACCCTGATCTCGAACGTCAAACCATTGACGAGAAACGCATCGATAGCGAAAACTTTGAATTTGGTATATTCGCAGGCGTTATTAGTGTGGAAGACTTCGGCACAAATAACCTTTACGGCGTTCGTGGCAGTTATCATATAACCGAAGATTTTTTCTTAGAAGGCGTCTACGGCTCAACCATTACTACGCCTACCAGCTACGAAGTGCTCAGCGGCGGCAGCCCACTCCTTACCGACGACGAACGACAATACGACTACTATAATTTGTCACTTGGCTTTAATTTACTTCAAGGCGAAGTGTTTTTAGGCCAATACGCGTTTAATACCGCGTACTACCTAGTGGGTGGAGCCGGTAACACCCTATTTGCCGATAATGAATATTTCACCACTAACTTTGGCGGTGGATTTCGCATATTTGTGACCGACTGGCTCGCTATGCGGCTTGATGTACGCAATCATCTATTTACTCACAACCTACTGGGTGACGATAAAGCCATCCAAAATTTAGAAGCCCAGCTTGGGCTTTCTATTTACTTTTAGTCGTAACGAGGTCTCGGCATGTTTTCCATTACTCGCTCTGTAAAAACTCTTCTAGTGCCCTGCGCGGCTTTGGTTGCTCTACTCAGCCTACTGGCCTTTACACCTCACGCGCTCGCCGTTAAACCTTCCTACGATTTCACTCTTAAATCAAATCAAGATAAAAATATTCGTTTAAGCGATTTAAGAGGCCAAGTGGTCATGCTGAATTTCTGGGCCTCTTGGTGTGGCCCCTGTCGTCAGGAAATGCCACTACTCGAAAAAATACACAAAAGATATTCGCCCGCAGGTTTTACCTTGTTAGGCATAAATGTAGAAGCCGACCCGAAAGAGGCCGACCATCTGTTAAAAGAAATTCCTGTTAGTTTTCCTATTTTGTATGACACCACTAGCACAGTGAGCGAAGCCTACAAAGTAGATGCTATGCCAACCAGCGTGCTCATCGATTGCGACGGTAATGTTTCCTATTTACATCGAGGCTATAAGCCCGGCGACGAAAAAGCCTACATCAAACACATCAAGGGCCTAATTCGCTCATGCAGCAATTAATTCAACGCCTCGTATTTATTGGTTTACTACTGGCCATTAGCGGCTGCTCCTTTATACAGCCGTGGGTAAAACCGTACGAGCGTGAAAATCTTGCTGACCCGATAATGGCATTTGAGTCTCACCCCGCGTCTACAAAATATATGAATCACGTTTATGAAGCACGTGAAGCCGGTCGCGGAGCAGAGGGTAGCTCTGGTGGTGGGTGTGGTTGCAACTAAAAAACGATCGCTATTTTTAATAGCGTTAGCACTTTATCGAAAATACGACAAACCTATCATCCATAGCTTTTTATACGATACTTAAAAAAACACATGAAAAAAAACGTCCTCTTTATTTTTACAATGCTCTTTTTTGCAGTTGCGACGAACGCCGCCGTACTGCCGGAGGACCGCACCGAAGTGCTTTACCATAGTTTCGATGGTGGCGGTGTGACTATTGACGGGCCATCAGTATTAGTACGAAAAGATATCGCAGATAAAGTCTCTGTATGGGGTAATTACTACGTCGACTTCGTTACCAGTGCATCGCTAGATGTTATCACCCAAGGCAGCCCCTATACCGAAGAGCGTACCGAAACCGGTGGCGGAATTGATTATTTGCGCGGCCGAACAACCATGAGCCTTAGCTATACGCAAAGTAGCGAAAGCGATTACGAAGCCGAAACCGTTGGTTTAGGCATTAGCCAAGAATTTTTCGGTGACCTTTCCACAATTAGCCTAGGATATTCTCAGGGCAATGATACCGTAATGAAAAACGGCTCGCCTGATTTTGCAGAGCCCGCCCAACATCAACGCTTTAGCTTAGGCTGGACACAAATACTAACCAAGAACTGGATAATGGCCGTCAGTGCCGAAACAGTCTTAGATGAAGGCTTTCTCAACAATTCGTATCGCAGTGTACGCTTTCTCCAACTTAACGGCGACGTTGGCTACCAACCGGAGCACTACCCCAGCACTCGCAGCAGTGACTCTCTCGCCATTCGTAGCATGTATTACCTGCCTTATCGCGCCGCCGTACGATTCGAAGCGCGGCACTTTAACGATAGCTGGGACATAGCCGCAACAAATTACGAATTTCGTTATATTCACCCCTATAAAGACCAATGGATATTTGAAGGAAAAGTACGCGTTTACGATCAGACCCAAGCGTCTTTTTATTCTGATCTTTATGCCTACCAAAATGCGCAGAATTTTCTCGCCCGTGATAAAGAGATGAGCGAATTTTCAGATATTGCTTTAGGCCTCGGCGCCACCTACGAAGTAAAAGCTCAGTGGCTCAGCTTCTTCGAAAAAACGACCCTTAATCTCTTTTGGGATAGCATAAATTTTGACTATGCCAACTACCGCGAAAATACTGCCGCAAACTCTGAAGAATTTGGGCTAGGTAACGAGCCCTTATACAGCTTTAACGCCAATGTGATACGCTTCTTCCTTTCAGCATCGTACTAACGTTCCTCGGTAATAAGAAAACACTCAATAGGTTTTACTCGTAACGCCGAAACATTAGGGCTATGGGCGTATTTATGCCTCTCGCGCTCGCTAACGCGCAACTCAATAGCCCTTACACAACCTGACAATCGCTCTGGGGAAAAACGCGGGTTTTATCGATGCCTCGCCCTGAAAACACCCGTTATATGTCTAAAAATAAGGATCTATTGTGAAAACTTTACACCACCTCAAGCCGCCTTTTATCGCTGGTGCGATCACTCTTTGTCTCGCAGGGCTTACGGGCTGTACACGCGGCTGGGAATCGACCACAGACGATAATGCCAGCTCTAGCAGTAGCAGCTCTAGCTCTTCCGCCTTTCCAGACCCAACCTATTACGGCCCCGGCTCAAGCTGGAAGCTAGTCTTAGACGACGAATCTGGTGATTTTACATTTGATAGAAGTACGACACCAAACGGCACCAGCGACTGGAGTGTTTTGGGCCGTTACCAAACTCTCGAATCCGAATTTATTCAGCTGACCGTCGAGAGTGGCAGCTTGGCCGCTAACCGAACCATTAGCGGCATTCAAATCAGCAATGACTTAGTCGTTCTACTGCCGTTTATAGACAACGATAACGCGCTGCAGTTACTCACATTGGCAGGCTGCCCCACCAACGAAACGATAAGCTCCAATTGGTTACTCTATAAAACAACCAGCCCACTCGAAGATGAAAAACACACGCCTTATCACTTCGGAACTTTTTACTATTCACGTGTTGCCGAGGGAACTCAGCAGCTACAACATCAGTACGCACTCACAGACCCAACACCTTCCGAGTCTCCTGACAATGGCGTCACACTTAGCAACGGCAAATGCACCGATGGCTTATTAACAAGTGGCACTCATCAGTATTATTTCACTCAAGGCGCAACAGCTCTTATTGAAAGTGCACAAACAGAAGAGCAAATTGCAGAAGGTAACACCAACGGTGCACAGTTTTTATTGAGTGTAGAAGCAAGAGAAATTGGTGGTGTTTCTACGCTTGACGGAAATTACATTGGCGTGTTGCAAGACCCCCAATTTAACGGTGGCGAACAAAGCTTTCCCATAAAAGGTAGTTGTGCAGGCGGTGTGTGCACACTTAAAGAAGTCACAGACCTAACCACAGGAGAGACCGAGCAACTGGGTTACGAATTGACTTTTACCTCTACTGACATCATTGAGAACAAGCCCATCGCAGGGATGATAATGGGCAATATAACAGAGCCAGGCAATAATCCGGGAACAGCTCAATTGGCGTGCTCCTTTAATGCGGATTATGCAGGTTCTGGCGATCATGCCCTTATCTGCGTAGGCTTTTCTCCGGGCACTACCGACGAATCTACCCTTATGAACCTGTATATGGTTGCGAAAGATTAGGCACACCACAAAAAAAGGGAGCTTACGTTACCGTAACCTCCCTTTTTTTCTATCGACAATTAATACGGCAGGAAATCGAACGAGAAAATTAATTTCGTTTGTTTTACATCTTGCGAACCAAAATTAATCAACTTTATACGCGCAAGTAATTTCGATTCGAGAGCCGGCGTTTCCAGTTCGCTAGACACAATTTTAGCGGAAGAAATTCGACCGTTCGGCTCGATAACCATTTCGAATACCACCTTGCCTTCTAGCGTAGGGTCTTTACGCAGCGCGCGGTTATATATATTAAACATCGCGCCTTTGCTTTGATCCATTACCTTACGCATTTGCTCTTCACTGCGCTTACCCGCCACCTCCGGTTGCTTCTGACCCTCTGCTCCTGCACCCGTTGGCGCTGCGAGCTTACTGTCGACGGCAGTCGTTTGCTTACCCGATAACGCAACACCACCGGTATTACGACTAAGCCCAGAGGTTTGAATGCCACCACTATCAGCGGTAACACCACTGGTAATGGCTGAACGATCAACTTGTGCGGCCTCACCCGTGGACTGAGTAAGATCAGCGTTCACCTCTGAAAGCTCAAACGATTCGCGCATATCCGAAAGAGCATCAGTAAACTGACTAATTTCAGCTTGTGCTTCTTCTCGCGCTTTTTCTATTAGCTTTGCGGGTTCCGGTGTTGCCTGCGGCTCTGGCGTAGCCTCTGGTTTTGGTGGAGGCGTTGCCTCTACAGGTTTTTCCTCCAGCACCTCTTCGGGCTCGGGTGTAGGCTCTGGCGTAGGGACAGGTGTTGGCGTTGGTGTTGGAATCTCTTGCTGCTCGATCACCACTTTTGCAAGCTGCGGAGGCAATGCTTCAAGTTCAGAGCGCTCTTTTTCCGGCACATCGATTAACGGTACGACAATACTCAGTATAAAAAACGGAATCAGTAAGAGCCCCACAATGCGCCAAAATTTTCGGTCATCATCAATAGTGGAACTCCAAGGAAGCTGTAGGTTAGGTGCAAGTAATACTGTCGCCACGTTAACCCTCCTCTGCCTGAAGGCTATCAACCGAAGCATCTGTTGGCACCTGACTTACGGCCAGCGAGATATTACGGTATTCCGATTTCGCACACGTGGTCATCACCTTTTTAAGTAAATCATACGGAATGCCTTTGTCGCCCATAATCGTAACGTCACGGCCTTTCTGCGCTTCTTCGTCTGTGCGGTAAGGCTTGCGCGCAGCAAGATACTCTAGCTCTTCTTTTAAACCTTTAATTTCAGCGTCGTTGCTATTATTAATCAATGCAATATCGGCAACCTTACGCCCCCCCACAAGAATCGATTCATGACTGACAGAGACAATTAAATTGGTTTTCGGTTGCTGCTCAGCGAAAGATTCTGGTAATTGTATATCTTTATTACTTTGCAAAACTTCAACATCTGATGAATTAACCAACAAGAAAAAAACCAAGATGGTAAAAATATCCATTAGCGAGACGAGATTAAGCTTCGATGTAGCTTTGTGTCGTTTGTTTGTCCGCGCCATACGCTTGGCATGTATCGATTGTTTCATTGCACACCTCCCGGCCGGTCAGTCGCTTCGTCAACAGGTGCATCGCCTAACGAAATAGCAGGGAACAATTCTGCATTCACAACAGATGCGGCTACCACGGTTTTAAAACTGCGCACAGTATCCATTGCTCGGACAATGGTTTGATAATCCGTATCTGGCTGCGACAAAATTAAAATATCTTTTTTATCTTTGCCCTGATCTCTTAATAGTCGCTTCACTTCTTGTAACGCGATAGAAAGCGTATCGAAGTCGTAGATTAACGCTCCACTTTCGGTATCTTCAATTTTTGGCAAACGCTTTAAAGGCGCGCCAGCGGGGTAGTTAATAACCATCTCATCATTTTCAATAACAAGCTCTAGGCTTTCGTTTTCCTGAGGTTCATCGTTCGATGCTGCGCTGGAGGCTAGGTCAGGCAATTTTAAATCAAGTACAGTGATATGAGAAAACACCATACTCATAAGCAACACCGGAACCAAAATAATCATCAGGTTCATAAAAGAAGTGATATCGAGATCGGCTTCTTCTTGTGATCTTCTTCTAGTACGCATATGTACCGCCAGTATTCGTTATGTCTTTTTTACTCATCATGCTTACCATGAGCAAAACCCAAACAGCTTATCGCAACCATTATGTACGTGGTTTATCGTTTGCTCGGGTACGAGTAGAAAAAGCATTTAAATTCGACATAATGTTCAGGCACTTGATACCCGCCATTTCAAGGCTGTCGACAATTTCTGTTGTTTTGGTTTGCAAAGTAGCATGAAAAAGCAATAAAGGAATCGCAGCCATCAGACCAAATGCTGTTGTGTTCATAGCAACCGAAATACTTTGCGATAATAAATTTGCTTTTTCAGAAGGGTCTGCGTTGGCTACAGCGGTAAAGGCCGCAATAAGCCCCATAATCGTACCGAGAAGCCCTAATAAAGTAGAAATATTGGCCAACGTTGCTAAATAAGGCGTGCGTTTTTCTAAGCGAGGTACCGCCTCCATCACGCCTTCTTCCATAGCGTATTCAATTTCGTCTCGACGCGGCGAGTGTTGCATGCGCGCAATACCTGACGCTACGATACGACTAATGGGCGCTTTGCTTTGCCGCGCTAAATCCACCACCGCGGCATAGTCTTTTTTCTGCAATAACGGCAACAAACGGTTAAAGGCTTTTCTATTCGACGCTTTCGCTGCCGTTAAAAATAACCATCGCTCTACCGCCAGAGCTAAGCCAACTACCAACACTAATGCAATGGGATACATAAAAGGTCCACCGCTTTGAAAAAAAGTAACAACACTATTCATGGGATATCTGCCTCCAGATCGTAACGTAAATTATTCGGCCGCAGCTTCGCTAGCCAGGGTTTTTATAAACTGTAATTCGCGCCTGTGTTCACTTACCTCCACATGCCCGAATACACTATCTGTTTTACTGTTTAACGGTTGGTATAATATTGAATCATCCGAGGCCGGCTTCCACGGCACAATGTAAATTACTTTTGGCTGTTCTTGGTTACCAGTAACCGTCGCGCTAAGTTCAACGACATTGTCATCATTGGCATTGGACTGCGCCACGCTGTTAAGAGACAGCAACATTAACATTGCAACACTAAGCCCGTAGCTAAAGTATTTAACCGACACTACGCGCTTTTCGCGGCTATTGTGAAACTGTTTGTCCATTTTTTTAACCTTTGTCAGCTAGCCTACGTTCGAGATCACGTACCCATCCTTTAAGCTGTCGACTTTCTTCGGGTAATACGCGCTGCAATAATTTGTACTGCACTAAAGCTTCGTCAAATCGGCCTAAATAAAGATCGTACAAAATACCCAAATTACGCAGCGAATCCACATGATGCGGCCAAATGGCCAAAGCCGCTTTATAATTCGCCTCAGCGTCATTAAAACGCCCCTGCTCTCTGTAGAGTACACCTAGCCACGTATAAGCATCCATATTCGCAGCATTTACGTGTATAGCACCTTTTAGGCTATCTTCTGCTTGTGCCAGATGCGATTGTCGGTACTGTGCAATACCGAGATTGACATACGGACCAGAAAGATTCGGCCAAGTCTCAGTCATTAACACGAGAATCCCTTCCGCTTTAGACCATTGCTCTGCATTCATTGCCTCGGTCGCTTGGGCAAACTCGTCTTTGGCTTTATCCGGTACTGATGGCTTAGTCGCTAAGTAGGGGTTAGGAAGTATCTCTAATGCAACCTCTACGGCTGGCGTTTCGCTCACTGCCGGTTCAGCGTCTAAAGGCGCTTTCTTTAGGACACCGCTACAGCCCCACAGAACTGACGCCATTAGCATCGCCACTAACGGTGTTCTAGTGGTTTTTTTAATGTAGCCCACGACTCACCCCTATCTTATTCTCTTCTTTACCATAGCGAGCCGGTAGTAATTCCGCTAACGCCTTAAAACTGTTTTTAACACCATCGTCATAAAGACCTTCCCACGCACGCTGAATATTGCTGGCATGCAAATCTATGGCTTTTTCTTCGAAAGGGTACGCTTGCTCTTCCAATAGAATTTCGTATTGTTCTAGTGCCAAAGTATCCAGCCCTGGTGGCCGTTCTGAATTCATCAGATCCTGACTTAGCTGGCCATACAACATACCAATTTTGTAATTCGCATCCGTTGAATAGTCAGCCACACCATAAGCCAATACCTGTCGATACGACTTTAGTGTTTGATCCATTGCAGCTTTCTTTTTACGCATACTTTTTTTAATGGGCAACGTCAGTTTGATTGTAATGAAGCGCTCAAATTCATCGTTAGCAAACTTTGACGATGCCATTGCTGCAAGAGTTTTCGAACGAGCAGTGGAACCTGCGCCGGCCTTTTTATCCTGTTGAATTAAATCTTTGAGCCAATAATTACGTTTTCCAACTTCATTTATGTGACCGTACAATTCAACCAACTTATAACGTGACTCAATAGCCAAATCAAACGGTAATGGATAGCTATTGGCGTACAAGCGGTATTGTTCGATAGCCTTCTGCCGATTATTAGATTTTTCATAAAGTTCTGCAGAAAGGTACAAAGAATTTCGGCGGATCTGTGGATCACCTGAATTGGCCATAATAGACAGTTGCGACGCGGCTTTTCCCCAGCTTTCGGTTTCCTGATAAATAAAAGCCAATTTCGGGGGTAGCGTTGCTGTTAAAGAGTGTTCAGGGTAACGTCGACCAAAATCCAACAGTACCTGCTCTGCTTGAGACCAATCTTCCAATTCGATCAAGTAGTTTGCAGCGTCATATTGCGCCGCGATAGCGATGTCGCTGGCAGGAGAAATAGTACGAATAGCGAGGAGCTTTTCAATGGCAATAATTTTCTCGCCAGCAGCAATTTGTGCTTCAGACGATTTATACATGCTGGCCGCAATTCGCTCAATAATAGCGGGTCGGTCAGGGTCCGCTGGATCTAACAACATTATTAACTGTTGATAGGATAGTTCGGCTTCTGCAAATTGGTTTAAGTCAAACTGGGTATGCGCTAACACTAGCCAAGCAGTTTTTTGAAGTGTTTTTTCAGGTGTTGGCTGCCATTCGGTCATGCGCTTGGCGATAACTTGTGCACGTTCTAAATTACCGCGTTCAAAAACTTCTTGCGCCGCTTTTGTTAATACACCGGCGGCTCGCTTATCCGTTGGATAATAGTCGGCGAAATTGAGCGCGTTGGTAACTTTCTGCTCGTACCATTGCGACACCAACAATGCATCGTTCTCCGTTTTTTTCGGTTGGTCGTCGATTAAACGCTGTAACGTAAAAATAGCCGCATAGCCGGCTTCAGCTCCACGCAACGTATCGAGATATTTATAGGCAACAGCCTCGTATGCGCTAACCGCCGCAATTAATTGGCCCGCCTCATAATAAGATTCACCCATTAGATAAGTCATTTCCGCAACTTTTGTGTCTAACGGGAAGGTATCGATAAATTGCTGATACAAGCCCGCCGCCTTTACAAAATTAGGCTCGGCAATATTCTCTGGCAGCTTGAACGGAGGATTTTTCCCTTCGGCTTTTAGGCTGGCGTATTCCGCCCGCACTTTTCGATTTGTCAGCGCTTGCGCATGATAAAAGCTCGATAGTTCATCGAGATAGAGATGTAAATTCGGTTTAAGTACGGCCAGCTGTTCCTCCTCTCTTGTGCTCCAGAAGTTGCTGTAGACGCCATAGTTACGAACAAACTCTTCTTTGGCCGGCAAGATTAAACTCGGGAAGTTACCCAAATTGTAAACGGTAATCGCTTTTACACTAAACGTAGGTGAGTAATCGGTATTGGGAAACACCTGTACATAGTGTCGATAGGTATCAGCACTATCACGATAGCGTTTTTTCTCAAGATACAAATCACCAAGGCTAAGATAGAGCAAATGTTGATAGTGACGCTGACCCAACGTTTGGTAAATATCCGTAATAGATTCGGCACCGTCAAGGTACGAAAACACAATACCAAAAACCCGTAAGGTATCGTTCACCAAGTTTCTATCGCTATTGCTCAGATCAGCCAGCGTTTGGCCTTCTACTGATAGACTGCGGTCTAACACTTCAGTAAATGATTTTACTGACGCTCGATACTTGCCACGTTTAAATTGCGACCAACCATGCATATAGACAGCGTTGCCATAAAAGGGAGTTGTATCACCGCCGTCCATTATTTTGCGGTAAAGCTGTTCAGCTACGGCATAGTTTCCGTCACTAAACGCTTTTTCGGCTTGACGAAAATCCGCTTCGGCGACAAAGCTTGACTCGGGATACTGCCCTACTAAAAGGCCAAGTACATCATCCGATTCCTGCATGCGGCCATCTAGCGCATAGGCTTTTGATAACTGATACAACAAACGCTCATTCGACATTAGCTCGCCGTTAACAGGCCACGCTTTATTTAGGGTGATTAGCTCTTCGTACATCGACACAGCACCATCGAAAAACTGTTGCTGTGTCTCTGCGTCTAGTTGATTCTTTTCGCTTCTTGCCATTTCTAAATCGGCAAGACGTACTAAAATTTGATGACGAATACTCGGATCTTTCGCCACCTCTAGCGCTGAGCGATAGCTATCTTCGATTTGGTCTAAGGTAGTAGCGGGCACCGGCATTGGCTCGTCTGGTATCAGCGGCGCTTCGAGCCCAGCGATAGTGCGCCCATAATTGGATTCGTGGTTTCCAAACCATGAACAGCCTTGCATAAAAATAAAAGACACCGATAATGCAATGACTTTAAACCGCATGGGGTAGCTCACTGATCAACCTCGCCGCTCAAAACGTTTGGGCTATTTGGAGCGAAGGCCTCTTGCTCTTGCAATAAGCGCGCTTTGTCGTAAAGGCGTGCAACCGATAAACGGCTCTGAGCTAGATAATGTTCTACGCGAAGCCTTTGCTCTCTCAGTACACTTACCACCTGTTGGCGCAGTTGCTCTTTAGATGCGGCCACGGCACGATTAACCTCGATATTTTGCCTTTCCAAACGTGCATTCGCCTCAGCCACACGAATACGGAAGGGTTGTAAGTCTGGAGCAGCACTCAGAATTTTTTCAATATTTCGATAATTACTTTGCAGTTCATCAATAGTTGCATCCAAACTGTTAAGCGTTTTCACTGCCTGCCATAGACGATCAGAAAAGTTCTCGCTGGCATTCCAGAGTAACATGCCGTAATACCAACGAACCGCTTCGTCGGTATCCTCAATAAAGGGGTCATCCTCTCTTAACGCGGGTAGACTTACGGCTTTCTTTGCCCGCACTGCGCGTCGAATTAAATTCGCTTCATCGCCAGAAGCCAATGCGAGATAGTCTTTTCCCCCTGCGATGGTTTCTATTTTGAGCGCTAAGTCATTACGTTTCCGCTGAATATTATTAATCTGGTTTTTAAGTGTTTCCTGTGCGATTACCGCAGCTTTATTGTCTCGATCAATTTCGCGCTGTTGCAACATATCTGAATAGAAAGCTAATTTTTGTTGCCACTCCACGGTATTTTTTTGCACGCCAAGAAGTGCGCGCAGTTCTTGTATCCCTAATTGAAATTTCTCTTGAGAAAACAGAGCGATAAGATAACTAAGTTGCGGTGCGAGCTGAGGCGTGTCCGATTGTGTTAGCCAATCAATGCCATCTTCGTTTTCAATTCGCAGTGCCTGTAAAAGAGTATCGCCACTAAGGTTGGCAATCACGTCATCAAGCCGGTTAATTTCGTTTTTGAAGCTGTATTCAGCCTTCTTGAATTCTTGTAAAGCAAGCCCATCTCTGCCCATTTTTTCGTAGGCATAGGGCATAGCCACAAGCGCTTCTTGGGAGTTTTCATCCGCTAGACTGGCGCGGCTTAAATGCGACCATACTTTTAAGGCTTCGCTATATTGCTGCAACTCTGTCGCCGCCCAGCCGTACCCCAAAAGTGCACGCCCCGATAACGCACTATCAACACGAACGTTCGAAAAACGCCCCATGGCAGACGCATAATCGCCCGACAACAAAAAACTGTAACCAGCCGCCGTCATTGCTTTATCGTGAAGTGCACGAAACTCATCGTCGGAGTGTTCGATCTTGCCAATGCGATTGTAGTACTCGATTGCGGTCGTAAAATCTTGTTCGCGAGCGGCTAATGAACCGAGGTTAAAGTATAGATAGGAAAGCGCGTTATCGGAGAGATTCGAATTCTCTAAAAACGCTTCAGCCTGCTCACGATTATTTTTTTTAATCGCCAAATTTATGTTAAGTATGTCGAGGTCGTTGGAGAGAGCATTAATACTATTTTTATTGCTATCACCGATAGCTTTAACATGGGCCAAGGAGCTTTCTGCCATCGCCCAGTCACCACGCATATAACGCATTTTCGCAAGGTAATACCACGCCGCCACTTGTGATTTTTCCGGCACGTTGTCGGCAAGCATTTCGCTAAAGATACTCGCCGAATACCGTTCTAAACCATAGGCAAGTGCAAACCCACCCTCCATTAAAGCGGGGTTGTCACCATGCCCTTGAATACCCCCACGCTCCTTCGCGATTAACAGTTCGGTAAGCGCCTGAAGGTATTCCTGTTGATGATAGTGATACAGGGCAACGCCGTAGCGCAAATCAGCCACTGTCGTAAGCGGTTTTTCTTTTTTAGCTAAAGCGCTAGAAGCGGCAATGGTGAAAAGAAAAACCAGCAACAATAAGAGCGCTCGGTTTACAGCTGCCATTCTTTAAAATCAAATTCCGGTTGCATATTAGCGGAGGCGTCCTTAATGCGTAGTTCAAGCATTTTGGGGTCGTCATCTTTGTCAATTAAAAGAGTCGCGCCGCGTTTGTATTCACGCTTATCCGGGCCAATGCCCGTAAAATAGGCCGTTAATTCATGTTCGCCTGTTTTCAAATTGCCAACAAACAAACGCTGTATACCGCCACGACTCAAGGCGTCGTTCTGGCGAGGTGTGTACAGATGACTTGCAACGAGTTTATCGTCGATATGTAATTTAACGGCGTCGAGCTGAAAAAACGCTCCTGTATCCAACGACAGAAAAACCATAATCTGAGTATTAGCCGGAAATAACAGCTCTTCTTCTAAAATGAGTAAATCTCGATTCAGCTCAAGCGCTGTCTTCTTCAGGTCTTCAATGTCGTGGCTTAACGGCGAGGCAACAGCAGCTACCTCCGCCACCGCACTCGGTTCGTCTTCTGCGACAACCGAGCTCACCGCAAACAGTAGGAATGTATATAGCGCAGCGCACACGACATTTTTTGCGCATACTGCATGTTTACGTTCGCTTTCTGGCAGCGAAATCAGTTTTACGCCGCGTCGACGTGCCCAAAATTGGCATAATTTACCACTCAACGTCATTCTCCGTAGGTCGTTAACACAGACATAGTTCGCCGTAATTTCTACAGCTGTTCCAGTAAAAGACATGATTGTACGCCGGTTTTGTGAACTGGTTAGAAATGTCAGAATAAATTTGAAAGCAAAACCCTAATCTTAGCGGCCTAGCACGCGTGAATTTATCAATATTCTAGCGTTTGTTTGATCCTGTAGCGCCCACAGCTTCACTTTCTGTGCCATTTTTTCAGAGAATCCACTCTATAAATGTAAATTGATGTTTAGGTGATAACCCGCGCACTAAACGACGCTAATTAATCACGCAAATGACACTAAATTCATCTATACGAACGACTCAATCCGTTAGAGACGGCAGTGAATACTTAAATTTACACCCGCACATTGCTACATCTGTTGCACTGGGTTGAGCGGCTCTTGACAATAGACAAGCACAATAATACTGTTTGTATATACACTAAAATATACGCACCAAGGAGGCAAGGATGGCTTCATTATTTTTAAATCAAATTCGTGCATTTATGCGCAGTAAATATTACAGCTATCGTACAGAACAGACTTATCTTTATTGGATTACGCAATTCATTCAGTTTAACGGGAATCGACACCCCGACGGTATGGATGAAAAAAATATAAGAGCTTATTTAAATTATCTCGCTCTCGAACGAAAGGTATCCCCAAGCACTCAAAAAACTGCGTTAAACGCCATAGTGTTTTTATTTAACCACTTTATGCAGCGCGAACCCATGGATTTTCACGATTTTTATAGAGCGAAAACCATTACCAAACTTCCTACAGTACTAACACCCAATGAGCTTCGTTCTTTGTTCCGAAACCTGAGTGGTATACCACGACTTTGCGCGCTGCTCATGTATGGCTCCGGATTACGCATAATGGAAACGGTACGATTACGGGTGCAAGACATCGACTTTGATCAACTCTCGGTGCTCGTGAGAGCAGGCAAGGGCCAGAAATCGCGTATTGTCACGTTGGCTCCTGAACTCGTACCATCACTACAACGTCGGCTAACAATCGTGCGTGCGTATTTCGATGAAGATATTACCGATGGACATTGGAGTGGGGTGTATTTGCCTTACGCGCTTGCACGAAAATACCCTAAAGCACCTTTTGAATTTGGCTGGCAGTATTTATTTCCAGCCCGTTCATTCTCACAGGACCCGCGCACGGGCGAGAAACGGCGGCATCATATAGGTGAACAAAGTATTCAGCGGGCGGTAAAAAAAGCGGTGTACGCCTCCGGCATAATTAAGCCTGCATCTTGCCACACACTGCGGCATTCTTTCGCAACCCATATGCTACAACGTGGGTCCGACATAAGAACAGTGCAGGCACAATTAGGGCATTCTGACATTCGGACAACGGAAATTTATACACATGTCTTAAATAGAAATGGGCACGTAATTTATAGCCCCCTCAGTGATCTAATAACGGATACTCAATCACACTCAGAAGTACGTGAGATAAGTGCCGCTTATAGGTTAGAGGGTATCGGCATTAATCGGGTTCAGCCGGTGGCGCTAGCCCTTCACTAAAATATACTTTCCCACGACTATCGATAATAACGGCATCGAAACCGGGCAGACGATTGATCAGCAATAAGCCCCTCTCAATGCCCAGTACAAATACCGTGGTCGATAGAGGGTCGGTGTCACTGCCTGTAGGGCCCAGGATAGTGACACTTGTTACGCCTTCTACTGACGTACCTGTTTTCGGGTTAATAATATGATGCACCCGTTTACCCGTTTTTTCATCAATAAAATAGCGCTCGTAATCACCTGAGGTCGACAGCGCGAGATTTTCTAGCGGTAGAACAATGGCTGTATCAGTTTTACCTTGCTCGCCGCTGCGAGGGTTTTTAATCCCAATCATCCACGGCTGACCGCGCTTGTCGCCAATTATTCGGCTATCGCCGCCCGCGCTCACGGTCGCATGTTTAACACCCGCGCGTATTAATAATTCGGCTACGCGATCTACGGCATACCCTTTCGCTATACCACCCAAATCGATTCTTACATTTTCGTGTGTGAAGCCAACAGTGTTTGTTGCTTTATCGAGCACTAACCCTTTGTAGTTAATGGCCGGTAATAATGTCTGGCGCTGTTCATTTGTTGGCTGCTCTTTTTCGCGGTAGTTGTAAAACCAGCCCACGGACGCAAATGTAATATCAAAAGCACCCTCGCTAATGTGACTAAAGTACAACGACTTATCAATAAGCCACACGAGCTCTTCTGAAATTGACTGTGGTTGTTGCGCGGCTAGGCGATTAACACGTGCTAATTCGCTACTCTCGATCCACGGCGAAAAACTCGCATCAATTCGCCGCATTTCGGTCATCCCTTGTTGCAATAGTTTTTGTGCGGCGACGGGGTCTTCAAGCCAGACGGTAATATTGATCTTAGTCCCCATTATGGACTGCGAATCTGTATGCCAGCTAGCGTAGGTTGTTGATGAGAGAGCGTGAAGGACGCAAAGAAGCAGGGGAAATAATACGCGCATGTTAACGGGTATTGTCATGCGCGTGAAACCTCTTTTTAGGCAAAGAAATTAACGGTAACGGCGGCTTATTGGCTGGACAACACGATATGGTATTGGCCCGGCTCAACTTCTTCGCCAAACAGTGGTAACCCCTCGACGAGCAATTCTGGCGTGCCCTCTTGCGGACTAACTGTACCGCTAAATTGCCAATCGTTAAGTGATACCAACGCTTCTATATCCACTTTTAAAGAGCCTTCTATATCGGTAACGTGCCCTTTAATTTTTCCATCACCGCTCTCGCTAAGCGTTGCACCGAAGGAACCAAGCGATAACCAACCTTCACCGGGATTAAAACTGGCACTCTGCCAGCTAAAACGCCCATCGAGGGTTTTGATTAAGGTCTCTTCTAACGTTGCCGAGACAATAGTTAGAGATACTCGGCCTGCGACCGGCAGATTGATAACATCGCTTAACGGGGATATAGGTGCATCCACATTTATATCGGTTAATGTGGTATTACCGCTCAAACTTTGACACGCTCGCCCTGAAATAACGGCGACACCATCGACCGCTTCGAAGTTAATACAAGGCTTGAGTAATAGTAACGACCACCCACTCAAGGTCCACTGAATACTGCCAAGCGACAAACTTGATTTGGGTAAATCGAGTTGCGCGCCTCGGGCAACACCTTTCCACAACGTACCTTGAATGCCAGTAAGCCATACCTTCGGCATGGCATTGTGTATCGCCGACGCCGCAAGTTCCGCTGGTGCTCGGGACAATACTAGCCCCAAAAAATAGAGCACAAAACACAAAATAACCAATGGTTTTACAATTTTTTTAGTAGCGCTCATAATCTTAATTAATCTCGATGCAATCGAAGGTTAGCAGAGACCAAACCGGTGCTCGATCCGGTTGCAACAGATATATCTTTTACTTGAATACGCTGGGTCACTTCTATTTGATACAGCCATGCGAGTAAATTATCGAAGGCAACCTGCTCTAAACGAATACGTACATCATCGCTACCACTGGGCTGCATACCTGATAGTTTCAAATTGTTTTGCCGCAAGCTGGAATCTACAACTTCAACAATGCTGCCTTTATTACTTGCGCTTTTTTTCTTTGTACCTTGATTCACCCAAATAGCCGCGTAGTTTCTAACACGTTCCAACGCTTGCTCTTGTGAGGCATTTTTACGTATTTGCTCGTCACGCATTGCCGTTACCGGTTTTAGTAGTACTACGTAAGCAAGATAAACCGCCAGTATTCCCCCACAAACAACCAATGCAATTTGGTCTCGCGTAGAAGCTTGGTTCCACCACTCTTTTATGTCATCCATTATGGAGCCTCCGACACTTTCATTCGCGCGCTCTGCCTTTCGCCTTTCGCTTCTACACGCAGTAATTCAGCTTTAAAGCCTTTTTCCTCAACGCCTGTTCGCAAACTTTCTAGCTCGCCGAAATTACTGCCTTCAATGTTAAGCAATAATTCACCTTGATCGGCGTTGTAACGGAAGCTCGACATCGCGATATTACCAGAGGTCTTTAATGTATCGGCCACACCACCGAGCAACACCATGAGATTACTCGATGCTTTTGCGCCACCTTTAATGTTTTTAACGAGTTTTTCCAATCGGCCTTCGGGATCTCCCGCACGACCTTTTGGAACGGCTTTAAGATAAATTGCATTCATACTGGCCACAATTTCTTTTTGCTCACTTTTGAGACCAAGATATTGTGCGTAGGTGACGGTCACGGCAATCAAGTAAGCAGCCGCTATTGCGATAAGGGGCGTTTTCCACTGCGTTAACCACCGTTTAATAGGCAATTGTCGAGAAAAGGTTCCTCTACGTAAATTGAGTTCTTGATTAACCTGAGCGGGTTCTAGCCAATCCCAAAGGCCACCAATATTACGGATAATTTCAGGCCCGTTGTCACGTGTCCAAGACGCGGGCAACCAACTCGCGAGTATATCTAACTGCTCGTCACTTTCGGCAACTAGATTAACGGTGCAGGTAAAATCTAGTTCCTGCTCTTGTTCCGACAATACAAAGGGAGCAAGCGTATCTTCAACACTAAAACCTTCGTCCGTTCCTGTTCTCACGATAAGCTGTTGCTCGTCTAGCACCAGTGTTACGCCATTGTTATCTCTGCGTAAGGTGAGGTAATCTGGCACAACTATGCGCGTATCGCAATTCAACTCAATGAGGGGGGCTAACGATTTTTCCATATCTTTATTGCTGATATAGGCAACGTTAATCCGGTCGTCTTCGGCAGAACAAAAAGCTAAATGCATCTCTTCGATATTATCGATGACCTGCTCTTCTAGCTCGTAAGGTAAAAGTTTGGCCATGTGACGCTTTTCTTTCGCGTCTATTTCCGTGCTACAACACACCACTTGATTGCCATTCACCAGCAAGTTTACAGGCGCATTAGCCGTACGTGCGGTTGCAACCATTGCTTCATCGTCACCGGAATGATAAACATCGGTAGCCCATTGGCCTTCAACGCTTGCTAAACGCCACTGCCAAAGTCCATCAGTTGTTTGTCGGGCAAATACTTTTTCAGCCACGTTCTTTCTCTAGTTATTAAAAGTTTGCGTCTGTTCTACGCAAGGTAGTGACTTTACTACCATCACGGAACATTAACGCTTTACGCTCGCGAATATGATCGCCAACGGATGTATCGCCTACGAAAATAAAATAACTGCTTTTTATGTCCAGGCCCGTTATATCAATATTACTTTCACCATTCGGGGTACTACCTACAACCTGATCGACCGCTGCCGAACTTTTAAAAGATGCGATATCTTCATAACCAATACTGCGTTCTTCAAAGATATATTGCGCGTCGTCGATATTGTTTGGATACAGTATTTTTTTGTCATTAATTGTGCGCATCAATTGTATGGGCATGGTGTTCACGTTGATCGGCACTTCTTTTGGTAACGCTATCACTAAAGGTAGAAGCTTTCGGTAGAGCACGGGGGTTATCCCACGAATAACATTCAGCTCAGTCACGCTCATCATGGCTTTATTTGCCACCACAAATGGGGGGTCTAATTGCCCATAATAATCCGATTCGGCACCGCCATAGCCCGATATTGTTGAAACGTTTGAATCCAAATCGACCCAATCCATAATGGCTTCAGTAATATTTATCGCAGCGGCTTGGTCTAGAAATACATCTTCCTCTAGCTCTATGGTCTGCAATAGTCGAATAAAACGACGTTGCGGAGCTGTCCATTTTTGCCACGATTGAGGGGTTTTATTGCCCTGTAGTTTTGGCGCTTTATCGATAAGTGAATTGAGATTAAAGCGCCCTTGAGCGTCGGTTACCGTTCCTCGTAACCAACCTTCATCGGTTGGCATTTGTGCTGGCTGTGCCCACTCTTCTTGCAAGGTATCGTTCACAATACCTTCTTGCTGATCTTTCTCTGTATCCTGTGTCAGAATCCAATGTGCTAGCGCTTCTCCACCAAGCAAGTACGCGTCGGCTTGTACACCGTGCCAACGGTTTGCAGAACGGGACAGCGTTAACTCAAAACGCCAACTTAGCTCTACAGCAATAACCGTAACCAAGGCGACAACCAGTAACGCCAATATCAACGCCATTCCTCGCTGGTTCGATGTCGCAACGCCGCTGTTTTTAGCCCTAGTCATGAAGTTATTTCCCTGGGCTTAAAGCAAATAAACGGGTAATTTCTCCACGGCTTTTAGTTTCTATCGTAATTTCTAATGCCAGTGGTAAAACGTTAGGAGGCCCAAGACCTGGCCACTCTTCTACCCACGGGCCTTCTTTATAACCTTGGCCGGATGTCGGTAATACGCTTATTTTAATATCTTCTACGCCTTCCATAATTTTTTGTTGGCGGGCGAAATCAATGTCAGGGTTTTGCGGGTCGTACCACGTATCTCGCCACAAAACGCTCTCCTCCAACCGATAGCCTACTCGCGCCAATTCTGTTCGAGGAAAACCCAAAGGGTTAGCGCGCCCAGACCGTAAAAAAACAAGGCTGTATTCTTCGCCATAGCGTACGTCCATAGCGTTTATTAAGTCGCCATAAGCGTTGCCATTAGCGTAGGACAGCGCGTTTCGTAAATCATTTTCTAGCATTACCCAACCACGATCAAACTGGAGCAGGTCATGCATTTTTTCTTCGCTTACTACTTTTGAGCGTTCACTTACATCCAAAGCACCAAAGGCCAAAAGCGCAATCGTTGCCATGATTGCTACCGACACCAGTACTTCTAACAGTGAAATGCCGCATTGTCTTTTCACTGAACCGTACCCGTATTAGGGACAGTTTGAGCGCCGTCTTTTGACTCATGCAATATACCGGCATAGCTCGCCAGGATATCATCTTCATCATTGCCCACTCGCACTTCAATACGATAGATCGATTCCATTCCCGTCGTTACTGCTTGAACTTCCCAGTACCACTCTTTGCCGCCGAATTCGAGGGTGTCATGTCGCTTTGTTTTTGGGAAAGTATTTTTAATGCGGTAATCGAGGAAGATCTCTTCCATTTTATTTTGCGCTATCCAATAGGCATAACTTTTCTGTTCGATGTAGCCGGTGTTATCTGATACGGATTGAACGCGCATAACCAGCGCGGGTAGTGCAACGGCAACAATCGCCAATGCAATTAACACTTCAATAAGTGTAAAACCTGATACGCGTCGCAGTGTGGTGTTCATTGCTTTGCCCTCATAGGTCACCCAGCTCTTCTTCGATTTCGGCTAACATTTCCGCACGCTCGGTCCATACGATACGGCCCCAATCATCTACGGTTACGTGTTCACTAATATCAAGATCAAAAGTGTCGAGCGTGAATTCAATATCAAATAAAGTAAGATCACCACCGGGATAAAAAGCAACGAGTGGTAATCGAATTTCAGGCGCATTCTCCCATTCCCAAAGTTCACCTTCTATGGTGACATAGAGGTTAATACCTTTTGGAATATCGATGGCCGGCAGTTCTGCATAATCTTGCCAACCCGCCTGTGTCATCATTTGCCAGCGATAACGCCAACCTTTGTCTAAGGGGTTTTCTTGCCACTCGGGTGGCTCAATCATTAGGCCTAGTGACTTACCTGACAAGATTGCTACATCACTAGCATGGCCGGCATAGGCGGTGAACTTACTGACAACTTTGGCTAGCTCTTTTTCGGGGCCACCTTGGTTGATGGCCACACCAACGCCACCCATTACGGTGCCGACTATAATTAACACCACCAACAGCTCTAGTAACGAAAACCCTCGTTGCAACTTAAACTGTATGTTGGTGGTTAACCTCATGGGCGTAGTCGCGACAACTTAGTTGTCGTTACCTCCCCCTACTTGATCCCAATTGTTGATATCGGCAGCTTCGTCATCGCCGCCACGCACACTGTCGGCGCCGAGCGTATAGATTTCGTAGGGTTTAGCGTCTCCGGGGCTCGAATACAAATATTGGCTCTGCCAAGGATCCATAGGTAATTCTGACAGGTAGCCGCCTTTACGCCAGTTTTTCGGTTCAGGTGACGAGGTAGGGCGGCTTACCAGTGCCTCTAGGCCTTGTTCGGTAGAGGGGTATACAAAGTTATCTAATTTGTACATTTTCAACGCTGTTTCAATGTTAGCGAAATCAGCCTGTACTTTTTGGCCCTTACTGCTCGAAAGAGCATCCATAACGTTGGGTGCCACAATAGACGCTAGCAACCCCATGATGACCAGAACGACCATAATTTCGATAAGGCTAAAGCCGCGATTTCGATTAATATTTTTCATAGTTTATCTCGCTTACAAACGATTAAATTAACTCACTAACTTGTTCATCTGGAAGATAGGTAGCAAGATCGCCATAACAATAAACCCGACTACTCCTCCCATAAACAACACCATAAATGGCTCCATTAATCCCAGTGCGGTATTAACGGTAAACTCCAATTCTCGTTCTTGATTTCGTGCCGCGTGCAACAACTGTTCGGCCAATCGACCATTTGCTTCGCCACTCGCCGCCATTTGCACCAGTAACGGCGGGAATATGTCTACCGCATCTAGCGCTTTATGCAAACTGGAGCCCTCTTGTACCATTACGGCAACTTCAGCACTGGCGATACGTAGCTGGTTGTTGGATAACACTTGCGAGGCAATTCTTAGTGCTTCTAACAGGGGCACACCACTATTCGCTAGCAGGCCTAATGTACTGGCATATCGGGCACTTTCGGCTTGTAGTATTAGGTTGCCAGCAACGGGCATTTTCAGCACGATTCCGTGCCATTTATTCTTTCTTCCCTCGTCTTTAATTAGCCACTTGAAACCAACAACGGCAGCAACGATACCCAAAAGCAATAGAAAACCGTAATTGACAAGAAAGTCGCTCGCGCCAATCATAAATTCGGTAATACCCGGCAAGTCCTGCTTGTTGCGTTCGAACATGCCAACTAATTGAGGAACAACCTTAACCATCATCAACGAGACTACGGACACACTAACCAAGATCATTATGATCGGGTAAACCATGGCCATTTTTAATTTTTGTCTGGTTTCTTGTGTGCGCTCGGTGTATTCCGCAAGCTGCTCAAGTACAGGGCCAAGGTAACCCGACGATTCGCCAGCACGTACCATTGCGCGGTAAAGGTTATCAAAAACCTTAGGCATTTCAGCCATAGCTTGCGCCAAACTTAAACCTTCCAACACGCGCGAACGCACTTGTAAGACAATGGTTTTTACGGCCGGTTTACGGCTTTGCTTAGCGGTGGAATGTAGAACCTCATCAAGCGGCAGGCCAGACTGGATTAATGACGCGAGCTGCCTTGTCACCAACGAGACATCGCGATAGCCCATGTGTGGCCGGCGCGCTAACGTGAAATTAAATTTAGAGCCGCCTGCCGTACTGGCTTTTTCACGTGTAGTTTTAACGTTTAAAGGCTTAAGCTGTTTGGCTCGAAGAAGCGAGCGAACATGACGTTCGGAGTCACCTTCGACGACACCTTTTACTTTTTTGCCTTTGGCATCCAGAGCCTGATAACTAAACGCACCCATATTAAGACACCGCGGTTACCCGCAAGACCTCTTCTACACTTGTTTCGCCACTCAGTACTTTTTCTCGACCACTTTGCTCAATGGAGCTCGAATAAGTACGCGCGTGCGCTAACATGGTTTGCTCGCCTGCGCCTTCATGAATAAGCTGACGCAAATGATCGTCGATAGGGATAATTTCGTATAAACCTGCACGACCACGGTAGCCCGAATGATTACAACTATCACAACCTTTTGGTCTAAAAATGGTGTTGCCTTGCGGCAAGCTCAATCGTATTTCTTCCGATTCGGTGGATTCGTAAGCTTCTTTACACTTGGTGCACAGCACTCTAATTAGTCGCTGCGCCATTAAGGCTTCAATACTGGAAGATAACAAGAAGGGTTCTACGCCCATATCTTGCAAACGAGTAACTGCACCAATGGCCGTATTGGTGTGTAATGTTGAAAGTACCAAGTGGCCGGTTAAACTTGCCTGAACCGCAATGGATGCCGTTTCTTGGTCACGAATTTCACCGATCATCACCACATCGGGATCCTGTCGTAATATGGCGCGCAGACCGCGAGCAAACGTCATATCAACTTTGGCATTCACCTGCGTTTGGCCAATGCCAGGTAACAAATATTCAATAGGATCTTCGACCGTTAATATATTACGTGCGCGCGTGTTCAGGTGGCTTAAGCCTGCATAAAGCGACGTCGTTTTACCTGAACCGGTGGGGCCCGTTACCAAAATAATTCCGTGCGGCTTAATTAAAGCGCGCTCGAAATTTTGCTGCACTTTTTCGGGCATAGACAATTGTGATAACGATAACTGGCCCGCTGCTTGGTCGAGTAATCGCAATACCACCCGTTCGCCGTGTGCAGAGGGAATTGTTGATACTCGTATATCAACAGCATGACCGGCCAATTTAACCGTAATACGTCCATCCTGAGGAATACGCTTTTCGGCAATATCTAAACGTGCCATTACTTTTAAACGCGACACCAAAACAGGGGCAAGCTGGGGCTTTGGCGACAGTACTTCGGCCAAGATTCCATCCACTCGAAACCGGATAGACACACGATCTTCATAAGGTTCTACGTGAATGTCGGAGGCTTTTTCTTGTACGGCCTGCGATAGTACGGCATTGATGAGTCGTATAACCGGCGCATCGCCGTCGCCCGACAGTAGCTCGCTATCATCAGGGATGTCGTCAGCAAGCGCCGTGAGGTCGAACTCAGCGCCCATGTCTTCAACGGCCTGCAGTGCTTCGCCGTCCGTACTTTGATAAACGCGGGCCAAACGTGCTTTAAAGGCTTCTTCGTCGAGCTGTTCCATCTCGAAAGGCCGCCCCAAGTGCCTGCGCACTTCGATCATAGTCTGCGCCGTAATACCCGGGCGGTGCATTACTTTTCCCTCTTCCAGCATCACGCCATAAGTGCTGGCAAAGGAAAAAGGAAGACGGGTTTGAACGAAAGCTGATTCTTCACTCACGTTAGCTACTCCGCCGCCCGCGCTTCGTCGAACACAACCGGTTCCAACTCAGGAAGAATACGCAAGGTATCAACGTCGACACCAAAGATGCCGCGTTCTTGCTGCTTCAATTGTAGGTCTCGAATATAGCTGTATTTCTCGGCTGTAGCACCATGTAAGGTTTCGTCATCTCGCACAATCGTAGGACGAATAAAAATCATGAGATTAGATTTTGTCGAAGTCGTTGCATTTGAACGAAATAATCGTCCAAGAACCGGAATGGAACCTAAGATAGGTACGCTCTGCTCATCTTCTTGGATATCGTCTCGTATCAATCCACCTAGCACGATGACCTCACCGTCGCGTGCCATAATTTGAGTTTCAACTTTACGCTGGTTAGTCACGATATCTGACGCACCAACACTGCCGGCTACGCTCGATATTTCTTGTTGAATATCCATAATGACTTTATCACCTTCGTTCACGTGCGGAGTGACCGTCAAAGTAATACCAACATCTTCTCGCTGAATAGTCTGGAAAGGATTGCTACCGCCGTTGCCACCCGCATTAGTAAAACTACCGGTTACAAACGGTACGTTCTGGCCCACCGAAATCATGGCTTCGTTGTTATCCATGGTTAATAGCGTTGGCGTGGAGAGAATATTGGTGTTCGAATTGCCTTTTAGCAAATTCACTAGAACGAGAAAATCTTCATCACCGGTATTTCCGGCAACACCCAATGTTTCGCCTTGAACGCCGCTTAGCGCTGTAGCCAATGCCGCCGTTGCGTTTTCAGCATCGGAAAATAAAGCCGCTGCAGCACCGGCTGCATTTCCGACAAACTTCGAACTACCAAAGACACCCGCATCAGCGTTTTGGAACATCCATTCAATACCAAGATTTTGCGAATCGCCTAATTGCATTTCAACAATAATGGCTTCCACTAAAACTTGTGCACGGCGAATATCCAACCGTTCAACAACCGCTAATAACGAGTCAAGACTATCGCCCTCGGCCGTAATCAACAGCGCATTGGTTGCTTCGTCGGCCTCCACCGTTGCGCCTTGGCCAGCTTTGCCACCCTTCTCTCCGCCAGGCACCATGCGCTGCATGTTTTGCACCACTTTACTCAAAACAACGGCTACATCTTTGGCCGTTGCATATTCTAAATACACAACGCGAACATTACCGGTTTGTTTCTGTGGACGGTCTAAACGACGAATTAAGTTTTTGACGCGCTGACGCTGTAAGTCTTCACCACTAATTAAAATGGCATTGTTACGTTTATCGGCAACCATCTGTAATGTATTGGACGCCGGCGCACCTTTACTTTCGGCGCGATCTAGCTTTGTTAATGTCGCGACAAGGCTGTCCGCGTCGGCGTAGCGCAGTTCAATAACTTCCGTTACTGGCAATGCAGCGGTATCGATTTTTTCGATAATTTCTTTAATACGCTCTATATTCGCTGCCGTATCGGATACCACAATAGCGTTACTGGGATCGTAAGCGGCTAAGTGTGAATGCTGCGGCACTAAGGGTCGTAGCACGGGCAACACTTTCGCAGCTGCGATGTTTTTAAGCTGAATAACCTGGGTAACGTAACCTTCGTCAAAAGCCGGATTATCCCGAACAGGCAAAGGTGAAGAACGTGCGTCTTTTAAAGGAACTACACGTACAACATTTCCCACCTCAACGATGGTGAAGTCGTGCACCTCTAATACCGAACGAAACAGTTCCATTAGCTCTCGTTCAGTTAGAGGCTTTTGAGAAATCACTTTCACACGCCCTTTAACCCTAGGATCTATCACTAAGGTTTTACCTGTGACTTCAGCGACAAATTTAATAACCTCGTGGATATCTGAATCCTTGAAGTTAATGGTCCACGTTTGCTGTGGCTGAGCGCCCTGAGCTTGCCCTAAAGACGCGCCCGAAAACATCATTATCGCCACACACAAGATGACGCCAAAATTCTTTAACACGGTATTACCCACCTGTATTATCAACTCTGATCGTTATTGGTAACTCTGATTCGCCACGACGAACAACTAAGTTGGCCTCCGTTGCGGTTTTTAGGTCCTGATAGACATCACGCAATTGTTTCGGGTCGTTCATGATTCGACCGTTAACACTTGTCACAATATCGCCGGATTTTAATCCGACTTGTTCAAACAACTCTTTATCTCGGCCAGGCCGCAATTTATAACCCACCATTTTCCCTTCCTCACGATGCACGCTAAAACGCACAACATCGCTAATTGATTTGGGGATTTGGCTAGGCTGTATACTTTTGTTCACCGTAGGTTTAGGGCGATCCGCGCCGGGACCTTCACGAGTAACTTTGTGACGATTGGCGCGATTACTTGCCGATTTTTTAAAATCTTCCTCGGAGTAAAGCCACAAGGATTCATGGCTGCCTTTATTGTCCAAAATAATGCGTTGCTCCATAACCTTTGCGAGCTTTACACCTTTATTTAGTTTTATTTCGTCGCCAATCCGATAAAGATTCTGATCTTTACCGGTATCGATAATGGCTCGCGCCTCAAGCTGATTATCGCTGGCAATGACGCCGTGTAACTTTAAATTTAGTAGCGTCGTTGCTGCGTTTTCGTCAACGATAAGATCTGATGAGGACTGGGCCTCCACCTCTAACTCCACCTCAGGCAGTTCGCCAGCGTCACCAAAGAGTTTCAGCTCTTGAAGGGCCAGGATATCAACGGTTGTACTGCTGACAGAAGCAGAACCGGTATCGATCGGCACAGCAAAGGTGGTGGGCTGAGGTACTGCCGAAACAGGGTATAAAACCCAAAAGAGCCCAGCAGCGCTGTGACACAGCCATAGTATCGATAGAAAGATAAGACCATTACGCCACACGTCTAACGGCAAGCTTTTTAGCTTGGCGAGCACTACCTGCCAGTAACGACTAGCGGTTAGAAGCTGCGGATTGTCGGCCAACTGAAAGGTCACTCAACTTCTCCAAAATACTGAATATTCGCCAAAACAGAGGATTCCGTCTCGTACGAGTAATGATTACGTGATTGGATATTACCGGCGAAAACAGCTGATCAAAAGGTTGGGCCTTACAGTGTCAACAATCAGTAATGCCCGAACTGACGCTCTACTCCAGCGAAGCGGGAAACACGAACCACTTTTTAAATTTTTGTTATTGGGACGCCCCGTAGGCTTGATTGGGAGGGTCTCGCATGCTTAAACCGCAAAATATGGCCTTGCACTGCCACTCCCCATTCATAACCCTACAAGTTAGTAGAGCCGTAGTTTATACAGGCTGGATGAGGATTGGTATGTCAGAAGTGGGCAATTCTCCTTTTTTTCACAATTGACACCGGCCGTTCACACAAACTTTAGGCGCTACTCCCTTGTAATTTAGGGTCTTCGCCACCATCATGCGATTGAGTTGAGCGACGCACGTTGACGGTTTTAAAAACGCGCTACATGCCCTTTATTGGCCCCCTAACTTCTGCATTATTTGAATTGAGCTTTCAATCATGACGTCAATGTTTATCATCTGTAATCAGCACCAGCAAATACTCGAAAAGTCGGGTAACTGGCAATACGGCGAAGAGAATCGAAGCGTT
Source organism: Teredinibacter purpureus (assembly GCF_014217335.1). NCBI lineage: Bacteria > Pseudomonadati > Pseudomonadota > Gammaproteobacteria > Cellvibrionales > Cellvibrionaceae > Teredinibacter > Teredinibacter purpureus. Next base: position 1,178,753 of record NZ_CP060092.1, on the reverse strand, counting down.
TATCGCACTCAACACAAAGACGAGGCGATCAATCAGATAGTCGAGTTAACCGTTAAAAACCCTGATTTACGGGCTAAAATTACAGCCGTAGACGTTAACGAGAAAGGATTACTCATTCTGCCAGACGCACCTGAAGCGCACCCACAAACCAGCGCCGCAGACGATACCGCACGACCTTGCTCTGACGACGCCATTGATAACATTGACGATAAAATCGCAACGACAGAAGAACAACCTCTCGAGACAACAGCCAATCCCGAGAAACAGCCCACCCCTTCGCCCCAACAAGTATTGGTCTAATTCCGTGCTACAGATTAAAGATTTCCCCAAGGAACTCGCCGAGCCTGACAATGCCGCATTACTCACCGGCATATTGCGCGGCGCAGAGCGTGAAAGCCTCCGCGTTACGGCAAACGGAGCACTCAGTAAAACCGATCATCCCAGTGGTCTGGGCTCAGCCTTAACCCACCCCCAAATCACTACAGACTTTAGCGAAGCCTTGCTGGAGTTTATTACGCCTCCCTGCCACACCATTCCCGATATGCTTGGCCAGCTCGATTTACTGCAGCGCTATACCGCCAACCAGCTACCCGAAGGCGAAATGCTTTGGACGCATAGCATGCCCTGCGCGTTAGGGCCTGACCAAGAGATTCCTGTCGCGCGTTACGGCAGTACGAATAACGGCCGAATGAAAACAGTCTATCGGGTTGGCCTAGGACATCGTTATGGACGCTCCATGCAAACCGTTGCAGGCTTACATTATAACTTCTCGCTACCCAATGCGTTTTGGGCATTCCTTTCACGTCGTGATAACAGCATGCTCGACCTTCAGGAATACAAAAATCAGCGCTATTTCGGCCTCATTCGTAACTTTCGGCGTCATTATTGGTTGCTCATCTATTTGTTTGGTGCTTCGCCTGCACTGTGTACCAGTTTTGTAGACAAACGCATGCACGACCTTCAACTGCTCGATAACCTATCGCATACGTTACATACGCCGTTTGCCACGTCACTCCGCATGGGCGACCTCGGCTATCAAAGTAGTGCGCAAGAAGATCTTTACGTCTGCTACAACGACCAAAAACGATATATCGAAACATTGTGTGCAGCCATTACGTCACCTCATGCCGACTATGAAGCCCTCGGGATCACCGACGAACAACACAACCACCTGCAACTCAATACCGGCTTACTACAGATAGAGAATGAATTTTACAGTGCTATTCGCCCCAAACGCACAGCACAATCCGGCGAGACAGCGCTCGCGGCACTGGACAATCGTGGCGTTGAATATATAGAAGTACGCTGCTTGGATATCGACCCATTTTCGCCTGTCGGTATTACCGACGAACAAATCCGCTTTCTCGACACTTTTTTACTGTATTGCGCGCTCCAAGAAAGCCCCGATACCGATAGTGAAGAAGCACAACGGATATTGCGCAACCAAAAACAGGTGGTAGTTGACGGCCGCAACCCCAGTGCAACACTCGAGAACGGCCCCGACAGCACGATTAACCTGCAGCAATGGGGCCTAGAGCTACTCAACGCTATGGCGCCCGTCGCAGGGCTGCTGGATAACGCTCATGGCGATCAAAGCTATAGCAACAGTCTTGCGCAGCAAACGCGAAAGCTAAAAGACCCAAGCCTTACACCCTCTGCACGTATTCTATCCACACTAAAAGACAACAAGCTCGAATACGCGGCCTATGCGTTACAGCATTCTGCGCAATACGATGAATACTTCAAAAACGCTCCACTTTCGCCCGACATTCAAGAACGCATGGAAAATATGGCGCTAGAATCTGAAGCGGAACAACGCGAGCTTGAAAGAAAAAGCCAAATAGACTTCGATGATTTTCTCGTGCAATACTACAAACAGTACCGGCGATGCTGTGGGGCTTTCCGAGAATAGGGGCGAAAAACACGGCAAACTTCGAGTAACTCTTCGCAATACGCTATGCCGTATTGCGATTATTTTTGCACGATTAACGTGTTAAAAAAAAGATCGGTAACCCCCTCTAATCCATCCTCATCCAAGATTACTTTTCGTACTTCAGTCAACGCGTCTTGCCGCAACGCTTCCTTTCCAGCCTGTGACGTCAGCGACTCATCGGTTTGACTCGCAAAAAGCATTACTAAGTTATTACGAATGTAAGGCATATGATGACGCACGGCATTAGCGGCCTCAGACGAATCTAATCGAACCGACACCTCCGCTTTAATATATTTTAATCGCCCTGCGCCACCGTAATTCACCACAAACGAGGGTTTTAACGGCAGGTAAATTGCCTTAGGCGGGGCTGGAGCCGCCTCCTCTCCTTCGGCTGGCGGCTCATCTTCGGCATGCACCGATACAGCCAACATTACACCGACCACTAAAACCACGCTCAACCAACGCGCTAAAGCGCTATTGCGTAACCATTGCATGCTCTATTTCTCCGCAAATTTCACCTTTTAATAGCATAGCTCAACCACCTCTAATCACCGTCTATCCGCAAAAGGCGTTCGCTCACCCGCGCATTATCGGTTTGAATAAGAATTAACGCGCAAAGTTCCATAGCCGTTCGTTCTCGACACACGCGATCACCCCACATTTTGTTATTAACTATTCGTTTACAGGTACGGAAACAGGGCATCCATCCCTTGCTCTTGAACGACTTATCACCTATCTTGAAGGCTGATTAAACATTCTCTTGGGACGACTAGAACCTATGCTAGAAAATTGTAAAACGGCGCAAGAACGTTGGGGCGGAGTTACCGATATTATCGATCGCTGGCTTGGTGAGCGACAGCAAGTACTCGTGCTCTATTGCCAACTATCCGAAATAATAGAAGAACCTTCAGCCGTCACAGGCGAAGTACTAAGGTCCATGTGTCAGCTTTTGGTTGATTACGTGTCTGCGGGTCATTTTGAAATTTACGACCAGCTCGTTCAAGAAGCACGGGAATTCGACGACAAGCCTGCGCTAACAGAGGCAAAAATACTGTTTACTGATGTCGATAAAACGACCGAATACGTGCTCGATTTTAACGACAAGTACCAAGAAATCGATGACCTTGATTCGATTGAAACCGACCTCTCAAAACTCGGCGAAACACTTGCCCATAGATTTGAGGCCGAAGATAGGGCTATAGAAGTACTTCACACAGCCCATAAAGATCAAGTAGCGTAATTCACTTAACAACGTCACTATTTATTTTTCTAGACGTTAACGCCTAACACCCTGTCGCACAATTCTCGGTAGCTGCTATTCTTTTGATATCCAAATCAACAGAATGGCAGTCTTATGAAAGCCCCCCGCTACCGCCTTCTACACGCCATATTCTGCTTTAGCTGTACGCTATTCGTAACCGCATGCGAGAAAGCGCTTTCGCCAACGTCATCACTCGAAATTGCCACTAAAGGCCTCCATGCCGCCGCCATATCCGAAAAAGGGCATTTGATCATCGCAGGCTCTATTTACCATGGAGGGAGCCTGTGGCAGGTACAATCCGAAGAACGGGTCTTTAATTGGAACCACGCTAACGGCGAGCTTTCAACGATTATCGCCGCTGACTTTTCAGGGAACGGGCAATGGGGGCTTACCGCTGACCCTGCCACAATTGTGTTATGGAACACCGAAACCGGTGAGGGCTACCGCTACTGGACAGCGCCCGGCGAAATCTTAGATGCAGAACTAGGCCCCGGTGCTACCAGCGCATTCCTCGGGTTAAGTGATCACTCTGCGGTACTTTTTGATATCCAACAAGGCGGCATAAAAAAGACCTTTAAACACAGCAATCGCGTTCGCAGTGTTGACCTCAGCGAAAATGGCCAACTCGGTATTACCGGCAGCGAAGACTACACAGCAACCCTTTGGGATATGCGCACAGGCAAAGCCATAACCCGCCTAAAACACAATGACGACGTACAACTCGTTAAGCTATCCAACGATGGCGCTATAGCGTTATCGGTCAGCAAATACGATGCAGCCTTACTATGGCAAGCGCGCACTGGCGAAATAATTGGGGAAATACCACTAAAAGCTGAACACTTAAAACGTGGGTTAAGTTTCACCGCCGCGCAATTTAGTGACGACAATAATTTTTTATTGACGGGGCGGCCAGACCAGATTGTGCAACTATGGCAACTACCGGAACTAGTGGAAATTGAGCGCTGGCAACTGCCCAAACGCGATAAGTGGAAACCAACCAGTGCGGCTGTCATTGCGGTGGCCTTTAGTGATATCCCCCAACAATTTTATGCTATTGGCGCAAACGGATTTATTCACCAATTAGAAACAAAAACGCCCAACTCAATGCCGGGCGTTTTATCACAATAGCGAACGAATACTTCGCTTACTGCGCAGGTGCAGCCTCTTGAGCTTCTACTGGCTCAGCAGGCTTGTCTTCAGGGTTAATGTCCAACAATTCCATTTCAAATACGAGCAATTCATTTGGCTCAATATCAAAACCGTCCTGACGGTTAGGGATGCCGCGATCGCCATAGGCGATGTCACCTGGGATGTATAACGTCCACTTCGAGCCAACAGGCATTAGCTGCAGCGCTTCAACCCAACCCTTAATTAAACCGCTTACGCGAAATTTAGCGGGCTCACCTCGCGAGTAGGAGCTATCGAACTCTTCTCCGTCAAGTGTAGTTCCACGATAATTAACGAGCACAGTATCTGCCGCTGTTGGAATGGCACCAGTACCTGCACGCTCAATTTTATATTGTAAACCTGAACCAGATTCTGCAACAACCACGCCCTCTTTGGCTGCATTTTCGTCCAAGAATGCTTTACCCGTCGCCGCGTTATCCAAAGCCATTTGGCCAACTTCTTCTTGACGTTTAGCCATTAACTCTTGCTGTTTAGCCTGCTGCTCAGTCTGAAAAGCTGTCATTACAGCACGCATTTCTTCTTCGTCAAAACGTTGCTCAGCACCAGTATTCACTTCACTAATAGCTAAAGCGATTAATTCAGGGTTGATTTCAAATTCAACCGTTTTTGCCTGTGATGCCATATTAAAGCCAAGGATATAACTCACCTTGTCATTTAATGCTTCAAATGTAGGCTCTTTCTTTTCTTCTTGACCACCACAACCCGCTAACAACGCTGCCGCAGCCGTAACTGCCACCCATGTAAATTTTTTCATTATCAATTCCTGTTATTGCCAGGGAGCTTCACGGCCTGTAACCGTACTCTCTGATTTCAAATGCGCTAAGAATGCACGCCAACCCTAATGGAGGAAATTACTTGGGTTTGTTACCACTACGGTATACCGTACTAGTACACTACAACCAAGCAATTCGGCTAAAATGCGAAGGCAGTATACCCAAGCAAGATGTTTGCCTCCAGCAACTCTCCGTACTTGAAGACAATTTTAATCCCCAGCGCACATATTTTTGTCTTTCTACGGTACTTTACAATCCTTTTATCGCGTTCAATAGAGCGCTGAGGTGAGTTCGTCACTTGCGACGTCGATACGATAAGCACCCCCAAAACCCGACTGGATAGAGGCTAATTCTTAACATTGTACGAATTTTGGCATTTTTTTTGGTTTACAAATCAAATTCCACACAAAATATATACAATTTTGGTGCAAACGAAGTTATCATTTTTGCGCCCCCTACCCTTCCTTAAATAAGAACACTTTCAGGTACTATCTAATGGCAGCAAAAAAGAAGCCCACCGACACAATCGCAGACCTAGAAAAACAAATTACCAAGCTGGCAGCTCAACTAGACAGTGCACGCAATAAGAAGCTAGCCGCTGCGGCCAAGGCTGTAAAAGTCGCTACCGCCAACGCGAGCAAGGCCAAAGTCAAGCTGGCTAGCCTGCAAGCCAAAGCAAAAAGTGCAGCTACCGCTGTTGCAAAGAAAAAAACAGCGGCTGCAACCGCTAAAGTGACAAAGGCCAAACTTGCTGTTGCCTCTCAGCGATCAGATCTCGCAACTCTTAAAGCGACATTGGATCAAGCCAAAGCCGCATTCAGCGACGCCAAAGCCTCTGTCACGCAAGCCAAAGTTATCGCTAAAATCGCATTAGCCGCTGAAAAAGCTCACGCCAGCAAAAAAAAACCCGCTAAGAAAAAAGTAGCGGCCATAGCAAAGGTACCTGCAGATAAAAAATCGGCCAAGAAAACCCCGGCAAAGGAAGCGCCGAAAAAGAAAGCACCTGTGAAAAAAACTGCAACCAAAGCTAAACCTGCGGTAAAAAAGGCTGAAGACAAAACCCCAGTCGTAGTAAAAACCAAAAAAACGACGCCCATAAAAGTCAAAGCTAAAAAGGCGGTAGTTAAACCCACGCCAACTCCTACACCCGCTGTTAGCGTAGAAAGTATACCTGCACCGGAAAAACCAGCCACTACACCTGTTGTAGCGCCCATGGAAACACCTGTAACAGAGCCAATACCAGCGGTAGCTGTTATGCCTGAAATTACTTCCATGCCTGACCCCTCGCCAACGCCTGAAACAGTACCTGCTACTCCAACTGAGAGTGTCACGCCGCCTATTCCTGCGCCGGAACCCACGACGACTCCCGAGCCTTCAACTGTCGAAACTCCGCAACCCAGCACCGGCAGCCTTTTCGGCCAAGATGATCCGAGCTAACGTTTAGACTTTATCGTCACGCATAAAAAGCCCCGCTTCTATGCCATTGCTGTCCCATAGTTTTTAGTCATAAAGCCATCCTCTTCTGAGGGTGGCTTTTTTGTTTCTGGGGAGGGAGTGGAGTGAACAGTTGCTTAAGTGGCTTTCGTTCAAATACGCTGACCTGCAGCACCCGCATTATTCGCTGAACAGTCCAACCGGCTTTCGCGCAGAAGCGTGTAAATGAAGCAAGTAAATAGGCGATCATTGCAATCCATATGTGAGTCAAAATTGCATTCTTTGAGCGCCCAATAATGTGCTCGTTCAAGAACACGGTATACCGCTTTGGTGCGCAAGTGTGTAACCAACGAGACCCCATGATGGGTAAGGCTTACGTACCATTCGTAGCCCACATATCCCTTATCAAACGCAACAATCCTGCCCTTAGGGAAACGAAACTTTCGCCCCCACCATATCATTTTCATTGCCTTCACTAAGCGCAACAAACTCAGGGATTTCCGTTGAATAGTGAAGGCCTACACGTAGCGTTACCGTGTCATCGCGATACGCAACCCAAGGGAACAGTTTAAGAGACAGATCAATTGCGCTCGCATCCATAGAAGAAAGCGGGTTTTTAAATCGAAATTTATGTTTCCCCGATTAACATTTTAACGGATGGAGACGCTTAAAAAATAAAGGCTCATAGAGCTGGGCTTCAAGGCTAGATTCGATATCACGCAAACTTTGTCGGCCGGAAAGTTGATGCATGAGCATGCCGACTAACTGATCCAGGCAACTAGCACTACGCAATTTTTAGCCGAAATGGTACTGAGAAGCTAAACCTTCCAATTCAGGTCTAAGAACGGATTTGAGTATTTGATGAAGAGCAGTGTTAGAAGGTGACAAAGCCTGATGCCTTTGGTGTTATTGAAGTGTCGTAACGCCATTTTACCAATTGAATCAGGCTTTATCTTTTTAGCTGTCACAAACTATGGGGCAATAATGGCTGCTATGCGAGCTTTTTTATGCGTGACGTTGATGAAATGGGCCGATTAAGCAAAGGATTTACTACCCGCCCGAACACAAGTGCCCGTCACGGTCTCAGCAATATATTGCGCGTCAGGAATACTTAAAAACTCAAGATAATAGCGCAAATTTAGGGGTTTAACGGGATCCTTCATAACATCGGCAAAACGCCGCGTTAGTTCTTGCAGGCGATACAACAATACTTTTTCTAGCATCATTTCTGCATTAAGGATTTGCTTTGCAATAATACTGGCCTGTTTCTGTGTAAAGGCTGTTTTAAGATGCCCTCGAACCTCTCTCAATTTTATTAATGTAAGCTGATTAACCGTATCAATAGTAATAAGCACATCGTCCAACGCTTCTTCAGAAAGGTCGATACCTTCCTTTTCTAACCAGCAACACCATAAAATAATATCCACATTTGCATGATATTCATCTTGCAGCCCTAACACTATTTTCTCTATACCTTTGCGTGCATACACCCGTTTAGAGTAATCCCATAAAGGCTCTACCCACAGGCTTTCTGAGGAGGAGAAATCCATAGCGGTCTCTGCTTTATTTTTTTTATTGTGTGAAGACTCTACGCGATCGTTCTCAGAGCTGGCTGTGCCGCGTTTCCAGTTTTTGATGAGCTGATTAATCTTTCGCATTTCGTTTCTTATTCTAGGGCGCTAGTGGGCTACGTAAGGGAATAGGAGCTACACCTTTGCGAATACAATATCCCATACACCGTGGCCTAAGCGCTCTCCCCGAGCCTCAAACTTGGTATTGGGCCTATACATTGGGCGCTCAGCAAAACAATAAGCTTCCGCTGTATTAGTGTAACCTGCTGCCAGTGTCATTACCTCTATTGCGTAGTCCGCGTATTCTTGCCAGTCCGTCGCCATATGAAAATGGCCATCGGGCTTCAATATTTTACGCACTTGCTCTACAAACGTCGGCTGTACGATTCTGCGCTTGTTGTGCTTTTTTTTATGCCAAGGATCAGGAAAAAACAACTGAAATCGATCCGTACTGCTTGCAGGAATGCAATCACTCATTACGTCCACGGCGTCTGCCATGTAGACTTTAAGGTTAGTGAGACCTTCGATACCCGCTAGACTAATCAGTCGGCCAACGCCCGGTGGATGGACTTCTATACCAATAAAGTTTTTATCCGGCTCTGCTTTCGCCATAGCAAAAAGTGATTCGCCCATCCCAAAACCAACTTCGACCACTAAGGGAGCTTCTTGCGCAAAAATCTCAGCGGGATTGATTTCTCCATCGAATAAACTAAGACCATACACCGACCACCATTGGTCAAATGCATTTTTCTGACCATCGGTCATCCGCCCGGCACGAATTACATAGCTACGGATCGGTTTTTTCTTGTACTCGGGTTTCATTAACTCTTAACCTTTAGTATGGATACAAACAGCGCAACCCACCCTGCTATAAACAATAAACCGCCTACCGGTGTTATTGGCCCAAGCCACCGTGGGCCTCCCAACGCCAGCCCGTAGAGGCTGCCACTAAACAACACAATACCCGCACCATCCCGCGATAGCTAAGCCATTGCCTGCAATACCTTGCATAGACAACAAAGCAACCAAGCCCAACGCCAGTACATGGTAGAAGTGATACTGAACCCCAGTTTGCCACGCTGCAAGGAGGGGTTCAGAGACACTATTTTTTAGTCCATGGGCTCCAAATGCACCTAAAATGACGGCCAAAGCGCCATTAGAAGCGGCCAATAACAAGAATAATTTTGCTTCTGCTGACATATTCGCCTTATTTTAATGTGATGCGCCTCTACCTAAAGAACATAAAAAAAGCCGCTGATGGGCGGCTTTTCCTGTCCTAGGATTTCGGTATTTTAGGCACTACCTAAGCTTCCATAGAAACACGCATTTTCTTCATTGCATTCTTTTCAAGTTGACGAATACGCTCTGCAGAAACGCCGTATTTACCCGCCAAATCGTGCAATGTAGACTTGTCTTCGCTCAACCAACGCTGCTGTAAAATATCACGGCTACGATCATCAAGCAGTTCTAGTGCGCTCTCTAAGCCCGCCACACTATTTTCGGTCCAGTCGGCGTTTTCTAACATCACAGAAGGGTCGTAGCGACGATCTTCTAAGTAGTTAGCCGGTGCTTTGTATGCCGTTTCGTCATCTTCATCAGCGCCCGCATCAAAAGCGGCGTCAAATGCCGATAACCGAGTTTCCATTTCACGTACGTTTTTAACGTCTACGTTTAGGTCTGCCGCGACAGCTTCAGCTTCGGAATTAGTAAGCCATGCTAGGCGCTTTTTCTGGCCTCGCAAGTTAAAGAACAGTTTGCGCTGCGCCTTGGTTGTCGCTACTTTCACAATTCGCCAATTACGCAAAATAAATTCATGTATTTCAGCTTTGATCCAGTGCACGGCAAAGCTCACTAAGCGCACGCCTTTTTCTGGATTGAAGCGTTTTACCGCTTTCATTAGCCCTACATTGCCTTCTTGAATCAAATCTCCCTGCGACAAACCATATCCCGCATAGGATTTAGCAATGTGTACCACGAAACGTAAGTGCGCCATCACCAAACGGCGCGCCGCTTCAAGGTCTTCGCGGTAATACAAATTTTCGCCTAACTCTTTTTCTTCTTCAGCAGTTAGGATCGAGAAGCTGTTCACGACCTGCATATAGGCATTCAGGTTTTGACCCGGCGCCAATATTTCTACAGTCTGTAAACTTTTGCCCATTCGGCATTCCTCCAAGTATATTCTTTAAGCGATCAACTAAACTTTCGCCAGTTGAGCAATATTAGGCTGAAATTCAAGATTTTCAAGCGTTTCGACCATTTTTCCCTATTTCGGTTCAATTTTGACCAAATGTCGACCTACGGCGAGCCATGCGCCTAACCAGCCAAGCAATGTACCTAAGCCCACTAGCTGTAAGCTACCTGTAACACCTAACGATTGTAGCGTGAAGTCACTTTGGTATAGAGAAGCAAGCTGAGTAACCGTGTCGTCAATGATAGAAAAGCCTCCAGAGACAATTAGGCTCGCTAGCAGGCCTCCCATAAAACCGTACCACCCCCCGCAGTAGATAAACGGACGACGCACAAAACCGTTAGTACCGCCCACTAACTTAGATACGATAATTTCGTCTCTACGGTTCTCTATGGCGAGCCGAATAGTATTACCAATGGCCAGCAAAACACCCAAACCAAGCAAACCTGCGAGCGCCGCAACAATTTTTTTGCCCAACACCATAAACTCACGCAAACGCCGCACCCATTCCATATCCAACGATACTTCATCCACAATGGGCTCTGCGGCAATAGTTTCGCCCAATTGTTGTAATACACTCGGCTCTGCGGCATTCGACGTAGGCGCAATGACGAGAGTGGCGGGCAACGGGTTGTCATCAAGCCCACCGAGCGCTTGACCAAACCCCGACAGTCGTTGAAAGTCAGTGAGCACTTGCTCCGCCGACAAATACTGAACGCTTGCCACTTCCGGAAGACGCTCCAGTTTACTGATGAGCTGTTCTATGGCTGCGGGGCGCGCACGCAAATGCAAGTACACCGAAACTTTAGGGCTTGCATCCCAGCTATCGCCGAGCTGCTGAATATTACTTAACGACACTAATAGCGTGGCAGGCAGCGATAACGCTATGGCAACCACTAGCGCTGTCATAAGCGTTTGTGCCGGCGTTTGCAGCAAGCGACGCAGGCTCCCCCCGAAAGAGCTTAAATGGTGCTGCCAATAGGCACTCGCCTTGTCGCCGAACCGCGTTCGACTTTGCACCGCTCCTACGTCAATTTTTGCCATTAGTGCGCTTCCCGGGGAGGCAAACAACCATCGTGAATAATTTCACCTTTTGAGAGCGTCAGTACACGATGATTCAACCGTCGTATCAGCGCAATATCATGGCTGGCAATCATGACGGTTACACCAAACTGATTAAATTGCCGAAACAAATTCATTATTTCGGCCGAAAGAGCGGGGTCGAGGTTTCCGGTAGGCTCGTCCGCTAGAAGCAAGGTGGGCTTATTGACCACTGCGCGCGCAATACCCACCCGCTGCTGTTCACCACCAGAGAGCGTAATGGGGGTATGCTTTTCTTTTTCGAGGAGCCCAACTTTATCGAGTGCCGCACGCACTCGACGGCCAACTTCTCGCGACTGGTAGCCGGCTACTTGCAAAGGCAACGCCACATTTTCGAAGACGGTACGGTCGAATAATAATTGGTGGTTTTGAAACACCACCCCTACTTGGCGGCGATGGAAGGGAATTTGGCCACTGCGCATACGATTTAAGTTGCGTCCTGCAATAACAACTTGGCCTGCCGTTGGGCGCTCCATCAACATAATGAGCTTCATTAGGGTACTTTTCCCGGCACCAGAGTGCCCAGTGAGAAACACCATTTCGCGGTCATCAATATCAAAAGACACATTTGCGAGAGCCTGATGGCCACTCGTATAGCGCTTGCTAACGTTACTAAAGCTGATCACGTTATTATACTTGTGTAGAGTTTGTTAATTATTCTGCTTTTCCCTCGCCAAACAACGCATCTATAAAGTTGCTGGCGGAAAAAGGTTGGAGGTCATCAATGCCTTCGCCTACGCCAATAAAGCGAACCGGTAATTGATGTTTTTTACTCAGGGCGAAAATAATACCGCCTTTGGCAGTACCGTCTAGCTTGGTTAACGCTAATCCCGTAACACCTGCGGCCTTAAGAAAATGATCGGTTTGGCTCACCGCATTTTGCCCCGTTCCTGCATCCAGCACCAATAATATTTCGTGAGGCGCTGTGCCATCGATCTTTCCCATCACGCGTTTAACTTTGGAGAGCTCTTCCATTAAGTTACTTTTATTGTGTAAGCGGCCGGCGGTATCGGCTATTACCACATCAATACCACGCGACTGCGCAGACTGCACGGCATCATATATGACCGATGCACTATCGGCCCCTGTATGCTGCGCAACAACGGGTACCTCATTGCGCTCGCCCCACACTTCGAGCTGTTCGACAGCCGCTGCACGAAACGTATCGCCTGCGGCCAACATTACCGATTTACCTTCATTCTGAAGCCGTTTTGCCAACTTCCCAATAGTTGTTGTTTTGCCCACACCATTTACGCCTACCACAAGAATAACGTAGGGCTTCTTCTCCGAATCAATTACTAACGGTGATTCTACCTGCTGCAATAAAGCGCTTAAGGAATCTTTGAGCGCTGTAAATAAGGCATCGGAATCGGCCAGCTGCTTGCGAGCGACTCGCTCGGTAAGATTATCGATAATTTCGGTCGTGGCATCTACGCCCACGTCAGCCATTAACAATAAGGTTTCAATTTCTTCAAGCAATTCGTCGTTGATTGCCTTCTTGCCCATTAGTAGGGTGGCCAAGCCGGAAGAGAACTGGCTGCTGGTACGCGACAAGCCGCGTTTCATTCTAGCCAATAGGCTGAGTTTTTCTTGCGGCTGCTCGATCTCGGCCTTCTTAGGAGAAGATTCTTCAGGGGTGTTTTTCTTACGCTTAAAAAACATCATAATTGACTTGCGGCTTCAATAATTGATTGGCCGTCATCCTACCATTATTGGAGCGATTTCTTTTGCCCTCTAGACAGAAAAAAGCACAAAAAAAACACGACGTCCACTATCCGTATCATTGGTGGTGAATGGCGAGGCCGAAAATTAGCGGTCACCCCCATTGAAGGCCTACGGCCTACGGGCGACCGAGTACGCGAGACACTCTTTAATTGGCTTATGCCCTATGTGCACGGAAGCCGATGTTTAGATTTATTTGCAGGATCTGGTGCACTAGGGTTCGAGGCCTTATCTCGAGGGTCGAAATTTGTGCAGTTTGCAGAATTGAACCCGCAAGCAGCGCAGCAATTGGACACCAATTTAGCAACACTGGAGTGCTCGGCGGCGAATGTATTTAGAGGCAATGGCTTGACGCTACTCACCCCCGCCCTTGGGCCCTTCGATATTATTTTTCTCGACCCACCCTTTGCACAAGACCTATGGCATGACGCACTAACGCAATTAGTCATTAACGGCGCCCTGCACAACCATACTCTGGTGTATATTGAATGGCCCAAAGCACACCCTATGGCGTTACCTGCCGGCTGGCATTCTCATCGAGAAAAACACGCTGGTGATGTGCGCTATGCGCTATATCAATGGCGCGGCTGACTTTTTTTGGCGTAGCCACGCGCTTCAGGCTAAACTACGCGGCCCTACTGTTACGGCAAATCGTCGCAACGTACTATCGTCACTTTTACCGAGAATACTTATGACCATGAAACGCGTCGTTTACCCAGGCACATTCGACCCTATTACTAATGGCCATATTGATCTGGTACAACGCGCCGCCAAATTGTTCGATTCGGTGGTTATTGCTGTTGCTGCCAGTAGCCGAAAACAACCGCTTTTTACCATTGATGAGCGCGTTGCGCTGGCACATGAAGTACTCGGCCATATAGACAACATAGAAATTTGCGGTTTTGATTGCTTACTGAAAGATTTAGTGGAAGAAAAGCAAGCATATGGCGTAGTACGTGGTTTACGTGCCGTATCCGATTTTGAATACGAATTTCAGCTCGCCAACATGAACCGAGCACTCGCGCCCTCAATGGAGAGCTTGTTTCTAACGCCGGCCGAGCACCTCTCGTATATTTCGTCCTCACTGGTAAAAGAAATCGCCTCATTGAATGGCGACGTGAGTAAATTTGTGCCCTCTTTAGTGAAAGATGCGCTACAAGAAAAATACCAACTTGTCGGCAAAAAGGGCGTGAAACCATTCGCGCCAGAGTAAAAAAAACAATCTAAACACACGGCGACTTTTCCCGTCGCCTCGGCATTCTCGCTGCTAAACTGTGGTCAAATTCACGTTATATTGGCGCTCCAGTGAAACCGCATGCGATTAACCCTGGCGAAATAAGCCAAGGGTTAGACCGACAAAATCTCACCCAGCTCGATAAGCGATTCGTGGCCATAAACATGAATCGTCTCGAGCGCTTGCGCAATGCTCTAAGTGAACGCCAGCGCCCCGTACTCGATGCATTACCCCTACTCTTTCACACTAACCACCCCATGATGCCCGGCTTTGTCTCGCGGGAAACACCCTCAAGGCTCTGCGATTACACGCTAGGCAAGCCCGAAATGGTTCTGGGCAGGCGAATAGCCCGCAGTTTTACCGCTAACCTCGACATGTCTCAACCCGAGAGTATCTACGCGCTGTACATCATGGGGAGCGTGGGCACCATTGCCCAAAGCGAAAAAAGTGATCTAGACATTTGGCTATGCGTAAAACCGGGGCTTGCACCAAACGCCATCGCCTCTTTAAACGAAAAAGCAAAACGAATTTCGACATGGGCAATGACGTTTCGCTTAGAAGTGCATTTCTTTTTAATGGACCATGAAACCTTTAAACAAGGACATATCGATAGTTTAAATGATGAATCCAGCGGCAGCGCACAACGCCTATTGCTGCTCGATGAATTCTACCGCACAGCGATACTGGTGGGCGGCCGCAAACCACTTTGGTGGTTTGTACCCGCAACGCAAGAAAATGATTACGCGCAATACACCCATACACTTCTGACAAAACGTTTTTTACGCGACGATAACTTGCTCGACTTTGGTGGCATTGCCACCATCCCAGATGGCGAATTTGTAGGCGCCGGAATTTGGCAATTATATAAAGCGATAGAGTCGCCCTATAAATCGGTATTAAAATTATTATCGCTAGAAGCCTATGCGGGACAGCACCCCAACGTAGAACCACTTTCCCTCCGCTTTAAAGCGCACGTTTATGCAGGTGAACTCGATATTAATGAACTTGATGGCTATATGATGATTTTTCGCCATATCGAGCAATATTTACTCACCAAAAACGCTACCACTCGTCTCGAATTAGCACGCAGGTGCTTTTATTTTAAAGTGAATAAACCGCTCTCAAAACCACCCCGCAGCCGTGAAAAATCCTGGCAGCGATGTTTGCTCGAAAGATTGACTCATGAGTGGGGCTGGCAAAAACAACAGATCGCCATGCTCGATCAGCGAGCCCATTGGAAGGCTAACGACGTAACCGAAGAGCGTGCGCTGTTAGTCAACGAACTCAACCACAGCTATCGATTTATTCAAGATTTCGCCACAGAAACTGGCGCCGTGCGCGCGATATCCACAGAAGAACTCACAATATTGGGGCGAAAATTACAAGCCACCTTCGAGCGGCGTCCAGGCAAAGTTGAATGGATAAACCCCAATATTTCAGATGACCTAAGCGAAGAAATTATTTCGCTAACTGAACGCTACGACAACGATACCAGCGTCAATGTATGGACAGCCTATTCGCACATTAGCGGCAGTGCACTCAGCAGTGACAGCACCGCTATTAAATCAACGCTCAGTTTGATCGAACTACTGCTCTGGTGTTATGTGAACGGTATCATCAGCGAAAACACCTCTTTTGACGTACAGCACTCACCCTCTATTAGCGATGTTGACGTGCGAAAAATACTCGCACAACTCGCTCAATGGCTGCCACTGCCGCTCCCTTCGCTTAGCCATAAACACTTTAAACAAGCAGCCGCCCCCACACATGCACTTCTACTACTCAACGTTGGCCGATCGCCAACATCCCGTTTAGATGGCTTAGGTATCCAACGGCTAAGCGGCCAAGCCGACGCATTACGTTATAGCGGATTCAAAGACAACCTCGTAGTGTCGCTTGATATGATCACACGCAACAGCTGGGACGAAATTAGTGCGCGACGTTTCGACTCCAAGCACGCACTGCTAGAGGCGCTTCAAGAATACCTGCAACTCTGCTTACCCGGCACACACCAAACACCCCCGTCACTATCGATTACCTGTATAGGTGCTCACCATACAACGACCATTACTAATCGTATTCAACGCTGGTTTAATGAAATTTCGCACTGCTATTACAGTGGCCGTTACCCGGCGACCACACGCTATCTTTTTGAAATGGCCGGCGCTTACTACAGCCTGCAATTTAGAGGCCCTAAGCTACTCATACGAGAGCATAAAACACGTAACCTTTTAATTGATTATTTAGGCGAAGAGCAACTCGCTATAAGCCCAATTTTATTTGACAGCCGTGCACTTGAATCGCATCCCATGCGCACGATTAGCCACACTATTTCAGGCGGAATGGGCGGCCGAAATTGGTCCGGTGCCATACACATTTTTTATAGGCGTTACGATATAGGAATGGAAGTGTATGTCGTCGATGAAATGGGCTCCATCACACACCGTGAATATCACGGGAGCGGCGAACACTCACCGCTAAAGCCATTACATCAATTTTTACGCGCAATCATCGAGCGACAAACACGCCTTAACCAGCAATTGCTATACGACTTTGGCATTTTCCCTCTGCACTTTTATGAGTTAATTAAAACAGGCCCACGCTTCAAAGCGGCCCCCAAACTTGTGTCTCGCCAGCAGCCCGCCACCGCGAAATTTGAAGTGAAAGCCGTGGCACACAAAGGCAGCGATGGCGAACTGGTCTTCGACTTTTATTGTGATGACCAAGAATTTCTAGGTCGAACCTTTAACCACCAGCTCTATATGGTCGTAGCACAATACATTCTGAAATTACGCACATCACGTGAGCACTACGCCGTCTACCTAACCGATCTCGACCTAAGCCTTTGCATACCCTTATTATCTGATGCTGGCCGACTCACCAGCGGCCATTACCTAAAACTAAAAGACCGGCTAGAATTTCGTCTTAACCATGCCATTGGCATACTGCTAAAAACCTAACCTCCCTCCCAACTGTTTCCTTTTGCAGGGTTATACCAACCTGTATGACAGGTTATACTCCGGCCTTTCGTCACGGGGCTAAGCGCGCGAATAATCCCTATTACCGCTAAGGCCACCCTGACACACATTCTTGTTTACGGGGTCGAATATGCCTTTTACAACCGTTAAGAATACTGCTTGCGCAACACTAACAATACGTCGAGCAACGGCCTTAGGGCTAATGTTTTTCGGTCTTGTGGGCTTGAGTGCTTGTGGACAAAAAGGCCCATTAAAATTACCCGACCCCACGCACACTACCGAATCGGTTACGCCAACGGAAATGCCCGCTGTAGAGCCACGTCAACCGTAACGCCTAAATACACGAATTTCGAGAAAGTAACAGCATGTCCAATTTTGAGTTTCGCAACCGCAGCCTTCACGCCGAAGGTGTTTCGCTATCAGCCCTTGCCGAGCAGTATGGTACACCTTGCTACGTTTATAGCCGCGCGGCCTTTAGCGAACATTATCTTGCTTACGCGCAAGCACTTGGCGAACACCCCGGCACGGTATGCTACGCCGTAAAAGCAAATTCCAATATCGCCGTATTACAAGTACTGGCCCAACTGGGTGCAGGCTTTGATATTGTCTCTATCGGCGAATTACAACGGGTGTTAGCCGCAGGCGGAAAACCAGAACGCATTATATTTTCAGGTGTTGGCAAAAAGCCTAACGAAATGGTCTTCGCACTGGATACGGGTATCGCATGCTTCAACGTAGAATCTGAAGCAGAACTCGACGTTCTTTCGGCTATAGCAACCCAAATGGGCAAGGTCGCGAATATATCATTGCGTGTGAACCCGGATGTAGACGCCCACACTCACCCTTATATTTCTACCGGCCTAAAAGAAAATAAGTTCGGCATCGACATTGAACGCGCGCCCCACGTATACCAACGTGCAGCACAATTACCAGGCATAAACGTCGTAGGAGTAGACTGTCATATCGGCTCGCAGTTAACGGAACTGGCCCCGTTCTTAGATGCGCTCGATCGGGTACTAATGTTAGTCGATACGCTAGCTGAATCGAACATTGCTATTGCGCATTTAGATCTCGGCGGCGGCTTAGGCGTTACCTACAACGATGAAACACCGCCTTCGCCACAAGATTACCTCGCCGCGGTAAAACAACGCTTAGGCGATAGGCCTCTCGAGCTCATACTGGAACCCGGTCGCTCAATTGCCGCGAACGCGGGCGTACTGCTCACGGAAGTGCTTTATCTGAAGCCCACCGAGCACCGTAATTTCGCTATCATCGATGCCGCCATGAACGACAACATTCGCCCCGCACTTTACCAAGCATGGCAGAACGTTTTGCCGTTACAGCAAAACAGCAGCGCTACAGCTCAGCCATGGGATCTAGTCGGCCCAGTGTGTGAAACAGGCGACTTCCTTGCTAAAGATCGCGTACTATCACTCAGAGCAGGTGATCAGCTGGCGCTCATGTCCAGCGGTGCTTACGGTTTCGTTATGAGTTCCAATTACAACACCCGTGGCCGCGCAGCCGAGGTATTTGTGGACGGCGATCAACACTTTTTAATTCGCGAACGCGAAGATTTTAACGATATGATTCGTGGCGAGCACCTGCTGCCATCAGGAGAGCAAGGCTAATGCGTTTACGCTTTACCAAAATGGAAGGTATCGGTAACGATTTTGTGATGATTGATGCCATCAGTCAAAAAATCACTGTAACACCGGAGCGCGCACGTAAGCTCGCCGACCGTCATTTCGGCGTCGGCTGCGATCAAGTATTAGTTGTGGAATCTCCCACCAATCCCGACACCGACTTTCGCTACCGTATATTCAATAGCGACGGCACCGAAGTAGAAAACTGCGGCAACGGCGCCCGCTGTTTTGCCCTTTTCGTACGCCAGCGTCAGCTCACAAGTAAAACCACAATATGTGTCGAAACTGCCGCTGGCATACTCACATTACATGTTAACGACGACAACCAAGTGACCGTCAACATGGGCGCGCCCGAACTAACGCCCAGTAATATTCCATTCACCGCAGATAAGCAATTAGCGTACTACCCCCTTCGCGTCGCAGACCAAACCTTCGACATAGGGGCGGTGTCTATGGGGAACCCACACGCCATTACCTTAGTAGAAGACCTTACGCATTTTCCGGTAGACACCATTGGCCCGCTTATCGAATCGCACAAACAATTTCCCAGCCGAGTTAACGCCGGGTTTATGCAAATAATCGATCGGAAAACTGTTCGATTACGCGTGTACGAACGCGGTGCCGGAGAAACGCTCGCCTGTGGGACAGGTGCCTGCGCGGCGGTTGTGAGTGGCATTCTGCGCGGTCTGCTAGACCCTACCGTAGCGGTAGAATTGCCCGGCGGCACGTTACGCATTCAATGGGAGGGCGCTCAAAACCCTGTTATGATGACCGGCCCAGCAACATCCGTCTTTCATGGACAAGTTAAAGTATGAGTGAATCTTCTATTACTCAGAACAGGGAAAAAATTTCCGACGAGCAGGTAGCACAATACCTGAAAAAACATCCGGATTTTTTCAATCGCCATATCGATCTATTGGCCGATCTTGACCTGCCTCACCAAAGCGGCCCTGCCGTCTCACTGGTAGAGCGCCAAGTGGCTATCTTACGTGATCGCAATATGGACATGCGGCATCGGCTAAGCCAACTGCTCGACAACGCCCGCGATAACGATCGCCTGTTCGATAAAACCAAACGCTTAGTGCTAGCCTTACTCGAATGTAACGATTTGGGTGATTTGGTCGATGCGCTGTATTACAGCTTTGATAAAGAATTTAACATTCACTACACGCGCCTCATCTTATTTGGCAACAACAATACCCCCGTAAGCGAGGCGCGCATTGTCTCCATTCACGATGCCCGCGACTATATTGGCAAGCGCCTGAAGCTACCCAATACCGTCAGTGGTGGCATTGATGTTAAGGAGAGTGGGTTTTTATTTGATGGCGACGCACCCAATATCGGCAGCGCCGCAATAGCCGTGTTACAGCATGGAAGCCCTCTAGGCGTATTAGCCATAGGCAACCAAGACCCGAACTACTACCGTTCGAGTATGGGAACGCTGTTTTTAAGCTATATTGCCGAAGTACTTAATCGGCAACTGCCTAAATATTTGAAATAGAATGTGCGCGCAGCCTATAGCCCGTAAGGTGGTGCGCAAAAACCCGCCTTAAATGGGCTGCCCACCATAATTAGACTCAGGTTTTTTTGGCGGGTCGGCCACAACATTGGCTGGAATATGGTCAATTCGGCCGCCGCTCGCCAGAAACGCTTCAACTTCACTTTCTAAGTGCTTCCGCTCCGCATCCTTATCTAGCAACGATTCAGCAACTGTAAGGGCCGCTAGCGCCCCACCATCAGATTCAATAGCATCTTCATTTTCCACGTGCAAATTCCTCTCGTACATATTCTTATAGTTTAGTTACCACTTTCACAAACTCGGATAATTTATAGTTCAGAGTTTAGAATCTGTCAGCGGGGGGCATTCAATTTCTTTAGTTTTTTTTGTTCTAGCGTTAATAGAAAAACACAATATTGGTTATTTTATTAACGCGATAAACATAAGACACGGGAAAAAACGTGCGAACATTCGGGAGAGAGGCCAGAAAACAAACGCCTAAAACGGCGTAAAAACGAGGAGATGAATCGAGGGAATACAACGAAAAACGCCATGCGAAATAGCATGGCGTACAAGAAACTATGGCAACTTAAACCGCATCAGGGCCGGTTTCACCGGTACGAATACGGATAACTTCTTCGCAAGGCATTATAAATATTTTGCCATCGCCAATTTTGCCCGTTTGCGCAGCCTTAGTAATGGCCTCCACTGCCTGATCGATTAAATCATCACCCAAGACAAGCTCCACTTTTACCTTCGGAAGAAAATCAATAACGTATTCCGCACCGCGATAGAGTTCAGTATGACCTTTTTGGCGACCAAAGCCCTTCACTTCAGTCACCGTCATACCCTGAACACCGATTTCCGACAATGCATTACGCACGTCGTCGAGTTTAAAAGGCTTAATAACAGCAGTAATCAGTTTCATAGGAAGATCCTTAAATACACCCAAATCCAGGTTTTATTGTAGTTGATGGCTCGGCTACCCGGTCCGAACACCGCTTAAAATCGTCTAGGAGGGCAATTTACACCGATCGAAACCGAAAGACAAACCACTCGCACCGATTCGGGGCAAAGAATCCATCGCGTTAATCCCCCTCAAACCACACAGCACTCCACACGCGTGTGGCTAACTTGCACAACTCCCACGCATAAAAAAACCGGAGGCTGTCACCCCCGGTTTTTAATAGGCCTAACGCCTATGATTAACGCTGTGTAAGGATTTACTTACCGCCTGAAATAAACTCAGGATAAGCCTCCATACCACATTCAGAGATATCCACACCGTCAAACTCTTCTTCTTCACTAACACGGATACCCATAACCGCTTTGATCACTAACCACACAACCAAACTTGTCACAAACACCCATGTGAAGATAGTAAGCGCACCGGTCAACTGGCCCAAGAAAGAAGCAGCGCCGTCTTCGCCACCATTGGTAACAGGTACCAATAGAAGGCCTAAGAAACCCACAACACCGTGAACCGAGATAGCACCAACGGGGTCATCAATTTTTAGTTTATCCAATGTAATAATGGCAAATACAACCAACACACCACCAAGGCCACCGAATAAAGTTGCTTGCAACGCTGTAGGCGTTGAAGGCTCAGCAGTAATCGCAACAAGACCCGCCAAA
The DNA here is from genome assembly GCF_014217335.1 of Teredinibacter purpureus. Taxonomy (NCBI): domain Bacteria; kingdom Pseudomonadati; phylum Pseudomonadota; class Gammaproteobacteria; order Cellvibrionales; family Cellvibrionaceae; genus Teredinibacter; species Teredinibacter purpureus. Next base: position 1,156,594 of record NZ_CP060092.1, on the reverse strand, counting down.
GCACCGTTAAGCGCCATGGTCAAATCTGCTTTACCGAACAAGATACGCGCAACAATTAGCGCAGCAACTAATCCACCAGCCGCTGCCGCATTAGTGTTCATAAACACAATGGCAACAGCATTGGCACTTTCTACGCTAGCAGTAGCCAATACAGAGCCACCGTTGAAGCCGAACCAACCCATCCACAGAATGAACATACCCAAAGTCGCCAGAGGCAGGTTTGAACCAGGAATAGCGTTAACTTCTCCATTCGGGCCAAACTTTCCTTTACGCGCGCCTAACACCAGCACACCAGCCAGGGCTGCTGCAGCACCAGACATGTGCACAATACCGGAGCCTGCAAAATCGCTCCATTTAACAAAGCTCATGCCAGCACACTTGCCTTCGTCAATGCCGCCCAGCGAGTACATACCAAATACACCACACTCACCCATAGAACCCGCAACACCATTACCCCATGTCCACGCACCTTCCATTGGGTAAATAAACGCTGTCATAACAACCGCAAAAGCCAAGAAAGCCCAAAGTTTCATACGTTCGGCAACAGCACCCGAGACAATAGACATGGCCGTTGCAACAAATACAACCTGGAAGAAAAAGTCGGCAGATGGAGCATACGTCCAATCATCGGCAACACCGTCTCCAGTAATACCGGATAAGAACGTATCGCCACCATACATAATCGCGTAACCACAAACAAAATACATAATGCACGCAATGGCATACAGGGCTACGTTTTTAGTTAAAATTTCAGTTGTGTTTTTAGCGCGGACAAGGCCAGACTCAAGCATTGCAAAGCCAGCAGCCATCCACATTACAAGTGCGCCACAGACCAAGAAATAAAAGGTATCTAGGGCGTACTGCAGTTCAAATATTGATTGTTCCATAGGAGTTCTCCGAACAATTGGGATTCTATTTATCAGTAAAACAAAAGGTTAAAGCGCTTCTTCACCAGATTCGCCAGTGCGGATACGCACAACTTGCTCCAATACGGATACAAAGATTTTTCCATCACCGATTTTGCCGCTATGGGCCGCTTTACTGATCGCTTCTACAACCGAATCTAATTGGTCGTCTGCAACCGCAACTTCTAATTTGGTTTTAGGTAGAAAATCCACAACGTATTCTGCACCACGGTACAATTCTGTATGGCCTTTTTGACGGCCGAAACCTTTTACTTCAGTAACCGTAATACCTTGTACACCAATTTCCGATAACGCTTCACGCACTGCGTCGAGCTTAAAAGGCTTGATGATGGCAGTTATTAGTTTCATTGGACTGCTCCTATAAAGGGTTATGCAGCACGTGCTGCTTTATTAAATAAAAAAGCCGCTTCACCTAAAGGTAAAAGCGGCTTTTTGTAGTACTTACTCGATAGGAAGGCTGTAGCTCACTACAACATTCAAATCATCATCGTAAGCGCCTTCAACATCGTCAACAACTTGGCTGAAAATGAAGCTCAAGTTATCGTTATAAGCGTAAGACAAGTCAACGTGAGTCATATCATCATCATGCGCACCGGCATTCAGGCTAAACGCGCCAAAAGTAACACCCGCATTCACGTAATAATACTCTTCTAAATCTTGCAAACCGTGGTAGTAGCTAAGGCTAACAGGGCCGTAACCGATAGAAAGAACCGCTTCCATCAAGTCACCAATGTTAGATTCACTCTCGATTGGAACAACAACAGCCATATCGCCGTCGACACCCACGTAACGAGTTGAAGCCGTTGGGTACTGATACGACCAAACACTTAGATCAATATTCACTTCGCTTACTTCAGCACCAAAGCCTGCATACAAGTCATACTCAGTGCCGCCAGAACCGTCACCAGAGCTTACCCAAGTACCGGCATAGAAACCTTCGTTGCTATAGCTTAAATCGCCCGATACCGCAGGGTTACCATAGCCAGCACCTAAGTCGATACCACGCCACAAATATGAGCTCGCAACACCAACAGAAGCGGATACTTCAGCATTCGCTACAGGAGCCATTGCAGAAATCGCTAAAGATGCTGCAACAGCACCGGCCAATAATTTCTTAGAAGTTTTCATGTGTTTCCTCCAAATGTCTTTTAAATAATTATGTTAGCTTGGTCGATACCAAAACGAGCTAGCTTGCCTTGTTTTAGCACTAACCGCGCCAACTTTATAAATGTCTTTATTTTCAAATAGTTAGAACTTAAGCAACTCAATTCATATGTGTTTGAAAACGACAAAAGCACCATATTCGTGCGGCGATCAATGTAGTGCACCGTCGAGACGCACACAAATGATGCACGTGTTTTTTATTTGTTTTGTGACTTAACGCACCTAGATAACACGTCGCCATACGCCTTATTCAAGCTCAGCTCTGTGTCGTCAAAAACGGAAGACTGAGCCGAGAACGACAGGAAGGCCTACGGCCACCATTATCGCGGCCCATAAAAAAACCCTCGGGCTAACGCTCGAGGGTTTTGCTGGCCGTTAAAAAACGCTTTTAGCCTTTACGATAAAAGCGCATTAACTACTGACAAGTAGGTGTAGCCGCACTATTCGCGCCGTTAACACCTTGCATTCCTATAGTGGCGGTTTGACCAGGTTGCAGGCTGCTATTCCAGCCTACACCGGTTGCCGTATAAGGGTTGCTGCCCGAAACCGATCCATTCCAACTGCTGGAGATAGACGAGCCATCAGTGTATTCCCACGTCGCAGACCAATCACTAATAATCGCTTCACCGGTATTCGTGTAGCGAAGCTCCGCCGTAAAGCCTGAACCCCAATCATTGGTCACAACATATTCACACGATTGACCGCCCGTATCGGGATCGTCTCCGAGCACTTCGATAGTGATATAAGCTTCTCGACCTACTCGGCGGTCACAGGTCGTGTCAAAAATATACACGGCATAGGTCATTACCTCATACGTACCCGGCTGCTCAAACGTATGGCTAAAGTTTGTTGGGCCTGCAGTAACGAGCCTTTCGCCATCGACATACCAATCCACTTCATTCCAATCAAAGTCATCGGACAATTCAAAATCAACGGTTAACGGCGCATCACCACTGGTACTGCTAGCGAAAATGTCATAGTCCGGCACAGGCGGAGGACTAGCGATGGGCAACGGATAATTGTCGATCGTAATTTCGCGTGTTATAGAATCCGTAGCGCCTTCGGTGTCTGTAACCGTTAAGGCTACGTCGATGGTTTCATCAATATGCGAAGAGCCATTGAACGTTAACGTTTCACCGCTAAAGCTATCTCCCAAAATAGACCAGTCAAACGTAATATCGTCGCCATCAGGATCGCTACTGATACTCGCATCGAACTCTTTAGTGAAGCTGACGCAACGGCTGTCACTAGCCGTAAAGTCGGCTACCGGCGGTCGATTAGTCTCGGATTCATCCGTAAGCTCCATCGAAACTTGTTTCGTTTCGAGGTGGCCACCAGTATTCGGAATATCAATCCCTCTATCCACAATGTAGAGAGTCACGTACTGCCAACCAGGAGACTCGTAAGTATGGGAGGCAATGGGCGTGGTATTAGTTGTTTTTACGCCATTCGTGCTTTGATCCCATGCGAAGGTGTAGAGAAGTTCGTCACCGTCTGAATCGTAGCTGCCCGAACCGTCGCAGGTCACCGTGAGGCTACCCGGTACATTTGTACACTCCAAGCTCACCACCGGCGCCACGCCATTGCCCACAATATCGAGCACACCTGTTGCCGTTGTGGTTACACCTTCCTGGAGTTCTTCGATTGTAAGTGTTACATCAACGGTTTTAGATTCTTCAAATGTATGAACGGCGATTGAATTCTCCGAGCGTCGGTTAACAGCATCATCACCCTCGCCAAAAGTCCATCTATGCTCCCGAATTGGGGCGTAGGTGGGCATTATGCAAGGCTCAGCCGTGGGGCTTGGCGTAGGGGTTGGTTCCCCAGAAGCAGAAGGCGTCGATGACGACGAAGACGCACTTGAAGACGCTCCATAGCACCCCGGTGAACCCGTTGGTATGGGCGTTAGCTCAAAACCAGGGTCGTATTCATCTACGTCACACCTCACCCGCACACTTGAAAATTCAAACCCTAAAGTTTCAGAGTTACTTGAGTGGTATTCATTCTCGCAACTAAATTCCAATATTGGGTCAAAAGGCTCAGACCCTTCAATGGTAAAAGTTTTCGTTAAATGACGACTGTTATTGCCATCTAAAACGTACAACGAAATAGCGTATTCACCAGCACCCGAAAAACGGTGCGTCGCAACCGTAAGGCCAGAACTGTAATCGTAAGTGCCGTCCCATGCCCAGTAATGCGCAGTGGCGTCACCATCGGGGTCGTAAGAGGCAGAACCGTCGCAGGTGATTTCATAATTATTGCTGTCGACCGTACAATCAAAATCCACCACCGGTGGTTGAGTCATACCCGTTACTGCTTGCTCAACCGAAGCCTCCACAGAAGCGGTTCCATCACTAACGGTCACGCCAATAGTATAAGTGTCAGATTCTACATAATCGATGATACCCGTTGAGGAACTACCGGCAGACGCGAGTGTTCGACCATCACCCAAATCAAAAATGTATTCCAAGGTATCGCCGTCGGCATCGGTGGCTACTGCATCACAGACATAACTGAACTCGTAAACAGCCCAACCTAAATCAAAGAAATCGCCCACTAACTGATGTTCATCACACGAAAAACTACTGATTTCGGGCGGCTGATTTAAAGGTGTAACGCCACCACACGCACCACTAAAAGTCGGCGCACTAAAGCTACCAGAAAAACTTAATTGCATGCCAATAGTAGCGGATTGCCCAGTAGCCAAATTTTGATTCCATTGCGGCCCACTAAACGTATAAGGATTAGACCCACTAACCGATCCATTCCAAACATTCTGGATCGCAACATTGCTACTAAACTCCGCAACAATGTTAGACGCAGTCGTGGTGCTACTGCCCGCATTAACCACCACAAGTTCAGCAGTCGCTCCACCAGACCATTGATTCGTAAGATTTAACGAACAATCCAAGTTCGCTAATGCTGTTTTACTCAGCATTAGTAACAGCATTGATAGCCCAACAACCAACGTTGGATGTAATATTTTTTTATTCATAAACGGCCTCATTCCTGAGTAATTATAATTAAACAAACGCCCGCAAACCCTATAACATTGAAGCTTGTATTATTGGCATAAAGAATTAAAAATCTTATTTCGTTCGAAAAACTTTCGTCGTAACATTTCCAGTAACACATTCAGAAAAACCGATTAGAAAAAGAAACACCACTAAAAAGCACTAAAAAGGCTGATGGAAATTATTAATTATTATTTAACCCAATAACGCGACTAGCGCCATTCCAACCCTCGTCATTTTTACCACAAACAATTGACACCCACCATCTCTATTGAGAACCCGAGTACCAAATTAGATAAACACACTTATTCTAAGCGCCAATAATGGCCGTTAACCGTCACCAACAGTAACACCAACAGAAATCATGTATACATAAAACGGTAATGCGTATTGTTAGATCAGTATGTACAACATATACACTGGAAAGTAACCACCTAATTTTCGGACAAAAATTGCCAAAAGCAATGGTAAAGAACCCCTAATGTAAAAGACGTTAGCCGTAGTATTTTGAACAGTCGCCCGTCTATTTTATTTAACCCGTGGAGCACTTTGGCCATCTGAGCAACGCGCTGGCAATGTATATGCCCAGCCAGTAAAAAGAACATTCCTATAAGCGTTACAATCATTCGCGCATGCATTCGACTTCCAACGAAAAAGAAAGCCTATAAAGGGATAATGAAAAGTAAGTCCTCAATGCACATTCTCCAAACAACAAAGGAAAAAATTGAGCGTTAATCTTAGGCAATAAATGTAATGCACATTACCGAAATAGTACCTATAGATCTGCCGGACTTTACAGAAGATATTATCACTCAAGGGGTGGGTTATTACGCTGAAACTTTAGGCTTGCCCCCACCAGAACCACTGAGTGGGCGCTTCTACACTGTCACCGAACTTACTCAACACCTACAAAGTACCAAACAAACATTAAAGCTAAACGAGGAACTGCTTAAATTGGATCGGTGTCGCTTCATGGTCATTGACAATATTGGCTATGCAAATCGGGGCCAGCAAGAATCCAGCGTATTATTCGAACTCATCGCGCACCGGCATGAACAAGCCAGCATCATCACAGCCAATCAAGCATTCAGTGAATGGCACAACATATTTTCCGACAAAAACATGACAGTGGCCTCTGTGGACTGGCTCATTCACCACGGAAATATCATTGAATTAGAAGGAGAAAGCTATAGAAAAAAGAACAGCTCAACGTAAAAATCTAACCCCGTTGAAATCCCTGGAGGTTTAACCGAATGAACCGGTCAAGGTAGTTGACGTTTAAAAAATAGGGGCAAAGTGAAAGTGTCGAATTTTTCTTAGGATATCTTGATGAAGCTGGTTACAACTTTTGTAATTTTTCTCCAGCTAATATCAACAACAAAGAACAGCAAGAGCGGTTTTTAAGCGCCATTAAATCCGGGTTGACTGTGCGGTTTATTAATTAGAACACCACAACCTAATGACATACTGATGGTAGATATAGCCCCACGGAATAGCGAGTAACATTACAACAATGCCAAGTACGCAAGCAAACATTACATCGCTGGTGTACTGGTTATAATTGTCGGTAAGTAATGCAGGAATTGCAAAAGCAGACACCCAAATTGATTTCCACAATAGTTCTATAATAAGCAGCGGAAGTATCTTTAGTGGATAGCGCAAACCCAGTAACGCAACGAGGGAATAACTTGCAAGCATTGCCAGCACTACGGTATCGGCGGTTACTGTTGTATTTTTTGAAAAAATGATGTCTGGCCACACGGTTATACCAAGGCCCAAAAATATAAACATATACACTACGCGCAATAGCTGTACTCTAATATTGCTTATATTAGCCTGAGTGCTCATACCTTGCCTCCATGTCTTCGCTCTTTTACGCCACGCTCAAAATGTTTTTTAAATTCTTTGTTTTCCAGGTAGTCTAGTTGTTTAATACTCTCAACCATTTGGTGGTACTGCTCTAGATTTCCTGTTAAGTAATATGCTTTTGCTAAACTCCATCGCGACCAATAGAAGTGTTCGTCATACGGGTTACTGCTGGTTGTTAAGTATTGCTCAATATATACGATTGATTTGTCGGCCTTTATGCCTCGCTCAATATAGATTTCAGCTAGCTGAAGCAGGCTGGCGTTAACGTGCCAGTTGCTTGGGGTATTATTGACGGATATGTCTTTTTTAATAATTTCCAAGAACATTTTCTCGGCTTGAATATAGTATTTATGTTGTTTAAAGAATTTAGCGAGCTGGTATTGGTTTTCCGTCTTTAAGTATGTTTTTTCTGAAAACGTTTCAGCTAAGGCTAACGCGGCGCTGGTATCGTTTTGTATCTCGGTAAGTTGAATATGGTGAATGCGTGCGGCCTCTTCAGACTTTTCCGTTAAGCTGGCTAAATACATAACACCTTTGTCAAGGGAGCCTCCCGCAAACGAGGGAGCATATAAGTGAAATTGAATGACCGTACTCAATGCTTTTAGGTTGTTTGGGGATTGACCCGCTGCTTTTTCATAATATTTAATACACTTTTTCCCATAGCCTAATGCTTTGAATATGGACACCTGCCGTGCATGTTTACAGTAGATGTCGCCTGCCAATAGTAGTTCTTGACTACTGTTCGGCCTAATATCTAAGGCTTCTTCAATATATGACACAGCGTTTTTGGTGTTATTTTTAATTAGCAGTATCTCACTTAGGTAAATTAGTGCCTGCTGGTAGGTGGCATTATTTTTTTGGCTCTCCGTGGCATTTGAAACATATTTTTCAAACCTAGGTAGCGCCAAATCGTACTGTTTTGAGTAAAACAGATCAACTGCCGTGTTATTGTCTGGGTGTGCACTTTCGGCACTAATAACATTGGCAAACAATAAACAATTCCATACCGCTATTCGCATAATTGTTTTCATTTTAATCGCTCGGTTTTTTAAGGTGTAGACGGGTGTAGAATTCGCTGAGTTTGGGCCGTAGGGTTTTTGTTATTCCTATAATGAGTACCATAATTGGGAATAGGCCAAAGATCATGGGGAATAAACTAGCATTAAACCATTCGGGAAATAGCGTAGCCTGGCCAAAGAATAGCGAACCGGATGCGATAAAGAAGGACAGGCACATACGCCATACATGGCGAATAATGCGAGATCTTTGCGTTAGGGTTTTTCGTAGAATAACGTTTAGTTCACCGACAGATGCAATTGCGCCTAAAACCACAAACAAGATAAAGGCTTGAGGAGGTGCTCCATCGACAGTGCCGGTTACACTCTGACGACTCATCACCATAAAGCTTACCCCCATGGCCGTAATGAGTAGGGCTACAATAAGTCCAATTTTTTCGGCGAATCCGGCCCTAAATGTTTTTCGTTGGGCGGCGAGCACTCCGGTTACCAGCAGGTATAACGCTAATATTGCGGCGACAAAATTTGTTTTCTGTTCAGTCTCTAGAAAAGGGGAAACACAGGCACCAATTAAATAGCTCGTAAACATCGCTATAAAAAATATTTTCCCTGCAAAGCGATGTAATTTCTGGCCTTTGGGTGCTAGGCTCGCAATGAGTCCTGATAATAGGCCAATCGCCCCTCCTCCAATATGAGCATAAAGGAGAATAGCTGCACCAAAATGCAGGAAAAAGGACGAGTCTGGCTCTACCGTAAGGCGAGCAGCACTGGCTGAGCTAGAAAGAAGTAATAGTAAGCCTACCGGCGTACATTTAAGTAGCCAGTGAATAAACGTTTGCATATTGAATTCCGTTAATACCTAATTGTTCGGTGGCGACTTATGCACTCTGCTGGTGCCTGATTTTTTTTAATTTACCTCCTCTTTTTGGTATTTCATTATTTCTCCTGGTTGACAGTCACGGGCTTCACAGTTTTTTTGCTAAGAGATTGCCCAGTGTTTCACCTTCACGAAAGCCACTGGGTAGGTGCATGCCCTTGAGTCCGTTTAGCCCGTTTTGAGCGATAGGAGGGAAAAACACCGCCAATATGTAGGCGAGAAAAACCCAGTGGCCTATTGCAGCGAGGACGAACCAAGCGTTCACGGCTATACTGGCCGCGCAATTCGCTAACGCCTCTGGGCCTGTACGCGGGTCTAATACCCTTTCGCTCATTTGCTGCTCCTAACAATTGAGCTGAATTGCCGAGCATTATGAGCGTGGACGATCAGCGCCACATCCGCCGCTGGCTGGATTTTAACCTCCCCCAAAGGGTTGAGTTGGCGGCCGGGGTATACCCCCCTTAATACTCATGACACGGAGCGTGGTGTTCGTCTAAAATTTGCCGATGAAAGAGTTATTGTCTGTTTTTACACGCCGCGCCTTTAGTGCGCAGCCACCTAACCCGGCCCTATGGCGGCCTTGGCGTGGCCCCTTTGAACGCTGGCCGCACACCGCAGATTTGCTAATTGCGCTGCTAGCGTTTTTATTAAACATTTTAATGTGGTCACACAATGGCGGGGCTGAGGTCATGACGCTGGCCACCTTGCCGGATGTGGGTGCCTACCTGTGCGCGTTTGCCGCCAATTTTGCACTGTTATGGCGGCGTAGCCATCCATGGCAGGTCCATGGAGTAATTCTGGCCGTGTCGGTTGTGTTATACGTCGCGGCACCCGTGCACGGCGTCGTTGGCTTGGCCTTCTCCCTCTATAGTCTGGGCCGTTTTGAGGCTAACAACCGTGCTAGCCTCGTGGGCGCAATTGGCGCGCTGGTTTTTGTGATTGTGGACCTTACGGTTTTTAATTCGCCTAGTACCGGGAACACCGTGGCGGCGATAATGGTGCTCGCGCTTTGGTACGTAGGGCGCCGCTTGCGCTTTCGCGGTGAATATTTACGCTTGCTGGAAGAACGAGCGCGGCACCTTGAGCGCGAGCGCAACGTAGGTGCGGAGCGCGCCGTGATGGCCGAACGCAGTCGTATTGCCCGCGAGATGCACGATATTGTCGCCCACCAAGTTAGTTTGATGACCGTTCAGGCGGGCGCTGCACGAACCATCGCCGCCTCAGACCCGGCGGCTGCCATTAATGCTATGGCGTCGGTCGAGGAGGCGGGCCGGCAAGCACTGTCGGAAATGCGCCACCTGCTGAGCGTTATGCGCCCCGTTAATGCCGAGGACGCACTTGAGCCGCAGCCCAGTCTTGATGATTTACCCAATTTGGTACGTCAAGTCGGTGAGGCTGGGCTGGCGGTTAAACTTAACATTCTCGGCGATTTATCTGCCTTACCTGCACGTCTTGAGCTAACCACTTACCGTATTGTGCAAGAGGCACTGACCAACGTGATTAAACATGCCCGTGCCAATAGCAAAGTCTCGGTGACGGTGGAGGGGCGTGGGGAAAACATTGTTGTTACCGTTGCGGACAATGGTAAAGGCGCTAAGCCCGTTAACACAGGGGGGCACGGTATTGTGGGCATGCGCGAGCGCGTACAATTGTTGGGCGGGTCATTTAACGCGGGCGACAGTGATGATATTGGTGGTGGATTTAAGGTACGTGCCGTTTTACCGCGCACGCTTCAGGAGACATAATGTTACGAGTATTGGTTGTCGATGATCAGGCCCTGGTGCGGCGCGGCCTAGCGCTGGTACTGGCGCACGAGAGTGATATCGAAGTGGTTGCCGAAGCCAGCAACGGTTTTGAGGCAATTGAGGCGGCGCGCGAGCACAAGCCGGATATCATTTTGATGGATATTCGTATGCCTAAACTGGATGGGCTCGAGGCCACTGCACGTATTCTCGCCAACGCAAGTGACAACACGCGCGTTATTATTCTCACCACCTTTGACCCGGACGAATATGTCTACCGTGCACTGCGCGTAGGCGCGAGTGGTTTTGTCTTAAAAGATATTCCACCAGAAGCACTGGTGAACGCCGTGCGCACGGTAGCCGAAGGCGGTGCGATGCTATCCCCCACCATTACGCGCCGAATGATTGGCCAGTTTACCCAGCATATGAAAACCGAGCGCAATTTCGCCGAACGCTTGCAGCGGCTAACCACGCGCGAGCGCGAAGTGTTGCAGGCGCTGGCTAACGGAAAAAGCAACGCCGAAATTGCCGAGGCCTTATTTATCGGGGCGGCCACGGTAAAAACACATGTCTCCAGCTTGCTGTCTAAATTAGGGATTCGCGACCGCGCACAAGCGGTTGTATTTTCTTATGAATGTGGGCTGTCGAAAGTGGGAGGCTGCGATGTCGGCTTTTAATGCCGCCACAGAATTGCCAGGCAATGGCCTATACCGAATTGCGGGAGCGAGCGGAGGCTTGCTCGGCGTGTTTCTGCTGGCCGGCGCATTCGGCCACCTTGCCGCGGTTTGGTCGCCAACGTTGGGAGAGGGTAACTTGGAGGGACTCAGGGCATTCTTGTTGCTGCTACCCGGTTTTGTTTTGGTGATCAGCGCTTTAACTAACCTGTTAACGTGCCGTGCACTTTGGGCTGGTACGCAGCGGGCATTGCGGCTCGCACTAATTGTTAACGTGGTAGCCGCCACTTACTTTGCTTACTTATTACAGCGCGGTATTCCCAACCATCCCATCGGGTTTTTTTTGGCCTTTGTTGCCATCCAGGTTATCGTGCTGGGGGCAATTCCGGCGGGGCTTTGCTGGCCAGCAACCAAGCTCTCGAGGCTAGAATAAAGGTGACTGGCACAGTAAATACCGTCATTTCGAAATGAGGCCTCATGCCCCAATGGGATAATTATCGGTGCACCAAGTTCGTATGCGTTTTTGCAGCAGCTTTGTCATACTGTCCACGCTATAACCTCTCAACGAGGGCCGTTAAGCCCACAATACACACCCGGTATTTAACGAAGCGATTAGTGCAAACATTAACTCTAATTGAGCGAGTACACACAATATGAAAACAGTGTCTTTAGTTCTTGGGAGTGGTGGTGCTCGTGGATTGGCGCACATTGGCGTAATTCATTGGCTGGAAGAGCATGATTACCACATACAATCTATTTCAGGATGCTCTATGGGAGCTCTTATTGGTGGTATGTATGCCGCTGAGAAGTTGAATGAATTCGAAAAATGGGTTCGCGCAATAACAAAACTGGACATTATTACGCTACTCGACATTTCATGGAGCACAAGTGGCTTGGTCAAGGGCGACAAAATTATCAACACCCTCATTGACCTCGTGGGCGATATAAAGATTGAGGACCTATCAATTAATTACACGGCGGTTGCAGCAGACGTAAATGAAGAAAAGGAAATATGGATTAATTCAGGGCGACTGTTTGACGCCATACGCGCCTCAATTTCACTACCTATGTTTTTCACACCACACAACTACAACGGCGCGCACTTAATTGATGGCGGCGTACTTAATCCAGTTCCTATCGCTCCGACATTCAGTGACAACACAGACATCACCATTGCCGTGAACCTTGGGGGAAAATTACTTTCCAATCCCGCTACAATTAATATTGGCAACCAAAATAAAAATAGTGGCGATGGGATAAATAAAAAAATTAATAACTACATAAGCCAGCTTAAAAATAAGATTGATATCCCCCAGGAAATTAATTGGGGAGCCTACGAAATAGCGAATCAGGCATTCGATGCTATGCAAAGTACCATCGCCAGACAAAAGCTAGCAGCCTATCCGCCAGACAGGGTTGTCGAAATAGCGAGAAACGCTTGTGGCACACTCGAGTTTGATCGAGCGAACGAAATGATCGCACTCGGCTATCGCACGGCTCAAGAGAGCTTCACCTAAGACATGGCATGTATTCTCAGCAGAGCTCGGCATTAATAAGGCAGCCAATTGAACTGGGAAAACACCAGCCTTGCAAACAAATCCGTAATAAACTCCACGGTTTCTCGGACACCCACACCACTGCTTGATCCAAGAAAAACAACACTGTATATTAAAGGGCCTTCCCCTATTCGGGTGGCTAGATTTCTGGCATCAGGTCCAGCCCGCCGAGATGAAATAAAATTGCAGCCTTAAAACGGGCCTTATTCCTAAAACCTTTCGCTTTTACTTTTAGCATTTTTATTCTGCTATTTATACTTTCTGCACCAGCATTATTCTTTTTATTTACGATGGCGTTTATTATCCCCCATAGATTCTTCTTTATGCTTTTAGCTACCGATTTTATAGGATTGAGGCGGCTTCTTATCGCCCAGCTGTACCATTGCTTCCAAGCTTCTTCAGCCCATATACGATCATCATAATTCCAGAGCTCCATGGCATACTTCTTTATCGCCCATGCGCGTGCAGTCTTCTTTGCTACAACGCTTAATGTTGAAATCTGTACAGAATGAATATCCTTTAGATTTTCACGTGATCTCAGCCATGCAAATTTCGATCTATGGAGCTCTAGCTTGTGTTGTTGCGCGACCATATTGGCTTCACTTTTACGAACACTATTTAGAGCCTTATTTAAGTCCATCGCAACATGGAACCTATCAAAACATATCGCTCTTTCCCAGTGAGGAATATACTCTTTGGTGGCATAAATATAGGACGGACTCATATCCATACTAATCGTTTCAACTGATTGGATTTGCTTGTCACTTAATCCTGTAAAAAATGCGTTTAAACTCGATTTTTTGCGATCTTCTTGGACATCTATTACATGCCCATGATCATTGGAAACAATGGTCACATATTCATGTCCCTTTTTGCTGCAGACCTCATCGACAGCTAGGTTTTGAATATGTAGATGAGACCGTCTTTTTAGGCCTCGCTCTACAGCCCGCTTCATTATTCCATCGGCAGCATTCCAGCTAAGCGCCAGCTTCTTACTGACGGCATTAATACTCGCCTCTTGAAGCCAGGAGATTACATAAGCCTCAAACATCAAGGTGAAACTTGATCGCTTATCAGCCCAGGGGATATCAGCTTGCAATACACCGTGCGTGCGACATTTAGAGCGAGGGATATTCGCGTGAACGAGAGTGCGAAATTGACAGCTATCGAGATGGCGCCATGTTCTTGTTCTGGTGTCATGGCGACTACATCTGGATTCACACAAAGGGCAGGTTAAATGTTTGTCGCAATCGTATTCAACGTGGACGTGAACGGTGTTGTCACGCTCATCTAGCTGAACTGATTCGACAAACCAAGGAGAAGAGATTGATAATATTTTTTCGTAAAGAGAAAGCTCGTCCATCACTGAAAACCAAGAAATAAAAGGCTGGGATTCTAGGGGAGTTTATTAGGAAAGGCTAGAAAGCCACCCGAATAGGGGAAGGCCCATATTAAAACAGCAAAAGTTAACTCAAGGAATGAGCCATGCCCCGCCCAAGGAAGCAACAAATCTCACTAGATGCCACACCCTACTATCACTGCACATCTCGCTGTGTGCGCCGCGCGTTTCTTTGCGGCCTAGATGCGTTAACCGGTAACGACTACGAACACCGCCGACAGTGGGTTGAAGACCGTATTGTATTCCTGGGGGAAGTGTTTTGCATTGACATCTGTGCTTACGCCGTAATGAGTAATCACCACCATCTGGTATTGCATATTAAGGCCGCAGAGGCTCACACGTTAAGCGATTTAGAGGTAGCCAAACGCTGGCACACCCTTTACAAAGGTACCCCCTTAACCCAAGCGTTTGTAAAAGGTGGGCCGTTAGATGACGCCCAGCGGCAGGCCGTGAAAGAAAAGCTGGACCAATGGCGCTTGGAACTCGCCAGCATAAGTCGTTTCATGTGGGCTTTAAACGAACCCATTGCCCGCAGGGCAAATGCAGAAGACCACTGCACAGGTCGCTTTTGGGAAAGCCGGTTTAAATCACAGGCGTTACTGGATGAAAAAGCACTCGCCGCTTGCATGGCTTATGTCGATTTAAATCCTGTTCGAGCCAAAATGGTGACAACCCCAGAAAGCTCGGAACATACCTCTATAAAACGGCGTATTGAGGCCCTTAAAGCGGCTAACACTCAACCTTTAAAACTGGCTAAATTTGTAGGCAACCCAAGAGAACCCATGCCCCAAGGCTTACCCTTTCACCTGAAGGATTACATTCAGCTCGTGGACATAACAGGCAGAGCGATTCGAGAAAACAAACGTGGTTTTATCGACAACAACTTGCCACCCATTCTAGAGCGATTGAATATAACCAGCCGCGAATGGCTCACGCTCACCACCCAATTCGAATCCACATTCAAAAGCTTAGTCGGCTGCAAAGCAAAACTCATGCTCGCTGCCAAAGCTCTAGGATTGAAAAGAAGACCGGCCTTCGCGAATTGCGAAGCCATTTTCCACTAACACCCCATCCTGCAATAAACCCTACCTTTCTCGAACCTAGAGAGCGGCTAGACTCGTCTGAAATTCAGAAAAATTAAATATTTCACGCCAAAAACAAACAGTAATGAAATAGCGCCTATGGCGTGATGAGTTTAATAAAAACCACGACTAAACTGATTGTTTTTCTCTTAACGTGGCTGTCCGATTATTTGCTAGCCACTAACACCCCATCCTGCAATAAACCCTACCTTTCTCGAACCTAGAGAGCGGCTAGACTCGTCTGAAACTCAGAAAAATCAAATATTTCACGCCAAAAACAAACAGTAATGAAATAGCGCCTATGGCGTGATGAGTTTAATAAAAACCACGACTAAACTGATTGTTTTTCTCTTAACGTGGCTGTCCGATTATTTGCCAGCGAAATCCCAATTGTAGTCGTCTTTGTAATATTCTTACCTAGCGGATCTTTTACGCCAACAACTTTCATCTTCCCGCCACACTTCTCACATGGCTTATTACGCCTAAAATATTCGAAGGCACCTCCTACAAGGAAGAACACCAAACCAAATATAATAAATTTTATGTCTTCCAAGTATTCGCCACTCCCGAAATATAACGCTTCAATCAGCCGACGCGTTAGCGGTCGGCTGCATTGATTTGTTATACCCTATAGCCTCAGCTAAAGCGTAAATTGGCTCGTCACTAAAAACTGATTCATGTTCCTTTCGTAAATTTATTGCCATTTTTATGTATTTTTCAAATTCATCTCTAGCTTTCTCTTTTTCTTCAATAACATTCCATGCCGAAAGAAGCATTTTGAAGTTAGAGTTGATTTCCCTATCTACATATTGGACCAGTTCTGAATCGTGTGCCTCTTTAGTACTTATACGGACCATAAAAAGAGTAAGAAGATTTGCAGTATATTTCTCATAGTTTCTGGACAAAGTAATAGTAGCTTCAATTATGGAAACCGCTAATTCAAACCGCTCTTCCATCTCTTCTTCAGGCAGACATATTTCTTCGGCTTTGGATTCAATGCTGAATAAGACAAATAGAATTGCTAAGATTCTGAGCTTCACTTTTTCTCCCTATTAGTTGGGGTATAACGCCTTTGTAACAGGCATTTTTTGTGTAGTGGAGTTTTGCGGTAAAGTGGCGAAGCCACCGCAAAACGGAGCGTAGCAAAAAATGTCCTGTTGACAAACTTGTTAGCATTTAACGATCTCCCTTAGTGTAGAACGACACTAGCTCCTTAGCTTTTGGGTATAAATCCTGCCCGACTAAAATGCCATGTGCGACGCCGCCTTCTTTACCACCTTTTTTATACATAAAGTGAAATACTGCTTCTTTTAGAGCGTGTAAAGTTAAGCAAGGTTGTGCGCGATACATTGTGGAATCTCTTTTAGAACTAAGAGGAACATAACTTACCCCCTCGCCACTAGATTTGAGCAACATATTAATACCAGAGAATTCAAGATTACGATACTGCGCCACCGACGACAGGTTGATTGTTACACACTCAAATTTAACCCATGACTCATCAGTAAGTTCCCATGTAACTTCAAGCTTACGATTATCACGATCCCTAGTACTTTCCGAAAAAGCGGAACCAGAAATCAAAAACAGAATTACGAACCAAAACTTATTCATAGATGCTAACGCTTTTGTCACCCGCACTTTGGCCATAGCGGAGTTTTGGGGTACAGTGGCGCAGCCACCCCAAAACGCAGCGACGGACAAGGTGTCCGGTGGACAAACTTGTTAGGCACTTTTTTACATATGTAAGTGGTAAGAACCATAGTAGTTTGCCAAAGCTTCTATAATTGCATTAAGTTTACTAAAATTCTCATTATATGGAGCTAGAAATTCGATTTCTCCGCCAGGGTTCCATTTGTTTAAAACAAACATTCCATATGGGGTATTTATTTTAAGCTCCCATTTTGCGCCGTCACGAACACCTAAAACCACAATTTCATAGTCATTTTGAGCTTTTTTGACAGCCTTCTCTAGCTCAACTTCATAATCGAAAGGTTTAAAATCTAGATCCTCAATTTTAGCAATGTAATCACGTGCGCTTGAGCCGTGATCAAAAACCTCTACAAGCTTTCCGTCTATATATCTGTATCCATTCAGAAATGGGCCAATTGTATTTACATTTCTTGGTTGCTCAATATAGAAAGCGAATCCAGTCTTGCCCTTTATTGGTCCGGAAAAAGCCCCTTCAACCATCATCATTGAGATAAATAATTCGCCTTCAGGTTCTTCTTGCTCGATCTTGCTCAAGCAACTACAGCCAGATAAAGCGAGTACGAAAATTATTAAGGAGATCTTCATTAGCTTCGCCTAACGCATAGCTAAACGGCGCACAAAGTGGAGCTGGTTTGTGCAATAATTTGCGAAGCAAATGCACAAACAAGCGGAACTTTGGGCGTCCAGTGGAGGCCGTAGGCCGGAACGGTGTTTGAGCGAATTGTTATGCTTTTGCATTGAACTTATACCCCAACCATTCTAAAAAGACCCTTTTTGATAGCGGCCTTAAAACTAACAGTACCCTCACTCTTGTGCAATCCGTACGAAGACTTTGTGCTCAAACCAATACGGACATCCAACCTATCGCCAATGGAATGAACGATTGGTAAATCACTGGATATAACCATAAACCTGCAACACGGAGCTGGACCAGCTTTAGGTACCGAACTAGGAACACGAAAAGGCACTCCCGACTTAATTTCCTTAAATGAAACTCCTTGTAACACTACACCATTTAGCGATACGGATATTTCATCAATATATACTTCGGTATCATCCTCGCCACGCATCAACCAAATCCCGATTCTATATGGCGGTTCAGACTCATGAACATACCCATCTTCATCAACGATGTAAACATTTACACTATGCTTACCTACGAAAGTATTCGCACTATCAACACGATCAAAAACCTGTAATTGATAAGGATCGTATGCACACCCAATAATCGAGAATAGAAGAATTAAATAGATAATTTTTCGTAGCATACTAGTAACTCGAAGGAGCATAACGCAGAGTGCAGCTGCATTTTGGTTGGCGTGGAGTTTTGTGTGAAATGGCGAAGCCATACACAAAACGAAGCGACGACCAAAATGTCCGCTGGCACGTATTGTTAGAATCTCCGACTACCATCGGTGCCCATATAGATAGATTGCACTTGCTGGCCAACACATGAATACAACCCAAAACCACCGATTATGGTGTGATGTGTATGCTTTGTAACTGCTATATAACCAGGCTAGAGAAGATCCCAGCATCGCATATAAAAACAGTACTTTTTCTCCGAAATACATTTCCATAAACGTCAGGCTATTATCTGACATACGAGAATCACCTAGCTCAAAAATGATAGCAATATAGGCAAACATTAACAGAAATGTTCCAACGCCAGATATTCCAATAATTTGATATTTATTCATATTAATATTTGATTCTAACGCCGCCAGCAGCGGCCGTAGTGGAGGCGCGAAGCGCCGGAACGAAGGTCCAGCCCCGCAGGGGCGTTGCTGACTGGCTTTGTTATGGTTGCCGAATTCGCAAAGTAAGTGCAACGCGCCTGCATCTTCCTTTATATAGGGTGAACTGGGATACTCATGGTTTTTCTCGACCGGCAAGAAGAGGGACCTCATGATGTACCACCAGCTCACCACTGATGAAAGATATACTATAGCGGCCTATTTAAAGCAACGTAAATCTCAAGCCTATATTGCACGGGCCTTAGGCCGCGATCCTTGCACGATCTCCAGAGAGTTAAAACGAAATCGTCGCCCAGACGGTAAATACTGCGCAGCGCGAGCAGTAAAACGTACCTCTCGAATACGGAGGGAGTCTCGTCGTAAATGGCAATTCAATGATACCGAGCTTCAGATGGTCATCGCCTTAATACGCCTCGATTGGAGCCCAGAACAAGTTTCCTTGTGGCTTAAGAAGTGCAATATATTATCGATCAGCCATTCGACCATTTATCGCTATATTTGGTACAACATGTTTTATTCAGGGGATCTCTATAAGCACTTACGTCAATCAAGCAAGAAACGCCGAAAAAGATATAGAAGCCCTGACTCTAGAGGCGTTTTAGCCAATAAGGCCCATATCTCTGAGCGACCTCTAGGGGCAGAAAATAAGAGCCGAATCGGTCATTTCGAAATTGATACCGTTCATGGTTCACGCGATCAACATTCAATTGTCACGTTAGTTGATCGAAAAAGTAAATACACGATCATTGGCAAAATTAGGAACCGTACGACTGACGAGTTAAATCGAAAAGTTATTCAGCTAATCAAAAAACAGGTTAATCAGGTAAAAACAATTACCGCTGATAACGGTACCGAGTTTCATCAATACAAAAAAATTGAAGACGTCACTAACTCAACATTTTACTTTGCCAACCCCTACCACTCATGGGAAAGAGGGTTAAACGAAAATACCAACGGTCTCATACGACAATATTTACCTAAAGGAGAATCAATGAAGAGCATAACTCAAAAGGATTGCGATAAAATTGCAATGAAACTTAACCGACGACCTAGAAAATGTTTAAATATGGAAACACCGGAGGCAGTCTATGTTCGTTAATCACTTTCATTGCACTTCAGTTGATAACCTGGGTGTACCAAACACCTACTCACTTTTAACTACGCTGCTACGCCAATTGCTGTATTTGTTTAAAAAGCCTGAAGCTTTGGTTAGACCCAACTATAACCGTGGGATAGCCAAAACAGAAGGCATAAAATTGACCCAAAACAACAAGTGATTATGGCAACCAACAGAAAGGAACAAACGGGAGGAATAAGCCGCAAACTCCCTTTGCTAGGTAAAGCTTGGATGCGCTTTTTTGCAACAAAGCTTTACCGGATTACCAAATCTACCTTTTACGAAGCACGTTGTAAGCGACCAAAGGTGGCTTACCTAAACTTGATGGAGGGTAACGAATTTAGGAACACCCTACTGAAACTTAACTACACACCAAACTTTTTTTAATAGACAAGTAACGCCGCAATAATTTGCCGCCGAAGCGGAGTAGTTTTTTGTGTAGAATAGCGAAGCTATACACAAAAAAGTGCGGAGCTTTGGCGGTCAAATTGATTGCCTTGTTAACTCGGGCACCCTATTAATGGGACACATTTTCAGCTATCGAATTTTCGACATTAAGTCTGGCGTCGCAGCCAAAAATGAATTCACCGTCTCTCTCTGTAACCCAATGATTGCCAACTCCCCTAGGGTCCGATGCAAATTTCGCCTTCTTTCTCTTTATGAGGCGCTTAACTTCTACCAACCCGACCTTTGGCCCCAATTTCATTTGTTCGAGAAGCATGCTCTCATATTTATTGCAATTTTCCCACGAATCCATAACTACAGAATTCCAAGCAGTCACAACTATTTTCATAGCTGCTTCTAGCTCCTCTTTAGAGTGATCGCGAGGCAAGCTCAATATAAGCGATTTCCCAAACTCTAAAATAGTATGCGATATTTTCGTTGTTGGTATCATAGCTTCAAATGTTCTGGTTCAAGATAGAGTTAACGCCGCCAGCAACTGCCGGAGTGAATTGGCTGCTTTTTTGCGTATTTTTGCAAAAAAGAAGACAGTTTACGGAGGTCAGATTGACCGGCCTTGTTAGCACTTTTTGCCAACGATACTATACTGCCGAGCATAGCATTCCTCCATTTTTTTAGCCCCTGACTTTGTGAAGCGTAAATACTGACCTTTACGTTTTACAAAATTAGTGGACTTTGCTAGATTGAGATCATGTGAATGAAAACCAAGTACAGCCATAATTCGATTTGCTTTGCTTAGATTGCATTCGATCACAGTCTCTAGATAGCCCACCTGCCCAGCGTTCCACTTTTTGATATTTTCTTCGGACAATACACCGATCTTGTGAAATACATCAATTGTTTTTACTACTCGCTCACACTCAAGTATTTCGGAAACGACACCAACAACTTTGGGATAATATTTATCTTCTTTGTAATTGCTTAAAGTAACTCGATAATTCATATGTTTTGAGTGTAGAGCTACCCACGAAAAGTAGACACCTCATTCCCACCTAATGAGGTATTAATTATGACTAAAAAAACTAAGAACAAATACAACCATTACACCGAAGATTTTCGTAGGGAGGCCGTTCGACGCTCAGAAGGGCCTGACACCTCAGCTGCTGAAGTGGCGAGAGAGTTGGGTATTCACCCCGGTCAAATCTATAATTGGCGACGTCAATATAAGCGACTATCCGAAAAACAATTTAATGGTGTGAATGGTGTGGATTACTCAAAGCCTGAAAGCGAGACTGTACGCGAGCTGCAGCGGACAATAAGCGACCTGAAAGAAGAGAACGAATTCCTAAAAAAAGCGACGGCATACTTCAGCAAGCCAAGCTGGTGAGGTATGCCTACATGGAGTCGCTTCGTGGTCAATTCCCAATAATCAAGATGGCGGGGTGGTTAGCTGTCAGCAGATCAGGTTATTACAAATGGCGCGAACGAGAGCCTAGTTTCGAGTATGAGTATCGAGAAATGCTGCGCAAGGCTATCAGTGAGACTTTTGAGGAGTTTAAGGCACGATACGGTGCGCCTAGATTAATCTATGAGCTGCATGAAAAAGGCTTCGCTTGCTCAGTTAATCATGTTGCTAAAATTATGCAGGAAGAGGGTCTAAAGGCCCGTAACGGCAAACGCTTCAAGTATGGTCATCAAGGTTCAGGGGATAATAACTTCGCTGAAAACGTATTGGATCGCGACTTTGAGGCCACTAAGCCAAATGAAAAGTGGGTGTCGGACATTACCTATATACCGGTTAAGAACGGTCACGTTTACTTGGCGGTGATCATGGACTTGTTCTCCCGCAAGATCATTGGCTGGTCATTGGATAAAACAATGACCACGGATTTGATTTTAGATGCACTTAACATGGCCACCTCAAGTCGGGGATGCGAGCAAGGGTTGTTGCTTCACTCAGATCAGGGAGTGCAGTATCGATCCGGAGAATATGTCCTAGCGATGCACGATGCTGATATAACTCCCAGCATGAGCCGAAAGGGTAACTGTTGGGATAATGCGGCAATGGAATCCTTCTTCTCACGTCTGAAAGTAGAGGAAGTGTTTGGTCAATCGTACATAGGCTTAAATGACGCGTATTCAAGTGTGTTCGAATATATTGAATTGTTTTACAATCGCGTACGACGCCACTCTGCGAATGACTATATAAGCCCTGCAGAGTTTGAAGAAATTTATTACCAAGAGTGCGCCTAATATGGTGTCTACTTTTTGTGGGTAAGACCAAGTGCTAACGCCCGGCTAAGCCGCCGGAACGGAGTTGATTGTTTTGTGCGAGCGTAGCGAAAAAGCACAAAACGAGCAACGCAGTGGAAGTCGGTTTGAGCCGCTTGTTAAGTGCGGGACTACAAACAATGCATAGCCCTTTCGTTTGTATAGCTTTCTAAACGCATATTCTCATTAAAATGAAACACATATAGCTCAACTGACCTGCCACAAACTAGATAATCCGGCCGCCCGACACGGTAGGATGCACCGTACGTTCTTTCTGTGCACTTCCCTGCTGGTTCGTATTTGCAATCACCATATTTTGAAATGTGGCCCGCTTCTACTTGCGATTTAAAGTAACCCTCAATTTCGGTAAGACTGGGATTTTTCGAAAGCAGTTCTTCAAGTGGCTCCCGCACATTAGCATTCATATTCTTCTCTAGGACATATGGCCCGATGAGAATAAACACAACGAGCCCTATAATTATTAAAAATATGACTAGGAAAGTAATCTTAATCGTCTTCATCTTGGGCACTTAACGCCCAAATATGGGGCCGTAGTGGAGGAGCGAAGCGACGGAACGGAGGTCCCAGCAGCTTTGCTGCGCCATGATTTGTTTGTTATACGTTTTCAAGGGTAGGTTTACAATCTGACAAGACATTTATGCTCATATTTGTAGTAGCGATAAACCATTCTCTTACGCTAGTTGCTTTGGACACATTAAGTATATCTGGTTCGGTAATCTCCCCGTTGGACCAGCCACCTTTAATTATTTGGTAGAGGCAATACGGCTGATGAAATGTTTCACATTTTTCATACCGCATCAAATCACCTTCATCCAATACACGATAACCACGATGAGAAGAAAACGTGATTTTTTGACGTTGAGTAGCCTTACCTTTCGTATAAGCTTCGACGATAACAATCAATCCAGCAGGCGAATCCGATATTTCTGATATTTCACTTTCACCACTTCCGGATCTTCCTCCACCTATTATTTTTGCTTCGATATCCATAATTACGTATAACGCCTTTAGCATGTGCGCCCGCCTTTTGGGCGTCGCATGGCTAAACTTGTTAAGGGCAGCACTGTATTAGCTAATTGTGCTGGACTTAGCCCGGCACAAACAAATGCGAAGCACTGCCCTTGATTATTAGTTGACGACAAAACGGAACACAGGGAACGGATGGATTGAGATGGATACAACACGCTAAACCCTCCATTGGTGCCACGTTGACGCGGTCTTTATTACAAGCCACTTTACCGGTTAAACACACGGACTGAAAGAGGCGGACGATCACTGCTAACTCGTTGGTGGAAAACCCTAAAACCACGAACAGCCTTTAACGCCTATGTAAGAGGCATTTTTGTAGTTGATTGTTTTGTGCTATTTAAGCACAAAACGAGCGACGGAAAAAATGTCCTTCTTGACATATTTGTTAGGCAATAATTTTTATTAAACAACTTATTTATCAAGAGATTTTTCCCAAAGCACCTGACTACCAGTTGCATATGGGGCATCAACAGTTGGTTTAGCCCAGTGTAAAGTAATTTTCGCCGTGCCAGTTGCTATTTTAGATAGAGTTAATTCGATTCTCTCGTCATAGCAGTTTGCCAAGATAATATAGGGATCTCGATCGGGATTGATTCGAATATGCTCTGCCCCCATAAATTCGAGATTGTCTGGAATATCTGACCGGTAGATCTCCTTCCCGTAACTGTCTTCCGGAATCTGTTCGGCTAGCTTATGTACTTCATAATAGATTTTTTCTAATTCTTCCTGTGTAAGCTGCCTTGCTCTTTCTACATCAGGGTGAGATTCTTGCGCAATACATCCAAATCCACTTTGAGGATCACATGCTGGCAAGATTATCAACAAAAGAAAACAAGCTATTATTTTGTACATAAGTCAAATTTTGGGAGCCTAACGCCGCAATAATTTGCCGGAGTAAGCTGGATTTTTTTTGCTCCGCAAAAAAGAAGATAGCTTACGGAGGTCAAATTGATTGCCTTGTTACAACTGAGCATTGAATTTAAAACCCAGAACATTGTGATTGCATTTTAGCTGCTCAGTTAATTTACTGTAAACTCTAAAATCTTCTTGAGAACCTTTAATTAACTTGGCTATGGAATTGGTGCTAATGGCAAGGGCTGATGAATAATACATAGCCATTATTTCGCCTCGATAATTATTTTGGCCACCTTCCGGGAAACCCCGAAGCGATTCAAAAACATTAACATCATTTGTATCTATGGCATTTGCAGCATTTAGCCAATCGTTGCCAGATGAGACAAACCACCATTCTTCAAATTTTTCCACGTAGGCATTTGTGCCACCTAATATCAATGTCGCTTCGGCAATATGACAGGTGATTGAATGTGGATTCGCACCGCGAGAGCCAAAATACATATGCTCATTGTCAGCTAAATGTTTTTTGAAATCTATCGGCTTTATGTCGTCTTTTGAGTACATGACTCTCTACGTTTTTGAGTTGTAACGCCGCCATCAGCGGCAGACTAGTTGTTGATTGTTTTGTGCGAAAATGGCGAAGCCATGCACAAAACGAGCAACGGCTAGGCTGTCCAAGCCACGCAGTGGCTGTGCTGCATGGCCTTGTTATGTTTTTAGGCACCCATATAATTTTTAACTTTATCGCTACGAAGCGCCCTACTGATAAAAAATAATGGAGTTAGATACAGAGCAACCATGGCTAGAACAGATGGGTCATTAGATTTAAGCCACGTTGTAATACTAAAAAAAAGTAACCCTACTGCAAGCGCGTAAGTTGAAAGCTCAAGTACTTTACGCATTACTTCAGATCCGTTGAGGAATAATTTCCCCGCAACAACAAGTAAAGTAGCGATTAAAATTTGAGCCACACCAATGAATGCTCCCGATGAAATTTCGGGGCGAGTAAAATGGACATACAAATAGGCAAATGCACTAAGAATACTTAGGCTACCTGAAATCATATAGAACCAAGCGATAACACTTACACTGGTTGGTTTGTTGGCACTCATATATACCCTAAAACATAACGCCTTGCTCTGCTGAATTTTTGGAGTGGATACTTTTGTGCGATTACGCACAAAAGAAGTAACGGAAAAAATGTCAGAAGGAGCAACTTGTTATGTTGTTTTACTTCCATACTATGCCACCAATGCAACGTAGTACCCAAATAGCCCAA
This sequence comes from Teredinibacter purpureus, assembly GCF_014217335.1. Taxonomy (NCBI): domain Bacteria; kingdom Pseudomonadati; phylum Pseudomonadota; class Gammaproteobacteria; order Cellvibrionales; family Cellvibrionaceae; genus Teredinibacter; species Teredinibacter purpureus. The sequence continues at coordinate 1,130,834 of NZ_CP060092.1, read as the reverse complement.
TACCGAATAGTAAGTACCTAACCGTATCGTCTGTTCCTTTTTTAAAAGTATCAGTAAATCTTATAAGCTGCATATCTTTACCGCAAACGAATGGAACGACCCAATGATAAAAAGCTATTACGTATAGCAGGCCACCGACTAATGCTCCCTCAGTAAATAGACTACCGCTAAACCATCTGAAGGAAATCAGAAATAATAGGCTTACGCCCCATAAATGATAACCTTTCACATTAAGCATTTAAATTGCTTTCTCCATGCGGAAACATAACGTTGCGATAACCGGTGGTTTTTAAGTAGCACTTTTGCCGTAAAATGAAGCGAAGCGGAATGGCAAAAATGCTACTTAAAAACCATCCGGTTCATTGCCTTGTTAGGTTGATTTTAAACTGGCAAAATTGCTTTGTTAGGTTTGTTCCGACAGCCGTGCTATTGGTTCTCGTAAATAGAGCCAATACCCAACCACTAATAAAATTGAAGCCAAATAGAAATAGTCGGACATAAATGCAAGCGATACATATACAATTGCCCCAATTACCGCAAAGATCTTTCCGTGCAAATAGAATGCAACCCAAAATACAAATATTACGGCGAGGAAAGAAATAAACCCAACCACCATAAATGTAATACTGAGTGCAATCGACTCGCTACCGACCGGAAGGAACTCTAATGCAGGAAGAATTAGCAATGCGAGAACCAACCAATAGAGAATTTTATTTTTTGCTATATTCATACGAAAACTGGTCTTACCCACAAAAAGTAGACACCATATTAGGCGCACTCTTGGTAATAAATTTCTTCAAACTCTGCAGGGCTTATATAGTCATTCGCAGAGTGGCGTCGTACGCGATTGTAAAACAATTCAATATATTCGAACACACTTGAATACGCGTCATTTAAGCCTATGTACGATTGACCAAACACTTCCTCTACTTTCAGACGTGAGAAGAAGGATTCCATTGCCGCATTATCCCAACAGTTACCCTTTCGGCTCATGCTGGGAGTTATATCAGCATCGTGCATCGCTAGGACATATTCTCCGGATCGATACTGCACTCCCTGATCTGAGTGAAGCAACAACCCTTGCTCGCATCCCCGACTTGAGGTGGCCATGTTAAGTGCATCTAAAATCAAATCCGTGGTCATTGTTTTATCCAATGACCAGCCAATGATCTTGCGGGAGAACAAGTCCATGATCACCGCCAAGTAAACGTGACCGTTCTTAACCGGTATATAGGTAATGTCCGACACCCACTTTTCATTTGGCTTAGTGGCCTCAAAGTCGCGATCCAATACGTTTTCAGCGAAGTTATTATCCCCTGAACCTTGATGACCATACTTGAAGCGTTTGCCGTTACGGGCCTTTAGACCCTCTTCCTGCATAATTTTAGCAACATGATTAACTGAGCAAGCGAAGCCTTTTTCATGCAGCTCATAGATTAATCTAGGCGCACCGTATCGTGCCTTAAACTCCTCAAAAGTCTCACTGATAGCCTTGCGCAGCATTTCTCGATACTCATACTCGAAACTAGGCTCTCGTTCGCGCCATTTGTAATAACCTGATCTGCTGACAGCTAACCACCCCGCCATCTTGATTATTGGGAATTGACCACGAAGCGACTCCATGTAGGCATACCTCACCAGCTTGGCTTGCTGAAGTATGCCGTCGCTTTTTTTAGGAATTCGTTCTCTTCTTTCAGGTCGCTTATTGTCCGCTGCAGCTCGCGTACAGTCTCGCTTTCAGGCTTTGAGTAATCCACACCATTCACACCATTAAATTGTTTTTCGGATAGTCGCTTATATTGACGTCGCCAATTATAGATTTGACCGGGGTGAATACCCAACTCTCTCGCCACTTCAGCAGCTGAGGTGTCAGGCCCTTCTGAGCGTCGAACGGCCTCCCTACGAAAATCTTCGGTGTAATGGTTGTATTTGTTCTTAGTTTTTTTAGTCATAATTAATACCTCATTAGGTGGGAATGAGGTGTCTACTTTTCGTGGGTAGCTCTAAAACCTAACGCCGTTATAACCTGCATTTTGGGTGGAGTGTAGTGCTGTGCAACAATGAGCGCAGCGAATGCACAGAACGAAGCGTAGCCCAAAATGTCAGGTTTATAACTTTGTTATGTTTACAGCCCATTTAAGAATGCGTTTAACCTTACCACTACGATAATTAGAGAAACAAACATCAGCCAGAACGAAGCCCGATAAAACCGTTTTACTCTATAGTACAAAGGCATCCCTTCATTTGAAAAGTTTTCTCTACCTATTCTGAAGTAGTAGAACCAATAGTTGCTACTAAACCTTTGTATGGCCAGATGATTGTAGTTCGGGTCTAAATACCCAATTAGATCACGCTCAATATAGTAAGCGTAAAAAAACAAAATGAGCGCCAAGATGAATAAGATAAAAATTAAATAGTTCATTTGATCATCACTAAACTAAACATAACGCCTAGCTCACCGGCAACCTTTGCGGAGTAGACTTGCACCACTTTGACGGACACTAAACATTTATATTTTGATATGTATTTGGTGATACATAATTGAGGCTAGAGTGTAATCTATCCTCATTATAAAACTCAACGTAGTCAACAATCCTAGCGACACATTCGACCATATTATTAAACTTCCAATGATGCACCAATTCATTCTTTAATGTCTTAAAAAATGATTCTACAAAAGCATTATCTGTTGGCGTACCAGCTCGGCTCATACTACTAACCATGCCTGCGTTCGCTACGGCCTCCTGATAAATGTCCGAGCAGTACTCCGAGCCCTGATCACTATGAAACAAACACCCAGGTTTTGCCTCTTCATATTCCAACGACATCTTCAGCGCGCCGCATACCAAATCGGCATCATGGTTTCTGGAAAAACCCCAACCAACAACCTTACGAGTAAATAGGTCTAGTACAGCCGCCATATATACAGACCCCTCTCGAGTCTTAATGTATGTCATATCCCCAGCCCAATGTCGACCTACCGATGCTGCTGGTGGCGACTCAGCTAATACATTATCCACCTTTAATGAATTACTGCCTGAAGCGCGATTATGCCGATATGCGTGGTATATAGAGGTTATTGAATACGCTTTCATTAATCTGTTGATCCGCCTGCGACTACAGGGAAACCCTAGGTTTTTTAGGTATGGGTGAACTCGTATAGCGCCATAATTTCTTTCATGACCTACATGCATCTTTGTTATCTCATCAACGAGAATACTATCCTACTGCGCTCGACTGCTTTCCCCACGCTCGCGCCAATCGTAATAGCCAGTTGTTGAGACATCCAGATATTCACACATCCTAACGACCTTATGAGCCCCCCGGTTCTCCTCTATGAACGCGTATCTTTCCTGCGCTGATCCGAGAAGAACCGTTTTGCCTTTTTTAGAATAACGACCTCTTCCTCTTTGGAGGCTAGTCGTTTTTCCAATTCCTTTATTCGCGTTTCTGCGCGCTTAAGTGCGTCACTGTCTTCTCTAGACTTTTTGGGTGGAGGGGCTTTAATTTGCATGTGTTTATTCTCGGATAGACGGCCTTCTTTATATTCTTGGCGCCAACGGTAAAGCATGACGGGATGAATCCCAAGCGCCTTAGCAACATCGACCGCCCTAACGCCACGCTTCTTACTCTCTCTCACCGCCTTGACTTTAAAAGCCAACGTGTAGCTTTCGTAATGTTTCTTCTTTGTTAAACCCATTTTTTACCCCTTTAACTAAACAGTAAATAACTGTCCGCCAAAGTGGTGCAGGTCTAGCGAGCAATTGTGTAAAATGGAGCACCGCGACATACACAATTGAGCGTAGCAAAGGTTGTCCGGTGCAGCGTTTGGTTATGAGAGACCACGGTATAACCCTGCCCCACCTATAATTTACTAATACCGATTCTATATTTTAGAAACACCTACATTTCTTTTGAATTTTATAGCAGCAATACCACAAAACCAACTAAAACAGAACAAGCTTAATATTTTCACTACCCAGCTAGGTGCATATTAACGAATAGCACGCCACTAGGTTTTACTAATTTGCGTGTTTTTGCAATTTAGTAACACCGATTGAAACTGCCGAACAAAAGGCTACGCAAGCACGTTGTAATTGGCTTTAGCCTATTACTTTTCTGAATGGGATGAAAGTGGAAATCAAAGGATGATAGCCATTCCATAGCACATTCAAATTACTTCTAATTTAGGCCTCAAAGTAGACCGTAAAAATAGCTAACTGGTAGCTCATAACGCCCAGCTAAGCCGCCGGAACGGAGTTGATTGTTTTGTGCGAGCGTAGCGGAAAGCACAAAACGAGCAACGCAGTGGAGGTCGGCTTGAGCTGTTTGTTATAAGCTGCTACGACCATAGAAACCAACCTAAAGCTATACCAATAATTAAACAGGAGGCACCCACTTTTACTGCCAAGTTACGCTCCGCACGATCTTCTAACATTTCACCCTTTATGTATAGTTTCAACGCCTCCTCAGCGTCATCGGCGCAGGGAAACTCTTTATAGAAACTTAGCAAAGACTTTTGAACATTCGGCACCCAATAAGAGGGATGATCATCTTCCTCACCGTAATTAAGAGCACTTAAAATAGATGGATCTTGCTCTTCCACAAGCTTGCCTATTTTTTTTGCATTATCGTAATACGTGGATAGGTTCATATTAATTCGGGCTTATAACGCCCGTATATGGGGCGAACTAAAGCGTAGTAGACTTGCACCACTTTGACGGACACTAAACATTTATATTTTGATATGTATTTGGTGATACATAATTGAGGCTAGAGTGTAATCTATCCTCATTATAAAACTCAACGTAGTCAACAATCCTAGCGACACATTCGACCATATTATTAAACTTCCAATGATGCACCAATTCATTCTTTAATGTCTTAAAAAATGATTCTACAAAAGCATTATCTGTTGGCGTACCAGCTCGGCTCATACTACTAACCATGCCTGCGTTCGCTACGGCCTCCTGATAAATGTCCGAGCAGTACTCCGAGCCCTGATCACTATGAAACAAACACCCAGGTTTTGCCTCTTCATATTCCAACGACATCTTCAGCGCGCCGCATACCAAATCGGCATCATGGTTTCTGGAAAAACCCCAACCAACAACCTTACGAGTAAATAGGTCTAGTACAGCCGCCATATATACAGACCCCTCTCGAGTCTTAATGTATGTCATATCCCCAGCCCAATGTCGACCTACCGATGCTGCTGGTGGCGACTCAGCTAATACATTATCCACCTTTAATGAATTACTGCCTGAAGCGCGATTATGCCGATATGCGTGGTATATAGAGGTTATTGAATACGCTTTCATTAATCTGTTGATCCGCCTGCGACTACAGGGAAACCCTAGGTTTTTTAGGTATGGGTGAACTCGTATAGCGCCATAATTTCTTTCATGACCTACATGCATCTTTGTTATCTCATCAACGAGAATACTATCGTACTGCGCTCGACTGCTTTCCCCACGCTCGCGCCAATCGTAATAGCCAGTTGTTGAGACATCCAGATATTCACACATCCTAACGACCTTATGAGCCCCCCGGTTCTCCTCTATGAACGCGTATCTTTCCTGCGCTGATCCGAGAAGAACCGTTTTGCCTTTTTTAGAATAACGACCTCTTCCTCTTTGGAGGCTAGTCGTTTTTCCAATTCCTTTATTCGCGTTTCTGCGCGCTTAAGTGCGTCACTGTCTTCTCTAGACTTTTTGGGTGGAGGGGCTTTAATTTGCATGTGTTTATTCTCGGATAGACGGCCTTCTTTATATTCTTGGCGCCAACGGTAAAGCATGACGGGATGAATCCCAAGCGCCTTAGCAACATCGACCGCCCTAACGCCACGCTTCTTACTCTCTCTCACCGCCTTGACTTTAAAAGCCAACGTGTAGCTTTCGTAATGTTTCTTCTTTGTTAAACCCATTTTTTACCCCTTTAACTAAACAGTAAATAACTGTCCGCCAAAGTGGTGCAGGTCTATAGCTTTTGTGAGTCCAAGCCGCTTGCGGCTGAACCATGATACGTTTGTTATGCATGATCCCCACCGATAAAGAAATAAAAGTAAGAAACAACAAACGCTAGTGAAACACCGGCGAAGATTACAACTCCCTTACTAATAACGGGCCTACCAGTACCAGCCAACCTTTGTGCATCTTGTTTATAATATGAATAGAGAACAAAGAGGAAAATTGGCACCGTAAATATATACTTAACATTCGAATTAACTCCAAAGCTAGTAAATACAACACTCTCAAATTCCAGAAGTTCTTTAGCCCAGATGTATCTTGCCAATATTAAACATATGGCTGACAAAATAAGGATTTCTACCCAAGTTACTCGATTTTTATTCATATTCATAACGCCTTAAGCAGCGGCGCCGCTTGCGGCGTCCTGCTGACTTAATTTGTTAAGTGAGCCGAATTCGCAAAGTAAGTGCAACGCGCCTGCATCTTCCTTTATATAGGGTGAACTGGGATACTCATGGTTTTTCTCGACCGGCAAGAAGAGGGACCTCATGATGTACCACCAGCTCACCACTGATGAAAGATATACTATAGCGGCCTATTTAAAGCAACGTAAATCTCAAGCCTATATTGCACGGGCCTTAGGCCGCGATCCTTGCACGATCTCCAGAGAGTTAAAACGAAATCGTCGCCCAGACGGTAAATACTGCGCAGCGCGAGCAGTAAAACGTACCTCTCGAATACGGAGGGAGTCTCGTCGTAAATGGCAATTCAATGATACCGAGCTTCAGATGGTCATCGCCTTAATACGCCTCGATTGGAGCCCAGAACAAGTTTCCTTGTGGCTTAAGAAGTGCAATATATTATCGATCAGCCATTCGACCATTTATCGCTATATTTGGTACAACATGTTTTATTCAGGGGATCTCTATAAGCACTTACGTCAATCAAGCAAGAAACGCCGAAAAAGATATAGAAGCCCTGACTCTAGAGGCGTTTTAGCCAATAAGGCCCATATCTCTGAGCGACCTCTAGGGGCAGAAAATAAGAGCCGAATCGGTCATTTCGAAATTGATACCGTTCATGGTTCACGCGATCAACATTCAATTGTCACGTTAGTTGATCGAAAAAGTAAATACACGATCATTGGCAAAATTAGGAACCGTACGACTGACGAGTTAAATCGAAAAGTTATTCAGCTAATCAAAAAACAGGTTAATCAGGTAAAAACAATTACCGCTGATAACGGTACCGAGTTTCATCAATACAAAAAAATTGAAGACGTCACTAACTCAACATTTTACTTTGCCAACCCCTACCACTCATGGGAAAGAGGGTTAAACGAAAATACCAACGGTCTCATACGACAATATTTACCTAAAGGAGAATCAATGAAGAGCATAACTCAAAAGGATTGCGATAAAATTGCAATGAAACTTAACCGACGACCTAGAAAATGTTTAAATATGGAAACACCGGAGGCAGTCTATGTTCGTTAATCACTTTCATTGCACTTCAGTTGATAACCTGGGTGATTTTAATTTTTTACCAAGAAAAAATGACGAGGCCAATAAAACGCAGCCGATGCCCACACTAATAAAGCATGCCACAGGATATACAGAATTTTTCGATGTAATAAATCCCAATGGAATAAATATTAAGAAACATGCACCCGCCCAAAGTGAACTTGCAAACAACGAGAAATATACCGCCATTTTAAAACCATTTTCGTATGCATAAAGTCTAATTGAAGTAAAAATAAGCGCTAACGGTAATAACACAATTGAAAAGTGCATATTCGGGATAAAAAGCAAAATGGCAATCACAGCTATTGATACGCCCCCGAAAATACTAAAAGCATATGAAATCTTCTCTTTGTATGTTGCGTGTTCTCGATTCATGGATTCACTTAACGCCGCCATCAATCGCGGCTTTGGAGTTGATTGTTTTGTGGTAGCGTAGCGTTAAGCCACAAGACAAGCGACGGAAAAGCCGTCGATTGGATGGCTTTGTTAGCACTTTTCATAGGGCTCTAATGGTTCTATTAAGAAATAATATTGTTCTAGATATTGTTCTGCTTCATCTCTAATGATTGATGGTTGAACTCTACGATACGACCCATCAATTAAATCAAAATATAAATTCAGACAAAAACTGTTTTCATTCTCGGAAAGCGCAATGTCTAATGTGCCACCTTCTGGATCAAGGGTGCCAAGCATACCTGTTGCAGGTTTTTCATGTAACCACGGACGTAGCATAGCGGTATTTTCACCTGCCCGATAGAAATTCACGCTGACGAATTCAGCTTCTTTCAGTGTAATTTCAATACGATTTCCGGATTTGCTTCTCCAAGAACCGCAATAATTCTTAATATACGAATCCAATTAGAATCCTCTCGGATAATTGAGTGCTAACGCTTCTGTATGGGGCATTTACTACGTAATGGAGTTTTGGGGTACAGTGGCGAAGCCACCCCAAAACGGAAAGAAGCAGTAAATGTCCCTATGACAGACTTGTTAGAAATAGCTGCACATTTCACATTAAATTACCGACGAGACTTAAAACCGCAATAAGGCCCCAAAGTACCCATACGTAAATATTTAGACCAGGCATACGTTTACGTTTAAACATCCAATAAATGCCAGCCGGAATAAATGCAAGTAAAACTGCGATTCCAACGGTTCCAGCGGCCATTCCAACTACAAAGCCAATGCCCGCAGCACCTGATATATTCTGCCCCAAAATAATGGCTGATACAGCTGACACCACTAGAGCTGCAACGAGTAGGAATATTATATTTTTTGACATACAGAACTTTCCATATTGATTTCTAACGCCGCTGTATGGGGCATTTTTTGTGTAGTGGAGTTTTGGAGTAAAGTGGCGAAGCCACCCCAAAACGGAGCGAAGCAAAAAATGTCCCTATGACAGCTTTGTTAGGCAATTTTTGCTTCCCGACCAATATATACCAAAGCAAATGAGTGAGAACGCAGAAAATATAATGAGTAAATTTTCTTTCCCCTTCTGCTCTGATATTCCGTTTAAAAATGTGCCTTGCCACAACAGCAAAACAACACCGAGGATAAGTATAAAAACCACAGGGCAAACTATTGCATATATCACAGCGGACATAAATCGCTTTAAGTTGGTTGAATAGAGCTCACAGAACATCCATGCCATAAATATAGCTACGCTACTCAATATTCCGCCAACGGAAGCCAGCTTTGCCAAAGGCAACAACCAGCTCGATAAGGGAACACCCTTTAAAAATAAAGTTACCGGCAATATCACTAAAATAGCCGAAAGAAAAAAAGCGAGTGAAATCACTGCGGTTTGCATTAAAGGAAAGTACTTTCCACCAATATTCATTCTGATTCCACTTGGTTGCCTAACGCCGCCAGCAACTGCCGGAGTGAATTGGCTGCTTTTTTGCGTCTTTTTGCAAAAAAGAAGACAGTTTACGGAGGTCAGATTGACTGGCCTTGTTAGAATTTTTCCCTTATTTATACATCACACTAAAACAGTCCACCATTGTGGTGAGTAGTATTTGCAATTTTTCTGCGAGCCACTTCTTTCTCCTTCTCCTTTTTTCGGTAATCATCTAACTGCCTTTCTTGTGCGGCATTCGCCTCCTCAAGCTCAACCAATTTTTCGTCTTTTTCACTTTGAGAGAAATGATATTCTTCTTTATAGGCTTCGCCACAATATATGCATTTGTTGTACATATTTCTGGGAGTTTTCCTAGAGCATTTTTCACAAGTAACCTTCTGCTTGCTCATATTAGACTTTTCCGTTTTCTAACGCCGCGCACAAGGGCCGGAACGTAGTTGATTGTTTTGTGGTAGCGTAAGCGTTAAGCCACAAAACAAGCGACGCAGTGGAGGTCCAGCCACGAAGTGGCGTGCTTGATGCGCCTTGTTATGTGCCACTTGATCTTGTTACACACTTAAAAAGTAAAGATGCTTCTGGCCAGCCACCTAATGGACGTGCTTGCTTGGCCTCCATATTTACAGTTTCGACTACCTTTCCTTTACCGGCACAAAATTCTGCCGCCTCTTTGTAAGCATTTTTTTGTAATGTATTGGAATTTGTAAAACCCGTGTCACCTGAATGCACTATACGATATGAATCTTTTCCATCAGGAATTACACCTGAGCTTGACGTGCATGAAATTAATACTGCTGACACTATTATTAACATCAAATATTTAAGTTTCATATCTTAGGCATCTCTCAGATGATTATTGCTTGTTGCTTGTTACACATAACGCCACAATAACCGAGCGTAGCTAAGCGTGGTATTGTGAGCAAAGCGAACCACGCTTAGCGGAGTCCGGTTGATTGTTTTGTTACATGCTTTATGCCCATGCAACGCCAGATGGTAATTTAAAGCTACTGTACTCCAAATGTAAAACCCGACGCTGAGACGGAACCGAGGCCTTACTAGATGAGTGGAGTAAATGAGGCCGCATAACCAAAGCCGAACCAGCAGAAGCTTCACAAATCACTGGACTACGCGTTTGTATATATTCTTGAATTGACCCATGATCAAGAATACCTTGCTCATGGCTTTTGGGTATAATTTTTAAGCAGCCATTTTCTTGACTAGCGTCATCAAGGTGGATCCGAAAAGTTACCATTTGATTGAGAACCTCCACGGGTGGCTGAACACTTTGAACGCCATCTTTAATACTCCAAGGCCCCCACTTATTTTTTTCAAATCTTTCCGATACCGCGATGGTTCTATCTTGGTGCCACGTTACCAGCCAGTTACTCTCACTCGTTTTGTTAAAAAGTATGGCTCGAACTAAATTCACATCGCCTGACAGGTATATTTTTGCTTGGCTATGTAATTGTTCTGAGTTCGCAAGACTACGGATTACAGAGAATTTCTTTTCAGCATTTCTAATGCCTCCGGCCTTAGAGGGAAAGTTTATAGATGAGAGTTCCCTATTTAAGGAGACGAGTTGATCGTGAGATAAAAACTCATCAATTATTTCGTACCCATTTTCTAAGGTTGGCACTGATCTCTATTCCTGGTAGGCATGTAACGCCGAGCTCACCGGCGCATATTGCGGAGAGCGTTTTTATGTAAAATGGAGCACAGCGACATACATAAAAACGAGCGTAGCAATATGCGTCCGAGTGCAGCGTTTTGTTATGGGCTGGGTGGCACTTACTTTCTACAGCGCTCTTTGTGGAGCGAACGCGGAACTTTAGCCTATTAAAAACTCAACCAGTTTAACCCACTATTCTAACAATTCGCACCTTCTTGATGGAGCCTTGAAGATGCGAACTATCTATTTTATTTCGCAGTGGAATCTTAAACGGTGAACCAAGGAACAAACAGTTTTACACTCACCATATTCCATTGCTTTTATTGTAACCACTTCACTACATTCTTGTGCCGAGTGAAACTATTTGTTCTTTCTCGACGTTTGCACTTACTAAACTGCGAGTTCTCAAATTGGACAGTATTCTGGAACGATATACAAATTATTTAAACCCGCCATAACGCCTGTATCACACGCAAAAACTGTGGCGTGTAGTTTGTGTAAAGTGGGCGGAGCCCATACACAAGCGGAGCGACGCAGTTTTTGTCGTGTGCATACACTTGTTAGCTGATTACAGTAATTTTTTGAACTCTGGATTTGTTACTGCACTTTGAATAAGATCATGGACAGCTGGAGATAGAGCATCTGCCGTAGCATTGCATGCAGTTATAGCATCAAATCCGCTTTTAAATGTGTATTTATTACTAGCCGCAATGGAATTACCATTAGAAGACTTTAAAACAATCGAGATATCCCAAAAACCATTTGTAAGACCACTAGTAGATGAAAAATCTACTTTAGTGATATCGCCTGAAATTTTTGTTCCTGTTTCAGAGTAAATACCTGCCATCTTCAATTCGTCGTTGAATGCCTTACCAATAAATTCTGGAAATGTAAGGCCATCTGCAGGCTCTATTGGCCCCATCAATCGGCAAGATGAATTAAAGGGCGTACTTTGCGTAAAATCCGAAACCATAAGACTTACATTCTCGTATTCCTTTAAAGCTTGAACATTATCAACAGATATCGAATATCTTGGTGGCTGCATCGTCGAACAGGCAGCCAGAGACACCATTATTACTAATAAAAATATTTTCTTCATTTTTTACTCCTATGGTTAATAATTATTTTTCAGCTAACGCCGAGTTCAGCGGCAGTTTTTAAGTTGTGGTTTTGTGGAACACTTTTGCGCAGCAAAACCACAAAACCGCGACTTAAAAACTGTCCAGCGCAGGCACGAAGTGCCGGAGCGGTGCTGCAACGACTTGTTAGGTATTGGCCAGCTGATGAGCCATTTGTAATTCATCAATGAAGTGCCCACTTATATTAACGCCACCAATTTCACGAGCAAACTCTTTAAAATTTAAAGATGAGTAAAGTCCTATTGCCCGCTCATTAGAAGCAAGTACAGTTAAATACAAATACCTTAGCTCAGGCAATTTTGCTGCAATTGATAAAACTCTTTGAAGTAGAGCTTTACCAATACCTTGACCTGCAGCAGTAGGATGAACAAACATGCGAAAAATTAGTGCTTTATGAAGTAATTTATAGCGAGGGTCACGCTCAAAACTTACCACTCCAACCAAGTTATTTTCAAAGAAAGCTCCTAATGTAAAACTAAATGAATTAAATTTTGTAGGAATTATAGGATCTGGATCATCTTCAAGGGCGATGCGGAAAAACTCTGGATGTTCTGTAATTCCAGACAGCCACAGTCTTCTATAGTGTTCATTATCGTCTGGTTGAAGTTCAAGGATATTTATCATAGATACCTAACGCCGCTGTATGAGGCATTTTTTGTGTAGTGGAGTTTTGGGGTATAGTGGCGAAGCCACCCCAAAACGAAGCGAAGCAAAAAATGTCCTTATGACAGCTTTGTTATGTGTTGGGGTAATATACAAGAGAGCTACCTTCGCGAAGCGCTTCTTCGTAAAAACCCGAAAACCCTTGATACATTTGAGTATTAAGTGATTCTACGCTCATTCGCTTCCCATCAACACTTTCCAAATCTACAAATCCAAAACGGCCGATTTCATTTCTTGCTGATAATGTATCAATTTCAGCGGATTCTTGAGCAATAAAGATCAAACAGCTATGCGTATGCCCTGCGACTGGTGCATGGTAGTCATAGTCTGACCCCCCAGAATAAGTACCGCGAAACTTATAGATAAAAACTTTCTTCATTATTAGCTACACATAACGCAGAGTGCAGCGGCAGTTTGTGTAGTGTATTTTTGTGCTAGCGTAGCGGCCAGCGCAAAAAAAAGCCACGGAACAAACTGTCCGACTGGCACGTATTGTTAGGTGATTTTATGATATCCAACTAGTACTCCAAAGCACCTTTAATTTTATTTCCTGATCATTGACTTCATGCACACCGATACACACAGCATTACCAAACCCACCATAATAAAAGTTTGCTGAGTATTTGCACTTCTTCTCTTCATCTGATTGCATGCCTGGAGTGTGCCATTTGGATATGCTATATAAGTCAGTAACCTTTGCATCGACCGATATATATTCAGAACGTAAAACCTCCATCTTAGAGGTAACGAAGGAAGCTACCATTTCTCCCTCAGATTTCGATAGATCATCCAATATTTTTATCCGATGACCATTACCCCCAAGCGTAACAACTGAATTATTGCTACAGCCAATGATTAAAACACCAAATATAAAAGCCGCGAAAAACTTCATTTAATGGAGCACCTAACGCCGCAGTAAATTGCGGCTATGTAGTTGATTGTTTTTGTGGCAGCGTAGCGGCCGCCACCAAAACAAGCGACGGAATAGCCGTCAATTTGACTGCCTTGTTAGCTCTGGACTGCGATGAAGAAAAACACAGCCATAAAGCAAATAAACCAGACAGCACTACCTTGATACCCGCGATACAAAACGGACTGATAGGGACGTTTGGGATTGACGTAGATGGTTACATCACTTCCCTTGACGATACCCGACAGCATTGTAGTTGCGTTGCCATACTTACTAGACCAAAGACCACCATACTTAATCTTACTACCTCTATAAGAAGAGCCCATGTATGAGTAATGATATTTGATACTAGGCTTACTCTCCTCGACTCCATCATCTATCCGTGTATCGATACGAACGTCTGTGACCTTTGCTGTATGTGCTCGCCAACTATCGGAGGCTCTCCCTTTTAAAACCTGATAAATCTCATACAGGAATATTAAAAGCGCTAAACACCAAAAAATAATCTTCCCATATATTCCGAGTTCTATTTCCATACTTTAGAGCTAACGCCTTTAGCAGCGGCCGCAGTGTAGGCGCGAAGCGCCGAAACGGAGGTCCAGCCCCGAAGGGGCGATGCTGGCTAAACTTGTTATGTGCTTACTTAGACCAAAATACTTTATCAAGTTTGCAGCCCTCTTTTGATATGAATGCCCTTGGATATTCTCTTGGGTTTTCTTTATATACATGCTCTTTCCTAAGAACCATCCACTTCTTGTCTAATTCAACGGCCTCATACTCTTCTCGAGTAATTTTATACTCTGGATACTTGGCTTCAATAGCCTTAGCACCCGTATAAAAAACCACTTCATTATTGCATAGGCAAGCTATCGCCGATTGAGAAAATAAAATTGATGCTAAAAATATATATCTCATACCTTGGCCACATAACGCCGCAAACAGCGGCAGACTTGTTGTTGATTTTTTTGTGCGAAAATGGCGAAGCCATGCATAAAAAAAGCGACGGCAAGGCTGTCCAAGGAGCGCAGCGACTGATGCTGATTTGCTTTGTTAAGTGCCTGTGATTTCAACGACCCTACCATAGCCCATTATTTTGTTTGCCTCACAAATATGCCAACAATAACCAGGCTTAAATTCGGGAACATCCTGTGATGCAATTATAAATCTTCCATTTGCTCTGCAAGTATCTCCTGGTTTTAAAAGATCAGTATTAATGAAGTCCAGCTGACCCATAAAGCAATAGTCACGTCCAGGCATCCAATGATTTGGCCGAACACCAGAATAGTAGCCGTCACGATCTCTCATGCAAGATTCATGAAGGCCAACTTCCACGATAGCATTTATATTTTCAGTTTTAATCTCTTCGATGCTCATGCCACTTAACGCCTTGCTCTGCTGCATTTTTGGAGTGGATGATTTTGTGCTATTAAGCACAAAAGAAGTAACGGAAAAAATGTCAGCAGGAGCAACTTGTTAGAGTTTTTGTACATTTTTAGAACTTAATATGATTTTTGTATAATGATGGCCCGTATGGCCATGAAAAGCATTCCCGTTTACCCGATATTTGCCACCCACCTCAACTTCAAAGCCTTCTGGAACCACAAGTTGAACCTTTCCAATTTTTACTTCTTCATCTGAAAGTTCACCATCCGGTGAAAAACATTCGGGCTCTACTAGCTCCAAGGCACTATAGTGCGCGATCATTTCTTCAGTTTTATATACAGAAGGTACTACTGTACCGATAATCTCCACCTCACTTCCATCGGTTGGAAAACAGGCTAAAACCAAGCTTGGAAATATTAAAATTATTAACGCGATAAATTTCATAATGAAACTCTAACGCTGAGCTAAACGGCGCACAATGTGTAGTTGGTTTGTGCAATAATTTGCGAAGCAAATGCACAAACGAGCGTAGCATTGGGCGTCCAGTGGAGGCCGAAGGCCGGAGCGGTGTTTGAGCGTATTGTTAGTTTTCACTTACCGGCTTAACACACCGGTGAGTTACAAACCCGAATATACCTATTACAACACAAATTACAACATTGTAAAAAGAGTCGGATGTAAAACCAACACCAGAAGTAAATGGATAAAAAGTTGCGCAATACAATCCACCCAAAAAAATAGGTGATAGCGTAATGTATATACCGAGATCAGTACGACCGCGCTTAGTAATTAACATTGCAACTACTCCCAATTTTCCAGCGAACCAGATGAAATAGATTATATTCTCTAATACTCCGAAATCTATTTGCTTGGGAATAATCACAACACTATATACCAGGACATCCAAACCTATAAAAACCAACAATAGAATCCACAGGAATATTAGAAAGGTTTTCGATTTAAATTCCATATATTCTATTTACTCGCTAAAAACTAACGCCTTTGTAACAGGCATTTTTTGTGTAGTGGAGTTTTGCGGTAAAGTGGCGAAGCCACCGCAAAACGGAGCGTAGCAAAAAATGTCCTGTTGACAAACTTGTTAGGCTTTTTCACGCCACAATGCCCAAATTTCATTTGCCAACCCGACATACCTATTACGATTACCCGCTGTATCCTCACCAAACCAAACAACGAACTCTTGATGTATGATATCTAAGGCTTCATCTTCGTTATTCGCCGTTGGCAGCCTAGATATTACAGTTCCAGCTTCTGGATCATATTCGTCTGTATTTGTTTCAAAGTTAATCTCAATTGGATCATGCTTGAACATTAAATCAGAGACTGCTTTAAAAAACTCGGGTTGCTGCTGCTTAATCTCTTTATATATGTTTTGGCGAGCTTCATTCCTTCGGGATATTTGCGACCTCCAGATATAGAGCGCCACACAAGCGAAGCTAACTACTATTATGATAAATATCTGATTCATTCCCAATGAAGCCTAACGCCGCAATCAGCGGCAGACTAGTTGTTGATTGTTTTGTGCGTTAATGGCGAAGCCATGCACAAAACGAGCGACGGCTAGGCTGTCCAAGCCACGAAGTGGCTGTGCTGCATTGCCTTGTTAGGCTTTTACTTTTAACCTTTACCTCACTTGTGATTATTGATAAGAGCCTTTGCCTCCTCAATGTATGGTTCAGATAGATCCGGATTAAAACCATCCTCCAATAGAGGGATGGCCATTTTCATATCTCCAATAACCATACTCTTCATATTCTCGGTACTTCGATTAATAGATGAAGGGTCTCCGCTCTCAAGACTTTTCTCATGAGACACAAGCATTTCATAATCGAGTAGATACTGCTGTAAAAGCAGCCTGAACATCACCTCTTGATCAGCCTTAACCGTAACCTTAAAGGTAATTACACATGCGGATATTGTTATCAGTGTCCAGACAATATGCTTGATCATTTATGAGTGCCTAACGTTGCCAGCAGCGGCAGCTTGCATGGAGCGCCTTTTGTGTTAAGAGCGCAGCAAACACAAAAGGCGCGGAGTGTAAGCTGTCCAGCCCACGCAGTGGGCGATGCTGACTGGCCTTGTTAGCTTTTTGCACGTACTGCATTGTATAGACTACCTACAAATTTTAATAAACAAGCAATACCAAACACGGTGCCTAGCAAGGCGAACACAACTACCAAACCAACATATTGCTCGAAAAAAAATATCATTAAGTATGATAAAGGAGCTGTAGTAAAACCATAAAGCCACCATTTAGCCATTTTAAGATGGTACTGCCTCTCAGTTTCATCTTCCTCCCGCACTGGCCCCATCTGCTTAGTAAATGCAAAGTTCCCAGGCCCACTATGTGGCGAAATTATAAAAAATATGAATGCGATAAAAGGTAAGCATGCTAGCGAAGCTGAAAATACATTACCCTGATACAAATACCAAACACTCAGAGCACCCCAACATAAAAAAGGTATTGAAAATGGTAGAATTGAAAATATTTTCTTCATTCGATTTAAGCTAACGCCGCCAGCAACTGCCGGAGTGAATTGGCTGCTTTTTTGCGTGTTTTTGCAAAAAAGCAGCCAATTTACGGAGGTCAGATTGACTGGCTTTGTTATAAGTTTCTTGATTTAAGTTCATAACTGTTTCGTTGATGCTCGGGAAGAACATGCTTCTTCATTTCCAGTTCACATGAACCGAACCCTTTAAAGTTTTCCCTACCTTCCCGCAATGTAATGCCGTGGTTTGGCCCAGACTCGATATCTAACTCATCAACATCCTGACCATCATCCTCCCAAAAACAGATCGGACATATTAAGTAGTTGTTACGCTCAGGCAACGATATGTAATCACAGCAAGGGCACTGCTCCCTTGGAGTTGGGTCATCAGGCTCATACCACTCTATTTTTTTGTTTTTAAAAAAACTTACAATTTTCTTAAACATTTGCAATTACTTATAACGCCTCAAACACCGGCGTGACAAAGCTGTCACCTTTTGTGCGTGTTTTTGCACAAAAGGTGACAGCTTTGCCACGTCCGCGTGCTTTGACTTGTTATGACTTTTATACCATAATTAGGTATATATTGGTATTCCGGAGGTGAATCATGGCTAAAAACACAAGTATGACGTTAGGCGAACACTTTGACGGCTTTATTTCTCATCAAATTCAAAGTGGCCGCTATGGCTCTGCAAGCGAGGTTATACGTGCAGGTTTGAGGGTGCTTGAAGATAAGGAGAGCAAACTTGATGTATTGCGCCAAATGCTGGCTGACGGAGAAGAAAGCGGTACAGCTGACTATAGCTATGACAGCCTCATGCGTGAACTTGATGCTGAAAGTCATATATGAGCGCATTTACTTTAACACGACGTGCTAAAACTGATTTGAAATCTATAGCTAAATTTACTGAAAAGCGCTGGGGACGAGAGCAACGCTACATTTACATTAAGCAATTTGATGATACATTTCATGTGCTTTCTAATACCCCCGAAATAGGCAATAACTGTAACCATATAAAAGAAAATTACCAAAGATTTCCTCAGGGTAGTCATATAATTTTTTATCGCATAGCGACCCAAGGCAGCATTCAAATTATTCGTATTCTCCACAAAAATATGGACGTACTCTCAAAATTTGGCGGCTCATAACGCCACAATAACCGAGCGTAGCTAAGCGTTGTATTGTGAGCAAAGCGAACCACGCTTAGCGAAGTCCGGTTGATTGTTTTGTTAAGTTCTGAACGCATACTAGCCAAACACCAAATAATACAGAAATACTAGCGAAGAAATAAAGCAAACTATGTAGCTACCAAGACGAATTGATTTATGTAGCTTATCTTGAAGTAAATACCCCCCAATGGAAGCTCCAACCCAAGAGGGGCAAGCAAACATGCTACCAATTGCCACTCCCATCAAATACTCATGTCTCGCTGGATTATCTGGCTGAGATAAATACAGTCCATAAAAGTAGAGAGCCAAGCCGAGAAAGTACAGCCCTGCAACAATTCCAGTTGCCAACAATAGCCATCCAACTTTTAATCTCATGACATTCTCTTGATGGAACTTAACGCCGAGCTCACCGGCGCATATTGCGGAGAGCGTTTTTATGTAAAATGGAGCACCGCGACATACATAAAAACGAGCGTAGCAATATGCGTCCGTGTGCAGCGATTTGTTACTTGTACCAAACACCTACTCACTTTTAACTACGCTGCTACGCCAATTGCTGTATTTTTTTAAAAAGCCTGAAGCTTTGGTTAGACCCAACTATAACCGTGGGATAGCCAAAACAGAAGGCATAAAATTGACCCAAAACAACAAGTGATTATGGCAACCAACAGAAAGGAACAACCGGGAGGAATAAGCCGCAAACTCCCTTTGCCAGGTAAAGCTTGGTTGCGCTTTTTGCAACGAAGCTTTACCGGATTACCAAATCTACCTTTTACGAAGCACGTTGTAAGCGACCAAAGGTGGCTTACCTAAACTTGATGGAGGGTAACGAATTTAGGAACACCCTACTGAAACTTAACTACACACCAAACTTTTTTTAATAGACAAGTAACGTCGCCAGCAAGGGCTGGAGTGAAGGCGCGAAGCGCCGTAACGGAAGTCCAAGCCACGCAGTGGCTGAGCTTGGCTGGATTTGTTATATTTAACTCTTAAAATATTGCTAACTATGACTTCCATTTTTCATTCTTGATTTGACCACATTTATTGCACTTTAATTTGACTAATTTATCATGTGGGAACCCCAGCGAAATCCCAATTGTAGTCGTCTTTGTAATATTCTTACCTAGCGGATCTTTTACGCCAACAACTTTCATCTTCCCGCCACACTTCTCACATGGCTTATTACGCCTAAAATATTCGAAGGCACCTCCTACAAGGAAGAACACCAAACCAAATATAATAAATTTTATGTCTTCCAAGTATTCGCCACTCCCGAAATATAACGCCGAGCTCACCGGCGCATATTGCGGAGAGCGTTTTTATGTAAAATGGAGCACCGCGACATACATAAAAACGAGCGTAGCAATATGCGTCCGTGTGCAGCGATTTGTTACTTGTACCAAACACCTACTCACTTTTAACTACGCTGCTACGCCAATTTCTGTATTTTTTTAAAAAGCTTGAAGCTTTGGTTAGACCCAACTATAACCGTGGGATAGCCAAAACAGAAGGCATAAAATTGACCCAAAACAACAAGTGATTATGGCAACCAACAGAAAGGAACAAACGGGAGGAATAAGCCGCAAACTCCCTTTGCTAGGTAAAGCTTGGTTGCGTTTTTTTGCAACGAAGCTTTACCGGATTACCAAATCTACCTTTTACGAAGCACGTTGTAAGCGACCAAAGGTGGCTTACCTAAACTTGATGGAGGGTAACGAATTTAGGAATACCCTACTGAAACTTAACTACACACCAAACTTTTTTTAATAGACAAGTAACGCCTAAAGCAGAGGCGCCGCTTGCGGCGTCCTGCTGGCTTTATTTGTTAGGCCGCGAGTCTGCAAAAACCGTAGAACTACTATACTAACGATCTGTGGGCCAACCACAACCAAGGATAAAGCGATAAGTTCAAGATCTATTGGCCTTATAAAGCTTAGTACTTGATCAGTTTCTGTTGAAAAAAACGAATACATGTACAAAACGAGATAATTGCAAAAATTATTGGCGCTCTGAAGCCAGATATACGACCCAACCGTACCACAAGCGAACCAAAATAAGTAAGGGTAACGAGAAGGTGCAAGTGACACTAACAAGGCATAAACAATTGTGACACTGGGAATTACAACACCAAATACTAGACCGGATTTAGTGTGCGTTAAAAGCATTGCCAGCATGCAGCATAGCAGTAAGATGCCTCTATTTTTTAGTTTCAATTTGTAACCCGCTACAAATAGGCATCCAAGGATTATTACCCCAACACCATACATTTGCGCGTACCATCGGGGCATCCCTCCCCAGACTAGTAGAAATAGAAACGGTGCGTAGACTAAATTTATAATTATTAAAATTACTGGTAATGTCTTCTGCATCATAGGGAAGCCTAACGCCTTTAGCATGTGCGCCCGCCTTTTGGGCGTCGCATGGCTAAACTTGTTAAGGGCAGCACTGTATTAGCTAATTGTGCTGGACTTAGCCCGGCACAAACAAATGCGAAGCACTGCCCTTGATTATTAGTTGACGACAAAACGGAACACAGGGAACGGATGGATTGAGATGGATACAACACGCTAAACCCTCCATTGGTGCCACGTTGACGCGGTCTTTATTACAAGCCACTTTACCGGTTAAACACACGGACTGAAAGAGGCGGACGATCACTGCTAACTCGTTGGTGGAAAACCCTAAAACCACGAACAGCCTTTAACGCCGCCATATGCGGCAAATTTGGAGTTGTTTTTTTGTGCTAGCGTAGCGTTAAAGCACAAAACAAACAACGGAAAATTTGTCCAGCCAGCTTGCTGGCGCAGCATGATGGCCTTGTTAAATGGCGATACACCAAACAACACCAACACTGCGTTGCGGAACGCAAATGGAGCTTTGCTACCAAAGTGGCGAACAACGCTACATGAACACCCGTAAACGCTAAACCTGAAAACCCTAAGAAGAACGACCGGTAAACTTTACACCACTACCCCGCTCTGCTTTTTTCTTCATTAAAACTACCCGCTCGAAAATAACACTTTTTACGAGTTACTAAAATATGCTTGCAACCAGTAAAACTTAAAATACTAAAACAGACTTTTAGAGTGGTTTGCACGGTTTAATGCTGGTAGAGCTAAACGAACTGTTTCGTTATGAAACTAGCATTATATTTAAAACCACTACACAGCTAAAAATGTAAGTTTAAAACTGAAATCTTCACGCCGTATAAATAGTATGTTGCCGAGCTATTTAACGCAGAGTGCAGCTGCATTTTGGTTGGTGTGTAGTTTTGTGTAAAATGGCGGAGCCATACACAAAACGAAGCGCCGACCAAAATGTCAGCTGGCACGTATTGTTAGAGGCTTCACCTGTGTACATACTTCGTAGTACCTCCATTTGAGTTTGTTGTAATCTTTCCATAGATCCCCTCAGCATTATCGAGGTAATCTATCTGGAAAAACACCGCACCATTTAGCCTTTTGGTAAGCATTAACAAGTCACCTGAGTCACAAACAAGCTGTATGTAATAAGCCTCACCTTTTAACTCTTTGTTCTCGGCTTCAGCCTTAGTAATGGGGCTAGAAACCGTCTCTGGAAAGACTTTCAAGTTCGCCCACGTGTAATACGTTTCGGTTGCATTATCACAGCTAAAGCTATAACCAGAAATAAGCATACTAAAAATTAAAAAAATACGCATAGCTATGCCTGCCCTCTAACGCCTGTAGCAGGCGCAAATACTGTGTTGTGTAGTTTGTGTAAAATGGGCGAAGCCCTTACACAAGCGGAGCGACGCAGTATTTGTCGCTTGCCTACATTTGTTAGGATGTCTCACTTTAACTTCCACATGTATGCCTCTTGCACTATATACCTTCCGCTTAGCGGGATAATGCCAGGCTTAAATTCGTCACCACCGTGTGGCAACTCAGAAAGATTAGGTAAAAATTGATAATTGCTAACGCTACCTTTATCCGATATGACAGTTACGATTCCACTATTGAATTTCCAACTACATAGGCGTTCAGAAATTTCAGTGGTTTCGCCCTCCTGTTCAGGATAAAGAATTTGCCTAGCAATGCATTTTCCATTTGGCTCAAAAAGTATATCCACTCCATAACTCGTTTCAAATACAGCTTCGTACCTTCCCAATATAAAGTCAGCACCAACGCTCGCGCTACTTAATAGCAACAAAATTATCGTAACCATCTTGTTCATTGATTCTGAATCCTAACGCCCACATAAAAGGCGGAGCGTCAGCGACGTCCAGCGAAACGAAGTGGAGCGGTTTTTGATGTGCTTGTTAACTGTGTTACGCATTACTCGTCCGTAGACAGTAATGCAGCTACTGAATCCTTATTTGCTACATTGAGCTTGCCGATTAATGCTTTTGCCGACAATGGTGACAACTCAACCCAAGATTCTTCATTGATCTTAATAGTAATTGAACCGCCATGATTAAGAAATGCATCCAATAAAACAGGCTCATCTTCGCCGCCACTGTGGGTGTAAAGCTTTGCTGGGATTTCTGAATTGTCAGACATAAATATTCTCTATAGATACAGTTAACGCCGCCAGCAGCGGCAGCTTGCACGGAGCGCCTTTTGTGTAAAATGAGCGCAGCGAAACACAAAAGGTGCGGAGTGTAAGCTGTCCAGCCCACAACGTGGGCGTTGCTGACTGGCCTTGTTAGCTTTCGCGAATACATGTGCCATGCCCTACAAGAAGATATTTATAAAGTGTTATTCACTAATAAATGCTCTTAACTTCTAATTTAGAGGAACTATTACGAACTCAGCCTCAGGGAAATATTTAGCTGCTTCCTCTGCTATCTCTTTAGAATATAGGCAGCCGTGAAACAAATCTATAACTCCTTTATTGCTTAAGAATAGACTTACCACTGCAGCCTGCTTGATACTAGTGACACTACCTTTCTTTACTCGCCTAACTTTTGGCTTAGAAAGCCAAGACCCAAGAGATGTTGTTATTTCAATTTTATCTCCAAGATCACGAAAAATTCTTTTTTCGATGTTTTCATATCTTTTCTTATTGTATTTATTCGCCAAATATGGGCCCAAAAATCCTATAAGCGAAAAGGCCACGATATTTATAAAAATTTCCACGACTCTACCTACTTGAAGCTAACGCCGCAATTTGCGGCCGTAGTGTAGGCGCGAAGCGCCGAAACGGAGGTCCAGTGAGCGAAGCGAACGAGGCAAGATTGCCTTGTTAGCAATTTTTATTTTTGCGCCACTGCCTAATTTTTTTAACAATAGATTGCTCATCCTCTCCAACAACCGATGCCCCGTGAAACCTTGGATTAATTTTAAACCCATAAGGCCCGATAACCCTATACTGAGGAGACACGGAGATTACTACAAGTCCGGCCTTTCCCCCTCTAGTCATTCGATGCACTGGGTTCTTGCAGCCCTTAACTGCCTTGCGAGGAATCTCCTTTAATCCAAATATGGTACAAACCCGAATATGACTATCGTGAAGCTCTAACGCTGTTCCACTTGGAAGGTAAAGCAATAGACCGTATCCAAACTCACTTACAATCAACCAAACTAAAACAACAATAAATCCAGAAATATATAAATCTTCTACACCTTGAAAATTACGTAAATCTTCAATGGCCGATGGCAGTAGAGTTAGGGTCAGCCATCCAAACATAATTACAAAGACAAGGTTTAATAAAACAACCCCTTCTTTAAATTTGAAATACTCTTCATTCATGATTGATTGCTAACGCCCAAATTTGCGGGCAACTGAAGCGTAGCGTAAGTTGCTCCGCAAGATTTGATTGTTATGAGGCAGTTAGAATTTATCATTGCCTTCAGAATTCATATTATTAATTCTTGTTTTTCCCAGTATTTTTAGTAATAGGTTTCTGAAAAACCTTAACATGGGATACAGAATTGATGAGACAGTTTTTGATTTGAACATCCAATAGTTTATTCGATTGAATATCCCTGATCTGCTGCCAATGAGTGCAAGGGCGTGAATGGCGTCTGCACCGTAGTAAAGCTGCCCGCCCATCTTTAGTACCATTCCTTGATCAATGTCGAGACCTTGAGATGTAATTTCGTCCATAACTTCGCTGTTTTCTCGTGCATCTACTATGCGTAAGTCTCCTACACTGTCACGAATATTGACCACTTGGCAATAAGCGTTACAAGCGGGGCATTCTCGATCATAAACAAGCAGTATTTCTTCTCGTTTCACTCGGTTAGCCTCACCTCATAACGCCTGTAGCACCTGCACAAATTACGTAGTGCATTTTTGTGTAAAATTGAGCGTAGCGAAAACACAAAAAAGCGCGTAGTAATTTGTGTCAGGTGGCTACACTTGTTATGTGTTTCGATGGTTAAAGTTCGCATGTCGATCTATTAGGCGTTTTTTTTGCTCTTGCCACGAATCATCGACCTTTCCCAGCTTAGCCTCTAACTCACCACTTTTAAATGACGATATATGGTCTTTACCACCACCTTCTATATGAAGAATTTCATGGTCTATTTTCTTCACACGATAGATTTTTCGTGGCTCCAACCCAGAAAGTTCAGCTGCTTGAAGCAATTCGCTTTCTGTTCTATAAGGAGGCATATACTTGACATGCTGGCCAACTTTAAACTCGATTGTATCTCTCCTTACACATAACGCCCATGTAACTGGCAGTTTTTTGTGGAGGACTTTTGCGATAAAATGCAGCGAAGCGAAATTTGCAAAAGGCCGGAGCAAAAAACTGTCCAGTTGACATGTTTGTTAGTAGCTATGTCCACAGCGCCCACCTAATATTGATAAGACGTAATAACATTTTTGTTTCTTCTTCGTAGCCATCATCGTTTGGAATATCTCTTTCCTTGTATGATTGCCACCAAACATAAAGCTCTTCTATTTCGCTCTTTGCCGCACGATGTTTTTCATCTGCCTCCCAGTCAGTATGACCGCTCAACAATTCTTCTTTATTTATACAATCACTTAGTAGTTGGAAACAAGCATGTAACATAATGGAGTCTTTATCTCGCCACCCGTCATCAAGCGTTTCTATTTTCAGAATATTTCCAGGCTCCATGATCTTCCTTTGGCTACTAACGCCGCCAGCAACTGCCGGAGTGAATTGGCTGCTTTTTTGCGTTTTTTTGCAAAAAAGAAGACGGTTTACGGAGGTCAGATTGACTGGCCTTGTTATGGCTGCCGAATTCGTTTACTACAAGCATGTTCCTGCACTTGTAACTGAATAGTTTGATATTAAATCATTAGAATCCACGTCGATTGAAAGCAATATATGCCATTTTGAGCATACTAGGCCATCACCTTCTATAACTTCAAGAATGACGCCACCCTTGTTCGGAAAGGAATTCAAGGGGATATCATTTGTTTTCTGCCATTCAAATAGCTCTGATCGAGTTTTTCCAACGGGCTTAAACTCACTAATTTTTTGCAGCCAAAACTCCTGCCTTTCTTCTACTGCCCCACTTGAGGAACAAGAGATTAAGCTCACAATGACAGAGAGTAATAATGTGACTTTAACGAAAGCTCTCATTTTCTACCTGTAGCCATAACGCCTCAATAAGAGGCAAAAAATAGTTGGTTAAAATTAGCGACGCAGGAGCAAAACCAACTGTTTTTTGTCCTGCTTTATTGCCTTGTTAGAATTTTTGGCTGTTACTTTGTTTTTATAAAAGACAATACTTTAAGGCCTAGACAGATAATAGCTCCTATTAATACTCCTTGAAAAGCAGCTATAACTGGTACTAGCGGCACAGCAAAAATCATGTTTTTTGGAGCGCCTGTCTGCACTAAAGCTACGATTAACAAAAGTGGAGTAAAAATAATTGATACACCTATAGTCCACCCTTTCCAGATTTGTTTGAACATTTTAGCTCCCTCTAAATTATGGAAAATTCTAACGCCTTTGTCATTTGCGTTTTGGTTGTAGTGGAGTTTTGGGGTAAAGTGGCGAAGCCACCCCAAAACGGAGCGTAGACCAAAACGTCAAATGGACAAACTTGTTAAGGCTTTGTATACAATAATATTCCAAAAATTAAAAAACAATATGTTGGCTATATGGAAGCTTCGAATGCCAACTAAAATGCTAGATATTTTTGGTGAATTTCCATTTACGTAAACTTTCACCGCTGGATATTCAGATATAGCTTCACTATAAGCCTTAGATACAAGCGACCGAATATTCCACGACGAAAACCCGAAGGCAATTCGTTTTCCGTTATATCTGCGACCTCGATATTCATAAGCATATTCGACTTTAGCTTTATACATAGAATCACCGTCACTATCTCTACTCTCGTCCATTTCATGAGAGGTGATTTTTCCAGTAACAGGAACCCAACCACATGAGATTTTTGCCATTATGGTTGCGTAAGCTGAATATAAAGCACCGCCGATTCCAATGACGACGAATAATGCTTTAATTAGAAATTCGAATTCTTCGGGCATGTGGGCCTTAACGCCCAGCTAAGCCGCCGGAACGAAGTTGGTTGTTTTGTGCGAGCGTAGCGAAAAAGCACAAAACGAGCAACGTAGTGGAGGTCGGATTGAGCTGCTTGTTAGCACTTGACTGCATTGACTTGAACCACCTTTACGTATGCAACTCTGCCGCCACGCCACCAGATGCCTTTAGTTCCGATTTGAAGCCTTTTGTGGTGATACTCACGACGCTCTTCACTAAGCACCCACATATTAGCGTAACCTTTTTGAGGAATATCCCCCGGCGTTGTATCTTTTATGACACAACCTTTATCGTCTAATATTTCAGGCCAAATCATATGCACACCATCTATTTGAGGGTCATCTCCTTCATAGAGGAAGTCGACTCTCATTCCCTGATTGGGCTTAGCGTTTTTCAATTCTTTGGCCAAATCAATTTCGTATTCAACTATAAAATCTGGCTGTCGACCTGACCTTTCTTCGTATGGCGTATGTTGTTCCATAATGTAGTGCTAACGCCGTTGTAACCTGTGCCTCATGTGGAGCTTTTTTTGCGGTAGAGTGGCGAAGCCACCGCAAAAAGGAGCGTAGCATGGGGCATCAGGTTAACAACCTTGTTAGGTGATACACCATTACTTTTTTCTGTGCTCATTTAAAACCCAATTTCCGTTAACCAGCCTTGCTTCATGCATTACAAATTCGTCTCCATCTGCGCTAGAGAAGAATTTTATTGAATCGAATATACCGTCATTGTCCAGATCAATCACATCAATCGAAGATTGCCCTGATCCACTAGGCTGGTGCACCATGATCGTAGAATTTGCACCGAGCGAATCATAAGAAAACGTTGGGCCGTTGCTCTTATTCACTAATATAAAATTTGGCGAACCATCTGGAAATGTTAATATCTTCCATTGATCAATCTTCGTTTGATTGAACTCATTACTATCACCAGCTATCGGACCCTCCCATTTAACACGCTCCTCACCTCCATCGCTTTTACAGCCGAGAAGTTGTATTGCAACAATGATAGTTAAAACTTGTTTAAATTTCATTTCTCACCTAACGCCGCAAGCAAAGGCGCGCGTTAGCGCGTCCAGCCCGAAGGGCGATTTTGCCTTGCCTTGTTACATTTTTAGGCAACTTCAGCCTCATGATAATTGGATAGAGCTGTAACTATTGCCTTTAGATTTCGGAGGTTCGCCTCAGCGGTAGCCCTAGATATCCCCAGAGCTTCTTCCTCTCTTGTTTTCGGATTAGTCAAATCTTGACCCACTGCCGAAATAACTTGATCTTTTACACGATGAATTTGACCTCGATTTGTAAATGACTCAAGTTCGCCTTCTGTGTAATACCTAAGCAAATAGCCGAATTCACTTACAAGCTTATTGTTTATTGATAGCCCCATTGGGCCATCAAAGTTAATTCCGTTATTTCTTGCTACTTTCTTAAGTTTTCTATTTTTGAAGAAAGACACTTCTTACTCCTTGTGAAATGTAACGCCACAATAACCGAGCGAAGCTAAGCGTGGTATTGTGAGCAAAGCGAACCACGCTTAGCGAAGTCCGGTTGATTGTTTTGTTACATTCATTTTAATAATTCGAGCACCCAGTCATGATCAGCTTTTTCGACTTTTTCCTTCGCTTTGGTAATATTGATATTCATACCTCCATTACACTTAGCTTCGAATTCTTCTATAGTTTCGACGTCTGAGTGCTTTAACACCATACAACCCATAGCCTCGGTTAAAACCTCCATCGAATCAATGTTCCTGTTTTTTACGCAAGGCTCTCGGTGTTGCACCAAACCTTTTGTACACGCCTCAATGGTTTCTCCGTTTCTGCACCCAAGATACACATCGTCATAGCAAATAAAAATGGGGAGCTGATAATAGAAGTCTTCCAGCGTATTAGCTCTAGCTGAAATACTGACCACAATCAGAATTAGTGAAAGCGCTATTTTCATTTAAAATTTTCTACAACCCAGTTTGTGAATGTAACGCCGCAGTAAATTGCGGCTATGTAGTTGATTGTTTTTGTGGCAGCGTAGCGGCCGCCACCAAAACAAGCGACGGAATAGCCGTCAATTTGACTGCCTTGTTAGCTCTGGACTGCGATGAAGAAAAACACAGCCATAAAGCAAATAAACCAGACAGCACTACCTTGATACCCGCGATACAAAACGGACTGATAGGGACGTTTGGGATTGACGTAGATGGTTACATCACTTCCCTTGACGATACCCGACAGCATTGTAGTTGCGTTGCCATACTTACTAGACCAAAGACCACCATACTTAATCTTACTACCTCTATAAGAAGAGCCCATGTATGAGTAATGATATTTGATACTAGGCTTACTCTCCTCGACTCCATCATCTATCCGTGTATCGATACGAACGTCTGTGACCTTTGCTGTATGTGCTCGCCAACTATCGGAGGCTCTCCCTTTTAAAACCTGATAAATCTCATACAGGAATATTAAAAGCGCTAAACACCAAAAAATAATCTTCCCATATATTCCGAGTTCTATTTCCATACTTTAGAGCTAACGCCAGTAGCAATTGCCGGAGTAAGTTGGCTTGTGTTTTTGCGTCTTATTGCAAAAACCAAGACAGCTTACGGAGGTCAATTGGCTACTTTTGTTATGACTATTTTTCATTGCTAGCAGTAAACTCATAAGATTTACACCGACCCTCACCATACAAGAACGAAACACTGTAGCTAAAACCAGGTTTATTGCTTACATACCCAAGGAATTCAGGTACACCTGATTCATTTATTGATGAATGAATAGATTTACCAACCAACTTTCCATTTAGGCTTATTGAATAGATTCCTAGCTAAAAGGGTTCACCCTTATACTTTAATGGGGCTGTAATACTAATTTCGGTGACCGATTCGTAAAACTCAGACTCTTTCTCAACGAAGTTAAAGCCATTGGGTTCGGAAACATTAAGCTGAACAGGCCCAACAATACACGCGAATGTATTAATGGATAAAAAAACAAAGAAAAGGAAAATATACTTCATAGTTGCCTTAAGTCATAACGCCTAGCTCACCTACAACCTTTGCGGAGAGAATTTTGTGTATAATGGAGCTACGCGACATACACAAAATGAGCGTAGCAAAGGTTGTCAGCGTGCAGCTAATTGTTATGCAAAAAAGCGGGCCCAAAACAATGCCAATGTAGCAAAGTATATTGGCACTAAAAAAATTATTAATACCAAAGCATTCACCCACGACATTCTAGATTTGTTATTTAGCTTACCCGCAAGTAAATATACGACCTGAGTTAGATTTAGCGTTAGAAGCAAACCAGATGCAATAGCCAACAGATAACTAGTAAGCACTGGAAAAGCAACGAACTCCAATAACTGTTCATTAGTATGATTTTCAAATATAGATTTCGCTGACAGTGCAATAGCTACGCAAATACCTATATTTCTTAAGTGATCAAATATGAATTTAACATCGAATTCTTGATCGGCCTTACCGAAAAAACTCATCTCAACTCCTTTTGCATAACGCCGCCAGCAACTGCCGGAGTTAATTGGCTGCTTTTTTGCGTGTTTTTGCAAAAAAGAAGACGATTTACGGAGGTCAGATTGACTGGCCTTGTTAGGAGATTTTTTCAATTGCTATATATACCCCCGCCTGAATTAACCTTTTCTCCATTATTCGGAGTTTGTCAAAGTGTACCTTTTTAACTCTGTAACCTTCGGCAGCCAAGATAGTAAGCAATGGCTTAACTGATGTTGATTCTGCAATTGCCTGAGATAGCGGCTCCCTCAATGGCTCTAAAGTCGGGTTATGCATATTACCTGATGCATTCAATGCTTCTTTCAGCTCGCTGGGAAAGTGTAAACTCAAATACTTAATTATCTCGCTATGTAACGGCAATTCTCGATTTTCGTTGTATAAATTAACGGAGACACCTTTAATGATTATTCCACTTGGAACGCGATCCATTATTTTAGATATATGAACCCCTCTTTCAGTATTCCTTATTGTCGCTGTTCCGACGAATGCCTTCTTATGCACAAACACATCCCAGATCAATTCATCACAAGAAGCAAAGCCACTCAAAGAAAGGAAAAATACATATAGAATATATTTGCTCATGGTTTGCTCCTAACGCCTGGCTCAGCCGCCGCAAAAAATGGCGGTTGTTTTGCCGGCTTTTTGGCAAAACAAGTGACAGTTTTTGCGGTCGGTTGCAGCCACTTGTTAAGTGCCGCCACGTTAAAATGCCTTTGATCTTATTAATGGGATTATTTTTCTTAGCTCAGAGATTCTTTCTCTACGCATTTGTTCAAGTTCTTTAACTAACTCCATTTGCTCGATTTCATCAGCCCTATCTCTTAATGCTTCAGCCTGTAGCTCAGCTTTAGAAGGCCTCATTTCTGGATAATCACGGTAAAACTCTTCCATTGATTCATCTGCTTCATCGAGTATTTCATCCATCTCGCGATCAAGTTGTGCCATTCGTCTGGGTTCATCCATTTCCCACTAGAGTTCTGACTCAGCAAACTTTAATTGATCTTCCCAAAATGATTTTCCTTGAGCGGCTTCTCGAACATGATTAAATGCACCAACTATATTTCCTTCTTGATCAATGACTAGATCATCAGGTGACGAGGAAGCAATATATAGAACAAAAGCGCATAGAATCCCGATTGTAATAGCGATATTTTTCAATTATCACAAACTCCCTTTGCACTTAACAGTTTATTCAATGTCGTTAAGACGCATTTCCACAACATTTATACTTATATACCTAAATCTAGGCATATAGCAATAGTATTTATACAGCGTGGATATATGTCAGTACGACGTCAAAGTTCGTGAATTGAGGGCGCGTTTAAGCCTAATACCACTTTGTACTCTAAACCAAGTTTACACATCACCTTATGTGGTAAATACCACGCTTTTTGACCGTTAACATGGGTGTCCGATTATTTTACACTTAACGAGCCTGTAGAAAAACATAAGGGGACCGCTATAAAGTATAGTGGAAGGCTCGTGCGAAAAAGTACTAGAATATGGTTTCCATTGTGTCGATTTAGTGAGGACTACATTCACAATGCAAGGTAATGTTTACAACCCAGTTTTTTCTCAGCATGGCATTCAAGTGGTTACGCCTGACGTGAGCGACCAGAACTACATACACGCTAAATATATGGGAGAACGTGTAAAAGGTGTTATTTGAGATGAAACGAAAGTAGAAATTATTGCCATTGCTGGAAAAATGAAGCGTGCATACAATATCCAAGGACTTGTTCTTGGCGATACAGAACTCCCGCTACTATTACAAGATAATGATATTCTCGGTGTTCAAATCCTTGATACGACTGAAGTACATATTCAAAAAATATTGGCGCAACTGGCATAAAGTTATCGGTAACTTTATTACCAACATAATAAGCTCTTTAACTAAGCGATTTTATCACTAGGTATCATTCAGTAGTGCATTTTATCGGGATCTATTGACACATTATCAATTCGGCACAAGGAAGTATAAATGCAACTTATTACGTTCTATATTTTATTTTTCGCACTGGTATTGATCTATATAATTTTTTCCGTGTGGGGAGCAATGAAATTAAAAGCATTCTTAACTGACGTTAGCATTATTGCCACCACAGAGAATATAGAAGCATTTAAACGTCTTGCGACTTGGCAAATGATACTAGTGTATCCCGTTATGTTGGGCGGTCTTGGTGCAATCGTATTATTTGGCTATTGTGCATTCAACGATATAGCCAGCTCTAAAGAAACCGTTGTGATGATAGGTTTAATTTTAATAAACTGGAAGTTCACCCAACATACCAAGAAGCTTGAGAAGGCAGCTTGGGATATTCCCGCTTTTTCTGAAGATTTTTTAGCTCAACGCGATAGTATAGTCAATAGCTGGAAAAACAAGATGTGGCCGAGCTTTAATTGACACCCACGGCAAACTCTGAATTTACATCCAATATTTTACGCGAGGCTTTACTTTCCTTATTCCGATTGTCGTTTCGCGAGTTATCTATTTAAAAAAACACAGCCCGTAAACTGTGCTTTTTTGGAAGGGCGTAAGAAGGGAGGGTTAGACCGTTAGGTATTTGCGTACATCTTGTTCGTTCATTGTAGCGATATCGCCGGAGAGCGTAACCACTCCACGGTCCATTACAGAATATTTGTCGCCTAGATCGCGAGCGAATTCGAAATACTGTTCCACTAAGATAATGGCCATTTCGCCTTGCTGCCGCAAAATAGTAATAACTTTATGAATATCTTTGATAATGGACGGCTGTATGCCTTCTGTGGGTTCATCTAGTATCAACAGGTTGGGCTGCATTACCAGTGCGCGCGCTATCGATAGTTGCTGCTGTTGGCCGCCCGATAGGTCGCCTCCGCGGCGGCGCATCATTTTTCGCAATACTGGAAACAGGTCAAATATTTCGTCTTTCACTTTACGTTGTGAGCGCGGTAGTGCCGCGAACCCTGTTTTTAGATTTTCCATTACCGTTAATTGTGAAAATATTTGCCGGCCTTGTGGCACATACGCAATACCTAATCGCGCGCGATCGGCGGCAGTTAGCTGGGTTATGTTCTGGTCATTCCAATAGACGCTTCCGTCGCTTACGGGGTGCCGCCCCGTAACGGCTTGCATTAAACTACTTTTACCTACACCGTTGCGCCCTAGTATGCAGGTAATCTCACCTTTTTTTGCCTCTAAGCTAACGTCGGTTAACGCTTGGCTAGCCCCGTAAAACAAATCTATATTCTGTGCCTTTAGCATGGCTATTCTCTTTTTTTCTACGGTACCGTTACGAACACCCAAGCTGGCTATTCATTTATGTACCCTTAAGCGTTTGGTTATGCGCGCAAACACTTACGGTTAAATTTTATTGTTGCCGGCAAAGACTCTCCTTTAGTTGCAACAATAATGATGGCTATGGCAAGCCGCGTTTTATTCGATTATCTTTAAATCCGTTTACAGAAATTGATTAACACCGCGCGGCTTGCGCATTGCGTACCCGCATAAATGTAAGGGTTATCGCCCCAAATACACTTCGATCACACGCGGGTCAGCAGACACTTTTTCCAAACTGCCTTCGGCTAACACACTGCCTTCGTGCAATACGGTAACGCGACTGTCTAACGCACGCACAAAATCCATATCGTGTTCCACCACAACGACCGAATGGCTTTTGGCGATATCTTTTAGCAGGCGGGCGGTTTCCATGGTTTCGTAATCGGTCATGCCGCCGGCAGGTTCATCAACGAGTAGCACTTCCGGCTCTTGTATAAAGAGCATGCCAATTTCTAACCACTGCTTTTGGCCGTGGGATAGATTCGCTGCATCATCGTATTTTTTTTCGGCTAGCCCAATTAGTACCATAACCTCTTCAATACGATCTGCTTGCTCTGGCTTTAGGGTATTAAAAAGCGTTTGCCAAATGCCTCGATTGCCCGCTAACGCAAGTTCTAGGTTATCCCATACGCTTAGACTTTCGATTACGGTGGGCTTTTGAAATTTTCGGCCTATGCCCATATTGGCAATATCGGCTTCGTCATAGCGGGTGAGATCGATATTATCTTTAAAGCGTACCTCACCTTCATCAGGTTTCGTTTTGCCAGTGATAATATCCATCATGGTACTTTTACCCGCTCCGTTCGGGCCGATAATGGCCCGTAATTCACCGGGTGCAATATCGATGGATAAATTATTAATCGCTTTAAAACCGTCAAACGATTTCGTTACACCGTTTAAGTATAAAATACTGCGTATTTTCGGCGACGCATTGTTAGGTAAATCAATTTTACTCATGCTTTACCCTCCGAAATGGGTGTGTCGTTGTCGTCTCTCGGCTTAGGCTCTGCCGTTGTTTTTCTACCACGATGTTTTGCAATTAAATCTTCGGCTACACCCACAATACCGCGCGGTAAATAGGTTGTCGCAATTACGAACAAACCACCTAACATAAAGAGCCAAATTTCTGGGAAGGCGCCGGTAAAATACGTTTTTGCGTAGTTAACCGCTAACGCTCCAATAATGGCGCCGTAGAGCGTTCCCCTGCCACCCAAGGCAACCCAAATAACAATTTCGATAGAGTTTAGCGGGTGAAATTCGCCTGGATTGATAATGCCCACTTGCGGTACAAATAGTGCGCCGGCAATGCCCGCTAACATGGCCGAGATAATGAACACAAACAGTTTGTAGTGCTCAACGCGATAGCCTAAAAACCGCGACCGGCTTTCGGCGTCACGAATGGACACTAACACCCGACCAAACTTAGAGGTTGTGATATACCGGCTAAGGAGATACGCCGCGACTACGAAAAATGCCGATAACATAAACAACACAATACGAGTGCCATCGGACTGAACGTCAAAGCTTACAATTTCTTTGAAATCGGTAAAGCCATTGTTGCCTCCGAAACCGAAGTCGTTAAGTAGGAACGCCTGCCACAAAGCGTACGTAAGCGCTTGCGTAATGATTGATAGGTAAACACCGGTTACTCGCGAGCGGAAAGCTAACCAGCCAAAAACAAACGCAAGCAAACCGGGTACAAAAAGCACCATTACCATGGCAAAGCCAAAGCTATCGAACCCTTGCCAAAACCACGGTAATTCTTCCCAGTTTAAGAACACCATAAAATCGGGCAGTAGCGGGTTACCGTACACGCCACGGTCGCCAATTTGGCGCATAAGGTACATGCCCATGGCATAGCCACCTAACGCAAAAAATGCGCCGTGGCCTAAGCTAAGAATGCCGCAATAGCCCCACACCAAATCGAGTGCTAGTGCTAATAACGCGTAGCATAAATATTTTCCAAGTAGGCTAACGGTATAGGTGGGTACGTGAAAAAACGAACCTTCCGGCATAACTAAATTTAGAATAGGCACAACAATGGCCATTGCCACTATTGCGGCGAGTAGGTAGCGGCCGACTTTGTCGTTCATGATTAAGGTGTAGAGAATGGAATGTTTCAACATAATCAATCCTCCACAAAGCGACCTTTAAGGGCAAATAGCCCTCTTGGTCTCCATTGAATAAATAAAATAATAAAAACCAGCACTATAATTTTGCCGATTACCGCGCCCGTTACAGGCTCTAAAAATTTATTCGCTACACCTAAACTCATGGCGCCTATAAAGGTACCCATTAAGTTACCCACACCGCCAAAAACAACAACCATAAACGAATCGATAATATAGCTTTGCCCTAGGTTCGGGCCAACATTTGTAATTTGGCTTAACGCTACACCGGCGATACCCGCAATACCCGAGCCTAGCCCGAACGTTAGGGCGTCTACCCAGTTTGAGCGAATGCCCATTGAGTTTGCCATTGCCCTGTTTTGCGTAACGGCCCGCATTTGCAAACCCACGAGGGTTTTACGCAGTAATAAGGCCAGCATTCCCAGTACAAAAAGCGCGAACAGTAAGATATAAATTCGGTTAACCGTAACGGACATTGCGCCGTTAATCATCCAAGAGCCACTCAACCACTCTGGCGTAATCACGGGCACATTATTGGCACGGTACGTTCGCACGGCTTGCTGTAACACTAAGCTAATTCCGAACGTTGCTAGCAGCGTATCTAACGGCCGACCATACAGGTGACGAATGACTAACCGCTCAATTAGTACTCCGACGCTTCCAGAGACTAAAAAGGCCGCCGGTATCGCCAGCAATAAGGATATGTGTATAAGTTCTGGGAATAGTTGCTGTATTGCAAAGGTGGTGTAGGCGCCGAGCATTATCATTTCGCCGTGCGCCATATTGATCACACCCATCACTCCAAAGGTTATCGCTAAGCCAATGGCAGCGAGCAATAAGACTGAACCCAGACTTAGCCCGAATAATAAATTTTCGGTGAATTTGTAGACGCCAAGTTTGGTCTCCACAACTTTTAATTTTTGTTCTGCTATTGCCACTAGGCCGCTATCGGTTTCTAAATACTCCCCCGCGTCGTTTTTTTCAACCAATTGCCTTAATACTGAGACCGCTTCTGGCTCTACAGCTGTACCCAGTTTTTCAACAGCAGCTAAGCGTAGCGCTCGGTCGTCTGATTTTATGTCAATGCGTGCAATGGCAACGTGTAATAAATGCCTAACGCCTTCGCTGGTTTCTTTTTTAGCGGCTTCGGCGAGAAATGAACGAAGGTTATCGTCTGGAGATTTTATTAAATTGCGGGCGGATGCTAGCCGCATAGCGCGGTCTTCGGCACTCAGCTCTAAAATTGCCACTGCTGTACGCAGGGTATTACGCAATTGATTATTAATCGTAATTTTTTTAGCGTCGCGCTTTCCCACTGTGCCAATAGGTTCTTGTGTTAACACGCTCGTTAATGCGAGACCGCCGTCGACTTTCTCGACTGTCACAATCATTTTGTCGCTTTTGCGGTAATAGAGTGCGCCGTCGAGCATTAGCTTTAACGTTGGTAGAACGCGAGGGTCACGAATGGTAGAGAGCTGTTCAACGACGTTTATTTTTGCTTTAAATGACTTCGCATTTAGATCACCAAGTAAAGCATCGTATGTAGGGTGTTGTTCTTGGACTTCGGGTAATACTTCAGATACTGGGCTTTCGGCCGTAACGGCAAAAGTGGAGTTTCCAAAGATTAAAACTGAAGCAAACAACAAATAGGCGGTTATGGTTTTAGTTTTCATTTTTTTTCCGCGAAATTGTTTGGCTCATGAAATCTATTGCATTGCACCATGCGCATAGATACCAAAATACTGGCTCCTTGCCCTCAAGGCAGGGAGCCAGTAGAGAAAACCTAGCAAACCGCGCTAGGTTCATAGGCCATTATTTAGAAATTTTGACCAGAACATTTCTTAGTTTCGGTGTTGTAGTTACCACAATTAATTTTTGAATCCTGCCAATCAGATATAATTTTGGCGCTTTCTGGAAGGTAGTCTGTCCATGCGTCACCCGGTACTTCTGTATCGGTTGACCATACTGTTTCAAACTGACCATCTTCTTGGATTTCACCAATAAGTACAGGCTTAGTGAAGTGATGATTCGGTAAGACTTCTGCAATACCACCGGTTAGGTTTGAAACCTGTATTCCGTACATGGCCGTTCGAACAGCGTCTACGTCAACCGTTTTGGCTTTTTCAACGGCTTTCGCCCATGCTTTAAAGCCTATGTAGGTTGCTTCCATAGGGTCGTTGGTAACACGGTTGTCGTCGCCGATAAATTTCAACCAGTCTTCAATGAAGGCGTCGTTGGCTTCATCATCAACGCTCATGAAATAGTTCCATGCGGCTAAGTGACCCACCAATGGCTTAGTGTCAAAGCCTGATAACTCTTCTTCACCAACGGAGAAAGCTACAACAGGAATATCTTCTGCGGATATACCGGCATTACCCAGCTCTTTGTAGAAAGGTACGTTTGCGTCACCGTTGATGGTGGATACAACCGCTGTTTTCTTGCCTGCTGAGCCAAATTTCTTAATTTCGGACACGCGTGTTTGCCAATCGGAATGACCAAACGGTGTGTAGTTAATTGAAATATCATCAGCGGCAACACCTTTACTTAGCAGGTACTGCTCTAGAATTTTATTCGTTGTACGAGGGTAAACATAATCCGTACCTTCGAGTACCCAGCGCTTTACCGCACCGCCGTCTTTACTCATTAAGTAGTCCACCGCAGGAATGGCCTGTTGGTTGGGCGCAGCGCCCGTGTAGAATACATTTCGTGACGATTCTTCACCTTCGTACTGCACAGGGTAAAAGAGTAAACCATTCAATTCTTCGATAACGGGTAATACAGATTTACGCGATACCGATGTCCAACATCCAAAAATTACATCTACTTTTTCTTTTTCTAGTAGCTCTTTTGTTTTCTCTGCAAACAGTGGCCAATTTGACGCTGGATCCACAACAACCGCTTCTAGCTTTTTACCTAGTAAACCGCCTTTAGCGTTTTGTGCTTCTATCATCATTAAAACAGTATCTTTTAACGTGGTTTCACTAATAGCCATGGTGCCCGAAAGCGAATGCAAGACACCCACTTTAATTGTGTCTGCTGCCTGCGCGGTATATGCGCTTAACGTTAATGCAGCGGCCCCCAAGGCCATACCGGTTTTTTTCATGAACTTATTCATCTGTGTCTCCTCCGCAGAGTTCTTGTTGTAGGTTTAACTCTTACCCTTTATGCGAAGGGACTGAATGCAGAAATAACGCCAACTTAATTAAACGCGCCAAAACAAGCTGGACGAGGAGTTCAACCTATTGAATTATAAGGATATTATTTCACGGACAATTCTACGCACTGATTAACACGTCAAGCAGGCGCGCAAACCGGCACCAAATGGATGCAGTTTTTTTAGAGGCCAGAAAGGTTTACACCATAATGGTGCGTGTGATGTGCTAGGTAGGAAAGAAAACGAGGTACAGACCCAAAAACAAGGAAAATGCCGCCACGAATCCCTGAAAAAGTGCATGCAGTGGCCAGTCGCAACGCACGGCTATGCGCATTGAATGTGCAAATACGCCGCTTAGAGCGGTCATGGCCATGGCCACGCCTGCACTAAAAAATAACACGTATATAATGCCCATTGCTGGCTGTGCCAACTCGGCTAATGGTAGTAACGCTAATAACGGTGCTGAGCCGGCAGTACCATGAAGTAACCCTACAAAGGGCGCACCTAACGTGCTTAGCGGTTTATTTTTTTCTTTTTTCTCGCCAAAAAATAATCGGCGAAAGGCAAATAATCCAATCAAGATTAACGCGTAAGCCACAGCGCGTTCTGCAAACTCACTTAAGTTAACGGGTATCGCACTACCCGCTAGCAAGACCAGTAACGAAACCAGTAGCAGCGCGAAGCCGTGCCCAAGTGACCAATGCAAACCAAACCGAAAGGTTGCTAAACGTGAGCGCGGCGCAGTGGAGCATGAGCGTTGGTTTTCACTCGAGGTTAGGCCGCCCACCGCCGCAACATGATCCGGGTCGAACGCGTGTACAACGCCGAGCGCGAGCCCCATCATAAGGAAACTTGTAAGTGCGGTGGTATCCATAAGCCTGTCCTGTCAATACCTTACTAAGGGTTTAACATGCCTTGTTGTTCGATAAAGGCAATAATGGTGCTAAGGCCGGTATTGTCTTTAAGGTTCGAAAATACAAACGGTTTTTCGCCACGCATTTTTTTCGCGTCGCGGTCCATTACGCTAAGGTCTGCGCCAACCATTGGAGCAAGGTCTATTTTATTGATAATCAGTAGATCCGATTTTGTAATACCGGGCCCTCCTTTTCGTGGGATTTTGTCGCCCGCAGAAACGTCTATAACATACAGCGTAAGGTCGGATAGCTCTGGGCTAAATGTGGCCGCTAAATTATCACCACCACTTTCAATTAGTATCACATCTAATGCAGGAAACTTTTCCTGCAATTCGGCAACAGCCGATAAATTCATTGACGCATCTTCTCGAATAGCGGTATGCGGGCAACCACCCGTTTCGACCCCCATAATACGTTCCTGTTCTAAGACGTTATGACGCAACAGAAATTCGGCATCTTCACGGGTGTAGATATCGTTGGTAATTACCGCGAGGTCGTAACGATTTTTTAGTTCGGCGCACAGGGCTTTAACAAGGGCAGTTTTTCCGGACCCTACTGGGCCGCCAATACCGAGTCTTAATGCAGGTTTTTTAAGTGTCATAAATACTACTTCTAATGTTTTGGTTAACGTAAAGCACTTTACGATCTAAATAATCGCGAATACTGCCGTTCGTGTCGAGAAGACGCAATGGCTAATGCCGGTAGCCCCACACCCAGCTCTTCGTCACTAAGGTGTTTGGCTTTTTCACACACTGATGGAATGGGTTCCATCAGTGTCATTAACAGTTGTTGTGCATGGGTTTGCCCCAGCGGTACAGATTTGGTGGCTGCCGCAATTTGATTTTCTAACCAACTCCACATAAACCCTTGTGCTAAATCATCGAGTTCAATTTTCCACTGCACGCCGGCCAAAGCAAACTGTGTTACGAAGCTACTTGGGCTTTCTAGCGGTGTTTGTGCGGCCGTTATATTCAGCGAGCACAATAAACGCTTAAGTGCCTTGCCCAGTTGTTCGTCTTCCAAGAGTAGCTCATGGGTTTCTCGGTTTGCGCGTATAAAATTGTTCCAGCGATTCACCTCACTAATGTCGTTACGTTGCCACGCGTTGTATAGCCGCCGTAATATTGGCAAATCTAATTGCCCCACACTGTAGGCAAGAATGCCCGCTATCCAATTGGGTAAGGCCTCTGTTTCGGTTAGCCACTCGGCATCCACCGCGTATTCTTGACCTTGAGAATAGGCGTAAGCCCCTACCGGTAACGATGGGCTCACTAAATGCAGCAGATGTAATAAGGTATGTTTGCTCATCAATGATCGTGATGATGATGGCCACCACTTCCGTGGTAGGCGCCGTTTTCGGGATGGAAGGGTTTGTGGGCATGACTAACCGATAACCCCAAACCGCGCACCATATCGTCTAATACGTGATCGTGTAGAAAGCGCAAAAAACCTTCGCCAATCTGTAACGGCACATGCCTATTGCCCAAGTGGTAGGCGGCACGTGTGAGCAATAATACGTTCTGACTTACCACTTCACTAACGGATTCCTGCGCGGCAATAACACGTACCACTTCTCCACTTTTACACTGTAGGAATTCTCCGTGCTCAAGTACATGACCCCGCTCAAGAAACCAACCTAAATCGATGCCTTGCGCGGTTTTAACTTTATGGCGGCTTTTTTTGCGCTCCTCGTATGTCACCACTACCTCTAAGTCATTCGCTTCGAGGTCTTTTTTTATTTCGTATGCTTCTAACATTTAACCGTTAATACTCTTTAGAGTGAATGTGGGTGAGGAATACCGGGGCAATACTTAAAACAAAAAGTATCGTTGCGCTAAGGGTAATTCTTCTGCAGGCTCGCAGGTTAATAACTGTCCATCGGCACGCACTTCGTAGGTTTCTGGGTCTACTTCCATTTCGGGCTGATAGGCGTTATGCACCATATCTTTTTTCTGAATGCTGCGGCAGGCTTTCACCGCCACTAAGCGACGCTCTAATTCATAACTCGCGGCAATTCCCGCCTCTATCGCGGCTTGGCTAACAAAGCTAACCGATGTACCGATGCAGGCTTTGCCATAGGCACCAAACATAGGGCGATAATGCACAGGCTGCGGTGTTGGGATAGACGCATTGGGGTCTCCCATTGGAGCCGCCGCTATCGCACCACCTTTAATAATCATGGACGGCTTTACACCAAAAAATGCAGGTTTCCATAACACTAAGTCGGCGAGTTTTCCTACTTCTATCGAACCCACTTCGTGCGCAATGCCATGAGCCAGCGCGGGGTTAATGGTGTATTTTGCAATGTAACGTTTTGCTCGAAAATTATCGCTATTGGCGCTATCTTCGGGCAAGGCACCGCGCTGCACTTTCATTTTGTGGGCAGTTTGCCATGTACGGCAAATCACTTCACCAACGCGGCCCATTGCTTGCGAATCGGAGGCGATCATAGAAAATGCTCCAAGGTCGTGCAGAATATCTTCCGCGGCAATGGTTTCTTTTCGAATACGAGAATCTGCAAAGGCAACGTCTTCTGGAATGTTGGGGTCTAGGTGATGGCACACCATCAACATATCCAAATGTTCGTCTACGGTGTTAATGGTGT
Organism: Teredinibacter purpureus; assembly: GCF_014217335.1. NCBI lineage: Bacteria > Pseudomonadati > Pseudomonadota > Gammaproteobacteria > Cellvibrionales > Cellvibrionaceae > Teredinibacter > Teredinibacter purpureus. Next base: position 1,087,954 of record NZ_CP060092.1, on the reverse strand, counting down.
AAGGGCGCGTTGGGTTGGTGGACGATGGCAAAACGTTATCGGAGCCACACGCTTTGATAATGTCTGGCGCATGCCCGCCACCTGCACCTTCGGTGTGGTAGGTGTGAATGGTACGGCCCTTGAACGCCGCCAAGGTGTCTTCAACAAAACCGGATTCGTTTAAGGTGTCGGTATGAATTGCTACTTGTACATCGTAGTTTTCAGCAACGGTTAAACAGTTATCGATGGAGGCCGGTGTGGTGCCCCAATCTTCGTGGAGCTTTAAACCTAACGCACCCGCTTCGATTTGTTCGTTTAACGCGGTTGGTAAGCTTGCGTTACCCTTGCCTAAAAACCCGAGGTTCATCGAGAACGATTCTGCCGCTTCGAGCATTTTTTGCATGTGCCACGGGCCAGGCGTACAGGTGGTAGCGTTTGTGCCGGTCGCGGGGCCCGTGCCACCCCCTATCATGGTAGTGGTGCCACTCATTAACGCTTCTTCTATTTGCTGTGGGCAAATAAAGTGAATATGCGAATCGATGGCTCCGGCCGTTAATATTTGCCCTTCTCCGGCAATAATTTCTGTACCGGGGCCAATTTCAATTGTCACGTTAGGTTGAATATCGGGGTTGCCGGCTTTGCCAATGGTCACAATGCGGCCATTTTTTAACGCGACGTCGGCTTTAACAATACCCCAATGGTCGAGAATTAGCGCATTGGTAATAACAGTATCGGGTGTATCCGCACAGGAGGCTTGGCTCTGCCCCATTCCGTCGCGAATAACTTTACCGCCGCCAAATTTTACTTCTTCACCGTAGTGAGTAAAATCTTTTTCGACTTCAATCCACAGGGCGGTGTCACCTAATCTTACTCGGTCACCTACGGTAGGGCCGAACATATCCGCGTAGGCTTTGCGATCTATTTTACTCATTGTATTCTCCTAGTACCGGTTAATAGGCCCTGTTAAAGGCTGCCCATTACGTCGCCGCGGAAACCAAATATTTTTTTGTCGCCGGCTATTTCAACTAATTCTATTTCGCGATGTTGCCCCGGTTCGAAACGCACAGCCGTGCCTGCTGCAATGTTAAGACGAAAACCTTTTGTTGGTTCACGATCAAAATGAAGCGCCGGGTTGGTTTCGTAAAAGTGGTAGTGAGACCCAACTTGAATAGGACGGTCTCCGGTATTAGCAATGGTAATGTTAAGCGTTTTACGGCCAACATTAAGGGCTATTTCGCCTGGTTGAATATTATATTCGCCGGGTATCATGAGGGGATCCTTATACAATGGGCTCGTGAACAGTGACAAGTTTTGTGCCATCGGGAAACGTCGCTTCTACTTGCACGTCGTGAATCATTTCGGGAATACCGTCCATGACATCTTCACGGCTTAGCAGGGTTCGGCCATAACTCATAAGCTCTGCTACGCTCTTTCCCTCGCGCGCACCTTCCATTATCTCGGCAGAGATAAACGCGATAGATTCTGGGTAGTTTAATTTTAAACCTTTGGCTTTTCGTCTTTCCGCTACCAGTGCTGCCGTAAATATAAGTAGTTTATCTTTATCTCGTGGACTGAGTTCCATTGTGGATCTCCCTTAAAGTTGTGCTAATGTCAGAATTTAAGTATTCCAAATACGCGGTATTACGGCGTCTTGCTGGTTAAACAGCGGCCGTAGTTGCTGCCAAATATATTCGAATCCTTTTCGGCAAAAGGCCACATCGTCGCCTAGATAACGCGCAATAAAGAACGCGTTTTTCTGAGTGATACCCCAGTGTTCTTTTTCAGCAGGGCGCATGAGTTCAAGCGATTCATACAATTGATCGATAACGTTTCGGTCCACCTCAACCGTCATGATGAAGGTGCCGAGTGTATTTTTATTTTGCAATCCCCATACCGATAGCTGAAGTTCGCCGCCTGCCTGAATAGTGTTGCGCTCAATAAATTGTGGAATACCCGCTTGCCATACTTCTAGAGATTGTCTGCACTCACCGGTCGCGAACGTTTCACCGCTAGCGATTCGCCCTAGTCGCACAATATCCCATCCGGCGTAGCGGGCATCGGGCTCTAAATCGATACGCGTTTTTAAGCGCCCATTTGCACTGTCGAACACAATGGTTTCTTGCGGTAACCATTCTAAACACGCACCACTAGCAACCTTAAACTGGATGGTTTGGCACTGTTGTTGTGCGGCGCCTTTTGCACCGTATATTTTACCCGCGGAGGGCGTCGTTAATAGCGCGTGTGTGTTGGGCTCTAGCGTTGCGGAAATTTTTAGCTCATCACCAATCACCATGCCACCCGGCGGGTGCAGTATATAAAGATGGCAACAACCATTAGTTTCGGGATAGAACGGTCGCTGCACACGCAGCGGGCCATAATGACGAGACCCCGTTAATACCGTTTTAGTGGGGCGCGCGCTTAACGTTAACTCAAGTGTTGCAACCCACACTCTTGTGGTAGACGGTTGTTTGTCGTTCAGCGGAGAAGGTTCTTCAGCAGTGACTGAACTGGCGGAGCTAGACGTCATAACGGTTTTATAGAACCCGAGTATTAAGAGAAGACGTGAACTTAACGCAGACGAAGCCATGGAACAAGCCTGAACCTATACTCTTAGACAAAACGGTCATAAAATACCCACCATTTTGACGGTTTAAATGCGTTACACTGCTTCACTATCTTTCTTTATTAAACCATTATTGCGACGACTAAACCCTCATGATCGATCAACTTGCTAAACAGCTCTTCAACGACATTAACCACAAGTTCTCTAGCCTATCGGGCAATACTGATACCGACGCCTCAGCGTCTCAGCTGCGCGTCATCATTGAATCGGCACTGAAAAAACTTAACTTAGTCACACGTGAAGAATTCGATACACAACAAGCGGTGTTGTTACGGACACGAGAAAAACTTGATGCACTGGAGAAAACGCTCGCGCAATTCGAAAAAGAGCACGCATCTAAGGGCTAATCACTTACAGCCAGATGTGCCCTTGCTTTATAGAATGACGACAAATAACCATAATCGCCATTTGCACGCACAGGGAAAATTATGTCTCTCGCCGTCGTCTACACTCGCGCCCAGCTCGGTATTGAAGCTCCACTCGTTACCGTCGAAACTCATCTTTCAAACGGTTTACCCGGCTTTACAATTGTGGGCTTACCCGAAACGGCTGTAAAAGAAAGTAAAGACCGCGTGCGCAGTGCACTACTTAATAGCCACTTTGAATTTCCGCAACGGCGCATTACGGTTAACCTTGCACCCGCCGATTTACCCAAAGAGGGAGGCCGCTACGACCTTGCTATTGCGCTTGGCATACTGGCCGCGTCGGAACAAATCCCAAAAGACGAATTACACCACTATGAGTTCATGGGGGAGCTGGCACTTTCCGGCGATCTACGCCGCATTCGTGGCGCCATTCCTTCTGCCATTGCCTGCGGGGTTTCGCAGCGCACCATCATTGCGCCTACGGCTAACAGCGACGAGATAGCATTGTGCGAATCCACCACGCTACTCACCGCACCAAACTTACTCAGCGTGTGCGCGCATTTACACAAGCGTCACCTTTTAACGGCACCAACAGCACCCCCTCCCGTCACCGTGCAATACCCTTTTGATATGTCAGAAATAAAAGGGCAAGCGCACGCACGGCGAGCACTTGAAATTGCCGCGAGCGGTGGTCACAACCTATTATTGTTTGGCCCGCCCGGCACAGGGAAATCCATGCTAGCGTCGCGGCTGCCCACTATCATGCCGCCGCTAGAGCAACGCGAGGCGCTGCAAATTGCAGCCGTTAAATCTGTCGCCAGCCGAACCGTAAATGAAGGTTGGCGCACTCGTCCATTCCGCTCGCCCCACCATACCTCCTCTGCCATTGCATTGGTGGGCGGTGGCAGTAACCCTCGCCCTGGCGAGATTTCGCTTGCGCATCATGGGGTGCTTTTTCTTGATGAACTACCCGAATTTCCTCGCGCGGTATTAGAAGTGCTGCGCGAACCCTTGGAAAGCGGTCATATTTGTATTTCGCGCGCAAATGCCCAAGTAGAATACCCTGCAAAATTCCAGCTTATTGCCGCAATGAACCCATGCCCGTGTGGTTTTGTGGGCGACAGAACCGATCGGTGCCGCTGTACTCCGTCTCAGATTGCACGTTACCGCGATAAGATTTCTGGCCCACTGTTAGACCGCATAGACCTGCACATTGCCGTTGGCTCTATTCCCATTGCCGACCTCCAAAAAAAGCCCGACGGCGAAACCAGCCAAGCGATACGCACGCGAGTAATTCAAACACGCGCGGTTCAACTGGCGAGGCAAGGCTGCCCCAACGCAGAATTAAGAGGTAAAGCCCTTAGCCGACATTGTGCGTTAGCAGAACCCGAGCAGCAATTGCTCGCCGCAGCGCTATCACGGTTACAGCTCTCCGCACGCTCGTACGACCGTATTATTAAAGTCGCTCGCACACTGGCCGACATGGCCGGTTGCGAACAGATTGCCACCGTGCATATTTCTGAAGCATTGGGTTACCGCAATCTAGACCGTGCTACCGATCAGCGCATCACGTCTACCGCACCCGCGTAAATTCGGAGGGATATAACAGTGACTTTTTACTCGAGACGATACCGACACCCGAACCACCCCCCCCCTCTTTTTTACAGGAAGGCTTTCAACAGCTTGCCGAAACAGGTATCGGAAACTGCGGTATTGCATGATTTTCATGCCTCAATATTTTACCAACCTCAGTTCAGTCATAAAACTGATGCCTACCAAGCGCAAGGTTATACACTCTAAATAGGCGTCTCTCTAAAGATAAACCGTTTTCTTCTAGACCCAACGCTTATACACGCTAGAATAGCCGACCATTCATGGCTACCGAGGTTAGCGTGGCAAACAAACTTAACCCGCGTCAACATATCGCCGTACACTATATCGACGGCCCATGCCTTGTACTGGCTGGCGCAGGTAGCGGTAAGACCAGCGTTATCACCCGCAAAATTGCCTATCTCATACAGCAATGCGATATGCCCGCGCGCCATATTGCCGCCGTTACATTTACCAATAAAGCCGCTCGCGAGATGAAAGAGCGTGTGAGTAAATTGGTGAATGGCGCCGCTGCACGGGGCTTAACCGTTTCTACGTTTCACAACCTTGGCTTGAATATTATCCGCCGAGAGCTAAAACATCTTGGTTATAAATCGGGCTTTACCATTTTTGATGCTGAAGATGCCGGCTCGTTACTGAAAGAAATTATGCTGAAGGACGGTGATATGGATACCGACCTCGTGCAAAGCGTACAGAACCAAATATCGAACTGGAAAAGCGGCCTAGTTGAGCCACAGCAGGCGTTGGAACACGCGCAAAGCTCCGGAGAACAAACTTGGGCGCTGATATACGAACGCTATAACAAAGCACTACGCGCTTATAATGCCGTTGATTTCGACGATTTGATCCGCCTTCCCTCACAACTCTTTGCCACCAATGCCGAGGCGCTCGGCCGCTGGCAGCAACGTATCCGCTACCTGTTGGTGGACGAATACCAAGATACCAATTCCAGCCAATACCAACTCGTTAAACAGCTAATCGGTGACCGTGGAGCGCTCACCGTGGTAGGCGATGACGATCAGTCTATTTACGCATGGCGCGGCGCACGCCCCGAAAACCTCAGTTTATTGAAAGAAGACTTCCCCACATTGGAAGTTATCAAGCTTGAGCAAAACTACCGTTCAACCGCACGTATATTAAAAGTTGCTAACGAACTGATTGCCCACAACCCCCACGACTTCGACAAAACGTTGTGGAGTGATCTGGGTATGGGCGAACCACTGCGCCTATTACGTTGTTCAACAGAAGACGCCGAATCTGAGCGGGTAGCAACGGAGATTATTACGCAGCGGTTGCGTCGGCAATGTAAGTTCCGTGACTTCGCCGTGCTCTATCGTGGCAATCATCAGTCGCGACTGCTTGAGCTTAAATTGCAGCATCACCAAATTCCGTACAACATTAGCGGCGGCACCAGTTTTTTTGCGCGCGCCGAGATTAAGGATGTGATGGGCTACCTACGCCTGCTGGTAAACCCAACCGACGACAATGCCTTTTTACGTATTATCAATACCCCTCGTCGGCATATTGGCACCGGTACACTTGAGGCCCTCGCACATTATGCGACCGATCGTGAAGTCAGTTTACTGGCCGCTTGCGACGAGGTGGGCCTACAAACCGTACTCCCCAAAAAAGGCTTAGAGCGACTGCGCGAATTTTCGCTCTGGCTCAGCCGTGTACGCGATAACTGCCACAATAATGAGCCCGTTGCTGCTATACGGGAGATGGTAGAAGACATCGACTATGAAGGCTGGCTATACCAAAACACCAGCTCACCTACCGTAGCCGAGAAACGTATGGATAACGTATGGACACTTATCGACTCCATTCGCAATTCGCTCGAAAAACACGAAGACGAAACGGCTTCTAACGAAGAGCGTGTTAACCAAGCGGTGTCTCGGCTAATGCTCCAAGATTTACTCGATCGCCAAGAGGAAGAAGATGTAACCGATCGCGTGCAATTAATGACACTTCACGCCTCCAAAGGCTTGGAGTTTCCACACGTATACCTGATAGGAATGGAAGAAGAGTTGCTTCCCCACCGTAACAGCATTGAAGAAAACAATATCGAGGAAGAACGCCGCCTTACCTATGTCGGCATTACCCGTGCACAAAAAACACTCACTATGTCGCTGGCCGCAACCCGTAAGCAATTTGGCGAAAAAGTCGATACGTTGGCCAGCCGCTTTTTAGCCGAGCTACCCGACGAAGATATTGAACGAGAAGGCTTTGCGCCCGTATCAAAAGAACAACTCGAGAAGAAAGGTGCAGAAACTTTCTCGTCTATCAAAAAACTGTTCGACTAAACCTCACGGCACATACCGCTATTCGCCGCAATTTACAGGCAAAAAAAACCCGCGCCACTTAGAGCGGCGCGGGTTTAGATACACACGTTAACACTTACTTAGATTTTTCTACCATGTAGTCTACAGTCGCTTTTAACTCGTCATCTGAACAGTCAAAGCACAAGCCTTTTGCGGGCATACCGTTGAAACCTTTGATCGCGCTGGCGTACAACACGTCCATACCTTTACCAATACGTGGCGCCCAAGCAGCAACATCGCCAAGTTTTGGTGCACCAGCAGCGCCGGTTGCATGACAAGCTACACACTTTTTATAAATATCTTCACCCGAACGGGCCGTACCTTCTGCGACAACCGGTTTAACGGTTGCCGCGCAATCGTCGCCTGCCATACAGATATCGCCTACAGGCTTAATGCGCTCAGCCACACCCGAATCGGCCGCCCAAACACTCGCCGTTAATAACACCAAACCAAAAACGGCCATTTTTATCATTTTCATATTGATCACCTTGAATAATTACGCTCAAAAGCCCCGAAAAATTTGTGGACGGAATTATAGCGGTTAAACTGCAAAATAGGCAGAGGTAAAACGATCACGGACATAGACGAATTCACACAGTAACGGTATTATGCGCAGCCTATCTGCACCCGTAGCTCAGCTGGATAGAGTAGGTGGCTTCGAACCACTTGGTCGGGAGTTCGAATCTCTCCGGGTGCGCCATATAATAGAACCTCGCCAAATGGCGGGGTTTTTTTATGTCCAAATTTTGACATCTAAACCTCGCAAAACGTCACCTGCCACTCAACGCGCCTTGAGAGGCCAGCACAACCACGACTAATCTCCAACATTTTGCATCTGTGGTAACGCTAAAAGCCGCTCAGTATTTATAGCATAGCCAACACACCTCTGGAGGCAATTAGGCCTTTCATCCCATTTATCGTACAAATAACGTTCAACCCTAAAATAAACCGTTATTTAGCCTCAAAAAGTGCACTATTTCCCACTTTTCTCGATTGTAAATGTAACCGGTTTCACTTAGTGTGCACATTGGCCCGAATTGGACCAATCCATAAAAAGAATGGTCGTTGTCTTATCGCCTTAGACCATCTTAAACGCTATCAATCAATCTACAGGAGTCGTACACCCATGAAAAAATTTGGGAGCTTTCGCCGAAATTTACTCGCAGCACACATCGCTGCAATCACCTTCGCTAGCTGCAGTTCAATCGCACTAGCGCAAGATGGGCTTGAAGAAGAAGTTATTGTTACCGGTGTTCGTGGTGCACAGGAACGCGCAATTGATTTAAAACGCAACGCGACTAATATCGTCGATGCCGTTTCCGCCGAAGACATTGGTCGTCTGCCAGACGTTACTATTGCCGATTCATTGCAACGTATTACCGGTGTTCAAATAGAACGTAGAGGCGGCCAAGGTGGCGTTGTCTCTGTTCGTGGTATGAAAGAAGTACTGGGTACCTTAAACGGTGAATATTTCTTACTTCCAGCCAGTGTTACCTCTAACGGATTAGACTTTACCGATGTGCCTTCTAGCATGGTATCCGGTTTAAACGTGAGTAAATCTCAGGCCGCTAGTACGCTTGAAGGCGGTATTGGTGGCAATATTAACCTGGTAACCGGCCGCGCACTCGACCGCGATGAAGGCCTTACCGGTTCCGCTCGCATTCAGCTTGGCCAAGGTTCCGTTACAAAGGAGACCGATCCAGAGCTAAGCGCTTTATTGAGCTGGAACCACGACGATAAGCTCGCCACATCGTTAGCGGTTTCTTATGGTGATTCCACCTTGTTAAACAACCAAGGTCGGTTGCGTACCGACCGTGTAGCCGAAAGCTGGGGTTGTACTGGTGCTGCAGGCGATGAGTGTTACGACCTCGACGGCAATGGTGATACCTCCGGTGATTTTATTAACCCGATGAATTGGCAGAGCCCAGAATTCTCTTCCAACCAAATCGAGCGTGAACGCTTAGGTTTGATGTATAACTTTAACCTCGCCATTAGCGATGCCTTTACGTTAAATGCCGACGTTTTCTACGTTGACATGGATGAAAAATCGGCTGGCAACTTCCTATACTTGGGCAACCAAATTGGCGGCCGTGCAGGCTTCCATGAATACGTTGCGGTTACAGGCGAGCCTGCCATTGTAAACCCTGGCGATGGTAGCTTGGGCGGACAGCCATTTTACGCCACCGACATGAATATGATGGTGTCCGGTTTTGTTGCTGGTGTTAAGGGTATTTACCGCGAGACAAGTGCAACGAACAATAATGTTGAACTTGCATATGATAACGACGGCATGTTCACCGGTAGTGTTCGCTGGGTTTCTGGTCACGCCTCTTCTACCTCTAACGATCTGACTCTTTCTCAAATCACTACGCCAAAAGACGTGGCTCGTAGTGAAGGCGCCACTCCGGTCAATATTAACCCCGGTGCCATTGATGATGGTCTTGTATACCCTATGAGCGTTACCTTGCGCGAAGACAATGTACTGTTGGCGCTTGACCAAGGTATTGTAGACAAGATGGGCGCACAAGAAGCTTGGTACATACATTCAGGTTGGGTTGAAGGCGAATATTCATCGGCCAAATTTGACGTACTGCGTGCAGACGGCCAATTTGAATTCGAAGAAGACGGCATAACCTCTATTGATGTTGGCTTACGTTTCTCTACACGTAACATCAAGCACAACAATGTTTCCTTCTTCTCCCCTTCAGGCATTATGAATGCAGACGGCGAAGAATTGCTCAACAAATACCACGAAGTTGGCTACGCCGTTGGCCAAGCCGGCACCACAGGTACAGCGCAAGGCTTAACCTACGATCCACTGCCTGTTATTCAACTCGAAGATTCGGCTCTGGATGGCTACATTACTAACGTAACGAGTTTTGGTGATGTACTACAAGGCTTTAATGGTTCTGTGCCAATGGTTGATGCAGGCGCTATTGATGACCCCCTCTCATTCTTAGATAACTTATACGGCCCAGGTCAAGCAATTGCCAACCCCGATCGCTCGTATAACGTTGTAGAAGATAAAACCTCTGCGTTTGCGCAAGCCAATTTTGCCAAAGATCTTACCGATACCATTTCGCTTACCGGTAATGCAGGCGTTCGTTACGTACGTACAGACTTAACCGTTACCCAAAACATTACGGATGCTAATAGCTTAAATCCGTTAATTTTGGCTGGTGTTGACCCCAACCACACCACCTATGTTGATCTAGGCGATCAGATCACCGATATCACTTACAATCACTTTTTGCCTAGCGTGAATTTGGCCTTCAATTTTACTGAAGAGTTTAAATTGCGACTCGCCTATGATGAACGTATCTCGCTTCAAGATCTCAACAACTTGGGCGACGGTTCTATCACCTATTATTCCTCAGAAGAAGGCGCTGAAACCTTCCAGCGTGTAAGCTCTCGCCAGAACAACGGCAATCCTTACCTTCGCCCATGGCAAGCCACTACGCAGAATATCGCGTTCGAATGGTACCCAAGTGATACCACTGTTGTTGCGCTCGGTTATTTCAACATCGATATCAACAGCTTTACACACGACGCCGTTGAGCATAACCCAAGCCTTACCGATAGTGACGGCGTTGTACGTCGTGGTGCAGAAGAGCGCACTATATCCAATGGCGAAGGTGGCAACGTAGCCGGTTGGGAATTCTCCTACCAGCAGAGTTTCGAAAACTTGCCAAGCTTGCTAGCCAATACTGGTGTTACGTTTAACTACACCTATTCGCCAAGCGAAAGCCCTGACGAAAAAACCCTGCCTAATGGCGATATCGCGCCGTTTAACAACACTGCCGAAAACCAGTCAAACTTAGTATTGTGGTATCAAGACGACGCTCTCGAATTTCGAATTGCGGCTAACTACTTGAGCGAGCAATACGAAGCAGACACATCGGGTTGGATGTGGGCGCCAGCAAACGACGCAGACGGCATGCCTCAGTACTTAAATTCAACCGTATTTGTTGATTTGAGCGGTAGCTACACGTTAAACGATTCGCTGCAATTCACGCTAGCCGTTAACAACTTGACTGAAGAAGACAACATTTCGTATACGCAATGGTCAGACTACATTCACGACTACGACTTGTTTGAACGTCGCATCACCCTAGGCGCGAACTTCTCGTTCTAAGCCGTTTAACCCTAGCGTAGAGCTTGCTCTGCGCTAGGGTATTCCCCCTATTCCAAGCACACAATACTGAGAAAGAGGCCCTCTGTGTCAGACAACCGCATTCAAAAAATTGTAATAGTTGGTGGTGGAACCGCTGGCTGGATGGCGGCCTGTACGCTGGCAAATAGATTCAGCAACAAGAATCTGAACATAACCTTAGTAGAGTCTCCCAGCATTAACACTGTCGGTGTCGGTGAGGCCACCGTTCCGTATATAAAAGAATTTCTGCAAGACCTCAAAATAGATGAAGTTGATTTTATAAAACAGACCAATGCTACCTATAAATTGGCCATTGAGTTCGACGGCTGGCATTCAGAAGGCCAATCGTTTATGCACCCTTTTGCCGGGTACGGAGCACGAATAGCCCGTATTCCTTTCCATCATTATTGGATAAAACTAAAAGCCACCCATAAGGCTGGCGCACTGGATAACTATTGCCTAGCATCACAAATGGCCTACGCGAAAAAATTTGCGTTACCCAAACCTCATCAAGATATTGAGCTTTCCACATTCAATTATGCGTTTCATTTTGACGCGCGCTTATTTGCTCTATATTTAGAAAAAGTCGCTGTAGGGCTGGGCGTTAACGTACTGCGGTCCACCGTCACGTCAGTAAATCAAAACCCCCATAATGGCTTTATAGAAAGCCTAAAACTGGACACGGGTGAAACACTCGACGCAGACTTATTTATTGATTGCTCAGGGTTTAGTGGTCTACTGATTGAAAAAACGCTGCACACCGGATACCTCGATTGGAGCCACTGGCTGCCGTGTAACCGCGCTATTGCCATGCCTTGCGCAACAACACAATTACCCCCCTCTAGCACGCGAGCATTAGCCTGCGAAGCCGGATGGCAGTGGCGCATTCCATTGCAAAACCGTGTGGGTAATGGGTATGTCTATAGTAGCCAGCATTTAGAAGACGAGCATGCGGCACAACACCTATTAACAAACCTGGAAGGCAAACCGCTCGCCGACCCCCTGTTCATTCAATTCACAACAGGCATGCGCGCAAAAACGTGGAATAAAAATGTATTGTCACTCGGCTTGGCAAGCGGGTTTCTCGAACCCCTAGAATCCACCAGTATTTATTTAATTCAGTCGACAATTGAAGCCTTTATTAACCACTTTCCAAACAAAGATTTCGACCCGTATCTCACCGATAATTTCAACAGCATACTCAAGACACGACAAGAACGACTCCGTGATTTTATTATCTTGCACTATTACGGTAATCAGCGCAGTGGTGAAGCGTTCTGGGACGATGTTCGAACAATGCCAATACCGTTGAGCTTACAAGAGAAAATTGACTCTTTTATACATACGGCTCAAGTACCGCAAGATGATTTAGACTTTTTCAGAACCAGTAGCTGGCTCGCACTCTTCTCAGGTCTTGGCATTCAATCTAAGCGTTACCACCCAGCGGTAGATAATTTTAGCGAGCAGGCGCTTGAGAAAGAACTACAAACGCTGTCGAATAGCATTTTAAAAACAGTGGAAACGCTACCGACACATTTGAAGTTTATTCAGAATAATTGCGCCATTAAACCCTAATCTCGCCAAGGGGCGTTGCCCCGCCACCCTCGCCTCCAGCAATGTCATCTCCCTAACGTAATACCCCTTCCCTTACCACAACACACTCTAAAGTGAAGCGCTAAGGCGCTTCGCTACCCTTTATAGGCGTAAACGTAGCCGTTCCCCTCAACATTAGCCCGGAAACGCCGATACGCGATTGAATCGGAGCCATGCAGTCGATAGACTTAGGTCATTAAAATTTTCGTAACAATTTACACAGTGATTGTGACTATGCCTGTTCTACGCCTTGTACTGCCGCGCCTTCTAACCTTAACGTTTATTTTAAGCGCACTTGTCTCGATTGTAAGCTGTTCCGACAGCAACGACGTTCAAGAAGACGCTCGCTCTGCCGATGCGCACCTAACCACCAGTAAAACGTATATACGACAAGGGCAATTTCGCGCAGCAATGCTCGAAACACGAAATGCCATTAAGAAAGCTCCCGGCGCAAAAACCATTGGCGCATTGGCTGAAATCTATATTGAGCTCGCTCAATTTCGCTCCGCCCGATCACTACTCGAGCAATATGCACCACATTATCCAGAATTGAACCTGCTACTCGCGGAAAGCTTTGTATCGCTAGGCAAATTTCATACGGCACAAAAAACCTTACTGCTGGTGCCCACCGCATTGCATGATTCAGAAAAATATGCGCTGGTTAAAGCCAAAACATTACTCGGGGTTGGCGAAAAAGAACAAGGCCACGCGCTCTTCAAAACGATTAGCGAACGCTATCGGGACAACCCTACCATTCAACTAACCTATGTTATTGCAACCTTCAATAGGAACCCCGCAGAGGGTGAAATTGCCTTCCAAGAAATTGTTGAACGTTTTCCTGAATCACCTGACATTTTATTAGCCTCGGCTAAACGGCATTTTTTGCAGCAGAATTTTAGTGCAACAGAACTAGACCTAATGAAAGCGCTTCACCTAGCGCCTACAACCGATATTATGACCCCCCTAAAGGGCGACATACTTAACTTGCTGTCAAAATCACTGACCCAGCAAGGCCGGTTTGCTGAAGCGCTACCGTTTCAAAAGTTACTGGATGAGTCCAATCCGAAATTACAAGACGTACAAACCCGTCTGGAAGAGGCCATTGCCGCCATTCGCGCAGGCGATGTTGAGCGTGGAGAAGAACTACTGGAAAAAATCCACCAAGATTTCCCTAACATTGATTCCGCAGAAGCATTGTTAGGCCTCGTTAGTTTAGAGCGTGGCGACGTAGAAAAAGCGTCCGATTTATTTCAGCACAGCATTGACCCCGAAACTGCCGCACCCCGTTTAAGTGCGGCCGCGGCGATGGCTGAATTAAAACTGGATAAAAAAGAAGAAGCCATCACGATTTTGGAGCAAGCCTTACAGGCGAATCCCGACAGCTTACAACTACAGTCACTGTATGGGCTTTCCGCCATTCAGGCCGCCGATAAACAAGAAAAGGCCGCCGTAGCATTGGAGAAATCCATTGCCCTTGGCGCCACTGATTTTATTCTTTTTGAACTTCTCGCGACCTATTATTTTGAAAGCAATCAGCTGGAAAACGCCAACCGCGTACTTAAACAAGCGGCGAATCAATTCCACGAAGCCGACGAACAGTTACGTATTTTTGGTCTTTATTTAAGTAACGGCAAAGTAGAGGCCTCGCGTCAATTTGCAGCAAAAGTTAAAACCACTCAAAAAGATAGTGAAGCTGGTTGGATGATGGGCGCCACGCTGAATATTAAAGACAATAATCTGGTGTCTGCCACGGCGCAATTACAAACGGCGCTACAATTAAACCCGAAAAGTGAAAAAGCGTGGTTCTTGCTAGGCAACACAGAATTACATCAGCAAAATTGGGCCGCCGCAAGCAAAGCGTTTAAGCAAACAATTCAACTAAACAGCGACTCTAAACTGTATTTATCCAGCCTTTTAAAAGCTGAATTGCAACGCTCCACCGACTGGCCAACGATGGTCGCTACTTATGAAAATCTTGCAGCCAATGATAAACAGCGCGTCCAGTTCCAAGACTTTTTAGCCGACTATGCCATTTATAAGCAACGTTTCGACGATGCAACGCAGCTTATCGATGCTATTAAAATATCCCCGGCAAGCAGTGCCGAACAAATTGGGCTTCTAGAGCGACACTTAATTAGCTCTAAAGCCCAGCAACAATTTACACTCGAGGATGTGGCCGGCGCACGACAAACATTGGAAGAAGGGCGCACCCGTTACCCCAACTCACCTGAACTAGCATTCAGCCTCGGTGCGGTTCTGTTAAAACAGGGTGACTTGGCCGCAGCACAGTCACTTCAGCAAACGCTCGCCAAACTCGAAGCAAACGTGCTTGCGTCACTGTTAAATGCTGACATTCTCGCGGCCCAAAATAAACATGAAGATGCCATTAATCGCTTAATGCTAACGTGGAGTAACGAGCCCGATGCTCGAATTGCAGAATCGTTATACCGCTTAACCATCACGCTGAAAAAACCATTAAACGATACATTTTTAGCTCAATGGCAAGCCATTGCACCTAACGATATACGCCCAATCCTTATTCAAGGTATGCGCGCGCAGGAAACGGGTACAGGCGACCCCCAAGCGCTTTATCAAACGGTTATTCGCATCAGCCCCGATAACGTTACCGCCCTTAACAACCTTGCCTGGATGTATCAGCAGGACAATCGTCTAGAGGAGGCCGATATCATGGCATCAAGAGCGGTTCAGCTAGCTCCCGACAACGCCTCTATTTTAGATACAGCAGGGTATATAAAACTGAAGATGAATAATTCGGCAGCATTAGCGCTATTAGAAAAGGCGCTAGAATTAGCGCCTAACGATGGATCGATAAAAGAACATTACTTAGCGGCTAAACAAAAGTTTCAGTAGCCGCTAGTAGAATTATGTTCCTTCTCTAACTTCAACATTGGCCGGTGCCAAAGGTGGCGCCGGCGTTTTAATGCTAAATGCCACAATACTGGGCGCCCAACCATAATCCGACGCATCGCCACGCTCCAAAGAGAGATAGAGGCGATTATTCGCGTAATCGTAAGCACCACCAATAATACGGTTGTAACCATTGTGCGCATAGCTGTCGTCAGCTAAACGACCATACGCGTAGGGTTCCACATCATGAGCATTCATCCTACCCGCTTTTACCTCGATTAGATCGCTCAGATCCCAAAGCCAATAGTAGTTCGAATAGTCGGAAGACTGGTACGCACAGTACCCAGGGCAATCTTGCCCAGAACCCTGATCGATTTTATAACCCACACCAGACGCCATTCCCCCGCTATAGCCTAAGGTCATGTAAGTGCGGGTGCCCGGTACCACAAAACCATAATTAGCTCTAGACAGATGCGTCCATAACAAGTTATCACGTGAACCATTTTCGAGGTAACGACTAAGATCGCCGCTTTCATACCCTACAGGGTTTTGTAAGCTGAAATCCAGCAATGTGGTTAGCGCAATATCTTGTGCGGCCAGTGAGTCTGTATTAAAGACATCCGCGTTAAACGTAAACGCCGATGGCCCCACGCTCAGCCGATTAATAATAGGTTCACCACTTGATGCGCCCGCAATATAACTACCACCGAGTGCATCTTGCCATACGCTCGGTACAGGGGAGATCCAACCGGCGGCGTGGGCACGCGCCGACATTCGATGATAGCCGGCTACAGATGAAGTCGACAAGTTGGCGGCGTCTTTCACCACCAACGTGGTGTCTCTTGCGCTAGAACCGCCATCGTAATACACCCAAGTGTTCACGACCAATTCACCATTGATGTACTCCAAGCCACCAATACGATCATGGCCCTCTGAGTTTCCGCCGAAGGGACGGCCTAGTACACGGCTAAAATTTTGGATTTTTTCGGCATAATTAAAATTAGCCACATCCATGCTTTTGACCAATTCCGGTATGGAAAACTCGCCAATAGCTTGTTGATTGGCGTGCCCGACAATAAAAATCGAGTCACCATTGGCGCCCACGGTAAGAGGGCCTTCTGAATAGGTAATATTCGAGTCGCCATACGAGGCGGTGGGAAGACGGAAACCACCTTCAAATTCGAGGTTGTTGATGTTGAAAAGGGGTATATCCGAAAGGTCGATCGCCGAGTAGGCGGAGTTCATAACACAGGATAAAACTGTTGCCATGAACAGATTGCGCTTAAATTTTTTCATTTCATTTACCACTGATTAATAATTTTCCGTTCGACTTTCGAAACAGTCACGCTGAAGGGTGTTCTGGGTGACGTAAATTTGTAAATCGTCTAACAGACGTCCCTGTAAAGATCATAGCCTATGCTTTTTGCCCTTCCAGTATAAGACCATTACTGATTATCTCTTAGGGAGAGACGTCACACTTTTGGCTTATAAAAAGGAAGTAGTAACGCGATAAACATTTCCATATAACCGGAAAAATAAGTCGGCGCCTAATCATTACACGATGGTGATAGTTAAATATTACGGTACTTATTCTCTAGAACTAAAAACTCATGACATTATCATTAAAAAGCTTAAGCTGGCTTAGAGCGTTACTATCGGTCATACCCGTTTTAATCACTTTTACGATCTAAGTCAGTGAGATTTTACTGCAACGAAAAAATAAATTAATGTATATTTGGCAAAAGTGACCACACCCACCTTTACCTCAACGGGTGAATTTATAACGCTAGAAAAAAAATACGCTCTACAGGATATACCCATAGAGCGTATTTTTAACGACCAATGATTACTTTTTACATATTGTTACGTTTATATAAACGTCTATTGCGGCTTATCTATAATACAAACCTCAGGAATTGGTCTTACAAACTTGCCGCCCCACTCAAAAACATCTTCATTCTGACCGACAATTTCTTTCGTTAAGTTCCACGGTAAAATCAAAATGTAATCTGGCTTATGCTCTTTAATCGCATCAGGGTGCAAAATAGGGAGCCTGCAACCGGGCGTGTACTTGCCTTGTTTTTGCGGGCTCATATCAACCGTAAAATCGACGAAATCTTCTCGAATAGCACAGTAGTTAAGTAGCGTGTTGCCTTTGCCGGGCGCGCCGTAAGCAACAATGCTTTTGCCTTCTTCTTTCTTTTCGATTAAAAACTTCAATAGGTCGCGTTTCGTCTTTTTCACTTTCTCCTGAAACGCAAGGTACACATCGAGAGACCCCAAGCCGAAGCCAAGCTCTTTATCGCGCAACTGTGTAACATTGTCGGTTACAGCGTGTGCCTCAGATTCTGTATGACGACCAAAGATGCGCAACGACCCACCGTGCGTGGGAATTTCCTGCACATCAAACAACGTTAGGCCGTGGTGCTTAAACATCTTTTCTACGGTTAAAAATGACAAGTAGGAGAAATGCTCGTGGTAGATAGTGTCAAACTGGTTCTGGTCGATAAGCTGAAGTAAATGTGGAAACTCCATGGTGATCACGCCATCGTCCTTCAGCAGGGTTTTCAACCCTGAAATAAAGTCATTAATATCAGGCACATGCGCTAGAACATTGTTACCCAACACTAAATCGGCTTTACCGTAAGCTTCAACATTCTTTGTGGCTGACGCTTGGCCATGGAAACAAACTGTCGTGCGAATCCCTTTTTCGTTAGCGACCTTTGCAATGTTTTCAGCGGGTTCGATACCCAATACCGGTACACCCGCTTTCACAAAATGCTGTAACAAATAACCATCATTACTGGCAATTTCAAACACCGCACTGTCTTTACCCAAGCTAAAACGATCACTCACATATTCGACGTATTTTCTGGCATGCTCGACCCAGCTTGTTGAATACGACGAGAAATAGTCATAGTCACTGAAGATATCGTCTGGAGAAACAAACTCCTCAAGCTGAACTAACCAGCAGCTGGTACACACATAGGCATGCAATGGGTAGTAGTACTCAGCATTATTAAGTTCTTCTGGTTTAATGTGTGTTTGGCAAAGCGGTGACAAACCTAAATCGGCAAAACTATGCTCTAGGTTATCATTACAAAAACGGCATTTAGAGGGGCCTGTATCAGTCATTCAGAGTTCCTAATTTCAAATTGTTTTATATTGTTAAATATTTAAAAACAGAGTGTTTTCCATATCGATACGTGAAACAACACATTACTGGTTTGATGTACCTGTAAATTACGATCACACGACCTAGTCGAATGTAATACACGTAGTGGGTAAGACAGCGAACTAGCGTAAATACACGGAAACCTGCAGCATTTACGTTGTTTCAGCTCAAGCAGCCCGCTATTGTCCCCCATATTGGAATATTCGCCAAGCAAACATAACAATTTCCATACCAACGTTAACACACGCACAGCCTACGCCGCTCCGACGCAACCACCGCACCTATATAATTAAATTACGTAAAAATATTCGACAGTTCATGACTAATCTCTCAATCTCCTTAACTGCCACTTAAGCCTGCACAGAGTACTGCGATTTTTTGCATTTGAACGCTTATAATCTAACGTACTGTACCAAGAAAGAACACTCATCGAGAGCCATCGCTATGTATTCCCAAGCCAACACGCTAACAGCACGCTGTTTATTATTGTCTGTATTGCTATCTATTTTTTCTCATTATGGTTATGCACAAAGCCCATGTGTCGCAAAGGCTTCACTACCTGCGGTAACGGGCACCCTTGTCAATGTCGCTACCGTCGAGCAGTTACATACTGCCATTTCAAGCTTGCAAGACAACACCACGCTTTTATTAGCGCCCGGCACCTATCACCTCAATTCCACGCTTTATATCACCAAAAACAATATTGCGATTCGCGGAGATGGCGATACCTGCGAGAACGTTAGTCTCGTGGGCCGTGGAATGGACAATAGCGAGTATGGCGACGTGCCCTACGGCATTTGGACCAACGCTTCTGGTCTAGCCGTTATGAACCTGACCATTCAGGATATTTACTACCACGGCATTATCTATAACCCCGGCGCGCAAACCCCCACTATTAACAGCATTCACGTACTCGATATTGGCCAACAATTTGTTAAGGCAAACCCTAATGCTTACGGTGACGGTGCTGACAACGGTCTCGTCGAAAATTCGTATTTCGCTTACACCTCAACCGTGCCGAGTACCGACCACGGCTCTGGCGTGGGTTACACAAATGGTATCGATGTACACGGTGGCAGAGACTGGGTGATTAGAGCCAACCGATTCGAAAACCTTCATATGCCCGATTCTGCCGCTTGGTGGTGGAACCCTGCCATTTTAATGTGGAATGGCTCAGCGAATACCCTTGTGGAAAACAACCTATTTATTAATGTAGACCGCGCTATTTCGTACGGTTTAGTTCAACGCGGTGAAGGTTCTGACCATTCAGGCGGAATTATTCGCAACAACATGATTACCTATTCACAGAACCTATTTTCAAACGGACGAAAACTCGATTCAGATGCCGCTATTATTGTCTGGGATTCACCCAGCACCACGGTGGTACACAATACTATTCTGACGAATGGCAACTTAAATAAATCAATTGAATTTCGCTTTAACACCGAAGGCAGCGTGGCAATTAATAATTTAATCGATGTCGCTATGGGTACTCGCAACTCAGGGAATTACTCGGAGTCCGGCACCTTATCCACAGCCTCGAACGATTTATTTGTACAACCAAGCACCGGGAACTTACGCTTGTTATCAACCGCTACGAGCGCAATGAATCGTGTAAGTACCAGCGACCATGCGTTGAACGACATTGATGGCGATGCACGGTCTTCGTCTTCGTTAGTGGATGTAGGCGCAGACGAATACCAAGCATCCAATCGCCCCATGCCACCTGACAACCTTAACGTCACAGAATTATAGGAATCCCTTAACTACAAGTAATCGTTACTATTGGAACGCTACGACTATGAATGAATGCCCTATCGGTGACTTAAATTTAAAGGTTATCATTCAAAGAAAATTGGCCTTTCTTCTTGGCAACGACATTGCGCCATGGGATGAACATGATCAATACGATTTAGGTAAGCGCGACGCACTTCAGACGATGCTGAACGATTCAGATAAGCTGACAGAGCAGGAGTTTGAACTAAAGTATTTAGAAAAAGTAGCGGTACTAAATTCTCGCATAGAAGGCGAGAACGCTTCAACGGAAGATGATGACGATTATTACGAAGCGTTTAGCAACGCATTAACCACCATACTGGTATTGATAAACCCGATTAACTTGTATGATTTAACGAAACATTAACACTACAACGTTATCCAATAGCGCCCCGAAAGGGGCGCATTCTCTTAAACGTTCCGCTCTAGAGCCATCACACCAAAAACACTCAGCAACCATTAATAATAATGTCAATGCGCGTTACGGCAGCATCCATTTCTTTGCGCTTTTTGTACTTTCATCTTCTTCCTCGCCTTCTTCCGGTTCCGGCGCAGGATTGAGAATGTAAATATTATAGGCGCACGCTGTAAACAAAATACACCAGTAGAAAATCTCTGCCCGAAAGCGATTCATAAACGACATGGCAACGAGGTAAGCAATAAACGCCGACTCAATCGCAACAATCTTGTAAAACTCCTCGTAGGAATTTTTTTTCATTAATGCCGCGCGACACTTACGTGTGGCGTTGTAGCTCGAAAAAACCATCATTACCAAAAAAATGAAACCAGGATAACCTACCTCCGTAAGTGCTTCGAACCAACTCGAGTGGACACTGCGATTTCGACTGGCACCGGTATGCAGGTTCTGCGGAAGGTACTCGGGCGCGTAATACTCGAAGGCTTTTACTCCAGCACCGAAGGGATGGTCTTTGGCCATCTCCATGGCGGCTATCCAAAAAAACACCCGCGTTTTTCCCGTCTCTTGCTTGGTATCCATCTTCTGCTCTTTAATCGACTGGAATCGCTTAATAGCCGTTTCATCGATAACATTAGCAGCGGCTACAAGACCCAGCAATATAAGCAATATGGCGGAACCTTTTTGCCCCTTTTTCTGCATTTTTGAGAAAAACAAAAACATAAAGAAATAGCCAACACTGGCAATAATAGCCAAAAAAGATGCTCGGCTATTAATCAACACAATGGCGTTAGCCGTAAATGCACACGCGATGACGATACCAAATTTAATAATCTTACTTTTCGAAAACCAAAAATAATAGAGGCCCAAAATAAGGGTAGGTGCTATCGCAGCGGCTATGCCGTTAGAATCCGGTGAATCGACCGTACCTATCCCTTCAACACGCCCCGTATAATCGCGGCCCGACTGTCTAGCTAAATAGCCAATATACGCAGCACCGCCAATAAACGCGGCTAACACCCCGTCTAACTTTGCAGAGGTGTCCACAATTTTATACGCAATGCTTAAAATAATAGCCATTTTAATGTAGTTCGTTACGCCGTCACTATTGGCCGCCGGTAGAACCGCATAAAAGGTCGTCATAAAATAAGCCGCAGCGATTAAATAAATCCACTTAAACTGGGGAGCCGCTAGTAAACTATTTTTATTGTGCTGCTTAAAATCCTTTGCGAAAACGCCCGCCATCAGAACAACGGTAAAAAACGAGTAACTCAAACTGGGTATCATATAACTCCACCATCGCTCAAGTGGATTCATAAAATAAACAATTTGGTAGACCATAAAGGCATAGGAGGGGCTTCGGAATACGGCCAGAAACGCTCCGCCACCGTAACTGCCCGCAAATAAAACAAAATTAAGCATGGTTGTTAATCGCTCACTTTACTCTCATATAACCGTTCATATTGCGTAATCATTGCGGCCAGGGTAAAACGCTCCTCGTAAATTTTTCGCGCATTATTACCAAGTTCCTGCGCCATTTTCTCGTTGGTGCAAATATCGCGCATCGCCAAAATTAAGGCGCCTTGATCTTTGTTGTCAACCAACAGGCCTGTAACGCCGTGCTCCAATATTTCGGGCGTTCCACCCACGGCAGTTGCGATAGAGGGTTTTGCATAACTCATCGCTTCTAGCAGGGTCATGGATGTTCCTTCGCTTAAAGAAGGGAGGAGAAATACATCCATTATGGCAAGGTAGGCTTGCGGGTTTGGTTTAAAACCGGTAAAAATTACGTTGTCCTGTAAATGTAGAGCTGCCACCAAGCTTTCTAGCTCGGCGCGCATAGGCCCATCCCCTACTATCATCAACTTTACATTTTTTTGCTGCCCACAGACCTCAGCAAAGGCCGCTATCATCATTGTGTGATTCTTAATGGGATCAAGACGTGAAATAGTGCCGAATACGGTATCCGTGTTGTGAATACCAAGTGCCTCTCGCAACGCCGCATCCGGCTCGCAATTGGAATCCATGATGCCATTGTAAATGACATCGATTTTATTACCGTCTAAATTTTCGTACGTTTCCAATGCCTGTTTGGTAGCTGCCGATATTGCCGTGCTGGCCGCTGTACCGCGCTGCAAGATAGGGTTAATTAAGCGACGTTTCCAGCTTGATGTGTCAGGGTAGAAGCGGCCGTGCTCCGTAAATATTATTGGTTTGTTTAACCCGAGCATTGCAAACCAACCATAAGTGTAGGGCGTATATTGATGGCAGTGCACAATATCGTATTCACCCGCCACAATAATGGCGCGCAACCCGCGAATAACTCTTAGGTCAAACCCCGGCTTGCGGGTTAAACAATAGTGTTTTACACCTTTAGACTCTAACGCCTTACCCCATGGGCCGACTTGCCCATCAATGCAGGCAACCGACGATGCATAGCGCTGACTATCTAAACCTTCAATTATGTTACGGATAACCTGCTCGGTCCCGCCTATGTTCATATCATAGGTAAGGTGTAATATTTTTAGTGTAGTTTTCGACATCGTCAATTAGTCTCTTTTTTAACCCGCCATGTATTCTTTATACCAAAGCTGGAACATCACCATGCTCCAAATTTCGCTGGAATAATCGTATTGCTTCGACTGATGTGCATTCCAAATACGCTTTACTTCGGTCATGTTAAAAAAGTCGCTGATACCCGTTGGTTGTTCAAATAATGCTTTCTCCGATATATCTTTTATCTCACCCCGCAACCAGTCGGCCAACGGTACTGAGAAGCCCATTTTTTTACGGTAGAGAATATCGTCACTTAAATAGGGGCTAAAAGCTTTTTTCAAAATATGCTTTTTCTCTTTGCCCTTTAGCTTTTCTTCTGGTGGAATTTTTGCGGCCATCTCGACAATTCGCGCATCCAGTAAGGGCGCTCTTACTTCTAGCGAGTGCGCCATGCTCATACGGTCGACCTTCACCAGAATATCGCCGGGTAAATACGTTTTAATATCGGTGTATAAAACTTTATCGAGATGACTTTCGCCGTTAGCATCTTCATAGTGTTTTAACATTACACTTGAAGGATGATAGCCACCCAATTTTGTTTTGAATTCTGGCCGAACAAGCCCGCTCCAACATTCTTCGGTTAAGAATGAATTACTGAGAAAAAAACCATACGCTGGGCTGCGGCTAAGCGTATACAGCAATGTACGCGCCTTTCTCGCTAGCCGTCCTGGCACGTATTTAAATACGCCATGGAGTACGGGCAAACACCATTTACGAATGGGGCTAGGGATACGGTTACGGATGTTGTTTTCGAGCTGATCTATACCGTATTTACTGTAGCCTGCAAAGCTTTCATCTCCGCCGTCACCCGCTAGCGCAACCGTTACCTGTTGTCTTGCCAGCTGTGAGACAAAGTACGTGGGTACTAGTGAAGGGTCTGCAAAAGGTTCATCAAAATACTTTACGATTGTCTCGAGCTTATCCGTTACATTTTCACTTACGGTCAATTCATGATGATCTGTTTTATATTGTTCCGCGACCTGAAGCGCATATTTCACTTCATCGAATTTCTTTGAATCAAAGCCTATCGAACATGTCGTAACCGGCGCGTCAGAATTTTTAGCCATCAACGCAGTAATACCACTGGAATCTACGCCACCACTTAAGAATGCGCCCAGCGGCACATCACTTATCATGCGCTCTTTTACATTTTCATCGATTAGATTTAAGAGGTTGCTGGCAATATCATCACTGCTACCGTCTATTTTTTCACTAAACGATACGTTCCAATATTGGCGTTTAGTGATGCCCTCTGCCGTTACGGTTAGCGAGTGGCCCGGTTCTAATTTATAGATATCGGTAAAAATAGTTTTTGGATCGGGAATATACTGATAGGTAAAGAAATCGTAAACGGCATCTGCACGAATATCTTTTTCAATAAAATCTAAGGGTAAAATGGATTTAAGCTCAGACGCAAACACAAAGTGATCGTCTTTCATGTAGTAATAAAGCGGTTTTTTACCAAGCCTATCGCGTGCGATAAAAAGTGTTTTATTTCTTTTATCCCATAGTGCAAAGGCAAACATACCATGCACATAGTCCATCATCGCTTCGCCATATTTGGCATAAAGCGCCATCAACACTTCGGTATCGGTCTGGGATTTAAAGACATAACCGTCGGCAATTAATTCGGCACGTAGTGGCTGAAAATTGTAAATTTCACCGTTAAAGGCAATCACATAATGACCATCGTGTGAATGCATAGGTTGTGTGCCGGCGTCCGACAAATCAATAATCGCAAGGCGTCGGTGACACAAACCTACAGCGTCATCGAGGTAGACACCTCCAGCATCTGGCCCACGGTGATAAATAGCTTGCCCCATCATTTGCAACGTGTCTTCATCGCCTGTTGAATGAGTAAAGCGAGTAAACCCCCCAATTCCACACATATCACTTCCCGTAATAATCTTTATGTACGCTATTGTTGACGGCATTGAGCGAAGGCTAGCATTCATCCAAGCACGTCGCGCATTTTACCTGATATTCATAATAATGGAGTATGCAAATTACGGTTATCTGTTATCTGCTTGCAAGCCCCTGATCATTTAGGGCGGTTTTTACGTCTTTAGAGAACCATTTAGATTATTTAATCCTAACGAGGCCCTAAAAAGTGTTGGATTTTTTTCCACTTTTAATAAAGCAAAAACCTGTATATTTCGTTACAACTGAACATTTTCGGTATTACGGCGCTTTTAGTTTTGCTCACCTTCTTGCAAACCCTATAATAGACGCCGAACATGACAACAATCGCTAACGGATAGAGCTACACACTAAACATGATCCCAGTCGCACGAATTGCTGAAACTCAGGGCTACGCCCGCGTCCACGAACCCATTACGCTGGGGTTACCTTTTCCTCAAGGCAACATCCTTTCGGCAGACACGCTTGCGCTCGCAACTGATAGCGGTGAAATCTTAAAGGCAGACTTTACCGTAACGGCGCGCTGGCCCGACAGCTCCGTGCGCTGGTGCTTAGTGAATACTCAAGTTTCTATTCAAGCGCACGCAGAAACACATTTATCACTGATGACAAACTGCCCACCGGCTCAAGAAGCACCGCCTTTAAATTGTCTAGAGTCAGGTGAAATGTTTGTTGTAGGCTCAACACATTTTAGCGCCCGCTTACACTCGCAAGACGCCTCGCTGACCGTTGTACGCGATGATAACGCATTTGAGTTAAACGGCCCGCAGCTAACCGATATGCAGGACAATCGATTAAAGGCCGTTGTCGATTCAACTGAATGCGTTCGCTCTAGCGCCAATAGCGCCCTCATTCTGTCTCAGCATGGGCATTTCTCTTCGCCTAGCCCACAATTACCCCTGCCGATCCGCTTTACATCACGCTGGCAATTTTACGGAAGCTCGCCACTTGCTCGACTGGATATAACGTTAGAGAACCCCAACCGCGCGCAACATGAAAACGGTCACTGGGATATTGATGACCCTGCAGCATTTGCCTTTAGACGCCTACATACCACCGTTAAGGCGTCGGGCCAAAACGCAACCGTTGGCTGCCAGCTTGATACCAATACGCCTTTAACTGAACAACACGAAGGGTTTTCAATCGTCCAGCACTCCAGTGGTGGTCAACATTGGAATAGCAAGAACCATGTCAACGCAGATGGTGACGTTACACTCAATATAAAAGGCTTTCGGTGTACGGGGCACAATGCCATTAGCGAAGGTGAGCGTGCGCAGCCCATAATATTCACGCGTGGCCTAAGCCTAACGCTTGATAAGTTTTGGCAAAATTTTCCTTCAGGTTTTTCTGTCTCCCCGCACAAAATTTCAACAGAACTTTTCCCACGGCAATCGGATCAACACTATCGTTTACAAGGCGGCGAACACAAAACGCATACCGTATTCTTTGACTTTAGTGACGACCCACAAGCACTTACCTGGACGCGTCACCCTGTAGAACACGCGATCGACCCTGAATTAGTCGCACGTAGTGGTAGTATCCCCACCTTCACTAATAACCCCACTATATTTGATAAGCTGATTAACAACGGCCTACACCCAACAAAAGGTTTTGTCGCTAAGCGTGAAATTATTGACGAGTTTGGGTGGCGCAATTTCGGGGATATTTTCGCCGACCATGAGAGCCTTTACCGTAAGGCCGACGAGACGCCGTTTATATCTCATTACAATAATCAATACGATCCACTGTACGGTTTTGTTCGGCAATATTTAACATCGGGTAACAATACCTGGCGCACACTGGCAAATGATCTCGCCAGACACGTTGCCGATATCGACATCTACCACACACAAAACGATAGAGCCGAATATAACGGCGGCCTTTTTTGGCATACAGACCACTACGTAGACGCATTCACTGCTGGCCATCGTACCTATTCGCGCAACCAAAAGCCGGACGGCGTTAACCCAACAGAGGGCGGCGGGCCTGGTGGCCAACACTGTTATACGCAAGGCCTTCAGCTTCATTACTTTCTTACCGGCCAGACCCAATCGCGCGATTCGGTGGTTAGCTTAGCGAACTGGCTAACCCACTACTACGAAGGCTCTGGCGGCCTCACAGAAACGCTGTTACAGCTTAAAAACACCATCGTCCCTTTGCTAAAAAGCCCTGCACCAAAGGGTGGCTTTTTATATCACCGGTTACCCTTCGACCGCGGCGTAGGCAACTATATCAACGCCTTGCTCGACCGTTTTTTGCTCGATGAACATACCACTGCACTGACTCAAGTCGAGACGATTATTCGCGATACCTTTCACCCTCACGACGATATTGCTCAACGAAATTTGTCTGATATTGAAGGCACGTGGTTTTACACGGTTTTTCTGCAGGCAGTTATTCGTTACCTAATCATTGCAAAGCAATTTGGTGCGAACGAAAACGACGCCTATGACTACACGTTCGCCGCACTCCTGCACTACGCTCATTGGATGCTGGAAAACGAAACACCTTACCTTAGCAAACCAGAGAAGCTCGATTTCCCCAATGAAACATGGACCGCTCAGGATATTCGTAAAGCGCATATTTTCTATTTTGTGAGTGGTTGCATAGAAGATACAGCAGTATCAACACAGTACAGAGAAAAGGCCGATGAATTTTCGCACTATGTGGTTGAGCGCTTACAAGCAAGTCAGGAGCAAAGCTTTTCTAGAATATTAGCCTTGCTAATGCAGAATTATGGGGCTGAAGATTTACAACAGGCAGACGTCTATGTAAACCCCAATTTTATTTCTTCAACTACAGGAAAAAGTAAAATGGCACTACTCGGTATAATCTTAAAACAGCTAACCCGTGCCGTCTTACGGTTTTCCCTGAAAAAGGAACTGCATTGGCTTAGCTTTAGAAATGCCAGAGCAGCTAAGCTATACAATTCGCTGTACGAACACTAAGCACCGTAACCGTAGGCCGATGCCATAGAGCTCCATTCAAAATCGTCTAGAAGATTCGATAAACGCTGTTCGACTTTCTTTAAATTTAAATAATGTCGAAACCGACTTTTCGCAGATGCGCCTTCCATTCGAGGCTGATCAGGATCGATCTCCCAAGGATGCATATAGAAGATATACGGCTGAGTTTCATTTTTTGCGAATCTCGCAACAGCCCAACGTGTCAAACTGTAAGGGTACAATCGAAAATAACCGCCACCCGAAATAGGGATATTCTTGCCAAATATGGGCAATGTACTTAACGGTATTTCATCGACACCTGCGCCGGTCTCGTACCGAGAGCGAGGCGCATCGGGAATACCATAATGGTCATGCACTACCGGATACACGCTGGAACTGTATCGGTAACCCTCTTCGGCCAATACGTCATACACCCACTGATTCTCTTTGGTAAACGAAAAGCTCGGTGCTCTATAGCCAATAACGGCCTGACCGGAAATATCTTCTAGCAGTTGCTTCGCGCCAGACACATCCACCTTAAACTCTTCACGCGTCTGATGACTAGCGCGCTGGTGCATAGTACCGTGACTCGCGAGTTCATGCCCTTGTGCAACAATACGCTTAACAATATTAGGGTGTCGTTGTGCAATCCAGCCTAACGTAAAAAAAGTAGCGGTAATATTTTTATCAGAAAACAATTGCAGTAACTTGTCTGTACTGGCTTCTACTCTAGAAGGCATTGAATCCCAATCGGCGGGCGTTATTATTTTCTCAAACGCCCCTACTTGAAAGTAGTCTTCTACATCTATCGTCATTGCGTGTTGCACACAATACTCCTCAATTAATTAGTTCGACGCCGATACGCTGGAAGCCGTTTGTGTTTCAAACAAATGATTTTCCTGACGTTCTAAAAACACTGCCAGCTGTTCACGTGCCTTTGTATTTTCGCCTCTGTATTCAACGCTAACCGCCACTATTGCACCGCCACTCGGTTTTAACAACAACGTATTAACCGCTTGCTGTAGCTTAATAAAATTACCGTTACTGCTCATTTTATTCGGTAACACATACCAATAAGCAACAAGCCGCTCACGCCCATTTACAGAGGTAAGATCCAGTACGGTAATGTTAAAATCTTGCTTAAAACCCTGTTCAATACGTTGATTATACTGCCCCTGCAAAGACCAAAGCTTGGGATCGTAAATTCGATTCTCCCAACTCACTAGTTCGCGGCCCTTAATATTTAATTCGTAGACGGCTTGATAAACTTTAGCCCCAGCGGAGGAGTCGTAAGAGACACGGTAGCTGTCTGCATAATTAAAACGTGGAGCCCAATCGTACATTCCCGCTTCACCCGCGCTCACGTTAGCAAGCGTAGCTGCCGGCAATTCGAATCGGTCGCCTTGCGATTGATTTTCAACAACATAGGCAATAATACCCATAGCCACTAAAGGCGCAAACGCCGCCGCTAATGACCGACGATTCCAGCGCTCATACCACGATGCCGAGATAGTAGTGATAGTATTTTTCCATACACGGTGACCATCCGAAAATAACTGGCCAACACCCACTAATATTAAAACGACAATAAGAAAAAACACCCAGCCATACACGAGATGATCTGCGTCAACGGCATGTTGCATATCGCTAGTATGCCCAACGTAGATAATACCGAAGGCTCGTATGCCGTTCGCAATGATGGGAAGAACAACGGAAAAAACGGCAAATAGCGCAATACGCCATCGCGATATAAAATTTAGATAGGCATAGACACTGCCAAGTACCACACACGCAATAAAAAATCGTACGCCAGAGCAAGCTTCAGCTACCACAAAATGGCCATTGGGTACTGAAATATAAAGACCTTCACGGTACGCAGGGATATTTGCGAGATTCAAGATATACATTGAAATTGCCGCTGTAATATCTTGAAAAATGGGTATCAACTCTTCGCCAACAGGGATACTAAAAAGTACAAAGGCGATCGGAAATACAATTTTGCGGACAATGCGCCAACCAAACATCATCAATACAACCGCCGGTATCATGGCGAATATGGCAATATGTTGGAAAATATCGATATACGCAGCTTGCCCCAGCGCGTACATCATTAGCAAACTAAGTACACCTAGACCACCGACTATAGAGAATTGTGGGGCCTGTGCGCATAAAGCACCGCGCTGTTGCCAAAACATATACAACGCACCAGGTAGTATAAAAAAACAATGATTGTAAGTATCGTTTATATACCAAACACTCATGGCCGAAAGTAGGCCAGCCTGGGTAATTGCTACCCAAAAAACAAACCACGCAATGGCCCCTAGTAACCAATATTTGACTACGTTACTCGGTTGTATTTTATTTTTTATACTATACATCTAGCGCTACTCAATGCACTTTATTCTTTAATGCTCGAGCCAATCGCTCAAACTTGAACCTAATTTTTTTTCGTTGAAAACTCACCATTTTCAACATGCTATGTTGCTCTGCCATAGAGCGTTTATACTGTGCATCGCCTGCCATAAAATCATAATAACGAAAACCAGCCTGTGCGTAGTAATCGATTGAAAACGTATGTAAAAGTAAACCCGGCTTACGATTTTTATCGGTTTCCTGCATAACGCCGCTTAAATAGAAGTAGACAACGCCGTCACACAATAGATTGTAACTACAAGCTAATAACCTATCATCAACATAGAGAGCACAGATGTGCACACTTTCGTCGCTCAACGCACGTGCAACCAGCTGGCGATGAAACTCACTAAAAATAGGGTTCGAAAAACCACTTTTTTCTGGCGTGTGATCCCAACGCTTGCGATGTAACGTGACCATATCTGGCCAAATACCATTGATCTGCTCGGCCGTTTTTAACACGCGAAAGCTAATAGTGCCGTCAGCTGAATAGCTCTTTTTACAACGATTAATCTGGTAACGAGTGTTTCTTGATATGCCCGCCAAATACTCTTTATTCGTTGCTTTTACCGCACGTAAATCAACGCCAAACGCCGGAGCAGCCCATTTTTCTACGGGATTACACGCTTTGTTCTGATAGTGCTTAAGGAGCGGCTCGGCCGTTGCACCCAGCTCAAATTCATCCCAGTCATCTCGCGTATTTAAGTACGCCATAAATGCTGACGGCGCGCTAGCTTGATGTGCACGGTGCAGTAACAAGCCGTTATATTCCGGCCATATTTGGTCTTCTTGCTGACAGCCTGTTCGCCCGAGCCTTAGTACACGCGAACGAATAAGCCGATGTCGCGTCTCAACTCTTATGGTGAACAGGCCTAGCCCTACAATGTCCTCCCCCGAGAAGAGCGTTACCAGCATTGCATCGGGCGCTATAGTTTCTAACCAAGCACTCACCCAGCGCCACGACAAAAAAACATTTTGCGCCGTATTTGGCTCTAACGCCTGCCATAGCTTGCCGATGGCCTCCAATGGCTCGCTGGAAACCGTTATGTGGTATTCGGAGCCCAATGGCTAACCCTTTTAAATCGGCGTTAAATTCACCAATAGTTATATGTGCGAAAAAGACGCGGTCCTTTCAAGTTTGAACTTACGGTAAGTTTTTAGCAAGAATCGGGCCGATTATTTTCGTCAGCCATACGGGGAGGCACTTCCAAGCCCCAATAACAAGACGATATTTGGGATTATTGGGGTTAACCTCGGGCATTTCTCCCCCACCATTTAACCAATAATGCCAATAGAGCTGAACGGGGGTCGCGCCCCACTGTAATTTGAAGCGATACGTACCAGCATCTTTACTTGAACGCCCAAAATCAAAAAATGCCTGTTTTTCAGTAATGGCAAATTTCAAAATATTCCAATACATAAACATATTGGCATTCAGACGATTCGCGCTCCGCAGTGTAGACGCCCAAGGAATCTCCATAGTGCCTTTATAGTTCAACAGAAAACCACACGATACCGGTTGGCCCTCGCGATAAACGACTACAATATTGCTTTTTATACTGGTATTTTCTAAGAGCGTTATAAAAAACGATTTCGAATAAACAGGCGTTCCAAGATCCCGCATATTTTCTGCAAACACACGATAAAAATCGTCGACGAGCTCTATCCCCCCAACAGAAAATTGAAGCGAATTTTCTTCGGATTTTTTAATTTGTGAGCGAACTTTTGCGCCAAGTGCCGACGCTAAAGCTTCTGCAGTGTTTGGCAGCGATAACACCATAGAAAATTTTGCCGTTTTTTGCTTCAAACCTTCTCTTGGCTGGGTGTCTCGCATTTCAATATGGGACGCGGCGCGTTCTTGTGCCGCAGCGGCCAAAAATGTTATAAGCTTTTGTTCTATTTCTAACGATTGCCCGAGCGCACCACAATAATTGAACATTGGAATAGACGTAATATAGTGACCAAACAACTGACTTCGGGTTGCTATTGCGGGTAGAACCCCAACAATAACACCCGCTGCATTGAGTGCCGCGATATACAGAGCATGGTGACCGAAACTCTTCGTTATTATTTGACGAAATTCATAACGGTGATAAATACACGCTCTTTCATGCTGGTCAACGAAGGTGTTCCACCGTTCTGCCATACTATCGTCAACAAAAAGGAACGAACAATCTTTCGCATCAGCGTTTTCTGTGGAACCGTTATGCGCACAAAAATGGCCGGGCAACACGGCAACACTAGGTGTATTATCGACCTCAGGGATACACGAAAGTATTTCAGCAACTATTCGCTTCTGATCAGCCTGCATCAATTCAATCGCTTTAACCTCGCCTGAGATAGCCTTCATCTCGGCGATCAAAGCGCTATTATCTTCACCTGCTTTTTTGGCAGCACCGATTTTTCGAGAGAGTATGCCTTTTTGCTCTTTTAACGTTTTTAGGCTGTTTCGATTTTCTTCAAAACGAAGATTACAATCTACAATCTTTTTTCGACGCTCGTCATCTACAGAGCTATCGAGTGAATCTAAACTAACGGGTAGACTCGTCAATTTCATGCAGTCTTATTAACTCCGCGAGAACTTAATACAATTTTTCGACTATAGAACGCTTCGGCAAGGCGGCTAACGGCACCACTTTCCATACCTCGAATACGCATAAGCGACCAAAACAAATCGTCTGTGAACCATTTCTTTTCTTGTTGAGTGTTGTAAACACGCTGTAAAAATTCTATTTTCTTACGCGCTGTTTCTTCGCTCAATTCAATAAATGTATTCGGTACGCCCATATCGCCGTCCCATTTCGGGATTTCGTACTCTAACACCAAATGATTCCGGAACGTGTTCCAGGTGAGTTCACTGATAAAACGATGATCTTGATGGCGGTCGTGACGTGCATGGGTAAAGACAATATCGGGTACGTCAATTGTTTTCTTTATGTCTTCGCACAGTTCTTTAACACGCTCGCCTGCATAGGGTAAAAAACCATCTCGCAAATCAAAAATACGAACGTCTGAAGAGGCCGCACCGTCTAAAAACAATTTTGCACCGGCCTCAGCTTCCAAACGGCGTTTTTCATTCGACGTAAAAACGACCCAGGTCACATGAATATTGTTATTGTGCTTGAGAATATCCAGCAATGCACCACCACACCCAATTTCTATGTCATCGCAGTGCGCGCCTAAACATAATATGTGGTACGTTTTATCGCTATCTAAAAATACAGTTGGCTGCAGCATAATATTGTCGTCTATTCGCCCCACACCTGCCAAGGTCTGTCACCGCTCGCATACATTTCGTCAAAATTTTGTTTGTCTTTAAATGTATCCATACATTTCCAAAACCCATCATACTGAAACGCTACAAGTTGATTTTCTTCAATAAGACGCTCAAAGGGTTCGTGCACCAATTCTTCGCCGTCACGCATGTAATCGAATATTTTCTTTTTGAAAATAAAGAAGCCACCGTTAACAGTAAGGCCAGTATGCGTTGTATCTTGAATACTGTTTACCATGCCGTCGTCATCTAGGCGTATGTAGTGGAAACTTTGCTGAGGCTTTACGCAAAGGAAGCAGGCAGTTTTATCGCTTTTCTTAAAGAATTCTAGAATGTCATCAAACGGCGCGTCGGACAATCCATCGGCGTAGTTTGCCAAGAACATGTCGTCAGGTGCTAGGTCATCCAAATATTTTTCGACGGACTTCAAACGCATACCAATATTGGAGTTCATTCCGGTGTCCGCGAATGTAATTTTCCAATCATGGATGTCAGTTTTTAAAAGCTCTGTTTTGCCTTCGTTTAAAACAAAGTCATTCGTTAAACACTCATCGTAATTAATAAAATAGTCTTTTATCACGTGGGCGTTATGCCCCAAACACATAATAAAATCTTTGTTGCCAAAATGAGCGTAATATTTCATTAAATTCCATACGATGGGCCTGTTCCCGATCGGCACCATTGGCTTTGGTGTATTCTCAGAATATTCACGCAACCGCATCCCCAAACCACCACAAAAAAGCACGACTTTCATTTTTTATTCCACGCAATTAGTTGAAAAATATTGTATTCATTTCTTGACGCAATTCGTCAATAAAACGGCCTGAAGGTAACGCAACATCGTCATACGTTAAAGCGGTATCCGCCGCTACAGATTTTATTACAGTACAGCCCGACGATACACCCATGGGTAATAGGTTTTCACGTCGGCTGGTATCAAAGTTTTCGATTTCTGTATAGCAGTCAAAGCCGCCCAATCCATCCAACACATCACCCGGTGCTAAGTCTCTTTTTGCGATAGCGATTGCGTCGCAGTAAGGCTTACCCTTAGGGGCTACAGCAGCGTCCGAACATAATACACCGCGACATACCGTAATGGGCAATTCGAGCTGAGGCAAATGGAAGGGGGTATAAAATACGTAAAGTGGCCCGTCACCCATTTTCAAGTAACGCAGGTACTCTTGCTTCATGGGCTCTTCGCTGTAACCGACTATATAAGCGCCAGTATAAGGTGAGGCGCCCACCAAAAAGTCGACTATTCCCTTACCTGGCTGAAACGCCCCTTCGGGGTAATGCTCTAAACACGTGCGAACATCATCACATTTTATGCCGTGCATGCCACGCTTACCCACGCCAAACCCCAACGCATTGGCTGTCACGGTTAACTCCATGGATAGCTTGGTGCCGTCCACAAACGAGGTTACGGCTCTTGGCTTTTGATTATGCGCTTCGGCAAAGGCCTTTTGTGTTTCAGGGGTACGGTGGGCATCATAAAACCCTTTAAGGTTTCCGGCACCCACAACTTCTAGGCCCATGGTGCGAACATGGCGCGCCAGATTGACCGCAACGCCTGGTTCGTCACCATCGGTATTGGAGTAGATAACACCCGCCTTATCAGCGTAGTGTTTAATCAGCGGGCCAACCGTTGCATCCATTTCGCAGTTTGGCGCAAAAATATGTTTGCCTGATTGAATAGTTTTAAGCGCTATACGTGCGCCGTATTCTACTTCGCCTGTCGCATCTATTACGGCTTCAATAGCGTCCGCATCAAAGATAAGGTCGACGTTGTCGGTTATACAGCTTTGCCGCGCTTCGATAGCATTCGAAAGCTCGCTAGCGGTGGTGACAGTGAGAGGCGTATCGACACCGGCATCTTTAAACGCTTTTGTGGCGTTAGACAATGTGCGGTTGGCAATAATGGCAAGGTGAATGACAGGAAAAGAATTTTGAATTTGAGCCGCGATATGGCGCGCACTAAAGCCAGCACCAACTAACGCAACATTGATCGGTCGATTTTCGGCGAGCCGTTTTTCTATGGCCGTATCAACGATTATCATAGGGTCGTCCTTGTCGAGTTATGAATCCATTACTGATGAGTGGGTAACGTTACATCGACATAATCGACTGATATCTTGCCGCCCATTAGCAACACGTACCAATGGGCGGTATTTATTCGGCGATAATTACTGCCAATAGAGATCTTTGTCGAGCTTGCCGCTTTCGATCAAATTCATAATGTGATCAATGCGCTTGTATTTAATGCCTTCAAAATCGTCTTTGCCTAAACCGTATTTCTGATAGGCTTCATAGCACTGCTCTACACCCATGCGGGCGGTCCAGCGCGTTTTGAACTCAGGGAAAACCGTATGAATTTTATCGAAGTTTGCACGGTAGCAACGTAAATCCGGGCCTGCGCCATCTGCAAATGAAATTTCACAATTTGGTACAGTCTCTTGCACCAAACCAGCCAAGTCACTCATCTGATAATTTTCAGTATTGCTACCCACGTTGACAGCAAGATTATGAATAACTTCACGCTCTGCTTTTAACGAACAAATAACCGCCTGGCTAATATCTTCAATATGCACCAACGGACGCCATGGAGTACCGTCGCTTTTCATAAGAATTTGGCCCGTGGTCATGGCCCACGCTACTAAATTATTGATAACCAAATCAAAACGAATGCGCGGTGAAAAACCATACGCAGTTGCATTACGCAAGAACACTGGGCTAAAGCTATCACTCGCCATGGGGGATACATCACGCTCTACGTACACTTTTGATTTTGCATAAGGTGTTACAGGATTAAACTCAGCCGTTTCGTCTAAAATATCTTCACCGGCTTTTCCGTACATACTGCACGACGACGCAAATAGAAAACGTTTTACACCGACTTCTTTAGCCATTTCAGCAAGACGAACGGAAGCTCGCCAGTTAATGTCGTAAGTTAAATCTGGGTTGATATTGCCTAACGGGTCATTCGACAATGCTGCCAAGTGAACGATAGCATCAAAACCTTTCAAATCTTCCTTTTCAACCTTACGTACATCTTTGTCTATTGTAGGAATATCTAAAGGAGCATCGCCAAAGGTGCAAAACCGGTATAGATCAGAATCCAATCCGGTAACATCAAACCCTTCTTTTAACAGCATGGGAACCATGACTGTGCCAATAAATCCCCGGTGACCGGTTACTAAAACTTTCATACATCCCTCCAAAAGGTTAAGACGCCTTTAAAAGACTGCCTTTTATTAAATCGCGTAGCTCGCCGATCATTGCTGTTTTGCGCCAATAAGCGTGCTTAAGTAAATATTTACTAATTTTAAGTTTTTCGCCGAACGAAACAGGCGATCTAAATACTGCTTTATAATATTCGTACATGCTTCGCCAAGTTTGCATAATCAATTTACGCTTAGACGGATCCCAAAATTCTTTTAATTTTTCGGCGTCGCTCATATCCCAACTGCTGCTCTCAGGGTGTACACGACGGTTAAACATCCGCTTAGGAATTTCTTCAAATTTCCCATAAAGAGAAAGTTCACCGACTAAGTTAAGATCTGACGAAGTGTAGGCCCCTAACAGCGCAGTACGAGCCAAAGGCTCACGGCGAATGAGCCCATACATTACATTCTGTAATCGAATAACATTAACGCAGGATATAAAACGTTCCGATGCTGACGCTTGCTGTAACGAAAGATTATCTTCGTAGTCACTTATTACCGTACCTTTATCATCAATAATACGAGACTTACAATAGGCAAGCACGATAGAGCTATCGTTTTCTAACGCGTTAAAACAATCTTCTATAAGCGTTGGGCCAATAGGGTCGTCAGCATTTTGCCAACGAAAATACTCGGTCGTTGCGGGTGTAAAACAGCGCTCATAATTACCCGCTGCACCCACATTTTTCGGGTTACGCGCATACACAATTCTCGAATCTTTGCGCGCGTATTCTCGACAAATTTCCTCAGTGCGATCGGTAGAGGCGTTGTCCGCAATGTATAAAATAAACTTACTGTACGTTTGCGCCAATACAGTATCCAATGTTTCTGCTAAGTAGTCTTCACCGTTATAGACAGGCATTCCAATTGTAATACGGCAGGTGTCTGAGTTGTTATCCATAATATTCTCGCCGGTAAAAATTTAATATCCTACGCAATTTAGGCCAATAGGCGACAAAACGCTTTATGCGTCCGCTCACTTAAGCTCTCAATCAAAGCCCCAACCATGAGTATTGATAACCGCAAGCTACTACGCAAACGCTAGCTAAACCGCCAATCAAGTACTCTGAAGGCCAAATCAAAGAAGATTGTAACGACGCTTAATGTGAACTACAACCATACTTTTTTCTTGTACCCTCTGGATATTTCTGCGCGATTAAATCACTCACTCATTCTCCCGCGGTAATCGTCGAGTTATTTGACACGTAGGGTAGTTACCGAAACCTTGCACGCTAACCCTCCCATTTCAAACACATGTTTGCAATTAACCCGCCGATCGTTTAAACCTTTCGCTACCGGATTGATAAATGCGCTCAAGAATAGCCGCAACATGGGGCCATGCAGCGTTACCTGTAAGTTTGATCGTCAAGAGCCACACCGGCACCATGACCAACCCAATAATGCCAACCGACGCCCAAGCTCCGTGCCCTTCGAATACTCCGACAAACATCATCCCTTTTAGCAATAGCCAACAAATCGCAGCGACAAGAAAATTAGACATATTAGCCCTCAACACTTCGGTAAGTGACAACGCCAATATGCGTTTCAACATAATCGATACAACGAAATAATCGATAACGGCCGAAACAACGAAGCCCCACGCTACGTACGTTAACCCGTAGGGGATCGCCACGATAATTAAAATAATTTTCGCTACGATGGAAATCGCTTCCTTTATTAGGAATAGTTTTTCTTTATGTAACGTCAACAACACCGGCCCAGAAAAGCAATGGATAGTCTGAAGTATGGCCCATAGCGATAATACGGAAGCAATATCGACAGCCATACCCCATTGGTCACCAAACAACGCATTTATCATTACGTCTGCGGACAAATGGACAACGGCAAAAATAGGAATGGACAGGGCGCCAATAAGCACTACTGAATTTAGATAGGCTTCTTTTACGCAGCCACCGTTACGCTGCACTTCCGAGAGATGCGGCAATGCAACAGGCCCAACCGCTTTCACCAATAAGCTCTGTAGAAATAGAATTAACCCAAGACCACGCGAATACATACCGACTGCGTGCATGCTGGCAATACGCCCAAGTAAAAGGTCGCTCGCATTCTGTGCGGAACTATTTAGAAATTTGGCCACACTTATTTGCAGGCCTACACGAAAAATATGGCTAATATTTTTAAACGTGGGAAGCCAAGGCATACTGCTAGGCCGATAATACGTAATCGCCAAAAACTCTGTGATAACGCCAGCCAAGGTACCGTAGGCCAACCCGTAATAGCTGTAGCCCAATAAAACCAAACCAATGGAAATACTACTTCTAGAAACGCAACCCGCTAAGTTAATCGCTAACATCGCATCAAAATTCATTTCTCTCGACAACAATGCTGCAGGTACCGCTGAATGGGGCGCAAAGAAAAACGGAATGGTAATTATCCACAGTACGTATTTAAGATCGTCGACCTTGTAAAACTCTGCAATCCAAAAAGAGCAGGCAAGCAAGATAAACCCCAGCCCCCACGACATTATAACCATAACGCCTAGTACGGATTTTATCTTGCCTTCGTCAATTTCTTTTTCTCGAACAAGGAATTCAGCCACACCAAAAGAACGCATTTCTATCGCAATAAAGGCAATGGAGGTTGCGACAGAAAAAAGCCCTACTTCGTCTGGCGATAACAGGCGAGCAAGCACTGCAACCGTTACAAAATTAATAATTTGTAACGAATATTGTCCCACGACCGACATATAGACGGCTCGTTTTACTTTACTCATGCGCGCTTCCGTCGGTTAAAACCTGATTGAATACGTTAATCATTATTAAGCTTTTCTTAATCCGGTTAGGTTAAGCCCGTATTTCACGAACATCTTGAAACACATAACCCAAGCAGACGGCTTCGCGGGCTGGCTACACGCTGATTTAAATGAGCAGCCAAGCGCGAAACCGAGATCACCTTCCTCTTCTGCAATATGGGCACAAATACCAAATGAATTTGCTTTTGCAAACGCTTTTAGGTGGTGTAATTTTTCGCCTGCACCACCCTTCGAAAATGTTTTATTGATAACACGCATATGATTGGGCAATGTTTTGCGGGCACTGCGGGACGTTGATTCCGAATGTACTCGATACAACACTAACGGCTCATCCGTGTAGCTAATGGGATTATTGGCCGCAATTCGCAGCCACAGATCCCAATCTTGTATTGATCGAAGCTGCATATCAAACCCACCGCAAACCCGGAATACCTCGCGGTCGACAATTACGCCCGATGTTCCAATAAAATTGGAACGTATAAGCGGCTCTATAATTGAGCCGTCGAATTTATTATTTAATTCACTATCACGTAAACCGTCATTCGCGCCTCCCATAAAACAGGAGTCACAATAACTCCACACAACGTCGTGCATTTTAGCTAATTGTGTTTCTAACTTATTGGGAAGCCAGATGTCATCAGAATCCAGAAAGGCGATCCACTTACCGTTTGCGACCTCTACACCATTGTTGCGCGCGCTAGCGGGACCACTGTTTTTTTGAATGACTAACGTTACTTTATCGCCGTACTCTTTCACGATATCGACCGATTTATCGGTTGAGCCATCGTCGATCACCACAATTTCGAGATTGGTGTAAGATTGGGCTAAAGCACTATCCAACGCCTGTTTTACGTATTTTTCCCCGTTGTAGAGCGGCATAACCACACTCACTAAATCGGTAGACTGATCCTTCATGTAATATCCCCAAGGCTAATTGGTATAAAACCTATTTGATTAGAGTGAAATTCCAACGCCTTTGCTTCTGCCAAGCGAATGAACCCAAATTCTGTAAACCAATTCGACAACGATTACCGTGCCTAGCTTTCTTTTGTTATCCGGTTAAACCGAACCTGCAACAGGTTAACCGACTTTGCCATTTTACACTTCACTTATTCCATCGATAAAGGCAATATAGCCATATCATTCCTTAAAATTCAGTGACGTATGGATATTGCAGTATTAGCCCATCGAGTGCCGTACCCGCCCAACAAGGGCGAGAAAATTCGTACTTTTCATCAAATTAAATATTTGGCTGAACGTGGCCACACTGTACATTTATTTTGCCCAATAGAATCTAGCGACGATCGCGCCAATCTACTCGAACTAAAAAAAATATTTTGTGCGAGTGTACAGTGCGCCCAAAAACCCAGCGCGTTATCGCACATAGTGGGCTTAGTGACACACAAACCACTCAGTGTTTCGAATTTTTACACGCGCGAACTTCAGCAGCGCTTCGATAAAGC
Organism: Teredinibacter purpureus; assembly: GCF_014217335.1. Lineage (NCBI taxonomy): Bacteria > Pseudomonadati > Pseudomonadota > Gammaproteobacteria > Cellvibrionales > Cellvibrionaceae > Teredinibacter > Teredinibacter purpureus. The sequence goes on along the minus strand of NZ_CP060092.1, from coordinate 1,046,511 downwards.
CCTAATAGAGCAGCTACCCGATGCCGTAATTTGCACCAGCTCCAGCATGGCAGAATACGTTTTTCGCTCTAAGCCACTGCAAGCTGTGCGCTCCTCTGCGCCTAAATCGGCACCTAAGCTTGTTATGGATTTTATGGATCTCGACTCTGACAAGTGGCGTCAATACCAAGATCTTAAGCGCTTTCCACTCAATCTTATTTATTGGCGCGAGTCGAAGCTACTCGGCGAGTACGAACGTAAAGTCCACCATCAATTCGACGCATCGCTCTTTATTTCGCCAAACGAAATCGAGCTGTTCCTGCAAAACACACAAGATGAAGGCAAGCTTCATACCATTGCGAATGGCTTAGATACCGAGTCATTCAAACCCGGCACGCAAGAAAAGCCACTAACAGACCCCATATTTTTATTTACCGGCGTTATGGATTACCTACCCAACGTCGATGCCGTATGTTGGTTTGTCGAGCACGCGTGGACTGACATCCGAACACAATATCCAGACGCTAAATTTTATGTCGCGGGTATGAACCCCAACGCTAAAGTAATGGCTCTGAAAAAATACCCTGGTATCGTAATAACCGGTTTTGTTGACGACATACATCAATATTTCAACATGGCACACATTTTTGTAGCCCCTTTCCGCATTGCCCGAGGCGTGCAGAATAAAGTATTACAAGCAATGGCCTCCGGCTTACCTACCGTGGCCACTCCTGTAGCAGCCGAGGGAATAAGTTGTACTCATGAAGTTGATATTCTTGTGGGCGATACCATTCCCGATCTCGTTCAGCATATCCACTGGTTGGTAGCCAACCCCGACGCAAGCACTACACTAGCAAAGAACGCCGTCGCTTTAGTTCAGCGGGAATTTTCCTGGGAAGGGAAGCTAGCCGAACTGGAAAAAATCCTGCAACCCTAACGCATCAGAGAAGCCCGAATAACCTAATGACTACCGCTAAGCGCGATCAATCGCAGGGCACATCACGCTGTTTAACCACAACTGCAGGGTTTCCCGCTACAATCGCGCCGTCTGGAATCGGTTTGGTTACAACAGAGCCAGCAGCAACAATACAATTATTGCCTATGCTGGCCATAATAAGTGCCGCATTTCCCACCCAACAATTTTCACCTATTGTCACTTTTTCGAACACACCGCCCTGATCTTTAATGGGCATGCTTGTATCCGTAAAATTATGCTGCTTGCGGCCACTCATGATATGTACACCACTGCCAATTAAGCAGTTTTTTCCGATTGAGCACTTGCCGATGTTTGATTGAGGACCAATATACACACCACTGTGAATTTCAGTGTCTTGCTGAGAGAATAAAACCCCAAACCCTATTTGGCATTCCCAGTGGCAACGCGCTAACGCTACACGTAAACCCGTTTTACGAATATAGCTGCCCGTTATGCCCGGAAATAGACTTAATAATTGTGAGTAACCGGCCACGAGCGAGTCTTTCGGTAATATAACGCCGAGCAAAAGGTATACGAGTGCTATGGGCAATACGGCTATACAAAAAACACCGTACACACTTTTTTTAATTATCAGGCGCATTATTATCGAATCTTTTATTTTTGTAAGGTAGCGGGTAGTTCAGCCATACCAGCCTGCAGCAGGCTAGCACTCTCGGACAAGGTACAAAAGCGAATGTCTCTTTCGGCAGTCAGTGCCGATATAACCTGTTCAATCCGCTGATAAATATGGTCGACATCTTCTTTACTTTCGGCGTAGCTATTCTGCCCCGCCAGCAAGCTCGAGCTGTGCAAATACATATGAACCACGTCGTGACCATCGTTAATAGCGGCGTTGATCAACAACAACATATCATCGCTAGATGCCAGTTCCGGACTAAGGTATATCTTCCGTAATAATTTCATTTGCCATGCAAGGCCAATCAAATGAAGATGACGAAGCGGGGACAACTCTAACAGACGATGAACTCGCCCCCAAAACCGAAACGGTTTACGATTAAACCCCGCTGTAACCGGTATTTCAAAAACAGTGCGCTGCGTGCCTGCTACATCTGTATTACTTTCATCTGGCCAATAGGGTGTGTTAATACTGTCGCTGCACGAAAAATAGCTGTTTTCATAGAACGGTAGAATACTGGAATCCACCACGTAGCCGGCCTTCCCAATAGCCTTCAATACCGAGCCATTAATGCCCCATCGGCCAGTGCGAAAAACCGTTGGCGTTACACCAATGTTTTGTTTAATGGTCGTCGTAAGGTGTTGCAACTTCTCGCTAACCAGTTCCGGTGATAGATTAACCACATGAGACTCACGTTCACCATTAAGCACGGTTAAAGGCGGGGTGCACCACGGATGCAAGTGCGCACCCACTTCTGATGTATTCTTCGCAACAATATTTTTTAAGGTTTTACTGGCTGTCTCGTCATTTGCTACAGGGTAGTCAACCAAGTAGGTCGGCCGAATACCCAACCGCTCGCAGAAAGCCTGAAACCGAGGCAAGCATTGAATATTTTCAATTGAACAGTCTTGCTGGGGAAAAACGCCATCCCAATTAAACTCTTCTTCCGTATCGACAGAAAGAAGAAAAAGTATGGGCTTACGCGATTTGGGAATTTTCACGTAATATCAGCACTCAATTTTCGGTAGAGGCGGGTGTAGTCGTCGGCCATCCGATTACCCGAAAACTCCTTCATCACATAATCCCTAGCGCTCGAGGCTATTCTGTCTGCAACCGCTGTATCGTAGAGCAATGTTTTCCAGCAATCTTCAAGTGCGGCTTTATCGCCGAGTTCTGCGAGCAATCCCGTTTCATTATGAAAGAGTAACTGGTCGATACCTGCAATTTTGTATGCTGCAACGGGAATACCCATCGCCATAGATTCCATCAAACATCGCGGTATACCCTCTAGTGTTGAGGTCATCACAAATAAATCAAAACTCTGTAGCCACTCTATGCGGTCATCCCGAAAACCTAAAAATTGTATCTGGCTAGTCGCGGCTAATGTGTGAGCGTAACGCTCTAACTCTGCACGCTCGTCCCCGTCGCCCAATAATATTAACTCTAGCTCGGGGTTCTCGGCAGACAAACTATTGAATATATCCAACAGATCAAAAATATTTTTTCGGCTTATCATTTGTCCAATAAAACCCACACGTTTTTTCTTTTTTTCTCTTAAACGCAGATTACTACTGGCACTGGCTATTTGATCACTGGCTTCTTCTAGATCTACACCATTTTTAATATAACAAAGCGCATTTTCTTTAACGCCCAAGGCTCGTACATCGGCACACAGCTCTTCCGACAGTGGCGCCACTACGTCAAAATGCTTAAGCGTTTTGTTGCCCAATGCAATATAGGCTCTAAGTTTCCAGTCTTCTGCGTTTTCAAAACCATGTGGCGTTGAGATAGTTGTAACTCCCGCCAGCCGACCAGCAATCAAACCTAAAATATCTGATTTGTATCCATGAGTATGGATAAGGGTATAACCTTTCTCACGGATCAGGTTTTTTAGACGTAAAATAACGCCTAAATCAAAGCGATTATTCATTTTCACTTCGTGTACGGTTTGGCCTGTTGCGCGATACTCGCCAACTATTTTAAGCTCTTCCATATTAGGCTCTACCGTTACCGCAAGATCACACTGTATCGCGGTGGCATCTAAGCTTTTGGCCAAGGTAACAATCCATCGTTCTGCCCCGTAATACCCAGTAGGGCAAATAAGCTGAAGTACTTTTATAGGTTTTATTATTGAATGACTCATAGTTTTACTATTTTAAACAATCCGGTAAGCGTACCAATGATTCGGGCGGGAAAATACAGCACGTAAAAGCGCATGATATCTCGCAATGAAAGCGTCCCCGCAGATTTCCCATACAGCCTTATACTGTAAAGCACAACGGGAAACAAAGTGAGCATACCACTGACTACCGCAAGCAATACGCTGCCGGCAACTAAACTAATAACCGTCGATACCGCAAATAAGAGCACCCATACCGGCACCAAGAAACTCGGCCATTCGGCCAAAGGTATTTTCCGGCCCTTCATCGACTGAAGATTGGATTGACCACGCCAAATTTCTTTTTTGAACATGCTGCCGTAGGCTTTATCTTCCCCCAAATGAATATAGTTTGTTCGTGAGGTATAAAACAATTCGCCCTGCTCGGCGACTTTTTGGGTAAAAAAGTAGTCTTCGCATGTTACAAGATTTTCGGGAAAACCACCTGAAAGCGAGAATACTGTACGCCGTAAGAATAAATTTCGACCAGGCAGAAAGTCAACATTACACTCTGTGCTTACATTGCTTAAGGTCGTTCTAATTTTCTCAAGCACTGGCGCCGCATTGTCACAGCGCTGCATGGCACTCACGATAACTCGTTTAGGGTTTTCATATAGAGCGCCCAACATACTGACGACCCAATCGGGTGCGAGTTCAACATCTGCATCTAAAAACGCTAGGTAGTCTCCACTCGTTTCTTCACAACCAATATTGCGCATGCGCGAAATCGTTTCATGCTCAGGACGAAAAACAACGTTACCTTGCAGCGCTTCTATTAAGGCCATTGTTGACGTTTCCAACGCGGTATTCTGCGTTACCACAACAACTTCAAGGCATTGGCCGTTTAGTTTTTGCTGGGTAATAGAAGCCAAGGTATCCTGCAAGAGATTTTCTCGCCCTCTATGCGGAATAACAAACGAAATTTTTTCGTGTTGTGTAACCATAAATGCTATTGATTCCTAGCGGTTGGGTAAACGTAAATAGACAAAGAAATAGAGCGTTCTCATCGGGCATTGAGCATATCGGCAACATATTCGCCTATCGCTAACGACGAGGTAAGGCCAGGCGATTCTATACCCAACAGATTTATCTGCCGCGGTGTTGGCTCCACAAAACTAAAGTCGACGGCGTCACCACCTGGCGGCTGGAGTTTAGGGCGAATGCCCGCGTAAGCGGGTTGAAGGTTGCCGGCATTTAAATTAGGGAAATAGCGCTTAACCGCTTTAGCGAAAGCGTGCTGCTTGGTTGAGTCGACACCGAACTCTCGCTCATCTGTATACTCGGTATCCGGGCCAAACCGTACCTGTCCGCCCATATCCAAGGTTGCGTGCACACCAAGCCCTGTCGTATTTTTTTCCGGCATAGGATATACAAGATGGTTAAAAGGTGACTTTCCCATTAACGAAAAATAACTGCCTTTACAGTAATATAATTTAGGAATATTGACCAAGGAATTCCCGCTAATGTTCTGAGCAATGACGTTCGCATCTAAGCCGGCACTGTTAATAAGCGCCCCACATTTTAGACGGTAAGGCTCACCCACACTCACCATGTCGACAATGTAACTTTTGCCGTCTTGTTCCGCGCCCATAAATTGCGTGTCCAGGCACAGCATTCCATCCTTGGCCTCTATACAATCGGCAAGTGCCGACATATAAGCATGGCAGTCGATAATACCGGTACTCGGTGAAAATAGACCCGCTACACCTTTCACGTTCGGCTCTTTTTCTGCTAGAGCTGCAGCATCGAGGTGCTGTAAATCGAAAACACCATTCGCAACCGCCTTTTCTTCAAGCGCTGCTAGGTCGCTCGCTTGCGATTCGTCAACGGCGACAATGACTTTGCCCAGCCGCTGATGCGGCACTTTGTATTGTTCACAAAAGCGGTATAACTTCTCTTTTCCTGCAACACAAAGTTTGGCTTTAAGCGAATCTGTGGGGTAATAAATACCCGCGTGTATCACTTCACTATTACGGCTACTAATACCAGAGCCGATTGTTTTTTCTGTTTCGATAACAACCACAGAAAGATTTTTTTCGGCAAGCACTTTACCAATAGCAAGGCCGACCACTCCTGCGCCGACTATGCAGACATCTACAAAATCCATATCGTTATTAGACATAATACTGTTCTATTTAAGGTTGGCGCCTAAACGAAGCCGACTAATCGGCTAATAAACGATATAGTTTGCACGTAGGCCAAATAAATTTTCGGTGTAACCGACTGTCCCTGAAGCTGCTAGCCATTCGTTGCGGCCCACATAAAAGGTTGCCTCTAGCATCTCAGAAAACTTTAGTTCCATGGCTAATCGGTCAGAAACATCTTCCGCACCACGCAATTCGCCAGAATCAAATTTTATTTTAGATTGACGTCGTTCGTAACCGAAATCGGTGCGTCGATTAAACGCATATTTAACGCTCATTCGCCCGTATATATTGGTGGAATCTTCATCGGAAAATTCTTTATACACTTCGCGCTCTCGGCCTAGTACGAAATCTATATTCCAGTGATCTTGAAAGTTGGTATCACTAAGGCTAATTTCATATGTTGTTGACCTAAACCGGTCAGCGGCAACTGCTGTTGCATCGGCTTGACCTAATTCAATATTATCTTCAGCTTGCTGAATACCACTTCGGTTACTATCACCAAGAGAGGTGTCGGTAATATCACTGGATATTCTCATCCCCAATGTTCGAGTGTCATCGATATACCGTATATTGACATCGTAACTAGGCGCATTAAATTCAATTTCGTCACTTACTGTGCGGTTGTAACCCGCACTTAGATCGTAAGCAATATTCCGTAACTCTGCCTGGTAGTTAACTATCGCTTTATCGTATTTGTAATCATAGAGTTCTAATTCAACTTCACTATGCTCAAACATCAAACCAAAAGACGTGGTCCTTGAAACTCGGTGAGCCCACTGCAGCTCACCCCCGTAACGCGTTGAATCTTTTAACTCTTGTTCTTGATAACGAATTTCGGTAACACCCGCACTAATAATCAAGAAATCAACAGCGCCCAATTTTAGCTTTAGATTTGGATCAATATCGGTAATGGATCGAACATCACTATTTTCTAAATTATCAGAAACACCCGAACCTATCAGTGTGCGCTCTCGTGAATGTACGATATCAAGCCCAAGAGGTGCTTCTTTTTTACCAAAATGCATACCACCATAGCCCGTTGTAATGTCTACATCGTCCTGGCTATTTTCGTCGTAAGTGGTTTTGCTGTAGTCGTATGCAAGGTCATAAGAATAGTTCTCTGCAATATTGGCTGTACTAACCTTCAGTCCATACTCGCTAATAATCTCATCGAAACTACCGTCGAGCGCTTGCTCTGCGTTGTCTGTGCTTCTGAGGTCGCCAAACGCTTCTACTCCCAACTCCAACCCCATCACGGTTGTACTACAACCGAAAACTACTAGCCCAGCACCGAGAACAGGGAGGCGTTTTTTAAAAGAAACACTGACGTTTAATCGCTTTATCTTAAAAACATTCACAGCATTGTCACCCGTATTGGAGCTTAAACTACGTCATGTAAAGCCGGTTATAGATAAAACCTATATAAGCAGCAAAAAACACTACTAGCGTCAGTATTAACACTAAAATATCCCGGCGCATGATTCTTTTACCCAGCGCCGAATAGCAGTAAGGAACGTCGATAATAAAACGCGTGCCGTTAAAAGCCCTATTAATGGGCTTGGAGGAGCGTAATCGAGGGTCAAGAAAAATAAACGCAAAGACAGCACCAAATGGAACAATCAATCCCACTATCGGTGCGATCACGGCGAACTGAATAAACTTCAAACCAATAGACTGTAAAGGATAAACAGCGGGTTCATGTATTTGGTAAGACACGCCCTGCCCTTCAATATCCAACACCATCGACAATCTTGCGTTTTCTTTTCGACCGAGCATTTCTTCGTAAACGCCCTGAGTCACATCATAGTCTCGCGTTAGCTCCGTTAATTTCGCTTCGTTGGAGGCCACTTTTTCAGCACGCACTAACTCATTACTCAACAATTTATTCAACGAATTTATTCGCTGTGTTTGCGTTCTTAAATCGACTTCGGCAACGGAAAGTTGAATACGTAATTCTTCATACAATGGGTTCGCACCATCGTTCATAGTGAAACTCGGTTCGATCCCTTCTTCTTCATAGGTGCGCTCAACCGTTTTTCTAATTTCTTCAATTTGCGCCTTAATCGAGACAATATCGGGATAATTATCTTGATAGGTAAGGCGTAACGATTCTAGCTCTTCTGTTAACCCTCGCTTACGCCTATCTAACGTTTCTAACCGACTACGCGCCTTTAAATAACTGGATTCAGACGTTAGCTGTTTTCTCAGCGCACTAAGACGCGAGGTTGTTTCCGATTTAGCTAACCCTAAGCCTTCAATTTCAGCGCGAAGCTGTCCTACACGGTTAGCAACACCAGCTTCAGTGCCGTCAGTGTTCGTCGATTTAAACACTTTCAGTTTTTGCTCAGCATCTTCTAGCTGGTTTTTATACGCTTGCACTTGAGAGTCGATAAACTGATAAGCCGAGTAACTCTCTTCTTTCTTCTTTTTGTTGGTGTAATCTATAAAAATATTCATAGTCGCGTTAAGCACTTGATACGACTCTTCTGCACTACTGGAGGGATAGGTCAATCGAAAATATTCACTACCAAGCGACATAATTTTTATAGTGCCGCGTAGCCGTTTCACCCGCCTTTCAATTTTTTCGGGCGCCACAGGCTCAGGCATCAACCCCGCTTCTTCAATAACTTTTTCTAAAAATTGGCGATTATAGATAATTTCACGGGCTTCGTTAGTACGGTCTACGCGACCAACTTCCGCTCGACCACGCAATAGCGGCTCTAAAATGTTGGTTTCATCTACATGTAAGACTGCGCTAGTTTCATAGGTTTGCGGCCAACCGGCACCCATAAACACAATAACGCCGCTTATAGAAATAAATGTTAATACGAAGGCACGCTTATACCGCACAAGCTCTAAGCTAAGCGCTCGTATTAACTCTTTTATATCCAATAATTCCATTTTTTAAAATGCTCTTTCGGGAACCGTAACAATATCGGAAGGTAACAGTGGGTAATTAGTTTCAAGCTTACCTTTGTTTAAAATGTCATCGAGGTAAATGGGGTAAATTTTTATAGTGCCACCACTATTGCGGTAGAGTTTGGTTTTATTGGCCTTAGCAAATTCTGTTAACCCACCAGCTTCGAGCACTAAATCAAGCACGGTCATGCCGTCTCGGTACGGCATAGATTTCTGACCATTCACCGCTCCCGTAATCCGAATGCGTCGTTGAAATTCAGCACTGTTCGGGTTAGTTACAATAACGGTAACTTGAGGGTTACGCACAAACGCTTTTAGCTCTTCGCTAATACGCTCCGCAAGCTCTTCCGCTGTTTGCCCAGAAGCACGCACATCACCTGCCAATGGCATTGAGATCTTACCGTCTGGGCGTACTGGTACAGCTAACGATAACTCCGGGTTACGCCAAACATTGATCGTAAGCGCATCAGCAACACCAATTTTATAAGCCTCCGTTGCCTCTGGCGGCTGGTATACCGGCTTGCCCTTGGCAAAGTTATTGGACCCGCAAGCCGTCAACATAGTGCCTAGTAACAGCACTATTATCATTTTTAAGGATAATGTCATTGTACTCATGTCGTGCTCCATCGGTTTTAGTGGACACCCTTGCCCAACAGTACTACCTCAACTGTTTGAATCATAATAAGTAGATCCATGAGAAAACTATGATTCTTGGTGTAGTAAAGATCGTATTCCAGTTTGTTTTTCGCGTCTTCCTCTGAAGCGCCGTAAGGATACTTTAGCTGCGCCCAGCCCATTAGCCCGGGCTTAACGGTATGGCGAATATCGTAATGCGGTAGTTTTTCACCTAACGCTTTTACAAATTCGGGCCGCTCTGGTCTCGGGCCAACGAAACTCATTTCGCCTCGTATGACATTATAGAGCTGTGGCAACTCATCAAGCCGAGTATTGCGGATAACCGCGCCTACTCGTGTAACACGGCTATCGTTTTTAGACGCCCATATCGCTTTACCGCCTTTTTCAGCATCTTGGCGCATGCTGCGAAATTTATAAATACGAAAATTTTTACCGTTATAGCCCACACGATTTTGGTGGTACAACACTGGCCCGCCCGATTCGAGGTATACGGCGATAGCCGTCAACAGCATAAAGGGCGCAAGCAGGATACAAAGGCCACCGGATATCGCGAGATCAAACATTCGCTTAGCAACATCGCGACTCTTCGAATAACGAAAACCGTCGGAATATAGCATCCAAGATGTGGACAATAGCGGTATTTTCATGCGCGTAAATTCACGCTCATAAAATGACACGGCTTCCGAAATGGAGACGGCGCGTAACTTAAGCAGTAAAAACTCATAAAGCGGTACACCGCCGCCTTCGCTTTTTCGCCGTTCATCCTGCGCCACGACAATCTCAGACACATTATGCAGCTGAGTAAACGCGGACCAGTCGTCTGGAATACCCATGTGGAGGCTCGCGGGAATGCGATCGTCAAAGCTTTCCCCGATGCAACCAACAATTTCGGTTTCTCGCAAACCTTCAGCCGCCGCAGACTCCACAAGAAAGCCGGCCATGTTGCCACTGCCGTATATCACCACATTGCGGCGCAACTGCTGGCTATCAATAACGCGGGAAAACACCACCCGCGTTAGCATTACCATAAAGAAGCTGGCAATTATTGACCAAAAAATGGCCGTTTGATGCAGGGTGACCCCCGGCACAACAAAGCGCGAAAGCGTAAACGCCAAACTACCCAACAAGAAAAAGCTTACGATGGTTCTTAACACCATGTTGGTAAAACTTTCTCTTGTTAGCGCGCCGTACACCCCCATCGATAGCGCACAGCACCCCATTATCACTGCATAAAATAGCGTCTGACTGAGGATGGGCGCTCGCTCAAGAAATGGAAACTCAGGCGCCGGGGTTAGTAGTGATGATAAAAAATGGGCGATAAGCCCGTGACCGATCATCTCGATACAACCTAAAACGAGATACGGTAAGTGAAGATAGTGCTTTCTAATACGGATATAAGCCACTCAATCAATCCTGTAAGTTTGAGGACATTACCAAAGTCGGTATTGTAGCGTTAAAGAACCTGATACATCCTGAAGGCTCCCATTATGCGGAATATGCAATTGTCTTAAATCAGGCGCCACGCTGTAAAGTGCCGAGAAGTCTTACACATACTTCACTTTTGATAGCACCAAACAGCATTTGAGGCTGTAAAACACGGTGTTTTCGGTTAGAATCCCGCCCTCAATTAACCCTTACTAAAAGGAAAGGCCCATGAAACAAGTTAAGAAAACTGCCGAGTACACCATTTTCCAACGTAACGACGAGCGTTATGCCGTGCGCGCAGCCAATCGCAGTTGGATCAATGGCGATGATAAAGTCGCTATATTGCAAGCTGAAGGCTTAGTTAAAAAGCCTGAGCCCAAGCCTGCAGAGCCAGAAGTTGCGGCCGCAGAAGGCGAAGCTGCTAGCGAGTAAGCCAAAACACCATTGGCAACGTAAAACCGGATACTGACGTAACAGAATCCGGTTTTTTTGTGCCTGTCGATTCTATAATCTACAACTTTTATACTGCCGTGGGTTAACGTAACACAACGAGCAACACCAAGTACGCGGAATACATACTGAATTAGGGGAAAGTGAGTGGGTTTGTTTAAGCAGGAGTATAGCGGCCATGTTTTTGACCACGGCCAAACAGGTAAAATCGGCGTGCTTATTAGCAATCTTGGCACGCCCAATGCGCCAACCAAAAAGGCCCTTCGGCCTTATCTTAAGCAATTTTTGGCCGACCCTCGAGTAGTCGAGTTTCCGAGACTGCTTTGGTGGTTTATTCTCAATGGCATAATATTAAATTTTCGGCCCGCACGATCGGCAAAATCCTATGCTACGGTCTGGACAGAAGAAGGTTCACCCTTAGCCGTTCATACGGCAGCGCAAGCTCAGAAGCTCGCCGAGTCATTAGCCGAATCACACGGCACCGAGCTTGTTGTAGACTGGGCGATGCGTTACGGTTCGCCCTCCATCGCTGACACCGTACAAAAGATGCTCGACAAAGGTGTGCGAAAACTGGTCGTCTTACCTCTTTACCCGCAATACTCCGCAGCAACTACCGCTTCAACCTTTGATGCCATTGCAGCCGATTTTACCCGCAGACGATGGCTACCCGAGTTCCGTTTCGTGACAAGCTATCACGATCACCCGGCCTATATTGAAGCCATTGCTGATAGCATTCGCGAACATTGGCTTACACATGAACGCGCGGAAAAACTATTGTTCTCCTATCATGGCGTGCCGTTAAATTACCTTCACAAGGGTGACCCTTATCATTGCCAGTGCCTCGCAACATCGCGTCTTGTTGCGCAATCGCTAGGATTAAAAGACGATGAATACCTTACCACGTTCCAGTCGCGCTTCGGCCGTCAAGAATGGTTGAAACCCTATACAGACAAAACCTTAATTGCACTGGCAGAAGAAGGCATAACATCGGTTTCCGTGATCTGTCCGGGCTTCTCATCCGATTGCCTCGAAACCATTGAAGAAATTGGCGAAGAAAATCGCGATTACTTTTTAAATGCAGGTGGTCAGCACTTTGACTACATACCCGCACTAAACAGTACTCCTGGACATATTCAGCTGTTAAAACGTCTTGTAACCGACAACCTGCAGGGCTGGTTAAACGCCAACACCGGCGAAAGCCAAACCACACTGCAGCAGCGCACCGAGCGGCATGACCAATGCCCGTTTAATCGCGCTCAGTAATAGCCTAATTTAAACCCTTACATTACTCCTCATTCGACAACGGAAAGACAACATGAAAACACGTGCAGCAGTGGCCTTTGGTGCCGGAAAACCCTTAGAGATTGTTGATGTTGACCTCGAGGGCCCTAAAACGGGCGAGGTTTTAGTCGAGCTAAAAGCGACGGGTGTCTGCCATACCGACGCGTTTACCCTCTCAGGGGACGACCCAGAAGGCGCGTTTCCCGCTATTTTAGGTCATGAAGGCGCAGGGATTGTACAAGAAGTTGGTCCCGGCGTTACCTCACTAAAACCCGGCGATCATGTGATTCCACTTTACACGCCCGAATGCGGCCATTGTGACTTCTGCCGTCACCCCAAGACCAATCTCTGTCAATCCATTAGAAGCACGCAAGGGCAAGGCTTAATGCCAGACGGTACCAGCCGTTTCTCCTTTGAAGGAAAACCCATTTTGCATTACATGGGATGCTCTACCTTCTCAAATTATTCTGTTATGCCAGAAATCGCCCTCGCAAAGATTCGCGAAGACGCACCCTTCGATAAAGTGTGTTACATCGGGTGCGGTGTTACCACCGGCATAGGCGCTGTATTGTTCACCATGAAAGTTGAAGCCGGCACTACTGTTGCGGTGTTCGGTTTGGGCGGCATTGGCTTGAATGTAATTCAGGGCGCCCGCATGGCCGGCGCCTCTCGTATTATCGGTATCGACACCAACCCCGCTCGCGAGGCTCTGGGGAAACAGTTTGGCATGACCGATTTCATCAACCCACAGTCCGTCGAAAATGTTACCGACACGATCATTCAAATGACCGGCGGTGGCGTGGATTACAGTTTCGAATGTATCGGCAACGTCAACGTTATGCGACAAGCCCTCGAATGCTGCCATAAAGGCTGGGGGGAAAGCTGTATTGTCGGTGTCGCCGGTGCTGGGCAAGAAATTTCCACACGCCCATTCCAGCTCGTAACAGGCCGGTCTTGGCGTGGCACAGCCTTTGGCGGTGCTCGTGGTAGAACCGACGTACCCAAAATTGTAGATTGGTACATGGACGGCAAAATAAACATTGATGACTTGATAACGCATACTATGCCGCTTGATGACATCAACACCGCCTTCGATCTTATGCACGAAGGTAAAAGTATTCGCTCCGTCGTACTGTACTAACACGGCGGCTTATCTATACCCACAACGGGAAAAGGTCTATACATGCTCGAAATCGCTCGCCAAAAATGCTTCGACGGCGACCAGCTTCGCTTTCAACACACCAGTACGGCGCTCAATTGCAGCATGCGCTTTTCGTTGTACCTGCCCCCACAGGCACAACACACACCCGTACCGGTACTTTTTTGGCTTTCTGGCCTCACCTGCACCGACGAAAACTTTGTGCAAAAAGCGGGCGCACAAGCCTACGCCGCCCAGCACGGTGTTGCCATTATTGCGCCCGATACCAGCCCGCGAGGTGAAGGCGTACCCGATGATCCCGAAAAAAGCTGGGATTTCGGCCTAGGCGCAAGCTTCTACCTCGACGCAACAACGCAACCGTGGCAACAGCACTACCAAATGCAAACGTACGTATGTGAGGAGTTGCCGGCGCTATTGGCACAGCATTTCCCCATGCTTTTACCCCGATACAGTATTTTTGGTCACTCTATGGGAGGGCACGGCGCAATCACGTTGGGGCTCAAAAACCCACAGCTGTTCACGTCTATTTCCGCGTTTTCCCCCATCTGTGCACCCATGCGCTGCCCTTGGGGCGAAAAAGCTTTCGAGCACTATCTAGGTGATGATGAAACGCAATGGCAAACCTACGATACCTGCTGGTTAGTGGAAAATGGGGCGGTTAAAACGCCTCTGCTGATTGATCAGGGCTGCGACGACGACTTTCTCGAAGAGCAATTACAGCCACAATTATTGCAACATTCCTGCGCGCAGCACAATCATCCTCTAACCTTAAACATGCGTGAGGGTTACGATCACAGCTATTTCTTTATCGCGAGCTTTATCCGTAATCACATCGCCTACCATGCGGGATATTTGGCACCCTAAACCATTAAGTTAGTGCCATCTAACGCATTTTCCTGCAAGGCGGAACGAGTACTGGAAAAGACAACGTGAAGAAAAGAGCATTAAATTCACGCACTTTGCCAATTGACGTTCCGCCGCTAATAACAACCGCTGCCCAACCTCGCTGGAAACCATATTGGTGATAATCGACGAAAATGGCAGCCATTGGAAACACGTTAACGAATCTAGGAGCGTTAACAAAGAAACAACAGGAGTTTGCGTGGTTTGATTTCGGCTATGAGTGACAACGAGTTGCGTTGCTTTCGCGCGGCTATGAAATGGCAAAGACGCGCGGCACTCCAGCAACTCTTTCAAGCGCTAATACCACGGCTACCCTACCGGGAGAAGGCACGGAAACAAACCGCCATCGTCAAGCTGGTCTACGCCCTCATGATGTTAGCACTCTCACCCGTACTGGCCTTAGCTTGGCTACTGCATGCCGTTTTTCAACTAGTCGCCTTCCCGTTTCAGATACTATCGACGTTCTTATCCCCAAACGACCTCAAAGGCCCTGGCGAACGCAACCTGCAAGGCATTCATAATGCTTTTATTCCACATTTCGACCTAAGCCCTCACTACTACATGCTCTGCGTGAATGATTGGATCGCCATTTTGTATGGCCAGCAGACTCTAGACACACACCGCATGGACAAACAAGTCAGCGTTCGAAACATGGCGTTATTCGGCGTAAGCAATCCCGAATTAAACGAACTCCCACTCCGTAACGCCCTCTCACAAGCCAGAGAAACGCTGTCTCAACAATTAGGGCATTACTAATGCGTTAGCCAGCACTCACTTAGTGCATTATTTACGTGTTAGGCAGGCCATTATTTCAATATGTGGCGTATGGGGAAACATATCCAACGGTTGCACCTCACAGACCTTAAAACCATGCGCCATAAAGACCGCAAGATCGCGGCTAAACGTTGCTAAATCACACGAAATGTAGAATATAGTCTTAATTGACGACTTCTTACCCAGAAGGGGCGCGGTAATTTTGACCCCATCACGGGGTGGATCTAATACCAGTACCTCAGCGCGCTTTGCCAAGGGCCGCAACTTTTCCGCATGCTCTTCAGAAAACAAATCACACACCACCGTTTCTACCATGGGCCAAGCACGTGCTCGCAACTGAACCAAAGCCGCTGGCACCGCTTCCACCGCAATAACACACGCCGCCTGCGATTCAACAATAACCTCCGTTAAATTACCCGAGCCACAAAACAACTCAAGTACGGTTTTACCCTCCACCAACCCAGACAAACCTGCCTTTAGCCACCGTCGAATTTGCAGATTTTGAGCACTGTTAGCCTGCTGAAAAGGTAATCGCGCATTCACGCTGACACTGGCTGCGGTAACCGTTTCATCAATATCCAACGTTACCCACTTATGGTGTCGCGACGGTGACCATTTCGTATTGGGCAACACACGCCTTAAATCTGCTAAGGTTTGCTGATTCGTGTCGCTCAATACCGGACAGCCCTCTATCGCTACAATGTTATTGGAATTCGCTGCCATGTAACCCACTACCTGGCCATTGGACTTCAGTTGTGCTCGGTTTCGATAGCCCAACTGTTTTTCCGACGGCACAATAGGTTGAACCGTCTTATCACACCCCAACCGCAACATCGCCTGTATTACTCGCGCTTGCTTGGCTGCTAACTGGGCATCGTACGCCATAAATTGCCAAGGGCATCCGCCGCAGTCCTTCTGTGTAACGCCCTGATGTTGACAAGAAGGTGGCACGCGCTGCGCACTCCTGCCGCCCTCATTCAAGGTGGTTAAGGCCGCAAAACCAATACGGCCTTTCAAACCTGTTATGCAAAATTCACCCGATTCGCCTTGCCACACACCCGGCACAAAGAAAGTTCGCCCCGAAGGGTGAGTAACAACGCCCCGCCCATCACTGGCTAAATCTTTCACTTCGCCTTTAAACTGTTGACCGATTCGTAACACGACGCCTTACCTATAAAAACCTGTAGAATTCAAGCTGTACCATGAGCGAGCGAACGTACACCCACGGACAAGACAGGGCAGTATACCGGTAAACCGAAGGGGTACGAGACTATTGAAGGGAGCAAAGGAAAAGGAATGAAAACACTTAACGTACAAAACCGCCTCACACGAACGAGCGGTTTTCTGTTCATTAGCGTGGTACTAAGCGCCTGTGAAAAACCCGCAGAAGAGCCTCACGTTATCACACCACCCCCACTTGCGGTCGAAAGGTGTACCGACCCACGACCAGAACTCTGCACAATGAACTACGACCCCGTCTGTGCAACGCATAACAATGGAAACCGCACGACAGAAGCCAACAACTGCACGGCTTGCGCAACAGCAACCGTAGAGCACTATTCTATGGAAGCTTGTGCAGAGTAACCTAGCGGTTAAAACGGCACGCTCATTATCTTGCGCGCATAAAAAAGGCCAGCTCAAAGCCGGCCCAAAGAGAGTCTAACCTAAACCTTACTGAGAGCTACAGGTGCTCTGAGAAACACAGCTTTCATTGTTCTCATAGCCCCAACCACTGCTAGTGTCGGCACAGATAGGATAGCTTGAGCCATACCAATCACATACACCACCATTACCAGTAGACGAGCTGCTTGATGAAGACGAGCTGCTTGATGAAGACGAGCTGCTAGAAGAAGATGAACTGCTAGAAGAACTAGAGCTTCCACCGACTATGCCGCCGTTACCGTCTTGACCTTCACAAGTAGTAGCGCCAATACAGCTTTCGTTGTTCTCGTAGCCCCAACCACTGCTTTGGTTGTTACATACAGGGTGCAACGTACCGTACCAATCACACTGCTGACCACCAGTAGAACTGCTGCTTGAAGATGAGCTGCTGCTTGAAGATGAACTGCTACTTGAAGATGAGCTACTGCTTACTGAAGAACTGCTGCTTGAAGATGAGCTTGAAGAACTAGAAGAAGAGCTAGAGCTGCTTACCGAAGAACTTGAACTAGCGCAATCACTTACGATACCACCTTCACCGGCACCTTGTGTCTCACAGTAGTTGCGACCAATACATGAAGCGTTATTTTCCCAACCAAAACCGGTATCGGGATCGCTACACAATGCACGGGGATCATCTTGGTACCATTTACACATTTCAGTACACTGGCCAGTAGACGAACTGCTGCTTGAGCTGCTTGAAGACGAGCTACTAGAAGACGAACTGCTGCTTGAGCTGCTTGAAGACGATGAGCTTGAAGAGGAGCTAGAAGAAGAGCTAGAACCGCCGCCATACACAGATGCACGCTGAGCAGTTTGCTTAATTCCGTTAGCACCATTAATAATACGGTCGCCCCAAGTCGTTAAGCTACCGGCATTAAAGCTGTTCGTCATATCGAGATCGATACAACAATCGCCATTACCTGACCAGCTCCAACCTAAGTAACCAATACCATATTCCTGAGCAACAGCCATGATGGAATCTGCATCAACGAATGAACCTTGGTGATCTGCACCAAACTCACCCACAATTAAAGGTAGGTTGTGGTTGCTTAGGAAACCAGATACGTAGTTTTCAATGGTGCTACGATCTTGGTAAACCTCATACATGTGAACGCTAAACATAGTGTTGTTCTGGCTATCGGCAGCCGCAACATCAGAGGCGTTGTTGTACATCACGTTATCCCAATCTTGTCCCCAGTTTGGAGCATCGATCATTAACGTGTGCGTTAAACCCGCTGAACGCAATGTTTGAATCGCGCTACGGTGGTCATTAATCCACATTGAGTCGGCCTGGTTGTTACCAACAGGCTCATTTGCGATGTTAATAATCACGTAGTCTTCTTCACCGGTTAACGCACCGGCGATATCAACCCAGTATTGAGCAGCGCTCGCAATTGTACCTACGCCACTTTCTTCACCACCACCAGTAGCATCGTGAACTTCTAAAACACAAATCAATTGGTTTTGCTTACACAATGACACAATATTGGCTACGTCAGACTGGCTGTTACGTGTCCATTGATCACCGTTACTCAATACAACACGTACAGTGTTCGCACCGGCATTAGCGATATCGGCAATAGAACCGGTTTCGCCTGTATACCAAGCGTGCGCATGGTTCACGCCGCGCATAACGAAATTATTGCCATTGGCATCTAACAGCTGAGTACCTGAAACCGAAAAACCGGCCCAAGCGTTTGATGCAATCGCCATAGCTGTAGCGACAGTTGCGCCAACTTTTACTAACTGAAGCGAACAGTTCTTTAAAAAATTAGTCGTCATGGGAGTGACTCCTTTATACAAAAATGAAGGGGGGGCTTTTCTCGACATATACCATCGCTGTCGTACCGACTGAAAGATTCCCGATTAATTGTGTGTCCAAATGGTCTGCTAACAGGAACCTCTGATTAACCACCAAAGTCTTATTGTCTGAAGGCCACAAATCCAATCTCCGTCTCATTACAAAAGCGAAAGGGAGTGAGGGCCGTATAAGAGAAACACGTAAGCTCAAACCTAAACGACAAAAGAATCGCGTTTAAAAAAATTGCCGCAAATATGTGTAACTCGAGAGTGAATCGCCTCTTGGCAAAAACACCTTAGTACTTAATCAGAGATTCCTGTAAGTGAGGGTAGATTCAGGCGGGCTCTCAGTACTTCGAAAAACAAGAAGAAATAACTGATTACTACCAACCTAGAAATTCAAACCCTACGGATTTCATCCTGGCGTTATTATTTTTATTGAAACCTTCAAGCCAATCTGAAGGTTCCTAGGACACTATAGTAGACTGCACCGAAATAGGGGCAGGGCGCACAAAGTACAATGTAACCGGTTGCAGGGCAACTGGAAAAAAGCATTAATTAACGGATTATTCATAGAAAAATGTGCGCAATTCGATATTCGGCGATTTTACTTACCGAATCGCGCCAGAAAAAATACATTAATGTGCATAAAAAGAAGAGCACGGCACATCAAAACACTACTCAACACAGGCTAGCCTGTAATAACAATCAAACGTATGGCTGAAAGTTGTAACTGTGTGTGCTGCAACATCGCCTGACACACTTGATCGCTTTTTTTATTTAATTCAGCAATTTCTTCACTGTCGGCCGCAACACTATGTCGCGCTAAATTTTGCAGACGATTCGCTTCGTTCTCAAAATACTGTTTTGCTTGCTCTGCGGCGGTTATCAAAAGCTGTTCTTTTTCGACTTCCGCTAACGCTTCTGCTTTTTTATACCAATCGCCTATTTCGTTTTTGCGCGATTTAACCACATCACGCGCAAGATATTTTTTCACAGGCTCAATGGTTTGTTGCAAGGTTGCTTCTGGCATTAACGCTGCGAGATTTTTCTCGCTGATATCCAAAACCAATGCACGTACCGAATGACGGGTCAAAAAAGGTAAGCACGCCGTCGATTGCGGTGATTGGATCACCAAATCAAAACAGACCTCGAGCAAACAGTGGCCAGCCGGTAACTGCTTGCTGGGCAGCGTTGCAACCGATGCCGAACCTAGATCGGAGTGATGCAATAATTCCCATAGCCCACTAATAAAGGGGGAATCCCAGCTGACAAACCGTAAATCTTCTCGGTGGTTGGCCAACTCGCGTGAAAAGGTTAGCTCTGTGCCTTCTGGCGGCAGGCCGGGCAAGGCTGGAATAAGCATTTTGTCTGAAGGAATTAAACTGTAAACGCCTTCGAAGGTTGCCTCAAAATGAAAGTTGAATAAATCACTCGCCATTTCAATAAGCGCCAGCGGCGTTTCTTCTTCAAACAAAGCTATCTTATTGGCTATTTCGTCGGCGAATGGCTGACGACAACTGTTCATTTCCAGCAGTGCGTCACGCCCTTGCTGAATGTCTAATTGCAATTGCGCCACTTGCGCTCGACATTCATCTGCCAAAGCTGGCGTGAGTATCTCTTCACTGTAAAACTCTTCGGCCTCGGCAAAGCCATTCAACTTTTCATCATGCACTTGGCCTGCAGCGGGGTTTTGCTGTTCTATACAGTGCAAGACCGAATGAAACCACTCAAATTGGCACGCCGTACGTGAATGCTCCGCGAAAGGAATATGGACATTCACGTCGCGGGTTTGACCAATACGATCTAGACGGCCAATGCGCTGCTCCAGCAAATCGGGGTGATCAGGCAAATCCAAACACACAAGATGACAACTAAACTGGAAATTACGCCCTTCGCTACCAATTTCGGAACACACTAAAATCTGACTTCCTTGCTCCATATCCGCAAAGTAGGCCGCTGCTTTATCACGCTCTATTAAATTTTGCTCTTCATGGAATAAGGCGGCATCCAGCCCGTGCTTTTGCCATAAATAGCTTTCGCACGCTCTAACATGGTCTATGTCATGACAAATAACTAGAATCTTTTCGTCGCCCTGCTCTTTTATCCACTGCGATAACCATTCAAAACGAGCCTCCCAGGTGTCCTCTCCGAGCACATGTGCATGTGCTACACGTTTAGGAAAACCGGCAATAGCGGAACGCACATTTCTAAACATCACGCGGCCCACGCCATGAACATCCAGTAATTGATCAATAAGCGCTTCATCACTCGCGTCGATGGGTAGCTCGTAATCCTTAATTAAGTGTTCTCGGCCTTCTGGCAGCGCTTGAATACGCTCATTCAGCTCTTGGTATTTTGATTCTTCAGCGTGTAAATGCTCAAGGCTGGTGAATTTTGCAGGGTCTAATAGTTGCAGCCGAGCAAAATGACTTTCAGCGCCCAATTGCTCTGGCGTTGCCGTTAACAAAATAAGGTGGTCGCTGGTAATCGATAGCTGCTGCAAACAACCAAAAGCCTCACTTTCTGGCAAAATATGATGGGCTTCATCCACTATCGTAATATCGAATTCAGCCTCAAGTAATTGCGGTGCAATATGCTCCGCAATGGAGTGCGGTACGATATGCACCTGGCCACTCATAAAATCGTGTTCTTCACCCGCATACAATGAGGGTACTAGTGCAAATTTACGCACCAATTCCACCAACCATTGCACCTGCAACGCATCCGGCACCAAAATTAGAGCGCGCTCTACGCGTTCAAATTTCAACAACCGGCTTAATATCATGCCCGCTTCAATCGTTTTACCTAAGCCTACTTCGTCGGCTAGCAATACCCGCACTTTTTCACGCTCACACGCCATCCAAGCCACGTAAAGCTGATGCGGGATAAGATTTGCCCTAACACCGAGTAAACCGCCTAACCGCGATTGCCAGGTCTTACTCACCGCTTCATCGAGCTTACGACGAAAATAGAACCACTTGGGCGCGTCTAACTGGCCTGTTTGAAGCCGAACGAGGGGTTGGTTGAGGCTAACTTCTGAGGAGAGTTGTGTTTCCGGTACTAAGCGATCCTCGCCAAGATCGTAGATGAGCAAGCCATTCTGCTCATGGACTTCTACGACCGTAGCAGTACCTCCGGCAGCGAGGGTAACCTCGTCTTCAACTGAAAACTGGATGCGCGTTAACGGCGCCTGCGCCATCGCGTAATTGCGTTCGCAATCACCCTGTTCAAAAAAAATAGACACGGTGCGACCTTGCACCCCTGTAACAATTCCCAAACCAAGCTCGGGTTCGGAATCGACTACCCAGCGCTGGCCTTGAACGAAAGCGGTCATCATCTACTGAAAATCTCTAAGAAAGTCTTTTGGGGGGCGCCATTGTACGGATTTTATGGGTTAATGATAGTTGATCAGATCAGGCCAGTGACGCTTTCTCTTGTAAGGCCAACTTTTGTTTGCGGGAAAAAGTTTTAATATGCGCTTCTCGCTTACACGCATCCGAACGAGAACTTGCCGTTTCTTGGTACACCAACACTACCGGTTGCCGTGCACGGGTATAACGCGCGCTTTTGCTGGCTCCGTTATGCTCCTTTACCCGCCGTTCCACATCCGTGGTAACGCCCGTATACAAAGACAGATCAGCGCAGCGCACCATATACACATACCAGCCCTTTGTCTCACCCATAAACCTTTATTATTTCCCTGCTCGAATTGCGTAATGGCGCTCGCGTCTCGCTCATCATAACCACTATTATACAACGCTACCCCATCACTACTTTTTATATCTATGCACACAGAAACAAAACAGGGCCTTGTATGCGCCATAAGCGCTTACACGTGTTGGGGGTTTGTACCCCTGTATTTTCGGCAGTTCGATAGCATTTCCGCCGGCGAACTACTTGGCCACCGCATCTTTTGGTCCGCTCTTTTTGTCAGTATCCTTCTGCTCGTATTACGCCGCTTTCACTTGCTAATACCTTATTTCCGATCACCTCGTACTCTGCTCATTCTCGCGGCAGGGGCATTTTGTGTAGCACTCAACTGGCTGGTGTTTATTTGGGCAACCAATAATGGCTATTTACTGGAAACGAGTTTAGGGTATTACATCAACCCTTTGGTTAATATTATCTTTGGCTTATTATTTCTTGGAGAAAAACTAAGGCGCGCTCAATGGATAGCCGTACTACTAGCCACAATAGGTGTTAGCGTACCGATGGTAACAATGGGTTCCTTTCCCGTGATTGCCCTAACCCTCGCCTTTTCATTTGGTGGGTACGGGTTACTGCGTAAGCTGGTACGCGTTAACGCCTTAGAAGGCTTATTTATAGAAACACTCATATTGCTAATACCGGTAACACTCTATTTTATTTTTTTATCCCCCATGGCGTCTCTGCAAATCGCCGAAACGGATTTCTCGTTTGCTCTATTATTAGTAGCGGCAGGCCCTATAACCAGTATCCCACTCATTTTATTCGCAGGCGCGGTGAACCGATTAAACTACAGCACCGTTGGTTTTATCCAATACCTCGCCCCCACAATTGTACTTATAACCGCCGTAGGTTGGTTAGGTGAAGTGCTTGTTTGGCAAAAAACACTCACCTTTATTTTTATCTGGATAGCACTCGCCATATATTCTTGGGATGCGTGGCGAGTGAACAAACGCTATGCGCCGTTACGTTGAAGCAAATATTTTAACGCGTTTCTAGGGGGCCACCCTTCCCACTAGAACTTCGTTATTCAGACTCGGTTTTAACGGTATGTTAAACGCTAATATCAATGAAAAAACGGCAAATACCGCGCCCATTAAAAATACCGTGCCGTGGGATATAATCCACACTATACCCAGTAGCGCGGGGATAACTACCGCAGCAATATGGTTAATGGTAAAACTTACGCTCGCAGTCGCGGCCATATCGGCAGGGTCTGCAATTTTTTGAAAGTAGGTGGATACCGCAATTGCAAATGCAAAAAATAGATGATCGATAACATAGAGCCCTGCAGCAACGGTGGCGCTCTCGACAAAGGCGTAGCCTACAAAGATGAGTATAAGTGCACTGTATTCGATGATTAGCGCTCGTCGTTCACCTATAACGCCAATGAGTTTTCCTATACGGGCAGCGAAGAAAAAATTAAACACGTAATTTATTATAAATAGGGCGCTTATTTCACCAACCGAATAATGGAATTTTTCGACCATTAGAAAGCCAGCAAAAACCACGAATATTTGCCTGCGTGCACCACTAAAAAAAACTAAAGCATAAAATAGCCAGTAACGTTTTCGTAGTAGCAATTTTTTGTGTTGGTCTACATGGGGGTTAAAATTTTTAAATTTGACGACAATAACACTCAATGCGCACAACCCGCCTACGCCCGCGAGCAGGTACATCCACTTATACTCCACGCCCAGCGTATCCATTGCGACAAATATAAGCCCGTAGGCCGAAAGTGACGCTATGGCTTTTACGGACAACGCCCTGCCCATAAAATGCGGTGCATGCTCCTTGCTTAACCACTGTAATGTGAGCGATTTATTAATAGTCTCAAAATAGTGAAAACCAATAGACATTACCACCGTCGTTAAATATAACCCCGTTGCAAACGGAAAAAATCCGGTTAGTGCAACCCCTAGCGCCATAATCGCAACCGATATCAATGCAAAGAATTGCTCACGAATAATCAGTAATACAAACACGGCGGTGAAGGCGAGAAAACCCGGAACTTCGCGCAAACTTTGCAGTACGCCAATTTCTACGCCCGTAAAATTAGCCCGTTCAATAACAAAGTTATTCAGTAACACTTGCCATGTCGCAAACATAAAAGACATTACAAACGTTAGGCTAAGCAATAGGTTTTCGGGTTTTCCCCAAAAATCAGATAAGCGCTTTCGAGAAACTACGCGCCGCGCAGTAGTGCCTAAGAACATAACCGTCTACCTCGAGTATTAGCGTACAAAAGAAGGGGGTAATAAGAAAGAGTGGCACTTTACACCGCCGGCATCAAAGACGCTGGAGTTTAACATAGGTTAAGATCAGGGCGTTGACACAACCGTAACGGCCATCACTCATCGTTACACCACCATGCTTACCATAGGACGCGCCGTACCTTATGAAATTTGACGCTCTTGGCTTACTTATCCCCAATATTGTGTTGCCCAATAACACCGTAGATATGCACACTTGGGCCGTTGTGGCCTGCGACCAATATTCTTCCGAGCCACTGTATTGGGAAAAAGTTGAAGCGCTCACCGCCGAAAAACCGTCTACCGCGCATATGATTTTTCCAGAAGCGTTTCTGAACACGCAAGATTCTGATAAGAGGATTACGGCCATTCATAACGCGATGCACAGAGCCCTTAACGATGGTACTTTACAAGAAATACCTGCGGGGCTAACCCTGTGTGAACGCACGCTGCAAAATGGCCAGTCACGCAAAGGCGTGGTTGTCGCCCTAGACCTAGAGCATTACGATTATCGAGACGGCAGCCAATCGCTTATTCGTGCAACTGAAGGTACCATTGTCGACCGATTACCCCCGCGCATAAAAATTCGACAAGACGCACCACTAGAATTGCCGCACATCATGGTGTTAATCGATGACCCAGAACGATCGGTGATCGAACCCCTATTCAAACAGCCCTTCACTCCCCTTTATGACGTTACATTGATGCAAGATGGCGGGCGAGTTCAAGGGCGACACCTTCGCAAACTCTCGGTTCTTCAACAATTCGCTGATAATTTAGCGGCCTTGGCAGCACCCGATAGCTTTCAAAAAAAGTACGCGACGGCCGATCACAAACCCTTGCTCTATGCCATGGGCGACGGCAATCACTCCTTCGCGACGGCGCGCGCAATATGGGAAAGCATGAAATCACGCCAAGGTTTCGACGCCGTCAAAGACCATCCCGCTCGCTATGCTTTGGTAGAGCTGGTGAATGTGTACGACGAATCGCTGGCATTTGAAGCCATTCACCGCGTGGTCTTTAATATAGAACCGGAACAACTCATCGCAGAGTTTCTAGCTTACTTCTCGCATCAGCACGCCGAACGATTCGACACACTCCCACACACGCTGGAGACATCGACTCTCACCAACACCCACTGCCTTCCCTTTTGTTGTGAGCACACAAGCGGCACTCTGGTCATTCGACAACCAACCCATCAACTCGCGGCCGGTAGCCTTCAAGCATTTCTCGATGGCTATTTAGCTCAGCACACAGACGCTAGCGTCGATTACATTCATGGTGAACACACGACCCAAAGCTTAGGATGTAAACCGCGCAATATTGGTTTTAGCTTGCCACCTATCGAGAAAAGCGCATTGTTTAAAACCGTTATTTTTGATGGTGCACTGCCACGAAAAACATTCTCTATGGGCGACGCCCACGACAAGCGCTTTTACGTAGAGGCGCGACGCATTCAACGGTAAAGTATGCTGTTAGGTGGCACGAGATAAACGTTAAATGCAATCGGCACCTAACTCAATATCCGTCATCAATGCGGCCATCGCCGGGTTTTCTCGCGTTAAATGCGTATGCAATGCTGCTTTATTTATATCCGGCTGATTTTGGCTAAGCTTGAATTTTCCCTGCAGTGTATCCACCGATATTTCGATACCCACAATGGCGTTCATTAGTTTATCGATGTAGTCCTCCGGCGCATCACTCACCTGCCAAGGGTGTTCTTGCCCCCTTTCTTGCTGATTCGTCAACTCAACAAGCTGCTCGTACTTCCACGCGTTATTGTGATAAAACGATAGTTGGCCAGTAACATGTACCGCTGCATAATTCCACGTGGGCACCACCCGCGGGTCTGTTTTTTTACTGGGGTACCAGTTCGGCGAAATATAGTGGTTAGGCCCGTGGAATATCACCAACGCAGGTTCAGCGATATTCGCGGTATTCCACATTTTATTCGCCTTGGGTATGTGGCCCGCAAGCGTCCATTGCGATGTTGTGCTCACCGCGTCATTTACCCGCAAAATAAACGGTATGGCTGTAGAGTCCAAACCCGCGGGGGTATTGATCACCAACGTCGCAAAAGGGTAGGCAACCATAAATTGTTGAACGCTATGCGGGTCATTTTGAATAAACGCTTTCGGGGAATACACAGACATAAGCACTCATAATTATTAGTTGGATTAGTTTGTTCGCACGTTTTAGATTCGCTTCAACTCAGCGGTATTGCGGTTTACGGGCTCGAAACGTAAACCTCACGGCGCCACACATTCAGTTCAGCAGATAAGGGTACACCCGGTAATGGCACGATAGATAACAGTACAACAGGTAAAGGTATATTAAGGAGGCTTCATGAGCACGGAAACGAAAGCACTTTCTCTAGACCAATGGCGGTTAGCGATAACCTTTATTGCAAGCATCATCATCCCTACGGTTATTTTCTTTACTGGTCAATCTATAGAGAAAACACTAAAAGACCGGGAGCTAGCGTTAAAATATGTGGAAATATCCGTCGATATTCTAACGGAAGAGGCACGCCCCGAAACACAAAACCTGCGCGCATGGGCTATTCAAAATATAAACGCTCACGCCGCCGTTAAACTCGACGACAACACCATTGATGAATTGAAATCGGAGACGATGCCAACGGCCACTCCGGCCATCACTCACACAACCGGCGAAACGTCTAACTTTACCATCCCCGTTGCGCCGCGGGATATTCGCTATATTATCATTACCGATTCCGAAACACCTTCCATGCGGGCACTTAAAAATATGATGGTAAAACCAAAGGCAGAGGCCTCTTACCATTACATTATTGGCGTGGACGGCACCGTAGAAAAGATGATTGAAGAACACAATATTGCATGGCACGCGGGGCGTAGCCAGTGGAACGGTGAGCACGATCTCAATGCGGTGTCGATTGGCATCGGCCTCGTTCACCTCTCCAGCGCTGACGGTGATAACTGGATGCGACTCGCCTCCGATCACCCCGCCGTAGGCCCTCACTACCCTCACGCCCAACTCGACGCATTAACGAATTTGTTAGGCCTGCTCGCCAAGCGCTATGCTCTCGCCCCGGAAAATATCATTACCAAACAAGCGATAGCGCCGGATCGCAGCCGTACCGATTTATACGGGGCGCCAATGGCGGCAATTCGCGCCACGCTGCGCCCTTAAAACGCGGTACGCTTGCAACCACCTTGCTTACGCTGTAACCCATCACCGAGGTGGCGCAGGCGCACAACGCTTCCCCACGACTATCATCAAAATCTATCGGGTAACCACTTAATCGCAGCGCTTAACACGCCCACTCTCCTATACTGACCGTAATCTTGGCCACGTCATCCCTGTTGCCAAGCAAGGCCAGCCGCATCAAACGCATCCCTTCAATGCTAAACCCCAGTGGATTCTGTATTATGCGCGCAATATCCTCCTATTTGCGGTGTCGTGCGCACAGCGCGCTAACCCCTCGGCCAAAATCAAAGGTTTAATTATGAAAGTGTGCGGAATCGAAATAAAAGGTAAAGAGGCGGTTATCTGCCTACTCAGCAGTAATAACGGCCTGTTTGAAATTGGCGATTGTCGCGCTCGCAGCCTCGTACTCAGCGATGCCGATACCGCCGAAGGCCTGCTGGCCTTCCAAGCAACTTTGGCCAAACTCGTTGAAGACTACCGTATAGAAAAAATCGTGATTAAAGAGCGCATGAAAAAAGGCAAATTCGCCGGTGGCGCCGACGGCTTTAAGCTAGAAGCCGCCATTCAGCTTATAGAAGGCCTTTCCGTTAGCCTTATTTCCGCTACACGTATAAAAGAGCTGCTAAAGCTAAAACCTTTACCCATATTATTTGCCGACACCGGACTTAAAATGTTTCAAGAAGCCGCTTTTAAAACCGCCTACGCGGCACTTATAGACACCAGCGAAAGTAGTCCCACCCTATGAGTGAATTCACCGAGCTTGGCCTACACCCTTCTATTGGTAGGGCCTTGGATAAACTTGAGTTTACCGAACCCACCGATGTACAGGCTAAGAGTATCCCCGCCGCGCTTACAGGCCGCGATCTCATGGTCTCGTCCCGCACCGGTAGCGGAAAAAGCGCCGCGTTCATACTGCCCATGCTCCACCGTTTTTTGCATAACCCACAACCGCACTCCTCTACCCGCGCCTTAATATTAGTGCCTACCCGCGAATTGGCACTGCAAACGGCCAAAGCGTTCGCGCAATTTGCCACCTTCACGCACCTTAAAATTGGCATTGTAATGGGTGGTGAATCATACCGGCATCAGGTTTCTACACTACGCCGTAACCCCGAGGTACTGGTTGCCACACCCGGCCGCCTCGTTGAACATATCAAGAACAACAATATCGATTTTTCCGATATTGAAATGTTAGTGTTGGATGAATCCGACCGCATGCTCGACATGGGGTTCAAGGACGCCATGGCTACCATCTCGGAGGCCTGCAACCCCGCGCGTCAAAACCTATTATTTTCGGCCACCCTAAAACACAAAGGTATTGGCAGCATAACCGAGCACATGTCAGACCCGATCCGCATACAAATTGATAGCCTCCAAAGTGGCCACGACAACATTACCCAGCAGCGTGTACTCGCCGACGACGACCGCCATAAAGAACAATTAATTGCGCAGTTAATACAAGAAGAAAACGCCGAACGCGTTATCGTTTTTTGCGCAACGCGCCTGCAATGTCAGAAAGTCAGTAACATTTTGCGAGCTAAAAAATTGATCTCGGAATATATACACGGGGAAGTGGCGCAAAGTGATCGAAAACAAGTATTAAACCGTTTTAGAGACGGCAAAATTCAAGTGCTCGTCGCTACCGATGTCGCGGCCCGTGGCCTGGATATTCACGACGTAGACTTGGTCGTAAATTTCACCATCGCCTTCTCGGGCGACGAACACGTTCATAGAGTAGGGCGCACCGGGCGCGCCGACAAAGCAGGGCTCGCCATTACCTTGGTTAACGCCAAAGATTGGAATGCAATGTCTAGCATAGAGCGCTATTTAAAAATTCGCTTAGAGCCACGCAAGGTAAAAGGCCTAGAGGCTGACTATACAGGCCCCAAGAAACTAAAATCATCGGGCAAAGCGGCCGGTACCAAGAAAAAGAAATTAAAAACAGTCGCGGGTAAGAACGCCAAGAAAGTAGCAGCAAAAAAATCGGCCTCCGCTAAACCCGCAAAAATAAGAAAATCGCCAAAAGACCGCGTAGTGGCGCCACTGGGCGATGGCTCCTCCCCCTTGCGACGCAAGAAAAATACTGATTAAGCCCCCTCTTTAAGCCCCTTCTCTATCGCGCTGCCAGTCTTTCACCTTAGGTATCATACACCTTGAATACTACAGGGGCTGGCGCGCGAACAGCTCACCGCTAAATCCTCTATATTCTCTTTCATTTTAGCCCGCGTAGAAACGAATAAACCTATAACTAGAACGCTGCCTAGTGGTTAAGGTTTCTCGTTATCATCTTCAATAATACAACGTACTACGCTCCATTATTGCGCTTATGTTTACAGGTTATAACGCTCCCCGAGCGCAATAAATAATTAACCTAACAAATAATCTTCTTTTGTGACTTTATAAAACCCTAGTTGACTTATCAAGGTGCTACACTCGCCGCTTGTTAGACTTCGGATTACCACATGTTTTTTCTACAAGCCACTCTTAGTAAGCACTATTATGGATACTGTAAATGAAACCCCTCTCACTATAGGCATTTTCGGAACCTACGGTTTCGGCAATATGGGAGACGCGATGGTTGCTGATGCAACTATCGCTGGTTTAAAACGCTGCCGCCCCAATGCCCATATTATTGGCATTTGTCAGCAACCGGTTAACGTACATAAACGACACGGAATAGATGCCATTTCCATATTCAGGAAATATATACAGAATACAGATTACACCCCAACCAACAGCGATCCACCCACACCGCGCTTATTCCAGTTTACTATTGCCTCATTACGTGATCGCGTAATTGTCACCATCAAATCTTTCCCCATTCTGTTCAAAACACTTAAAGCATTAGCCTTTACCGCTCACTTCCTGTTTAATTTATTACAAGAAACTTATTTTTGCCTTACCATTTTCAAACATTTACGCAAAATCGACCTTCTAGTTATCGCCGGCTCTGGTCAGCTAAATGATGAATGGGGAGGCGCGTGGCGATACCCTTTCGCGTTATTTAGATGGTGCTTGATTGCTCGCCTTACAGGATGCAAAATTGCTTTTATGAGCGTTGGAGCGGGCGCTATAACCCACAAGGCCTCCCGCCTTTTTTGTACTTGGGCCATAAAACTTGCACATTACAAATCTTTTCGGGACGCCAATACACTCGAAAAAATCATTGGCTGGGGTGTCATTGGGGCACAGTGGGTACCCGATATGGCATTCTCCGTGCAAATAGACGAGCGGGTTAAAGCGCTAGCCGTATCGACCTCGCCAGCAGCCGTGTGCATAAACCCCATTTCCTTCGGCGACCCCAGAAGTTGGTGCACCCCAAACGCCGCAGCCTATAACCGATATACCCATGAGCTAGCCTTATTTTGCGATTGGTTACTTGAGCAAGGCCATAACCTACACTTTATACCCAACAATATCGATATGGATAACCCAACCATAGACGACATAATTACCCAGCTACACCCAAGAGAAAATATTGCGGAAAAGCTATTCCGCCCCAAAACCGAAACCTATCGAGACGTTTACCACAACATTGGCAACGTAGACTTTGTTTTTGCCAGCCGCTTTCATGGCGTTGTCTTTGCTTTAATGCAAAACATCCCAGTCGTAGCGCTCGCCCATCACTATAAATATGCTGAACTACTAAAAGAAATGGAACAAGAAAAATATGGCTTGAATATAAATACCTTTACAGCCAATCATCTCAAGGCATTATTTTTACAATTGCAATTGTCTGAGACAGAGAACAAGACCGCTATACGCGAAAACGTTAAACATTATCGTGATCTAACGGAAGATCAGTTTCGCTGTATTTCGCGACTATGTATCAGCTAACGCCACCTTCTTTGGTTGGCACTTTAAATACACACAAACGTTCAATAATTTTCAGATGACCATACCCTCCAATGGTTGAGTGATTTTTTTTGTTTTCTCCGAATACCAAAAAATTATGTATTGAAAGCGGGCGGCGCTTAGTTAAGATTGAGCGCTCAGTTTCTCGAACACCCACACCACCGCTTGAACCAAGAAAAACAACACTGTATATTAAAGGGCCTTCCCCTATTCGGGTGGCTAGATTTCTGGCATCAGGTCCAGCCCGCCGAGATGAAATAAAATTGCAGCCTTAAAACGGGCCTTATGCCTAAAACCTTTCGCTTTTACTTTTAGCATTTTTATGCTGCTATTTATACTTTCTGCACCAGCATTATTCTTTTTATTTACGATGGCGTTTATTATCCCCCATAGATTCTTCTTTATGCTTTTAGCTACCGATTTTATAGGATTGAGGCGGCTTCTTATCGCCCAGCTGTACCATTGCTTCCAAGCTTCTTCAGCCCATATACGATCATCATAATTCCAGAGTTCCATGGCATACTCCTTTATCGCCCATGCGCGTGCAGTCTTCTTTGCTACAACGCTTAATGTTGAAATCTGTACAGAATGAATATCCTTTAGATTTTCACGTGATCTCAGCCATGCAAATTTCGATCTATGGAGCTCTAGCTTGTGTTGTTGCGCGACCATATTGGCTTCACTTTTACGAACACTATTTAGAGCCTTATTTAAGTCCATCGCAACATGGAACCTATCAAAACATATCGCTCTTTCCCAGTGAGGAATATACTCTTTGGTGGCATAAATATAGGACGGACTCATATCCATACTAATCGTTTCAACTGATTGGATTTGCTTGTCACTTAATCCTGTAAAAAATGCGTTTAAACTCGATTTTTTGCGATCTTCTTGGACATCTATTACATGCCCATGATCATTAGAAACAATGGTCACATATTCATGTCCCTTTTTGCTGCAGACCTCATCGACAGCTAGGTTTTGAATATGTAGATGAGACCGTCTTTTTAGGCCTCGCTCTACAGCCCGCTTCATTATTCCATCGGCAGCATTCCAGCTAAGCGCCAGCTTCTTACTGACGGCATTAATACTCGCCTCTTGAAGCCAGGAGATTACATAAGCCTCAAACATCAAGGTGAAACTTGATCGCTTATCAGCCCAGGGGATATCAGCTTGCAATACACCGTGCGTGCGACATTTAGAGCGAGGGATATTCGCGTGAACGAGAGTGCGAAATTGACAGCTATCGAGATGGCGCCATGTTCTTGTTCTGGTGTCATGGCGACTACATCTGGATTCACACAAAGGGCAGGTTAAATGTTTGTCGCAATCGTATTCAACGTGGACGTGAACGGTGTTGTCACGCTCATCTAGCTGAACTGATTCGACAAACCAAGGAGAAGAGATTGATAATATTTTTTCGTAAAGAGAAAGCTCGTCCATCACTGAAAACCAAGAAATAAAAGGCTGGGATTCTAGGGGAGTTTATTAGGAAAGGCTAGAAAGCCACCTGAATAGGGGAAGACCCATATTAAAACAGCAAAAGTTAACTCAAGGAATGAGCCATGCCCCGCCCAAGAAAGCAACAAATCTCACTAGATGCCACACCCTACTATCACTGCACATCTCGCTGTGTGCGCCGCGCGTTTCTTTGCGGCCTAGATGCGTTAACCGGTAACGACTACGAACACCGCCGACAGTGGGTTGAAGACCGTATTGTATTCCTGGGGGAGGTGTTTTGCATTGATATCTGTGCTTACGCCGTAATGAGTAATCACCACCATCTGGTATTGCATATTAATGCCGCAGAGGCTCACACGTTAAGCGATTTAGAGGTAGCCAAACGCTGGCACACCCTTTACAAAGGTACCCCCTTAACCCAAGCGTTTGTAAAAGGTGGGCCGTTAGATGACGCCCAGCGGCAGGCCGTGAAAGAAAAGCTGGACCAATGGCGCTTGGAACTCGCCAGCATAAGTCGTTTCATGTGGGCTTTAAACGAACCCATTGCCCGCAGGGCAAATGCAGAAGACCACTGCACAGGTCGCTTTTGGGAAAGCCGGTTTAAATCACAGGCGTTACTGGATGAAAAAGCACTCGCCGCTTGCATGGCTTATGTCGATTTAAATCCTGTTCGAGCCAAAATGGCGACAACCCCAGAAAGCTCGGAACATACCTCTATAAAACGGCGTATTGAGGCCCTTAAAGTGGCTCACACTCACCACCCAATTCGAATCCACATTCAAAAGCTTAGTCGGCTGCAAAGCAAAACTCATGCTCGCTGCCAAAGTTCTAGGATTGAAAAGAAGACCGGCCTTCGCGAATTGCGAAGCCATTTTCCACTAACACCCCATCCTGCAATAAACCCTACCTTTCTCGAACCTAGAGAGCGGCTAGACTCGTCTGAAATTCAGAAAAATCAAATATTTCACGCCAAAAACAAACGGTAATGAAATAGCGCCTATGGCGTGGTGAGTTTAATAAAAACCATAACTAAACTGATTGTTTTTCTCTTAACGTGGCTGTCCGATTATTTGTTCTTGGTCACTTTGTGGCCCTGGCTTTCCACCAAGCGCAGTAAGGACACGTCTTGCTTAATGCGATTTACCACGTCGTCGGGCAGTCTTGCCATATTTCCCCCAAAATCCTGTCAAGATTAAAGTTGACTCTTATGAGGAGCTATTTTTATACTTGCAAGGAGCTACAGTCAAGTCCTATTAAGAACATACCCATATACTGCGGAGGTGATGAATGTGAACGTGGAATGGCTCATGGCACTGCAAGACCCCGATTTTCGTAAAGCCTTTGGTACGCGTCTCAAGGAGCTGCGCAAGCAGAAACGTTGGTCGCAGAAAGAGTTGGCGGCTAAGGTGGAGATACGTTTCCAGCAACTGAACAAGTACGAGAGTGGACTTAACTTACCGCCTGCGGAGATGTTGATTAAGCTCGCGGATGCGCTGGCGACCACGATAGACTACCTGCTAACCGGCAACCCGGTGGAAGATAACCCACTGGCCAATAACCGATTATTTAAACGCTTCCGGGCGGTGGAACGCTTTGACGATGATGACCAGGAAGCCATAATCAAACTTATTGATGCGATGATTGCCAAGCAGCAAATGCAATCTGTACTGCAACCCTTTGATGACGCTGCCAGCGCCTAACCTTTGAGAGGCAACCCTATGCAAGCTGCTAAACAAGATGCGTTAAACACGATTAACCAGGTTCCCGAGAATGCCGATATGGAAGAGATTATGTACCGGCTGTATGTGCTCGATAAGGTGCGCAAGGGGCAGGAAGCCGTGGAGCGTGGCGACACCCTGACCAGCGAGGAGTTAGAGCGGGATATTGATTCATGGTGATTTGGACGAAGCTCGCCAGAGCGGACTTAAAGCATATCCATGATTTTATTGCCGAGGATTCCAAGCACTACGCCAAGGAAAGTGGCTCAGGATATTCGAGAGAAGACCGACATCCTGAACCGGCTTCCCAACGTGGGCAAGATGGTGCCCGAAGTCGGCAAACCGGAGATTCAGGAACTGCACATTTATTCCTACCGGATTATGTACGAAGTTAAAAATGAGCAGTGTTATGTGCTCGCTGTGATCCACAAACGGCGGGATTTTGCGCCGGAGGATTTGCCGTAGCTACAACTAAAAAGCCCCGGCCATCTCTGGCCGGGGCTTTAGTGCTTTTCCCTGATTTACGCCAACTTTTTAATTGGAACCTACTCCTACTACTTTTTATTGTTTTTGCTAAAGAGCTTACCTACCCCGAGATATACAACCACTAGGATTGCCGAGATAACCCAAAAAACTGGGATAGTAAAAACAATTTTTTCAAAAAGGCTATACGTACTCGCAATGGTATTTATCAACACCGCGCAAGCACTAGCTGAAATCACTTGGCACCAAAGTAAAACATTTTTCGGAACTAATCTAAGGAAAAACATAAAAATTAGTCATAGCAGTCATTATTATTACAGTCATACGATTCATTAGAGCTAGACGCAGGCTGCCCCTTAATGGATTCAACCTGATGAACAACCTCCCCTTCAGAGTTTGTAACTGTTTGTGTTTGCCCTACAACCGTTACTCCACTATCAGTATCAGTACCAAGCTCAACAGTTGTTTCAATTGTTAAAGTATCACCCTCCTGAACGGACGGCTGAATCTCTGTTAAAACATGTCCGGCGGCTACACCAACAGCCCCCAGATCTTTCCCACGAGTTAAGTAGGTAGATAATGCACCAACGGCTGTAGCCTTCATTGCGTTTGCATGGCTCGTATTGGTATTAATTCTGTTAGCAGAATCCCTAGTTAAAGGCCCCATTTTAGTTGTAAACGTCACCCTCTCAGACTCTTCACCAGTAGAATCAATAAAATTCATCGGATCATTCCCGACATAAGCATAAAGATTCATCTGATCTTCATACCCAACAGGATCCGTTTGCAAAAATCGGCCGATGTCAGGATTGTACACCCGAGCCCTATAATGATACATATCTAGCTCTGGTAGATACATTTGGCCAGTGTATGCAAAACGCCCCGTCACGCTATCAATGCCACCATAGGCATCGTATGTGTTTACGTAATCTAAATTGCCATTTTCATCCGTACCCGCAATAACAGACCCTTGGTGATGTACGTGTAGTACTTAACGTGGCTGTCCGATTATTTCATTCGTCGCTGGTCACGTTTAGTGTGAGGAGCCGTGTACGTGACCCGTGCGCACGGTTCTGTGGGCAGACGGGGGGGGAACTCCCCCTCTGACCCGATAGCTTTGGACGTCAGGTTGATAGCCTTGTTAGGCTTTTTACGCTATATTGTACAAACACCCTGTACAACAAATAACCGGTGCACCTATGCAAACTGTTAATATTAGCGATTTCAGAGCTAACCTATTGAAATACTTGGAAAAGGCCAATACTGGAGAGCAAATAAGTGTTACTACTAACGGTAAGCTCATTGCCACAATAGCGCCCCCAGTAAACCAAAAGCAACTTGCACAGCAACAATTACAGCAATTGGCCAAAAGCGCCAAAATTCATGATGTAGTGACCCCAACAGATTCTGAATGGGACGCCAATTTATGATTCTTCTCGATACCTGTGCTGTTATATGGGACGCATTAGATCACCAACAACTCAGCCCTAAAGCCTTAACTGCCATAAACAAAGCGGACGAATTTAATGCGCTCATTGTTAGCGATATTACTATTTGGGAAATAGCAATGCTCGTAAAAAAAGAGCGTATTAAAATAGAAACAACGCCCTCAAACTTTGTAAACCTATACCTGCAAACCAGAAACATTTCCGTTGTACAAATTTCGCCAGAAATTGCTGAGCTGTCAGTAAATTTTGGCTCCGAAATAAATAAAGACCCAGCAGATCGAATAATTTCAGCCACTTCGATAATTCAGAATGCACAGCTTGTTACTGCAGACCAAAACCTTATTTCAAGTGAAATTGTTGACACGCTTTGGTGAAGCATAATCGGGATAGGGAGGCTCCTCACGAACCCCCTCCTCCCACAACACTTATCGTTATATACCTAAATCTAGGCATATAGCAATAGTATTTATACAGCGTGGATATATGTCAGTACGACGTTAAAGTTCGTGAATTGAGGGCGCGTTTAAGCCTAATACCACTTTGTGCTCTAAACCAAGTTTACGCACCACTTTATGTGGTAAACGCCACACTTTTTAACTGCGATCCCATTGCCCGTTATGTTTTTTTATTAGGCGTCTTAGTTTTAACTCGGCGTTGACATGGGTGTCCGATTATTTTACCGGGGGAGGTGTTTTGCATTGATATCTGTGCTTACGCCGTAATGAGTAATCACCACCATCTGGTATTGCATATTAATGCCGCAGAGGCTCACACGTTAAGCGATTTAGAGGTAGCCAAACGCTGGCACACCCTTTACAAAGGTACCCCCTTAACCCAAGCGTTTGTAAAAGGTGGGCCGTTAGATGACGCCCAGCGGCAGGCCGTGAAAGAAAAGCTGGACCAATGGCGCTTGGAACTCGCCAACATAAGTCGTTTCATGTGGGCTTTAAACGAACCCATTGCCCGCAGGGCAAATGCAGAAGACCACTGCACAGGTCGCTTTTGGGAAAGCCGGTTTAAATCACAGGCGTTACTGGATGAAAAAGCACTCGCCGCTTGCATGGCTTATGTCGATTTAAATCCTGTTCGAGCCAAAATGGCGACAACCCCAGAAAGCTCGGAACATACCTCTATAAAACGGCGTATTGAGACCCTTAAAGCGGCTAACACTCACCCCTCAACTCAACCTTTAAAACTCGCTGAATTTGTAGGCAACCCAAGAGAACCCATGCCCCAAGGCTTACCCTTTCACCTGAAGGATTACATTCAGCTCGTGGACATAACAGGCAGAGCGATTCGAGAAAACAAACGTGGTTTTATCGACAACAACTTGCCACCCATTCTGGAGCGATTGAATATAACCAGCCGCGAATGGCTCACACTCACCACCCAATTCGAATCCACATTCAAAAGCTTAGTCGGTTGCAAAGCAAAACTCCTGCTCGCTGCCAAAGTTCTAGGATTAAAACGAAGACCGGCCTTCGCGAATTGCGAAGCCATTTTCCACTAACACCCCATCCTGCAATAAACCCTACCTTTATCGAACCTAGAGAGCGGCTAGACTCGTCTGAAACTCAGAAAAATCAAATATTTCACGCCAAAAACAAACAGTAATGAAATAGCGCCTATGGCGTGATGAGTTTAATAAAAACCACGACTAAACTGATTGTTTTTCTCTTAACGTGGCTGTCCGATTATTTCCTCGTCCGATTATTTCCTCCTAGGTGAGGACTCTGTTCGCCCAACAAAAATAGTGCCGACAAAAACCGGCACTATTACAAACACCTCCTATCGACTTATTTACTAATAAAGAGCTCGACCACGGGCTTGTTCAACAATGAGATATGTCGCGGCAAGCGCGACATATCCTTATTTGTTAGGCATTTTATTGCATAGAATTAATTGTATTTTCAATGCATTGCCCATAGCGACCGCTAGTTGGAAAAAACAACTTAAGGTATGGCCAAGAGCTCTGTGTAGTGGCAAGAGAACATAGTTTATATCTGTACGATTCTGGCCAAAAACGAGGTTTTTTTGGAAACTTAAACATGGTGTCGAAAAAAAGTTGACCCGCTGTAAAATCCTGAAGTAAATGGACAAATTGTTTCACATCAAGGCCAGTACTTTTGATCTCTTCTTCAGTGATACCGTAACACTCCAAGAGATTCGGGTTGTCCTTAATATTTTCATAGATCGCAATTAATTCCTTCAGATTATTTTGGGACAAAGTTCTAAAGTTCTCAACCGAGAACCTATAAACTAAAAAAATAACTGCGATAATCGCGAGTATGTCTCTGATCGTTGAAAGGAATATTTCCATGAGTTCCACCTAACTGGATTGTAATGCCTAACGCCACTGTAATAGGCATTTTTTGTGTAGTGGAGTTTTGCGGTATAATGGCGAAGCCACCGCAAAACGGAGCGAAGCAAAAAATGTCCTATTGACAGTTTTGTTAGCACTTTTCAGCCCCTGCACGCCCTAGGTAAAAAGGACTTTTCTAAATCGGTTTTATTTTGACCTATAGCAGCCATACCTTGAACAGCCTCATCGTAGCCACAAAGCCAAGCGATAGGGCTTGTTGGGCTGCCAGTGACAACGGCTGGCCTAAAACTTAAGACCTTACCTTGAAGTGGTTTAGATGCTTTGTTCCCCATCGTTACATGAATCGCTCCAGACTCTACAACAACCCCCGTAATTCGATTACCGATGAGGAACTCAGGTGCAGGAAGGCCAGCGGCATCATTGTCTACAGGGAAATCTAAATCTTCCACATAGTAATTTGTGACATTTTCTCTAATTGTACTCACCATACTCAGCGCTTCTACTACCTCGCTTCGCTGTATATAAACTTGATATGCCGGTAGCGCAACTGACGCAAGTATTCCAATGATTGCAACGACAACCATTAACTCTATAAGAGTAAACCCCTTTTTATCCTTCATACAGTTTCCCCTAGTACAAATATTGGTGAATAGGCGCTGACCAAAAAAAAGAAAATGGCTGAAATAATAATAACTGCCACTACTACGGAGATGAACCGCATTTGTCTTTCGCAACGATTTAGCAATGACGTAACTTCTGCCTTTATGAGTGCTTTCATTTCTACAGCCAAATCCATTTCAGTTTTTTCTATTTCTGAAAGGTGATATGTGACTTTACTTGCGTTGGCTCCAACTCCGCCTACAACTGGAGAGACAGGGTATGAAATAATATCTAGCAATGTTAAATAGGATTCTCTAATGCCATTAAATGCGAGAAAGCGTAAAACTATTCCATTTTCAAGGCCATTTTTGAACTTAAAAAGTCCTCTTAGCGTGAATCCGACTATTAGGGACATTGCTAGAAGTGCAAATACGACAAGCACAAAATATTCCCAGTAGTCTCGATAAAATATCAGATGCGACGGAATAGATAGTTCGAATGTTTCGAATGCCTCAAGAAATGACGGAGCCACTTTA
The DNA here is from genome assembly GCF_014217335.1 of Teredinibacter purpureus. Taxonomy (NCBI): domain Bacteria; kingdom Pseudomonadati; phylum Pseudomonadota; class Gammaproteobacteria; order Cellvibrionales; family Cellvibrionaceae; genus Teredinibacter; species Teredinibacter purpureus. The sequence continues at coordinate 1,006,029 of NZ_CP060092.1, read as the reverse complement.
AGCTGATAGATTGCACTTACAACGAAAAATACGAATGTAACATATGCCAAATAAATAGTTACTCTTTTAAAATGCATCGGCTCAGCTAAGTGTTGTGACATATCCACTTGACCATAAACATCCAGCGCTGCCGTTGCTTCTTTATTAGACATAGCCTTAATCTTGTTTAAAATATTTCTACTCAAACTATCATTGCTGATATTTTCTCCGTATAAGCTACAACTCGCATCGCTCTCAATTCGAGAAATACATTCAGAAGCAGACTCTTCAGCCTTAATAGTTCCTTTTGCCTTACGGCAAATATAACCAAATCGTTCCCATGTCATAATTAGTAAATATCCTAGATATTGATATTCGGGTGCTAACGCCGCAAACAGCGGCAGACTTGTTGTTGATTGTTTTGCGCTAAAATGGCGAAGCCATGCGCAAAACGAGCGACGGCAAGGCTGTCCAAGGAGCAAAGCGACTGATGCTGATTTGCCTTGTTAGAGGCCTTTACCGTGAACGTATTTCGTCGTTTTACCTTCTGAGTTTGTAATAGTTTTTCCATAAATACCATCTGAGTTATCCAGATATTCTATTTGAAAAAACACCTTACTGTCGAACCGCTTGGTTAACATTAATATGTCCCCAGAATCGCAAACAAGTTGAATGTAATAGGCATCACCGTTGGCTTCTCGTTTTTCTGCTTCAACTTTATCGATTTGGCCTGAAACTTTCTCCGGAAATACTTTTAGGTTTGCCCAAGAGTAATATTTCTCTGTCGCATTATCACAACTAAAGCTGTTAACTGAGACAAACAAGCTTAAAAATATATATACGCGCATTTTTTGACTTGCCCTCTAACGCCGGTAGCAATTGCCGGAGTAAGTTGGATTGTGTTTTTGCGTCTTGTTGCAAAAACCAAGACAGCTTACGGAGGTCAATTGGCTGCCTTTGTTAGGGCTGTACGTCATACGGTCTTCTCCCAGCCAACCACTGCTCCGCAGAGTACACCGCATTATTTACTATAAGTTCTTTACTTCTAACACTCCATATTCTTACATATGGAGTGTTAATTTTCTCCGCTAACTGAAATATTCGTTCATAAGATTCCAGTTCGTTTTCTATTGAATCGTGACGGACATTTCGCCAAACCCAATAATAAAGTAAATTTAAAAAGAACTCTTCTTTCGGGCAGGAAACGTCAGAAGCATACTTTAAATAGAGCTCAAAATCTGCTTTCCAGATCAAGAACAGCTCCCACTCCTGATCAGGTTCATCATCATTAGAGTAAGCCCACTCTTCGATTTCTTCTGTTGATGGATTGCTGGGATTAGAAATCACTTTTGATGCCCTAACGCCTTTAGCATGTGCGCCCGCCTTTTGGGCGTCGCATGGCTAAACTTGTTAAGGGCAGCACTGTATTAGCTAATTGTGCTGGACTTAGCCCGGCACAAACAAATGCGAAGCACTGCCCTTGATTATTAGTTGACGACAAAACGGAACACAGGGAACGGATGGATTGAGATGGATACAACACGCTAAACCCTCCATTGGTGCCACGTTGACGCGGTCTTTATTACAAGCCACTTTACCGGTTAAACACACGGACTGAAAGAGGCGGACGATCACTGCTAACTCGTTGGTGGAAAACCCTAAAACCACGAACAGCCTTTAACGCCGCAATCAGCGGCAGACTAGTTGTTGATTGTTTTGTGCGAAAATGGCGAAGCCATGCACAAAACGAGCGACGGCTAGGCTGTCCTAGCCACGTAGTGGCTTATGCTGGATTGCCTTGTTAGCTATTTTGCTGCTTAAATTCATTAAAATCTAGTGAGTATACTGACAGAGGTTTGCCAATATGTAATAAAATTTCCCTAGCACCTGCTCCAAGGCAAAGCTCCCGATAAACTCGCTCCTCTATGCCTGTAACCCCTCCTTCTAGTTTTTCCATAGGCTGAAAGATAACTCTCGGGGAAGGCGCAATCCATTTAGTTTTGTGTAGTTCCCTAAAAGCATGCTGAATAATTTTTTCGGCAACGACAAAGTCATGTACTAACAGTCTAGGATGCTTAAACGGATTAACTACTTTGTCTATTTCAGACTTATTCAGGCGTTTAACTTTGTCACCTATTTCAATAACAATCGGAACTCCCTTGGCATTATCTTTAAGCGCCATAAGCGGCTCTTCATCGTAGACATCATTCGTTCCGACTTTAGATATTTTTATCCTATTCTCCCAAACCTGAATATATAAGTCGCTCGAGAATAGTGATTGTATATATTTAAGAATGCTCATATCTGCCTGATAGCTAACGCCGCCATAAATTGTTGCCAAAATGGAGCAGCTTTTTGTGTAAAATTGAGCGCAGCGATTACACAAAAAGATGCGGAGTTTTGGCGATCAATTTGATGGCCTTGTTATATTGGCTTTCCTACGCTGGTTTTGTTGGATAAATACAAAACCCAATGCCAAAACCAATTATTAAATTATTTTATACTAGCGATAAGCGCCAGTGTTATTTATAGCCTTAGGTTACAAGATTTACTTAGTTGGAACAAGCCCAGCCGAAAGGTGACTGGATTTACCTAGCTAAGTGGCACTTTGTGACTAAATGGTAAATTATCGGCTGAGACTGTGAAAGAGCAAAATTTATAAATAGAACTTTTATAAGACCAACCTGCAAGCTGGGAAACATTACGGCTAAAACACACTATTTATAAAAATACAGAAAGCACCGCATCCCTGAGATTTACCCAGTTGTGACAGCAGAAATTGCAGGGAATGGCTTTACCCATTTACGATGGACAAGAGCCGAAACAAACGAAACCTTTTGAATATTACCTAAATTAAAAAACTGAAATATAACGCCGCATTCACTCGTGACAAAAGCGGAGCGGTTTTTGCGCTATAATCGAGCGGAGCGAGTTGCGCAAAAATCGCGTAGCTTTTGGCATCGAGTGGAATGCCTTGTTAGCACTGATGGTTATTCGTTGATGCAGAATACATTACAACCAACTATTTCCTGCAACCGAGTTTTCTGGGTACTGTGTAGATCGTTGTAAAAAACAACTGTATTTGCCTGCAGCTCTGTTACCAGCCTGGATAACTCTTCAACTTTTCCGGGACCTATAACTGTTGCCGAGTTTAGCGGTGAGTCCATTTGCCTAACTCCACCCTTTTTACTTGACCTAGACACACCTCTTCGCTGAATTAAAACTCCAACAACAATCGCACCATGTTTGATAAGGGTGCTCCTCATCGAGGATATTTCGCTATCTATATCCTTTCTTTTCGCTGAAAACAGCCCGACAATAATACACTGCTTTCCATTGATGGTTTCTGCATGCATAAACAATAGCTGCTCATTGTGTTTTGGGTGCTAACGCCCGCAGCACGGGCAAATTGGAGCGTAGCGTAAATTTGTCCTGCTGTGCCTGCGCTTGTTATGCATAGTTAAATAAAAACACATAATAAGAAACACAAGAATAAATAATTAGTGGTAGGTGTGCTATGAAGCCCCACCTGTTTTTAAAAAGACATGTGACACCGGCAAAGGCCATTAAACCACCAACACCAGACCCAAATATTGCGAGACCTAAACCATAACCGTGCATATCACTTTCTGGATACAAGCTTGAAGATAACATACCCGCGATACAAATAATTACCAATAATAATCCTACCGAAATTTCAATAATACCTAACCATTTTAAAATTTTAGACACGTCCATTTTTTACCTTGTATGCATAACGCCGCCAGCAACTGCCGGAGTGAATTGGCTGCTTTTTTGCGTCTTTTTGCAAAAAAGAAGACAGTTTACGGAGGTCAGATTGACTGGCCTTGTTACGTGTTTGCACTTGATATTGCACCGTTGCTTAAATTTATATTATGTACATCACCGTTAAAATCCGTCACTGTGGCTATGTCTTCATGCAACTCTAGCCCCTCGGTAAATATGTCTGGGCCAGATGAACTCCACATTTTTTCACCCGTTTGGGTATAACATCCAATCTCTAGCTCGCCCCACGTAAGAAGGCAGTTTCTATCTTGGAGCCAGAAAACACCAAAGCATGTAGCGAAATCGACTTTCACACACCAGTTCAATTCGAGCGAAGGTAAGGAAAGTGAATATAGTGCATCACCCGAAGCCATATAAAGAGATTCGCCGTCAAACGCCACCGAGTTTTCGTTAACCCCTGTAGCACCACCAACCCCCAGTAATATTGCGGAAGCTAACGTCTCGTCGTTTTCCCTGACACTTGCACCATGTGCAGATACATGTTGATACTCATCACTACGACAGTATTCGTGAATATAGGCTCTCGGGTTGTCAGCCGAATTACGAGAGTAAACTGGTTCATCCCTTAACGTAACTTCGTAATTTTTAAATATTCGATTCATGACTCTAGTACACGTAACGCCGCCAGAAACTGCCGGAGTGAGATGGCTTCTTTTTTGCTTTTTTTTGCAAAAAAGAAGACAGATTACGGAGGTCAGATTTACTGGCTTTGTTAGGTATGGTTAATGAGTTTCAATAAGTGTGCTGCCATTGATTCATTCTTTTGCTTCCCGTATGAAGGTACCTTATTTAAACACGAAAGCCAGCCCCTTAAGTATGTAGCTGTTGCTTTGCTACTTTCAGATTCTTCTTTCCACTTTTCTTCGTAGTCTGCAATTTCTTTTTTTAGAGATTTAAAACCTATGTAACAAGAATTGCAGAGATAACGTCTTTCCCATATGTATGCCTTTTTAACCTCAAACCGTTCCTTTTGTTCAGCAGCTGTAAAAACGTCCCCTTCGCCACATTTATAACAACGATAAGGTATGTTCTCATAGAAATCGTTAGCCAATTCATAGCTTAATGATTTCTTACTACTTTCAGACCACATCTCTTTATCGGCGCTGACTTTCATATAACACCTAACGCCTGTAGCACCTGCACAAATTGTGGAGTGCTTTTTTGTGTAACATTGAGCGCAGCGAATACACAAAAAGGCGCGTAGCAATTTGTGTCAGGTGGCTACACTTGTTAGGGCTTGGGAATATTTTTAAAACCACCTAACTTGCTTTTTACAAAACTGCTTAGCTCATGATTTTCTTCATATGGTTCTAGAGCAGCAGCAATATCCCATGGTGGATTTACAATACCAAAATACCTTAACACTTCATCTTGCTCCACTGCAGGAGCCAAAGATAAGCTCATTAAGAAACCTTCCGGACACTTGAAAAACGCCGTTTCATTAATCTCAGATAGCCATTCCGAACTAGCTACCCCTTTATATTGACCTGATACGGACAATGAAAATAGTTTCTTGTAGTCCATTTTTTTGCCGCAGGACGATTGTTCAACTTCCTTTGCCATGCTTGCCAATGCCAATTCACTGTCGCTTTGTGATAGCGCCATCGATGGAATGATAAGAAGAACAGTCAATAATATATTTTTCATAGGTTCAAGCTCATTGAGCCCTAACGCCGGTAGCAATTGCCGGAGTAAGATGGCTTGTGTTTTTGCGTATTTTTGCAAAAACCAAGACAGCTTACGGAGGTCAATTGGCTACCTTTGTTAAGCATTTACTTTACAGCCATATTCAAGTTCACCTTGGCTTGGAACTTCAAATTTCGGCTCCATAAAGTTAAACATCATATCAGTTACCTCAAAAGCGAAGACGGTTGGATCTTTCTCAATATTCCGCTTTTCGATCCGTTTTTTACGAATATCTTTTGGCGCATCTAAGTAGTGTATTTCAGAATTTATATCTAGCCCACTGGCTCTACTAGAAAACAACTCTCTTTGGGCTTTGGTAGTAAAACCAAGATCTAAAAGCACATTTCCATCGAGCGCTAAAATCTGCTCACTTACGTCCCATATTTGCTCATAGCACCGATTTACTCGTTCGATCATCCATGAATAATCGAGTGAGACCATATCTTTTGAGAATAATGTTTGCATCCACGGATCTATAGAAAATCGAACTGCTCCAATTTCTTTGGAAAGACGCAAGGAATAAGTGGTTTTTCCAACACCAGTAGGACCACATACTAAAATTAATCTCGCCATATAACCTCCATTTCAATTTTGTGCTTAACGCCTCAAACACCGGCGTGGCAAAGCTGTCACCTTTTGTGCATGTTTTTGCACAAAAGGTGACAGCTTTGCCACGTCCGCGTGCTTTGACTTGTTATGACTTTTATACCATAATTAGGTATATATTGGTATTCCGGAGGTGAATCATGGCTAAAAACACAAGTATGACGTTAGGCGGTAAGCGCCAATCCAACCCCATCTATCAGCAGAGCTAGACATTCAGTACCCTAATGCCTCCACTAAATAACCGGAGGGATCATGCGAAAATACAAAAAGTACGACTGGCCAAAACTCATTGAAGCGTTTAAACAAAGCGGCCAGACTCAAACTCAGTACTGCAAAGACCAAAAAATAAACTCCAGCTACTTCAACCAGCAACTGAACAAACGCCTAAGTCGCAATCAATCTAAGTTTGTTGCCGTTGGTGTTGAGTCGACTAAGATAGGCACCGTAGATACAAACTTTACGATTGCTGTTGGTCGCTGCAAAATCCAGTGTCCTGCCAATATGCCGATGCAGTCACTTTTGACCTTGGTGCATAGCTTAGCATGATTCATTGGAATGATGATATTGAGGTCTATCTGCATAGAGATCCGGTTGATTTTCGTAAAGCGATAAACGGTCTATCGCTTATCGTATCTGAAGAAATGGAGTTATCGCCTTTTGATCGCGCTGTTTTTGTTTTCTGCAATAAGCGCTGCTCCCAGCTCAAAGTGCTTTACTGGGATGAGTCAGGATTTGTACTTTGGCAAAAGCGTCTAGAGAAAGAGCGGTTCAAGTGGCCTAAGCGTTCAAAGAAAGAAACCATAAAGCTTAGTGGTGAGCAATGGCTCTGGCTGTCAACGCCAGCTTAAAACTGACCCACTTTTACCGATTATCGCCAAAGTAAAACTGACCCACCCCGTTTAATTATTGATCGATTGTGGCGGGGCGATGCCCGCATGCTTTTTGTTTTTTAGCCGATAGCTTTCTCCCGATATTTGTACAATGTGTGCGTGATGCAGTAGCCGATCGAGTAGTGCTGCGGTTAGTGTTGTATCGTCAGCAAAGGCATTTGACCATTGTGAGAACGGCAGATTGCTGGTGACGATAATGCTGCCTTTTTCGTAACGTTTTGCTATGACATTGAAGAATAAATTCGCCTCCTCTCGCCCAAAGGGTAGATAGCCAATCTCATCAATGATCATTAATTTCGGCCCAATAATATTTCGCTTAAGATAACCATCAAGTCGGCCTTGCGCTTTTGCTGTGGAAAGCTGCAACATTAAGTCGGCAGCGGTTATAAAGCGCGTTTTGTGACCCGTCAAAATGGCTTTATAGGCCAAAGCGATTGCAAGATGGCTCTTTCCTACACCACTTGGACCAAGTAACACCACATTCTCTGTCCGCTCTAAAAAACCTAATCCAGCAAGTTCCTGAATCTGTTTTTTGGGGGCTCCTGAGGCAAACTTGAAGTCGTAATCTTCTATGCGCTTTTGGGCTGGCAAACCAGCAAACTTTAGTAATGTCGCTTGCGTACGTTCAGCTTTTGCATCTAGCTCGGTGCGCAGTAATTGCTCAAAGAAGTCTGCTAGGGTTTGCTCAGTTGAGCTGGCTTTATCGGCTAGCGCCGACCACTCTCTGGCCATTGATTCCAACTTTAGCTGCGTGCAAGCACTGCGTATGCGTTCGTGTTGAATGTTCATTGAGCCACCTCAAGCAGTTGATCGTAGACGTCCAGCGGGTGCTGGAAGCTTTCTACCGGAAGTGGTCGTATAGTTGTAATAACCGGTGAATCTACTGTCTTGTATTCAGATGGCAGCGGCTGTAGATATTGCAGCTCTTTATCCATACGTATTTGGGGTTTAACATTAGTTGTGCCGTGCGTCCGCTGATGAGCTACGTCATTTAGCCAAGTGCCTATATGGGCATTTGCGGCCTCAACATTCAGAGTCAGGCCAGCTTGCTTTAATGTGGCAGACAACGGTGTGACAAAACACTGCTTAAGATAAGAGTTGAAGCGTTCAACCTTACCTTTGGTTTTAGCTCTGTACGGTCGGCAAGCCCGAGGTCGGTAACCATAGGTGTTTGCCTGATCTAGTAATTGAGCATTCCATTGGTGCTTACCGTTGCCGTACGCATCGCGCTGAATCATGATGGACTTGGCGTTATCGAAGAGTATCTCCTTTGGTACACCACCAAAGTATTCTAGCGCACCCTTGATGCCTTCAAGCCAATCTTGCTGGTTTTCAGAACTAGAGAACTTTACGTAAGTGCCTCGGCTAAACCCCATTGTAGCGACAAAGGCTTTAAGCGCATTTCGGCCTCGGCGAATGATCGTAAAGTCGACCTGCATTTGCTCGCCAGGTTCGGTTTCGAATCGCACGACAGGGTCATTAACCGAGGGTTTGAACGCATGAACAAACACCTTAATCGTTGATACGCCACCCGTGTACCCTCGTTCACGAATCTCTCTATGCAAAACAGTCGCAGGTATCCAGTGCGGCTTAGCTGCCTCAATACGTTCGAGCAAATACGGCTTGTAAGGATCTAGGATCGAAGGGCGCTGCTCTCGCTCCGAATATGTTGGTGTTTTAGCTGGTGCACGAAGGTAGCTTCGCACGGTATTTCTGGAAAGGTTGAGCTTTTTTGCAATCGCGCGAATGCCAAGCCCTTGCCTATGTAATACGTGAATATCCACTAATATCTCCTGAGTAATCATGTCACCGCCTAGCTATTAATCCGGCGGCTATAGTGCCTCAGGTGGGTCAATTTTCGTTTGGCGTTAGTGGGTCATTTTTACATTGGCGTTAACATCTGGCTGCTACGTGGCTTCGATATTATGCAAATTAAGCCTCATAAAACGCTAAGTTATCGCTCCGTTGGCTAGTGTTTTTGGTATAATCCAGCACCATGAATACCGTGGTGAAACTTGAAAAAGAAAATTCGGAATTGCGAGAAAAGCTTGCTAAGAGAGATGCGCAAGTTGAATCACTGAAGGAGCAAATTCGTCTCTTCCTTCATCGTAAATTTTCACCCTCAAGCGAAAAAGCTTCTCCTGATCAAGTCGGTCTCTTTAATGAGGCTGAATCCATTGCCGAAGAGGCAGCTTTTGAGCAAGAAGCAGATACCACAATAGTCAAGTCTCACGAGCGTACACGTAAGCCACGCATCAGCATTCCCGAAGAGCTTCCAAGAGAAGACATTATTCATGATCTATCCGAAGAGGATAAAGTCTGCCCACATGATGGTGCGGAGCTAGAGCTTATCGGTAGTGATGATTTAGAACAGCTCGATATTATTCCTGCTCAAATCAAAGTCATTCGTCATCGACGATTAAAGTATGCCTGCCCGTGCTGTGAAGAGCATGTCAAAACAGCAGCGCGGTCCACCAAACTACCAATAGAGAAAAGTATCGCCAGCCCAGGGTTACTTGCCTATGTGGCGGTTCAAAAGTATTGCGATGCGTTACCGCTTTATCGCCAAAGCGACATGTTTAAACGTATTGGTATTCACTTGGATCGTACCAACCTCGCCAACTGGATGGTAAAAGTTGGAGATCTTGTACAGCCTTTCATTGATCGTTTACAAGAGCATTTACAGCAACAAACACTCTTGCACTTAGATGAAACAACACTGCAAGTCTTAGATGAACCGGGGAAAACGGCGCAAAGTAAAAGTTATTTATGGTTAATGGCAAGTTTTGGTGATCGGCCTGCATTGCTTTATCGTTATTCAGCATCGCGATCACAAGAAACACCCAATACCTTACTATCAAATCAAACCGCCGCCATTATGGTGGACGGCTATGAGGGTTATCAGCCTGCATGCGAAAAATATAATATTACTCGCATAGGATGTTGGGCTCATGCGCGAAGAAAGTTCGTTGAAGCACAAAAAGTTCAACCAAAAGGAAAAATAGGTAAAGCGGATGTTGCAATTAACGAAATCAAGAAGCTTTACGCGATAGAGGCAGCAACCAAACACGATCCTCCGGATAAGCGTTATAGAATCAGACAGGAAAAAGCAAAGCCTATTCTTGAAAATTTGAAAAGATGGCTGGATAAAAGTCTTCTCACTATTCCGCCGGAAACGGCTGTGGGCAAAGCGTTGTCGTATCTATCGAACCAATGGGCAAGGCTTGCAGCTTACATTGATGATGGCTCGTACCCAATTGACAATAATGCAGCTGAACGCTCTATCCGTCCATTTACTATTGGTAGAAAAAATTGGCTCTTTGCAAAGAGTCAAGCTGGTGCACGAGCGAGTGCAAACATTTATAGTCTTGTTGAGACAGCAAAGGCCAATGGACTAAACCCGTATAACTATTTACGCTATGTCTTTGAAACGCTACCCAACTTAAACAGTACCGACATGGATGATCTGTTACCTTGGAATATTAAACACTCTGACCTGTAGTTGGATTGGCGCTTACGTTAGGCGAACACTTTGACGGCTTTATTTCTCATCAAATTCAAAGTGGCCGCTATGGCTCTGCAAGCGAGGTTATACGTGCAGGTTTGAGGGTGCTTGAAGATAAGGAGAGCAAACTTGATGTATTGCGCCAAATGCTGGCTGACGGAGAAGAAAGCGGTACAGCTGACTATAGCTATGACAGCCTCATGAGTGAACTTGATGCTGAAAGTCATATATGAGCGCATTTACTTTAACACGACGTGCTAAAACTGATTTGAAATCTATAGCTAAATTTACTGAAAAGCGCTGGGGACGAGAGCAACGCTACATTTACATTAAGCAATTTGATGATACATTTCATGTGCTTTCTAATACCCCCGAAATAGGCAATAACTGTAACCATATAAAAGAAAATTACCAAAGATTTCCTCAGGGTAGTCATATAATTTTTTATCGCATAGCGACCCAAGGCAGCATTCAAATTATTCGTATTCTCCACAAAAATATGGACGTACTCTCAAAATTTGGCGGCTCATAACGCCTTTGTAACAGGCATTTTTTGTGTAGTGGAGTTTTGCGGTAAAGTGGCGAAGCCACCGCAAAACGGAGCGTAGCAAAAAATGTCCTGTTGACAAACTTGTTATGCGAATTTTTTACCTAGCTCTAGGGTAGCCTTTAATAATTTCAACTCTTTTGTAGTACGCCAATTATCAACAGACCATACGATACAAAAAACACCTATCATTATATACAACGAGCTAGGATCTTCCGCTCGCAACCAGTTTAAATAAGGGAAGCTGTCAGGAAGAAAAGGCAACGAAAAAATCCAAGCCCCAAATATTAAAGCGAACCACTTTGATATGTGATGCTTCTTCTCCATTTTAGCGATTGTTTTTTCAGCTTCTTCTATATTCATAACATCCCTAACATTTAAACGAAATACTTATCCTAGCTGCATAACGCCGCAAACAGCGGCAGACTTGTTGTTGATTGTTTTGTGCGAAAATGGCGAAGCCATGCGCAAAACGAGCGACGACAAGGCTGTCCAAGGAGCGCAGCGACTGATGCTGGTTTGCTTTGTTATGAGCCACTTTTGAGAACACACCTTTTGATGAAGTAACCACAAACTGCTGACAAACCAAAAAATATAATTGAGAAAGCAGCCATGCCAGCGGAAGGAGCAAAACCCTTACCAACCATAAAACCTTCTATTCCAACACCAATCATAGCTACACCAAACAAACTAAAAACGATAAATCCGATAAGCATAAAAATAAAAATAAAAATAAAAATTATAGGTTTTTGCAATCGTTTGATTTGTATGCCGACTAATATTGATTCGATTAACCCCATACTTATAGTGCACCGCCTGTTATAGAAAAATCCAGCGTTTCGCTAGCTGAAGAATTAACAAACAGCCTTGTTCCGTCACTGCTCTCGATACAAAGCTCATTGTCTCGAGGGCGCATGACTCGAACAATACATTTATCTTTCAGATGCTCTTGAATAGAGTCAGCTTCTTTCTCTAGTTTTCCGGCCATGATCCATCTCTATTTTGGCTTATAACGCCTTTAGCATGTGCGCCCGCCTTTTGGGCGTCGCATGGCTAAACTTGTTAAGGGCAGCACTGTATTAGCTAATTGTGCTGGACTTAGCCCGGCACAAACAAATGCGAAGCACTGCCCTTGATTATTAGTTGACGACAAAACGGAACACAGGGAACGGATGGATTGAGATGGATACAACACGCTAAACCCTCCATTGGTGCCACGTTGACGCGGTCTTTATTACAAGCCACTTTACCGGTTAAACACACGGACTGAAAGAGGCGGACGATCACTGCTAACTCGTTGGTGGAAAACCCTAAAACCACGAACAGCCTTTAACGCCTCAAGAAGAGGCGCCGCTTGCGGCGTCCTTCTTACTTGAATTGTTAGGAGATATTACCCGTTCCGTCGCGCAATTAAACAATTCTTTTCTATGTTGATCCGCATTTTCATCAAGAAAGATACCGCCACAGCGAGTATACTTGGACCGATAGTCATAGGGCTTTACAATTCTAGATCTATCAAGATTTAGGTCTTCATTAAACTCCATTGTCCACTCGCATCCACTATGATCACTTACACCATAGCGTGATAAGTAATTAAGTGCTTTTTTATATTCGCCTTTCATGGCATATAAAAATGCGAGACCGTCGTAGTTCTTCGTGCCTGAGTTGCTAGCGAAACCAAGGTAACTATAGATTTCATAAGGAATATTTGACTTAAATTTACCTTGGTACTCAGCGAGCCCGATTAAAAATTCCAAGGATGTGTGAAGGTCGAACCACCTACTGATGAAATGGATTCCCTGGCCTGAAATGAAATCAATATCATCTTTGCCAAACAAATATCCCTCAAATTTTTCAGGATAATCTGGATGCAACCAATTTACGCCGAGATCGTTAAGATAACAATTGCCAAAATCTTTGATTCGGGGAGGTATTTTATTGGACGCGTAACCGTTGCCCCAACCAATTTTCAATTCAATTAAATATTTATCCGGAAAAGGCGTTCTTAGGATATCGATATGCCTAGAGAACCAATCGTCTCTTTTATATTTATCATACCCCCAATCTGATATTTCAAATCCTGATTTTTTTAGGGCCAATGAAAACTCTTCGATCAATGCTCTCTCCTAACGCCTTTAGCAGCGGCCGCAGTGTAGGCGCGAAGCGCCGAAACGGAGGTCCAGCCCCGAAGGGGCGATGCTGGCTAAACTTGTTATGTGCTTACTTAGACCAAAATACTTTATCAAGTTTGCAGCCCTCTTTTGATATGAATGCCCTTGGATATTCTCTTGGGTTTTCTTTATATACATGCTCTTTCCTAAGAACCATCCACTTCTTGTCTAATTCAACGGCCTCATACTCTTCTCGAGTAATTTTATACTCTGGATACTTGGCTTCAATAGCCTTAGCACCCGTATAAAAAACCACTTCATTATTGCATAGGCAAGCTATCGCCGATTGAGAAAATAAAATTGATGCTAAAAATATATATCTCATACCTTGGCCACATAACGCTCCGCTCACCTGCACATGCTGCGGAGAGCGTTTTTGTGTGACAATGGAGCGAAGCGACTGACACAAAAACGAGCGTAGCAGTATGTGTCAGCGTGCAGCGGCTTGTTATGTGACTGGCCATTAACCGAATTAGCTTACTCTTCAAGATCCACATCCATTGTAAAATTGATAGTGCAGCTATCTGCGACCTTCCCTTTGGAAAACTTGCTTCCATCTAATGCAGCACTTGCAGAAGACAGAAAAATCTTACATCTATCCTTCGTTACTGTGGCTTCGATAATAGAGGCCACTCCTAGTTCTGACAGCCTAAATTTTACTTTCACATCACAAGGGCCGTACTTAATTAATGTATGTTGTGCAGTGACACTGGCAGGCAACGTTGGGGATTCCAACGTTAAATATCTATTTGCACAGTCATCACCCAAAGCTGTTGTGGTTACAAAGATCAACAATATCAATAATAATTGGTTCAATGCTTAACTCACATAACGCTGAGCTAAACGGCGCACAATGTGTAGCTGGTTTGTGCAATAATTTGCGAAGCAAATGCACAAACAAGCGTAGCATTGGGCGTCCAGTGTAGGCCGAAGGCCGAAACGGTGTTTTAGCGTATTGTTAGGCATTTAGTAATCCCCCATATTCCTCATGGTTTTCCATAGTGTGTATTTATATACACAAACCACTAACATAAAGACGATTGCACCTATACACGATGAAGTCGCGACCACATCCACAATTGAAACAGATTTCGTTGATATAACAATTTTACTTACAACAAGAATGAAAGCGATAATACTAAGAATGTAAACTCTTATAAATTTTAAAAGAACTAATAAGGTATATTTATTCGATGTATTATTTCCTCTATCTTTCCTTTCTTCGGGGTTAGATGCGCCTTTGTTAAACAGAGCAGATATACCACAGATTATTCCTACCCACGAAGCCGCAATTACGGAAATACTCTCAATATTATCAATAGTCATGGTTAATCTCGAAGTGTGCCTAACGCCCGCAACATGGGCCGGAGTAAGCGCAGCTTACGGAGGTCCAGCGGAACGAAGTGTAGCGAGCATGGTTGCGATTGTTATGCATTTTTATACAACTGCTCAATAGTTAAACCATTAATCTTTGGTATGCCAACATTTAAGTGCAATGGATACTCTTTATTTAGTCCCGACCGCTGATAACCGCGACGCTCATAGAAAGCAATGAGCTCTGTACGTTTTGAGAGAACGACCATTATAAATTTTCTGGAATTTAGCTCATTGATGGCGTACGTTTCTGCTGCTCTCAATATTGATTTTCCTAAGCCTTCAGCTTGATGATCAGGATGAACGGCAAATGAACCGATGTAAACTTCATCCCCTTTTGGCTCCAAACAAATACAAGCAACTAAATCAGCATTGTTTTTGTATATTAGAAAGATCGAGTTCTCGATAGATAGCTTAACGTCAGAGATGTTGGAACGATCACCATCAACTAAACTGGCTTCGGTAGTCCATCCTTTCTTACCGCGATAAGCTAAATTTAAGAGATCATTAATCCTTTGTGCTTCATTTATATTCGCTGATTCCAGTTTCACTCGATCACTCGTTTTGATGCATAACGCTGAGCTAAACGGCGCACAATGTGTAGCTGGTTTGTGCAATAATTTACGAAGTAAATGCACAAACAAGCGTAGCATTGGGCGTCCAGTGGAGGCCGAAGGCCGGAGCGGTGTTTGAGCGTATTGTTAGAACGCCGACTCTACTACGTAGTATGCCCTACCAGCCAAGACTACATAAGTTGTAATTTTTGTATAGGCCGCTCACGGCCCCTACGTTATTACCAGTTTAGCACCGTAATGCTTTTGCTTTAAAGCCTGAACAAATACCGCAATATTACAGGCAACAATAAACCACCAGTAACAATTGTGGTTGCACTTAACCTACCTTAATCGCCTACTATCCTTGATGTAAAAACCAATTATTCGTGTGCTCTACAGTACTTTTACTTAAAGTTAAAACCACTAATAATTTATTTTATTCTTTTAACCCGAAGCACTTTCTAACGCCGAGCTCACCGGCGCATATTGCGGAGAGCGTTTTTATGTAAAATGGAGCACCGCGACATACATAAAAACGAGCGTAGCAATATGCGTCCGTGTGCAGCGATTTGTTACTTGTACCAAACACCTACTCACTTTTAACTACGCTGCTACGCCAATTGCTGTATTTTTTTAAAAAGCCTGAAGCTTTGGTTAGACCCAACTATAACCGTGGGATAGCCAAAACAGAAGGCATAAAATTGACCCAAAACAACAAGTGATTATGGCAACCAACAGAAAGGAACAAACGGGAGGAATAAGCCGAAAACTCCCTTTGCTAGGTAAAGCTTGGTTGCGCTTTTTTGCAACGAAGCTTTACCGGATTACCAAATCTACCTTTTACGAAGCACGTTGTAAGCGACCAAAGGTGGCTTACCTAAACTTGATGGAGGGTAACGAATTTAGGAACACCCTACTGAAACTTAACTACACACCAAACTTTTTTTAATAGACAAGTAACGCCTGTATCACACGCAAAAACTGTGGCGTGTAGTTTGTGTAAAATGGGCGGAGCCCATACACAAGCGGAGCGACGCAGTTTTTGTCGTGTGCATACACTTGTTAGCTGATTACAGTAATTTTTTGAACTCTGGATTTGTTACTGCACTTTGAATAAGATCTTGGACAGCTGGAGATAGAGCATCTGCCGTAGCATTGCATGCAGTTATAGCATCAAATCCGCTTTTAAATGTGTATTTATTACTAGCCGCAATGGAATTACCATTAGAAGACTTTAAAACAATCGAGATATCCCAAAAACCATTTGTAAGACCACTAGTAGATGAAAAATCTACTTTAGTGATATCGCCTGAAATTTTTGTTCCTGTTTCAGAGTAAATACCTGCCATCTTCAATTCGTCGTTGAATGCCTTACCAATAAATTCTGGAAATGTAAGGCCATCTGCAGGCTCTATTGGCCCCATCAATCGGCAAGATGAATTAAAGGGCGTACTTTGCGTAAAATCCGAAACCATAAGACTTACATTCTCGTATTCCTTTAAAGCTTGAACATTATCAACAGATATCGAATATCTTGGTGGCTGCATCGTCGAACAGGCAGCCAGAGACACCATTATTACTAATAAAAATATTTTCTTCATTTTTTACTCCTATGGTTAATAATTATTTTTCAGCTAACGCCGCTATAAATTGCAGTTTTGGAGTTGATTGTTTTGTGGTAGCGTAGCGTAAAACCACAAAACAATCGATGGAAAAGCTGTCAATTTGATAGCCTTGTTAGCGGTGGAAGAAACGCGCATATTTAACCTTAGAATCACCAACGATACCTTTAATACTGCCCACGAAAGACGGCATATCATCGATGCCTTCAAACTTTTCCAGCGAGCCAGATGCGGGGAAAAGTAATACCGATATAGGGTGATTTTTTCTAGTTTGTACCACTACCTTCTTTACAGAACTAAGCGCCATTTTGCTTTCGAATTCCGAACCAGAAAACAACAAGCTTTGACGATCGAAGCCAAATCGCAGCTTCTCTGCGTTTGCTACCCAAGTTTTCATGCCTCTGTAATATTGCCAAGCCATAACTAGGAAAATTAGACCCACGAACATTCCGTAGTTTTTAGTGGCAACACCAAGAATTGAAAGAAACACAGCTACAGCTCCAAACATAAATGCAGCTACAAGCATCCCTCTCTTTCTCTTCTTTATGTATTCTTCGGATAACTGGTATTTCATATGTACCGCTAACGCCATTATAATAGGCAAAGTTTGTGTAGTGGAGTTTTGGGGTAAAGTGGCGAAGCCACCCCAAAACGAAGCGAAGCAAATTTTGTCCTATTGATAATTTTGTTATGCATTTTTAAGGCGGGCTGAGAACAAGCCGCATACCAACCCTATTTATTACTTTGCCACACTCATTTGCAAGAGAAGTTATAGTTTTATCTAACGCAGGATCCGTAGATACATGCTGTAAAAATTCTAACTCCTCCAGAAGTGACTCGCATTGTTCAGGTCCCAAAACTGTGTCAATTACAGGCTCTATAACTTGAGAGAAATGCAGTTCGTAAGCTTGGCCTAGGAACAAAACCCTATTCCACAACCGCTCGGACAAATGCACCCAATTATCTTCAGAGATTGGCCCTGGCAATAGTTCAGATGATATAGCTGCGACCTCAACAGTGACATCATCTTCAAACTCTAAAGGGCTGAGTAAATTTTCGTACTTCATATTCACCGTGCATAACGCCAAGCTCAATTGCACAGCGGTTGTAGTGAGTGTTGTGCAACAATGAGCGCAGCGAATGCACATAAACGAACGAAGACCGCTGTGTCAATTGGAGCGCCTTGTTAAGCATTTACTGCGCACAATATTTATTTGCGTCTTGTTTTGCTTTAATTAGCCATTCGTTGAAATCGCTAAAACCATAAGCTCGGCTAGAACCATCCAAAATCAGCATGATCACAGATGGATCACCTGAAACATCATTACCATCAAAACAAGCTGCGTCACCATCGCCAAGCTCTAATGATGCAAATGGGATCAAATTATTTCCTGCTTCTTTTACTAGCCCTAGCAGCATCTGACCTACTTTAGAATCACAATCAATTCCGACCCACGGAAATAAACCATTGTCTGCAAATGTATCGGCTTTAAACGCTTCCGGGTACTTAAACCCCGCTGGCAATTGATCCGGATTATATTTATGGGACATTCTTATACCTGATGCTTAACGCCTCAAACACCGGCTTGGTGAAGTTGGCGGCTTTTTTGGAACAAAAAAGATGACAGCTTTACCAAGTCCGAGTGCTTTGACTTGTTATGAGTTTGCTGGCTCCCACTTACAAATAGAAGACCAATCAAGCTCTGATTCAACTACCTTCCCCTTAGCAAGAAACTCTTTGCGGTAAGAAAAGACGCCATTAATTAATTTAAAATTGCTTACGAACCCTTTATCTACGATCTTTAGCCTACTTACTAGACCTTTCTCTAAATCAAAAATCGCTACTCTGGTTATTGGCCCCTTTTGATAATCAGTAGTAAGCCATTCCTCAATCGCGAGGTACCGCCCATTTTCAAGTTCGGCCCTGTTAAAGCCATAATTGTACTTTGGGACTTTCTTTCCCAAAATTTCTAAATCGTAGTATTGCGGGCCAAATCTTATTTCTCCCGCGAATTCAAGATGGTACTTTCTATCCATGACTACTCATAACGCTTCAAACACCGGCGCAGCTTTGCTGCGTCCGAGTGCTTTGACTTGTTATGTGCTACTTGTTTATCGCCCATTTTGAAGTTCCGTTAACGCTTGATCTAAAGTACTCACAGCTTGGACAATAGTTTCAACAGCCGAGCGGTCGAACTCGCCATCTCTCTGAGAATCATGAGTTCCACTATTTAGGTATCCCCATTCTATTGAATTGCCAGCTACACCCAACAACGCATCTAGACCTCTAAGCGAGGATATAATTGCATTAGACGGATTCTGATTCCTTCTCAAAGAAGAACGAATTTTATTGCACTTATTGTTCAACTCCCACGGTGATCGTGGCCCACTAAGCTTAAGTTCAATGCGTCCATCTCCACGCCTTCCTATCCAAGTCCATAGTCGATCCGTTAGACTTTCTATAGCTGCTCGAGAGTAATAAAGAGTTTCTCGTTTATCATCATTAGCAAATGCCTGCTGGGCTTTAAGAACATAATTCTTTGAGGGAGGGTTAGTGTCAACACGTAAATGATGCTCCCCTTGATGCGGCAGAAATTTATACAAAGCTATATCACCTACTCGTGCCGTGCCAAGCTCTTGCTGGATTCTATGAAGAAATTCCTCAGCGTGAGATGTTAAGATGACCTGTTTTCCATCCAGTAAACCATCTTCGAAGAATGTTCTCCAGATCCCATTTCTATGCTCATCATCAATAGCATTTACTACGTCATCAAAAATAACGAGATGACAACCTTCCTCAATATTCTTAGCGAGTAATATTGCTAACCCCAAACACTTAATGTGCCCTTCGCTGAGCAGTGTTAACGCATCATAACGAACCCCCAATTGCCCCTGAAACTCCAGTTCAATTTTTCCATTTTCAGCAATTGGTAGCCAAAGGCTTTGTAATAAGTCTACTGGTAAGTCATCACGATTGAATGAATTGTATAGGTCGCGAGCTCTTTGTCCCAAACCTTGAAGCAATTGAGATGGTAGATCGCGTAGATATGATTGGATCTCCTGTAAAAACCCATCATATGACCTTTTAACTCTGTTATGAAATTCGACTACTTGTGTCTCAGAAGCTACTAACTCAATTAGCTCTCTATTAGCCTCGTCAAAATTAGCAACAGTTGTTTTTGCTTCTGTAAGTTCACTTTCTGCAGTTTGTCGTATTAATTTTGCTCTCTCTATCTCGATGCGATATCCATCAAGCCTAGCTCTTTCTTCAGCTAGCTGTTGGCGTTGAGCTATAGCTCTGCGAGTTTCACTATCTGATCTTTCAATGTGTGCGCATAGATTTAGCAATGCATTCCAACACTTATTATTGTCATTAACCCATGCCTGCAGCCATTGAGGAGTTGATGCCGCTGGCAAAACTGGTAGCACATTATCTCTGAGCACTTGAGGGCAAACTTGAGCTGCTGCATTAATCGTATTGAACATCAATTGATGTAAGTTTCGCATCGACTCACTCAGTGAGTTATTTTGTTCTTTTGCTTGTTCTTGCAAACTCGCTAGTTCGCTAAGTTGCTCAAGACCAGTGGCCGCAGCCTCATATGGATTTTTAACTACTGACTGGAGGTTAGTGCCACATGCAGGGCAGTTTTGAGGATTTGAAGAGGATAACTGGAGCACTGATTCATATAGTTGTTTATATGAAACTTCACCTGCACGACGAGCCAATTCAGTGTTAATGCCCTGCAATGTACTATTTATAGCGAATACTAGATTAAACCCAGATGTAAGTTGTTCTGAAGTTAGGCCGTAAACCGTTGGCGTAGGGGCATCAAGCAGAGATTGTACATATGGAAGGCGACCTTGCTGATCCTGACTTCCAACTAACCACAGTTTAACAGCTTCATAGTTGCTTCCTGGCTGGATTCTTTCTGCAATTTGTCCTTCATTTAAATTAATTTGTGAAAGGCGCTGCGGGAATTCCTCAATTACTTTTTCTGCACTCGCCAATGCATGCCGTCTTATTGCAAGCTCTTGTGCTCGTTGGCCAGTGAGATTTAAGTTTTCATCAAGAGAAGGGTTAAAACCTCTTACAAAGTCTGAAAATTGGTCAATACCAAAAAGCGTAGCAATTAATTGTCTTTGATCGCTTGGAGTTCTTGAAGCAATTCGAGAAAAATCATCAAGCCTGTTTTTTTCAATAAAACAAAATCTATACTTTTCTTCATTTGGCTGTAGATTAACCGGAGGATTATTTTCATTTACTGTTGATATAACGGGTTGAATATATCGCCCTAGTCTTGCATTTCTACAGTAAGTGTTATGATCAATCCGTTTTACTTGGGCCTCAGTTATAGAACCCAACAACGCCGTTTCTAGAGCCTCACAAAAACTACTCTTCCCTGTACCGTTGGCGCCATAGACAAGAGTAATTGGCTTACTTAAGTCAAAAATCTCTTGAGTTGTAAACCCTCTAAATGGCCCTACGGTTAACTGATGCAGACGGCCAACATTCTGGCCATCAGCATTAAAATTATTAAATTCAGGTAACTCTGGGGAGGTTTCTGTAAATTGGTTTTTTGCAATAGGAGCTAGTCGTGATGATCGAGCTCTACGAGCAGTGCCCACCTGTGCTAAGTGCGGAAGGTTTGAATATACTAGGTTTGCCATTCGACGAATATCATCATCTACAGGTCTGACTGCTAACACCTCCAAAAACCTTTGATATTCAGCGATAACGCTAGCCATATTACTTCCATATAGTTCGAATATTAGTTTTCAACTGCAGATGCTATGAAGGCACATAACGCCGCTATAAATTGCGGCTTTGGAGTTGATTGTTTTTGTGGTAGCGTAGCGTTAAGCCACAAAAAAAACGACGGAAAATCCGTCAATTTGATAGCTTTGTTATGCAGTATTTTAGACTTATTGAAGCTTAATGACTTCACCACCTTCAAACACAATAGCTGTAATACTAGTTTTAATTGAGCCAGTACCATTTGTCACCGTGCTCAGGAGCTTGTCATAATTCTCCCCATCAATAAACTGATTATCTTTAAAGACATAGAATAAATTGGCCGTAGTTTTTTTCTTAGATTTGATTTTTTCTTCACTGTCACCATTTATCTCTAATACCATCTCTCCAAATGGATCTAAAAATTTAGTAGTAAATTTAAGAGCAATAATATTTTTATCTGACTTATTTGTGAAGATAGGCATAAAACGAATGGTTTTTTGAGAATACTTATCAACATTATGCTCGAAAAGATGAGAGGATACTTCGACCATGCTATCACTTGAATTAGTCTTTACACCTTGAATCTGATAAGTGCCATCCTTATTTAAAACTATTGTCCTCCCATCAGTTGTTGTAACAGTCTCTGCATATGCGACCGATATAAAAAGGGCTAACAACATAGTAAATACTGCTCGTTTCATTTATTTTTCTCCGTAAGTGGGTGGACTCTAGTTGCATAACGCCCGCTTCAGCTGCGCCAAATGCGGAGCGGTTTTTGTGTTAATGCTTGAACGCAGCGAGTAACACAAAAACCGCGTAGTGTTTGACGTCAGGCTGCAAGCGTTTGTTATACGATTAGCTGCTAGTTTTTCCGCATTTTGGACAATGATATTTGCCAAAGTCTTGCATTCCATTTGGTAGCTCTGATACGGCCACTAGCTTATTTGAATCGTTGTAACACAAGGAACAAAAAGGTCCTGGTTCCTGCCCATCTTTACAGCCCACTCTGTAATAGAATCCGTTTTTAAATTCAACTTCTTGCTTTACATTTAACTGAGACTCTAAACCTACGATTGTATCTCTTAATTCTTGATTTTCTAACCGAGCCGCAGATAAATTAACCTTTGCATCAGAAAGCGCTTCGATAAGCTCAGCCAGCTTTAGCTTTACCTCGGCATCTTTTAGAGATGAATCAATCGACCGCAACTCTTTAGTGATATCCAACGCTGTTTTTATAGATGCAAGACCAACACCAATTGAGCCTATATCAACCATATTACTTCATCCTAGATTTTCGTATAACGCCTTGCTCAGCTGAATTTTTGGAGTGGATGCTTTTGTGCTATTAAGCACAAAAGAAGTAACGGAAAAAATATCTGCTGGAGCAATTTGTTAAGGCTTTGCATTATTTAGTTTGATAAGAGCCTCAATTAGGTTCTTTTCTCTTTCTGAACTTCCATAATTTACTCCTGTTTCCCAGTTATAATGAAACTCATAATTAGGATCACACAGATCTATCTTATCTAAGGCATCAGTAAATACTGCGTAAATCTGGCCAAGTTGGAATAATTGATATACAGCTCCTTCCGTACGCGCAGTTAAAACTGAGCTGGAGTCACCCTTCATATTCTTTTCAACTTTAAATTGATACGTTATTTCTACAGCACCATTTTTGTGTCGCTTATATTCAGCTTGAAACGGATAGCCAACAAATACGTTGTGAGCTTCTTTCCACGCAAGCTCCGGAGTCTCTTCTTCTTGAATACACTCAAGAGACAGGGCATTCATTGATATAAGAAAAGCAAAAAAAATAGTAAATCGCATGGTATGCCTTAACGCCTCAAGCAGCGGCGCGCGTTAGCGCGTCCAGCCACAAAGTGGCGTTGCTGCCTTGACTTGTTAAGTGATTTCTATTGTAGATTACAAACATTTTTTGCAACCAGTTTAATTTCAGTATGATTTTCGGGTATAGAGATAAGCTTGAAACCTGTACCTTTGAAATAGGACTTCAGTTGTTCTGACCTAACCATGAGCGTCTCCCCTTCCTCTCGGTTAGCCGCGATCCCGCTTTGAAAATAATCACCACCTGAATCACCACTACCTAGATCAATATACCGACCCTCTTTTAACTCAAAAAGGTAGTATGTACTCGAGTTTGATTTTTGTGGATACATAAGTCCTAAAATAGAATCTTTGTACTGGCAATATGAGACGAAGGCCTCGAGCGAATGAGCCTGCATAGAGAAAAATAGAAATAGTGCTATCAGTTTCTGCATATTCACTTAACGCCGCCCACAGGGGCCGCAGTGGAGGTGGTTGTTTTGCGGTAGCGTAAGCGACAACCGCAAAACAAGCGCCGGAACGGAGGTCCAGCCCGCTTGCGGGCGAGCCTGATGGGCCTTGTTAAGTGCTACTCTAGTCGAACTCTGTTTCAATACTTTCATTAGACCAAACACGATTACTTTTTGGCTCAGTAATTGACCATACGCTGAAAATACAGCCATAGGATAGAGCAACATCATGCATAAACTCTACCCACCTCAAATGTTGCTCAGCATTAAGATTTACGGCGTATGGCCGCGAAGTGCCATTAATATGCCAATACTCACCTTTTTTATTGATGGTTATTTCGTAGTTTTCACTGAGCTGTTTTTTAATACCATTTGCACCAGCTTCGTCCTGAGTAAAAAAACTAAAATCTAGAACTAAATCTGTTTCACTAGATATATCATTCTTCTCTAGCTCAAGATTTATAACTTTCGCTTCGGCAAGGCGACGACTCTTTATCCGATCATGGTATTCGTCCCATGTTTTCTGCGCGTCCTGGTCACTCATTATTTTCTCGTCTGCAATTGCAACTCCACAAAAGAGTAGAGCGCATAATGTGAATTTGGCGAAAATATTCATAGGCACTTAACGCCTCAAACACCGGCTTGGTGAAGTTGGCGACTTTTTTGGAACAAAAAAGGTGACAGCTTTGCCAAGTCCGCGTGCTTTGACTTGTTACATGCTGGTCAGGCACTCATTCAGAATATTGTTTAGTAGAACTTTATCTTGCTCTCCAACCTTAACCAACATACTGTTTATTTTTTCTGCCAATGCACCCTTTAGCCATACGGGAACACCTTGCAAATCTTGCATGTATTGGAGCGCACAGTATGACCCCATATAGCCTCGGCACTTTACTACTTGAAAAGCTACCAAGGACTTACTTTTCCCATAATGATGCTCAACAAATGAATGCGCTAACATTACGCGCCAGTCATCAGGCTTTTCCTTCTTCGTACTCTCAATGAACGCATCCCACTGCTTATCACTAAACTCTCTGGAAATGTTGGCTATTTCATCACATGGCCCCAAATACCAAAGATCCCATTCTTGATCGTGGTATTCATCCAATATCTTTTCTATGCGCTTTAGGTCACTCATCGTTTTGACATGTAACGCTTGGTTCTGGCGGGTTTTTGGAGGGAGTTATTTTGTGCCTTAGCACAAAATAAGGCACGGAAAAAACCTCGCCAGGAACCACTTGTTATAAGACGTATCACCACTGCGCCTTTGTTGCTAAAACTATGGCGATAAAGAAATTACAGAATCCGAAGGCCCTAATGGCTCTTTCATTGAACATTGAAATAGATGCCCCCTCTTCAGTTTTAAATTTATTAGAAAACATAAACGGGGCTATACGAAATACAAATACCTGAAACCTAGATAATGTATACATCATCTGTGCAGGCCAGAAACACAGCCAAGAGCCTGCAATGAGGAATACAAAGATCTTAAACAACGACTCTAGCATTAATTGGCCTTATAACGCCGTTAGCAACGGCCGTAGTGTAGGTGTTTTTGTGCGTTAGCGTAGCGATAAACGCATAAAAATACCGGAACGGAGGTCCAGCCCGCTTGCGGGCGAGGTTGGCTAACCTTGTTAAACATGTACTCCCCCGTTTAGGACAATACCAAATGAACAAACAGCTAAGAAAGTACCGAGAACTAAAAAGATGCATGAAGCAATAATTAGGTTCTTGCAACGCTTCCCATCTTTTTCTAGGCTATCTTTCTCTGTTTTCAATTTTTCATTACCCTCAGCCTCACTAAGGCGTAGTATCCGCACATAGTGCGCTAGGCAATCAGATGAGTAAAACCTGTGCGCAAGAGCCGCCAAGGAAGAAAGTAAAAAAGCAATTGGACCCAAAAAAAGAAAAACTACCGAGCTCATATTGGCATTGAGAGCTAACAGACCGCTCTCCCCGATTTCCAGCACGATGTTAGATACTAAAAACCCATATACAGCTATTCCCAATAACGCCAATCTCAATATTTCAGTAGAAAACGCCATATATTTTTCTAGTACTATGACATCTATTTTGTATCTATCTTCGTGAACCTTACTTCCGCCAAGATATTTTTCAGAAAATGTTCTCATGACTATCTCTTGGTGTTTAACGCCGCAGTAAATTGCGGCTATGTAGTTGATTGTTTTTGTGGCAGCGTAGCGGCCGCCACCAAAACAAGCGACGGAATAGCCGTCAATTTGACTGCCTTGTTAGCTCTGGACTGCGATGAAGAAAAACACAGCCATAAAGCAAATAAACCAGACAGCACTACCTTGATACCCGCGATACAAAACGGACTGATAGGGACGTTTGGGATTGACGTAGATGGTTACATCACTTCCCTTGACGATACCCGACAGCATTGTAGTTGCGTTGCCATACTTACTAGACCAAAGACCACCATACTTAATCTTACTACCTCTATAAGAAGAGCCCATGTATGAGTAATGATATTTGATACTAGGCTTACTCTCCTCGACTCCATCATCTATCCGTGTATCGATACGAACGTCTGTGACCTTTGCTGTATGTGCTCGCCAACTATCGGAGGCTCTCCCTTTTAAAACCTGATAAATCTCATACAGGAATATTAAAAGCGCTAAACACCAAAAAATAATCTTCCCATATATTCCGAGTTCTATTTCCATACTTTAGAGCTAACGCCGCCATATGCGGCAAATTTGGAGTTGTTTTTTTGTGCTAGCGTAGCGTTAAAGCACAAAACAAACAACGGAAAATTTGTCCAGCCAGCTTGCTGGCGCAGCATGATGGCCTTGTTAAATGGCGATACACCAAACAACACCAACACTGCGTTGCGGAACGCAAATGGAGCTTTGCTACCAAAGTGGCGAACAACGCTACATGAACACCCGTAAACGCTAAACCTGAAAACCCTAAGAAGAACGACCGGTAAACTTTACACCACTACCCCGCTCTGCTTTTTTCTTCATTAAAACTACCCGCTCGAAAATAACACTTTTTACGAGTTACTAAAATATGCTTGAAACCAGTAAAGCTTAAAATACTAAAACAGACTTTTAGAGTGGTTTGCACGGTTTAATGCTGGTAGAGCTAAACGAACTGTTTCGTTATGAAACTAGCATAATATTTAAAACCACTACACAGCTAAAAATGTAAGTTTAAAACTGAAATCTTCACGCCGTATAAATAGTATGTTGCCGAGCTATTTAACGCCGCCATATGCGGCAAATTTGGAGTTGTTTTTTTGTGCTAGCGTAGCGTTAAAGCACAAAACAAACAACGGAAAATTTGTCCAGCCAGCTTGCTGGCGCAGCATGATGGCCTTGTTAAATGGCGATACACCAAACAACACCAACACTGCGTTGCGGAACGCAAATGGAGCTTTGCTACCAAAGTGGCGAACAACGCTACATGAACACCCGTAAACGCTAAACCTGAAAACCCTAAGAAGAACGACCGGTAAACTTTACACCACTACCCCGCTCTGCTTTTTTCTTCATTAAAACTACCCGCTCGAAAATAACACTTTTTACGAGTTACTAAAATATGCTTGCGACCAGTAAAACTTAAAATACTAAAACAGACTTTTAGAGTGGTTTGCACGGTTTAATGCTGGTAGAGCTAAACGAACTGTTTCGTTATGAAACTAGCATTATATTTAAAACCACTACACAGCTAAAAATGTAAGTTTAAAACTGAAATCTTCACGCCGTATAAATAGTATGTTGCCGAGCTATTTAACGCCGCTGTATGGGGCATTTTTTGTGTAGTGTAGTTTTGGGGTATAGTGGCGAAGCCACCCCAAAACGGAACGTAGCAAAAAATGTCCCTATGACAGCCTTGTTAAATTTTTTACCCAATAACAGTGGGCGGCAAGTAAATAGTAAATTCATTAATGGGTTCTATTAAGACGCTATAAGGTGAATTTTGCTCCGATTTTTTTACAATTTCGAGATCAGATAAAAGCTTAAAACTAGCCGATACAAGCTTGGCTGGAGTAACCTCTAGCTCCTTGTGCCAGACTCGATAAGTACCGAGCTTACTATCTCTTCGATAATAAAATCCAGCCAAAGGATGAGTTAAGTAAACCAAGGCTGACTCAACGTCGGGGAAGCCAGGAAAATCAAATTTGTCATATTTTGATTGAACCAATTCAACCGAAGCTGCCGCCCAGTCAGATACCGTTTCCATACGGTACTTTTCGTAAAAACCACTAGTTTCATCTAAGACACACTCGAAACTGACTTTGCCGGAATGCCAAGGAAGGTTCCATAGATATCTGGGCACCGCGAGCGTCCACGAGTCCAGCGTCGTACCCAAAAACCATACGCAGCGCTCACCCGTTTCTTTATCGATAATGTAAATACGATAATTGGTTTGCCCCATTGTAAATTTTGGGAATGGGAACACTGCTGATGTGAAATCTACATCAATAAACGGAACAACGGATAAAAGACCCATTTTCTGGCCATTTACTTCAACTGTATCTAGTTGAAACCGCTCGGGAAATATACCTTGAAATCTCTCCGCCGGAACTGCGTAAGTGATAATTGCAAAATGCTTCAAACCACATAGTACATCTATCCCGCGTGGTTTAGGTCTCTCTATCAAATAATCTTCTAGCTTCCGTGATTCTTGCACGATGCTTCCTTGAAATTTAACGCCGAGTTCAGCGGCAGTTTTTAAGTTGTGGTTTTATGGAATACTTTTGCGCAGCAAACCATAAAACCGCGACTTAAAAACTGTCCAGTGTAGCGAAGCGGAACGGTGCTGCAACGACTTGTTATACAATTTCCTAACGTTCACAGATTTAAACTTTAGATCATTCCAAGCACTTAGCACTAAGCTCTGTTTCAATAACCTTATGAACACCTGAGTCCTTTGATTTTTCAGTGGTTGTTTTAATAGAATAAGACGTAACCATAGCGTTTTCATTTTTGAATTCAATAATTGATTTTATACCCGAAGAAGAAAGCTCAATCTTACTATCAGTTTCGGATGAAATGGACAGATTTTTTATATTACCAATATTTTTCTTAAAACATGCTAATGAAACAGGGTTACCGAACGATACTGACGTATTAGTTGACCCAGAATCATAGTCAAAATTGCAGCCATACAATGAAACAACAAGAAAACTAAAAAGTATTCTATTTTTAAACATGAAAATCTCCTTACCTTTTTGTATAACGCCGCAATTACGGGCAGGAACGGAGTTGGTTTGTTTGTGGTAGCGTAGCGTTAAACCACAAACGAAGCAACGCAGTGGAAGTCCGGTAGATTGCTTTGTTAGGCTTCGGGCTCAACGTTACAGTCTTGTTTACTCCACATTTCCAATATTTTTTGAACATTTTCTTCTAGTTCAGTTCCGGGTATATATTTTTCTGGAAATTCTTCACGGTACTTATAGATTTTTTGATGCAACAAGCAAGCGTCCCTATATTTAAATTCATAGGCGTTTTTCGGGTCCACCGTAAATATAGATGCTGTAATCATTGACATAGCCCTTTCTCGGGCTGAAGCGTACTTTTCCGCATCAATATTTTCTAGCAATAACTGGGAATAAGCCAATTCTTGCAATCGGGTTTCTTCTTTGCGCTCATCGAGCATACTGGAAAAATACTTCCCAAAAAATACGGCACTGGCTATACCAGGTGCTACACAAACGAGAACTAAAGTTAGCGCAAATAGTATCTTATTCATTTTGATAGCCTAACGCCTGTAGCACCTGCACAAATTGTGGAGTGCTTTTTTGTGTAACATTGAGCGCAGCGAATACACAAAAAGGCGCGTAGCAATTTGTGTCAGGTGGCTACACTTGTTAGGGCTTGGGAATATTTTTAAAACCACCTAACTTGCTTTTTACAAAACTGCTTAGCTCATGATTTTCTTCATATGGTTCTAGAGCAGCAGCAATATCCCATGGTGGATTTACAATACCAAAATACCTTAACACTTCATCTTGCTCCACTGCAGGAGCCAAAGATAAGCTCATTAAGAAACCTTCCGGACACTTGAAAAACGCCGTTTCATTAATCTCAGATAGCCATTCCGAACTAGCTACCCCTTTATATTGACCTGATACGGACAATGAAAATAGTTTCTTGTAGTCCATTTTTTTGCCGCAGGACGATTGTTCAACTTCCTTTGCCATGCTTGCCAATGCCAATTCACTGTCGCTTTGTGATAGCGCCATCGATGGAATGATAAGAAGAACAGTCAATAATATATTTTTCATAGGTTCAAGCTCATTGAGCCCTAACGCCGCCAGCAACTGCCGGAGTGAATTGGCTGCTTTTTTGCGGTTTTTTGCAAAAAAGAAGACAGTTTACGGAGGTCAGATTGACTGGCCTTGTTCTGTGTTTCCAAGGTAATTTACCTTACTTTTATAAATTTTTGATGCACTAACCAATGATGCTGTGCAATTACTACAATAGTGGTCGAGCTGACCATGGTTGAACTCAAAGATAAGCCTTGCTGACGAAATATCTTTTGGCTCGAATCCCTCGGTAATTACTAAGCGATAAAATGTTTCTTTAAGCGAGTTAAGTGCGGCACGTAACGGTTCTATATGCAGGAACACTTTTGGGCATAGCTCCATATCGGATACACAAACCTCTATGGAATCGATGCCTTCTGCCTCACAAGCCTGCCCAAGATGCGGATGCACAAAAGAAAGCGCACCCACCGCATGGTGAGCAATGCTCTGTACAACACTTTTTAATCGCTTATGAGATGCCATGATTCCCCTGACACAGAACGCCCGTGTATGCGGACGGAGTGGAAGCGCGAAGCGCTGGAATGGAGTTCCGACATGACACGCTTGTTAGCTTCTGTTTTTAGCCCTTTGGTATTGCTTTTTTTAAGCCGTCTGTTAAAAGCAGAGAAAACACACTAAAATGTGTTTCTCCATCCAATACATAGGCGTTAAACGTCAATCCCTTATATTGCCTATTTTTAAGTATTTTTTCGAAAAGCAAGACATCATCAACCATGCTTTTATGGTTGTTTTTATTTTCTTCGCTACCAATATACATAAAGACAGTTGCATTCATCGCTTTGTTCTTTTTTGCATACGCCTCTTCTAGACGGAAAATAGCTCCTTCGTCATACCATAATGACGGACTACCTATAATATATTTCTGAAATAGTTCTGGTTTAACCAAGAGGGTGTAAGCTCCCAAAAGCCCTCCAAAAGAGTGGCCTATATAGATTTTATTATCCACATCAATACGGTATTTTTGAGATATTAAAGGAAAAACCTCCTTCTCCAAAAACTCCAAGTATTGGAATGCTTTACCCGAATATTTTTGAGCTTCTAAGGAATGTGCTCCTTTTTCATCTGGAGCGAAAGTTGGCGTGTAATCTCTAGTCCGACTAATTTCGGAAGAACTCCCTTTTGAATATGATATACCTACTAGAATGAGATCTTCAATATCTCTGCCTCCCATAAGGCCAACCACACCACTAGCGATAGGAAAAGAAAATCCAGTATCACTTAAAATTGCAACGGGATAATTTTTTTTCGTCTGTGAATAGTTACGAGGTAGCTTTATATATAATTCATAATCTTGTTTATTAATACCTGAACTGATTGTTACTATTTCCGTACCACTTATTCTATATTCCGAAATTTCCTCAGCCTTAATGGTGAGTGATAACATAGATAATATAAGTGCATAAATATAACGTAATAACATTATTTTTTTGATTCCTTTAGGGAAGCTAACGCCACAATAACCGAGCGCAGCTAAGCGTGGTATTGTGAGCAAAGCGAACCACGCTTAGCGGAGTCCGGTTGATTGTTTTGTTAGTAGCAGCTAGGGCCATCGACCAAATGCTTAATATACCAATGTTGATCACTTAATTTTTCCATTTCACCACATTCAAGCATTTTGGTCCAAGGACTTTCCAATACCTCCCAGTAGTCTAATGCTAGGCCACTACCTGATACAGCAATACCTTGCCTATTCAGTAATATACTGACATTGAAGTTGTCATCTGAACGATATGAAGTTACCAAGACAACACGTAAATCTTCTATAAGTTTTTGAATCTTACTAATTTTGGCAGATAGCTCTGTTGTAAGCGGGCAATGCTGATCAATAAATTTCATTTCTCCAAGCTCCACTCTTCGTAAGCAAGGCTCGTTATAGAAAATTGATACTATCTCCTCTATCTCAAGTTTGTGTTCAAGACGCCATTCATCAACATCACTTGAAGATAGATCAACACCTTCTGAGCAGGAGAACAAAATAATAATTGTTAAAAAAACGAGTACTCGATTCATAAGGGCTACTAACGCCGCCAACACAGGCGGCCGAAACGTAGTGTAGGCCGTCCAGTGCAATGCGTTTTTTTGCATTGCACGATTGTGCTTGGCCTTGTTAGTTGTTTACTTGTTTGCAGCTTTACCGGCACCAAGACCACCAAAGAAAGCGAGTAACGCGATTACCATTTTCTCCGCTAGGCCTTCACTACCTTGACTTAATGCGTAAGCAGATAGCGCTAAAATTAATGCGGAGATACCAAATAATGCATAGATCGCTTTGTTCGCAACTCCTGCTAGTATGCCAGCTCGTTTAGTTGCTTCCTTTTCAGATGTTTCCTGAGCCTGTGCAAAAGGAGTAACTACACCCTCTAACAAAGCACCGATAGCATCAAGCTCACTGGCACTTTGTTCCTTGGTTATAACCTCACCTTCTTTTGTGTCTTTACTTTCTTCTTCGCTCACGCTATCTCCTTGTGACAACTAACGCTTTTAGCACACGCAAATATTGTGCAGCGGAATTTTGTGTATATTGGCGGAGCCATACACAAAATGAAGCGAAGCAATATTTGTCGTGTGGCTAAACTTGTTAGGCTTCGACATTTTCATTGCGAGATCTTCTTTCCTGGACCATTAGTGCCAGGAAACTGCCAACCCATATGAGTGACGGTATTTGCAACTGCACATACTAATTCGGCTGCATTTTCTCTTGTCTGGTGCAATTCCTTTATGCTTATCGGGGTAAGAAAAATCAGTTCCTTTTTATTAACGAAGCGAGGAATAGAAAAACCTTCATCATTTGGCTTGGGCCATGAAGCATGACAGATAACATTCCGAATTTCAGCTGCCTCTTTTAAGCATTGAATAAGATCATCGAGGTTTTCAATTGTTGCTTCAGGGTGTTCGCGAACGGCTTTCCCAAAGGTTTCAATTAACCCCCACAATTGATCTGACATCGATCTTCTTACCTTCACCAGTATTTTTTTCAACGCATCCTCAATTTCGTCTTCCTTGTAGGTCTGTGTTACAGAAAAAGCATAAATTGCTCTACACAATGTATCTTCTAAAAACCCGAAAGTAGCAACTGCTCGGCCAAGAGCTTCCCAAAACTGTCCTTCATGTTTCTGCGTCGGAAAATATTCTGGTAGATTTTCTAAATCTATTAAGTGTCTAGTTATTTCTGACATAGTCGGTATGATTGCCTAACGCCGCTGTATGGGGCATTTTTTGTGTAGCGGAGTTTTGGGGTAAAGTGGCGAAGCCACCCCAAAACGGAGCGAAGCAAAAAATGTCCCTATGACAGCTTTGTTATACTTATATTTGCTTAAGGTCATTGCGCATTTGCTCACGTAGTTCCTTAGCCTTACTTTTAGCTAGCTCTCCCACTCTCATAAGTCCAGCCTGATTCGTAGCCGCTAACTCTTGGTCGTTTTCAATAGTGATTTTAACTAAATCAGACATCATTTTTCCTGAGATAGTAAATAGCTGATCATATAACTCTTTTATTTCATCAAGAAGAACGGCAACTTCGTCACTGGCCGTTAATCGCAAACTATTTGTCTCGGATTCGATAACACCAAGCTCTTGGAATCCATCGCGAGTTATTTTTGATATCTGCTCAGAAAACCGAATTGTAGCCTGAGTAGCATCAGCCTCATCATTGCGGTCACATGCCTGTAAGTATGAGGACATAAATTCATTCATTATAGGAGTGAGCACATCTTGGTAGTCGGTTTGATGCTTATTATGTATAGCGTCAATGTGCCTAAAATATGACTCGTATTGAGTTGCTTTCATTTCAAAAACTTTTTTACGCCTTTCCAGATCAAGATCAAAAGACTGTTTAACCGCAATAAGTTCGCGCTCATGCCTCTTCTTGTTAAAGTATAAGAAAGCTAGCCATAACGCATTTATAAGACCAAATGCCCATGCTGCGTATTCTGGCTTTTCTGAAATTACTTTGAATATTTCTTCCATAATCGATATTCGACTTTAGGTATAACGCCGAGCTCACCGGCGCATATTGCGGAGAGCGTTTTTATGTAAAATGGAGCACCGCGACATACATAAAAACGAGCGTAGCAATATGCGTCCGAGTGCAGCGATTTGTTATGAGCTGGGTGGCACTTACTTTCTACAGCGCTCTTTGTGGAGCGAACGCGGAACTTTAGCCTATTAAAAACCCAACCAGTTTAATCCACTATTCTAACAATTCGCACCTTCTTGATGGAGCCTTGAAGATGCGAACTACCTGTTTCATTTCGCAGTGGGTTTTTAAACGGTAAACCAAAGAACGAACAGGTTTGCGCTCACCTTATTCCAATGCTTTCTATTGTAACCACTTCACTACATTCTTGTGCCGAGTGAAACTATTTGCTCTTTCTCGACGTTTGCACTTACTAAACTGCTAGTTCTCAAATTGGACAGTATTCTGGAACGATTTACAAATTATTTAAACCCGCCATAACGCCGCCATATGCGGCAAATTTGGAGTTGTTTTTTTGTGCTAGCGTAGCGTTAAAGCACAAAACAAACAACGGAAAATTTGTCCAGCCAGCTTGCTGGCGCAGCATGATGGCCTTGTTAAATGGCGATACACCAAACAACACCAACACTGCGTTGCGGAACGCAAATGGAGCTTTGCTACCAAAGTGGCGAACAACGCTACATGAACACCCGTAAACGCTAAACCTGAAAACCCTAAGAAGAACGACCGGTAAACTTTACACCACTACCCCGCTCTGCTTTTTTCTTCATTAAAACTACCCGCTCGAAAATAACACTTTTTACGAGTTACTAAAATATGCTTGAAACCAGTAAAGCTTAAAATACTAAAACAGACTTTTAGAGTGGTTTGCACGGTTTAATGCTGGTAGAGCTAAACGAACTGTTTCGTTATGAAACTAGCATAATATTTAAAACCACTACACAGCTAAAAATGTAAGTTTAAAACTGAAATCTTCACGCCGTATAAATAGTATGTTGCCGAGCTATTTAACGCCCTGCAGAAGGGGCCGTAGTGGAGCTGTTTATTTTTGCGGTAGCGTAGCGGCCACCGTTAAAACAAACAGCGGAACGGAGGTCCCGCTTGCTGAGTTGGTTAGGCATGCTACTCGCAAAAGCCTCGTTTACGAAGCTCGTTTAGGTTCTCCATAGATTTTCCTTTGAGCTCGACGGCGTAATCGAATTTACTAGCACCTTCCCAAACCATTGGCTTAAGATCTTCCGCACTAAAATTCAAATGCATACAGGCGAACGACAAAAGGCTGTCATAGTCCGATTTTTCGGCGTATTCCACAATACTATTCGCGGTGCTAGCGCGAAACTCATAATCCGACTGCTCCGTTTGAGGAGAAATGTAGACTTCACCTAAGCTAAGCGTTTTCAGCAAAATTGCCTCTTGCTGATTCTTCGTAACAAGAAGACTTGAAAACACTCCGCTTAAAAATGCAGCAATAAATACAACGATAAAAATTACAATATTCTTCATTACTCTTAATGCCTAACGCCTGTGTATGAGGCATTTTTTATGTAGTGTAGTTTTGGGGTACAGTGGCGCAGCCACCCCAAAACGAAGCGAAATAAAAAATGTCCTTATGACACATTTGTTAGGGCTTTGGCGGATTTTCATAAGTTAATACTCTAATGCTCCGCGTTCCTATTTTGGACTTTAAATATTGCGTAACGGCCGCTGTGGCCGATTTTACACTTTGCCGCTCCTTCTCGTCTGTAAGGAAGTTATTTTTACCGTGCTCTAACTCCATCTCTCTGAATACAACTTTCACGCTCGATTTAGAAATTTCAACATAGGCTTGAACGTAAATATTTTCGCCCAACTTAAAGCCAAGGTTTTGGGTATGTCCGGTTGCTGGTAACAGCCCAAAAGATACACTCTGATTAGTACGCTCGAAATCAAACTCTCTTAGAACCTGAGTAATTTCCTCTGCGGCAATATCCACATCCTCATTCGAAAGAAATAGTTTACCCGAATCACTATCTGCAACAAAGCCAGCTTCAACTTCCTGTAAACTCTGAGTCTTGAGCATTGCACTAGGCGGAATACAGCCTGCCAAAAAACACACGAAGAAAAGAATTGTAATGCTTAATTTCATATTGGCCCTAACGCCCCGCTTAGAGGCAGTTTTGGAGCTGTAGACTTGCACCACTTTGACGGACACTAAACATTTATATTTTGATATGTATTTGGTGATACATAATTGAGGCTAGAGTGTAATCTATCCTCATTATAAAACTCAACGTAGTCAACAATCCTAGCGACACATTCGACCATATTATTAAACTTCCAATGATGCACCAATTCATTCTTTAATGTCTTAAAAAATGATTCTACAAAAGCATTATCTGTTGGCGTACCAGCTCGGCTCATACTACTAACCATGCCTGCGTTCGCTACGGCCTCCTGATAAATGTCCGAGCAGTACTCCGAGCCCTGATCACTATGAAACAAACACCCAGGTTTTGCCTCTTCATATTCCAACGACATCTTCAGCGCGCCGCATACCAAATCGGCATCATGGTTTCTGGAAAAACCCCAACCAACAACCTTACGAGTAAATAGGTCTAGTACAGCCGCCATATATACAGACCCCTCTCGAGTCTTAATGTATGTCATATCCCCAGCCCAATGTCGACCTACCGATGCTGCTGGTGGCGACTCAGCTAATACATTATCCACCTTTAATGAATTACTGCCTGAAGCGCGATTATGCCGATATGCGTGGTATATAGAGGTTATTGAATACGCTTTCATTAATCTGTTGATCCGCCTGCGACTACAGGGAAACCCTAGGTTTTTTAGGTATGGGTGAACTCGTATAGCGCCATAATTTCTTTCATGACCTACATGCATCTTTGTTATCTCATCAACGAGAATACTATCGTACTGCGCTCGACTGCTTTCCCCACGCTCGCGCCAATCGTAATAGCCAGTTGTTGAGACATCCAGATATTCACACATCCTAACGACCTTATGAGCCCCCCGGTTCTCCTCTATGAACGCGTATCTTTCCTGCGCTGATCCGAGAAGAACCGTTTTGCCTTTTTTAGAATAACGACCTCTTCCTCTTTGGAGGCTAGTCGTTTTTCCAATTCCTTTATTCGCGTTTCTGCGCGCTTAAGTGCGTCACTGTCTTCTCTAGACTTTTTGGGTGGAGGGGCTTTAATTTGCATGTGTTTATTCTCGGATAGACGGCCTTCTTTATATTCTTGGCGCCAACGGTAAAGCATGACGGGATGAATCCCAAGCGCCTTAGCAACATCGACCGCCCTAACGCCACGCTTCTTACTCTCTCTCACCGCCTTGACTTTAAAAGCCAACGTGTAGCTTTCGTAATGTTTCTTCTTTGTTAAACCCATTTTTTACCCCTTTAACTAAACAGTAAATAACTGTCCGCCAAAGTGGTGCAGGTCTACTGATTGATTTATGGCAGTCTTTTCGCCATAAATTTAAGCGGCGGAAAAACTGTCCTTCTACAGCGGCTTGTTAGGATTGCACTGTTAACCATCACCAAGGCACTTAATAACACCCTCAGTTAAGGGGTGAAATACTTGCACTGGGTAATAACTACTGTGACCACCATTTTCTTTTGAAACGATATCATATCCACTTGGGCATAATTCTGCGGCTCGTTTTTCCCAATATAGCTCGACTGTTTCTGGAGAAGTAGTACCGTTTCCCTGATACGAAACTTCAATAGACCCATCATCTAACTGCTTATCTTTATAGCCACCTGAGAAACCATATTTACCATATGCAGTTGCGCATCCAGACAAACATAAAACAAAAATTGTGAAATATAAGTTTTTCATAAATCCCCTAGATTGATTGATAGAAATATCCTAACAGTTTATTCAACGTCGTTAAGACGCATTTCCACAACATTTATACTTATATACCTAAATCTAGGCATAGAGCAATAGTATTTATACA
Organism: Teredinibacter purpureus; assembly: GCF_014217335.1. Lineage (NCBI taxonomy): Bacteria > Pseudomonadati > Pseudomonadota > Gammaproteobacteria > Cellvibrionales > Cellvibrionaceae > Teredinibacter > Teredinibacter purpureus. Next base: position 968,016 of record NZ_CP060092.1, on the reverse strand, counting down.
GCGTGGATATATGTCAGTACGACGTTAAAGTTCGTGAATTAAGAGCCAGTTTATACCCAATACAGATTTTAATTCTAGGGCCAACTAATAAACGATTATCTGTGGCAAATACCACACCACTGAACATATTCCATATACCTTTGGTCTCTTTTCGATTTAGCGCCATCAGGTCAATAGGAATGCCCTGCCTTGACGCTAATCAAGTGCGCCACTTTAGGCCAATCAACAATCAATACGGGCGCCCCGATAAGACCTTCTCGTCACAATGCCAAACAAACCGTAATGAGCCGCCCTTATTAGTGACTACCACAATCTAAGGGCAACACCAATCCATTTATTCCTTAAACAACAGGAGTAGAGCGCCAACAAAACCGAAATCAGGCGGCACTACGAATAACCCTGCCACTCAGTTTGGGCGGAATACGCATGCGGAATAATCTAGCAGTATTTTTATGTGTATAACACGCGATACGCTCGAATTGACAGCCCGAATGGCTTCGGCATAAGTAGACGTTTTGCGGCCAGCAAAAAGGCTCCTTAACCCACAATATGTTGGGAATTAAGGAGCCTTTTTTAAAGCACGCAGATAAAACTATCGTACGCGATTTGATTTTAACCAACGGTATGCTCAGGTATTGGTTTTAATATTCACACATACCCGTTAACACCCGCCTCTTTAATTACGACACCATATTCCCAGAGGAGTATTGCTACTTGCAGGGCTATAAAGTGGTCTTATGGTAAAGCTGCATACGCCACAAAATGCGTTAACCTGGTTGATAACGCTGCTCGTCACACCCTGCTGTGACACTGAGCCCCAGTAATCACCGCCGCGCGCACCACAGGGTTCTGGGTCTGGATCGGTATTGGGAGGCTGAGGCACAATTAATGTTGGGTTATTGCAGGAGCCGCTGTGGGTATATACGCCATGGTCAACAATACTGCACGTGGGTGCCCCTGGCACTTGGCCATTTGGAAGCGGTGCTTTTTGCTGCGTTATCGTTCTTGTCATGGTTTTTACCGTTGCACCACTTCCAACTAAGGTACAGTTGTAGTCGCTTTTTGCGGTTAACCAATAATACGTTTGTGATATTGTACTGGTAGTCCAACTACAACTTTCTACCGCATGTTCATTTGCAAAAGCGGGCCCGCCCGAAAATATTCCACTCATTAATAGTGCGGCAATCGCTATTTTTCTTAGTTTCATATTGCTCTCCAGTTATAATAATTAATTATTTATCTATGCGTGTTCCGTTTGCATCTATAAATATTTTCAAAGAAATACTGCTCTTTGCACTCTAGAATGACTAACATCCATTGTTAGCCGTAACGTACAACCGTTACTCGTCGAATTTAAACCCATCACTATCTCGGGAAATATATAGTGTTGTTGCCCTTTTTTCGTGGCTTGGCGCGGCCACCAACTGACGATAATCATTCTCGCTTGCAAACCCATTGGATACTCGGGCGACTATCTCATTGGCTTGCGCTATATTGTTGGCCGCTACCGTTACACGACACTGGGTTTTTCGGCATTCAACCTCTAACAATGCTAACCCCTCCAACTCGTCGCTTTCATAGAACATATCCGTAACGTTTAACTCCTCTCGGTACGACCAATCTGGTTCGACGTCTTCCTCATTAAAATTTTTCTGCATTGCGTCGGCGACAATAAATTGTGCAGCCTTAGCGGCGTGTGATTCCACCCAGCGGTCATAGTTGTTAACACTCGCTTGCATGTTGAGATAGGCCAGCTGCGCTTCAATAGCGCTACCGCTGTCACCTTCAATGTTTAGTTCCGCCGGCAATACACTTTCCGAACACTCGGGCAATGCTGTGTGTTGATCAGCGTAATCAATCTCTTTCGCGTTAATTATTGGGGGTATTTCGGGCAAACAAATGACCTCGCCTATACTTGTCTCGTTATCAGGGTTCGCATGCCAGTCATCCATTTGCATGCCACCTACAAACGACGCCGCGGCAACAAAGAGTAAAAAGAACCTGTATGTTTTGGTCACTCGTAATCGCTCCTTTATTTATAATGTCGCCTTTAGCATTGTGCCCATTACTAAAGTACGCTTTCACATCACCACGGCATTTGACCAATATCGATAAACGCCAGACTAATGTCCTTAAGAATCACTAAATTTTTGCTAAATAAGTCACGAAAGATAATTTAATCACAATAATTCGGCTTTAGGCGACAGAAGCCCTTCAAGGAAAAAGCTGCAGGCATACGACAATACTCAGTACTTCAGGTGTCGCATGATAATGGCTGTACCACTTACGCGTTTTTACCTATTTGGTTAACACTCTTCCACGGTTTGACAAATGGATAGAAGAGCCTAGTACGGATAGCGATACCGATGTCGTTGGGCTCAACCAAAGTGCCGATACCCTGTAGAATGCCTACATGATAGGTATTGCGCGCAGGCGTTTTTCACGCATTTTAACGAGAAAGGGTGTTATCGTTCCGCGGGTTAATACTTTCATGGAGTGAATGCCGCTTTTGCCCTATTAATCCGCACTCGGGCGCTCGCTACGTTGTTTTCGCACGTGTTAATCGAAATGTAAGACAAGACACATCCTCATAGTGGCTCTATGTGGCAAAATTCTGTTTTGGTATTGAATAGAGAAGGAATAGTGGATGTTTAGAAAATGGGGTTTGCGGGTTTTGTTAGCTCTTTCGTCAAGCTTTTGTTTTGGCGATGCAAACAAGACAGAGATAGGTTTTAATTTGGGCTCTCCTGCCCTTTTAAATGTTGTTGTAAAGAAGGAGCTTAATGGTCTACCTATTCAGGTAAGTGGTTTTTACTGGGGTGACGCCTATGGCGTTGAAGGCGGGTTCAGTTTTTATAAGAGTGAAAGTCGTTATTTTCGTTCAGCACAGATTATTGCGGGCATGTCGCGTTCCGATGAACACGATATGTATTTGGTCTCGAATAACAACCTAAGAGTCATTGATTCTTACAATACGAGGGACAAATTTAAATATTTTGGCGTTAGTACAACGTTTCAGTTCGGCACTTTTTATCTTGAGCCTGGTATAGGCTATGGAAGTGACAACTCTTCCTCTGGTCTGGCATCTTTTTTTCAGGTTGGCTGGTTATTTTCATTATAGCGGTGAGTAGGCCAAGCCATCAGGCGTATTAGCTCATCCCATAATTGGCATCGCTTAGTCACCACTGTGATCATAGGGGCCGTTAATCCCGAGCTTACAGACAAGCATTGAGTATCACCCTAAAAGTACCGTGTAGTGGTTGGAATACTGTAAGTCGGTCATAATGTTCTATTGTTGCGACGTCAACTCCGTTAAGCTATTACGTGTATCTGTGGGATAATGCTAGAGAACTTTCTCTCTGGGTTGCGGGTTATTCCACCAGATTGGCTTCCTTATAATTATTTTTATTACAAAGTTAGAGTTTAGTATGACATTAGACCAAGACGCGATGACGGCTGAAATTTATTCGGAGTTCTATACGCTCTCTCAGCAAGCTACACGAGAAGCATTAAAGGCATATGATTTATCGGAAATTGATAGAGAGAACCTAATACTTGAAACTAAGCAGAACAAGAAATCGCTTGTGTATAAGCTTTTTTATGCTTACGGCGTTGATAAGACACTCATCGCCACAACCAAGGTTAGCACCATAACCAAAGCCGCAACCGTTAAAGTTACTAACCTCGATAAAAAAGAGTAACACAATTATTTTTTCTTACCGAAAATAACGATAGCTATTTTTGGCCTGATAGCGGCTTGTATGCCACAACTAAAGTGCAGGGCCACAACTGCACTTTACACCTGTTTATCTCTTAGGCAACCTCGCCCGCGCACCATCCACTCGCCCAAGCCCACTGAAAATTAAAGCCGCCTAACCAACCCGTAACATCAAGTACTTCGCCTATAAAATATAAGCCTTGTATATTTTTGGCCTCGAACGTTTTAGATGAAATCTCGTCCGTGTCGATACCGCCAAGTGTTACCTCAGCGGTTCTATAGCCTTCCGTTCCTGAGGGTTTTACGTCCCATCGGTGGAAATACTCGGTTAAGCGTTCTATATCTGCGGTTGTATATTCAGCAATAGTTTTGCTTTTAATCGGGTCACGCGCATTGTGGGTTGCGTCAAGCCACATTTGTACGAAACGTTTTGGTATTTTTGTGGCCAATAGATTTTTGAGTTCTTGTTTACCGTTATTTTTTCGCCAGCCAGCCATTAGTTCGGTAAGATTCTCGGCGGGCAGGAAATCTATTGTAATTTTTTCACCGAGTGCCCAATAATTTGAAATTTGTAAGATGACAGGGCCACTAAGCCCCCGGTGAGTGAAGAGCAGCTCATCGGTAAAACTTTTGCGATCGCTTGAAACGCAGGCACGCAACGATACGCCCGATAGCGGTGCCGTGAGGTCTTGCCAGTGTCCCGATAACGTGAACGGCACCAATGAGGCGGTTCGCGGTTTTACTTTCAACCCAAACTGCTCGGCGAGTGTGTACCCAAACCCCGTAGCGCCCATGGTTGGAATAGAGAGGCCGCCGGTTGCCACAACAACGCTTTCGCATTGGTAATCGCCACGTTTTGTTTCTACAGTGAAGCCCTGTGCGTTTTTTTCGACGCGTTCTATTTCTGTGTGGGTTTGCGCCGTTACACCCGCTGCCTCACATTCTTTTAGTAGACAATTAAGAATATCGCTGGCCTTATTATCGCAAAATAATTGCCCCTCGCCTTTATCGTGATAGGCGATGCCGTGCTGGGTGACAAGCTCGATAAAATGCCATTGTGTGTATCGACTTAGGGCCGATTTACAAAAATGCGCATTATCCGATAAATAGTTATCGGGGGTTACGTCCATATTCGTAAAGTTGCACCGCCCACCACCCGACATGAGTATTTTTTTACCCGGCTTGTTCGCATGGTCCAGCACCAACACACTACGACCGCGCTTACCTGCGGTAGCCGCGCACATTAAGCCGGCTGCACCAGCGCCCAAAACAATGACATCAACTTTCATTTAATTTCCGTTCAATTTTTACTATAGGGCCTGTGGGTACTGTGAAATTATGCCATGCGGGCGCGATTTCACAGGGCGCTATCATCCCTATATGTTAGCCGGTTTACAATGCCTGCTAGGTTGTTTTTTAGCGAGCATTATGCGGGCTAGACACTCGCATTCAATAGGCCGGTGGCAATCTCCTTTGGCTGGCGAGTACAGTACGTCTGTAGGTATAGCAACAAAGTACTGGCGTGAAAACGCCATCTCCGGCACTTTAATGCGCTCAGACTTTCTATTATTGTAGTGCGTAGGACGGCGCTGAACGTGCGCCTTTTTTGTTAGCAATTGAATAGAAACTGGCTTTTCGTATAACGCGTTAGTAATGGCATATTTTGTTGCACGCTAATGTTGGCCCATAGCAGCGGGTGTTAACAGGGAAATAAACCGATACTAACCATTTTTAAACCCATCTCTTTCGCATGGTACACCGCGTCACTTTTAGGCGGTGTTATGTAAGGTTAAACAGTGGTCTTAACTCTATTGAGTCGACAATACTGTTTTAATTCGTTACCGACATTTTTTTAAAGTAGCCATGCTGAATGTAGTGAATGGTTTGGGCTATTACCTGTTTATTTTTCATCATAAAAGTATGGGTAACGGGCAGTACAATATGATCACTCATGCCCTCTACTTTGGTGTTTATTATTGACACTTTTCCATCGTCTTCGCCAGGTATTAGCCAAGATAAAATCAGGTTGATGCTACGATTGCCCGCTATGACGCCCAGTTTAAAGGTAACCGGACCTAGGCTATTGGGTACACTGTCACTTTCTGTCCCAAGTTCTTGGCCTGCTTTGCCATTGATAAAACTATAGCCTGGCAGCATTTTCAGTTTATCAACAACTTCACTACCTTTATTGGGTGGCCCCAACATAACGACACGATGTAAACGCTTAAGCGTGTTTTTCGCCAGATACTGCCGCACTAATATTCCGCCTAAAGAATGGGTCACAAAGTTAATTTTTGTATCTTCTGTACATTGTGCAACAGCCTGAGTTATTGCACTTTCGGAAAGCGCTACGATGCTGGCGCTTCTAGAAGCGTAAGGTTGATTAATGGTTTGATAACCGGATTGTTTGAGATGCTTTTCGAGTGTGTGCATTGACGAGTCTGTTCGCGCTAACCCGTGCAGAAGGATGATGCACTCTGCACGCGCATGAGTCGCCATCAATAAAAACAAGAAAACGCACCAATAGCTATAACACTTCATCGACCATCGTCCGTTTTCTTTTGCATTTTTATAGTCTGTAATTACACTTATTTACCGATGACATTTATTCCGCAGGTGCATCAGGTCTTAATGACCGTCTTTCGTCAAGCGGGCCACGCTGCGACGAGATCATAATTAATTGCTGAATAAAACTTTCTATTCGCGGATCGTAAATATCGTTGTGGTTGGGAATAAGATGCTCATCAACACGAATATTGAGGTATGGATTTCGACCTGCAGAATCTTCAGTACGTGTCAGGGTAGAGCCCTTAAAGGGTATAACGCTGCTAGGGTGATCGTTCTCCCAGCTATCGCTCGCCGCTAGGAATAACTTAACTTCGTCATCAAGGTTAAATTTCCACTGCTGCTCTATTGTTTCTGCATCCATTGATCGCGCGGTTTCTGAGCTAAGGTAATGCGTGCGGAAGATATCAAAATGCCCTACCGCGGTAACATTTGCCTTACCTTGGTCGATTACGTATGGCTGCTGCAATACTGGATTAAAACGCTCAACCTCTCGCTCTCGCTCAAACATTGTTGAGAACCAACGCCCCGCTGGGAACGCTACTTTGGTCGCCAAATCAGACTCTGAGGTTAATATGGCGAGTACTGGTAATTGGCCGGGGAAATAGCTGCCGCGTTCTGTCGACATTTCAGCGAGGTTGGCGTAACGCTGGGCTTCGAACGCAGGGTTAATGAGTACGACCAAATCGGCAAACCCGATGGTGTCACTTGCGATGGCATCTGGGCCTTCTGTATGGATAAAACCATATTCCAATATTTCGCTTAATGCCGAGTAGACAACGGCCCCACCGAAACTATGGCCAATGACAACTAAGCGAGTATTACTATTTTTGTTATCTAATTTTGCCATTGCGCGTTTGGTTCTACGCAATTCGTCTAGCCGTGCTAGAACCTCTGTGGTACCGCCATAGCCCACTTTATGGGCCGTTTCTTTACGATTCCAAAAGCTAAGCTCTTCTACCACCGGCATTTTGATTGAGCCACCTCTCCAACCCAAATAGATACCCACTACTTTTCGTGCTGGGATATTACTGGCGGCACTAATGGCCGATTCCATAGCGCTCAGGTTTCGCAGTGTGCCTCGGAAATTGGTGATGTTGTCGTCGTTGGCTTTTGCGCTGTGCTTCCACCCGTGCACAAACACCACGGCGAGTACATCCTGATCGGCGGCATCGATAGCAACTTGGGTAAGGACCGAATCCATTTGCGCTCTGTCCCACAGCTGCCCTTGATCATCAAATTCAATAAATCCAAGGGTGTAATCTTCGTTACCACCGCTTGAATCAATCGATTTTTGTATGGCATTTGTTTGACATTCTTCCTGGGGGTTTGCCGATGAACATACGCTGTAATCGGTACGATATCGCTCGGGTGAAATACACGCCGAAAGCGAGCTTATGGCGATAACTACAACCGCTATTAGTCCAATTTTTAATCCATTTTTCATTGTTATTTCTCTATCGATAGAAGCATTGTTTATTGGTTGAATACGTCGTTAATGTTTCACTATTTGGGCCTGTTTTACAGCCACGATATTCGCGTATTATTTTTAGTGGCTCGATCACTTGAGCTAGAGCAATTATTTTTTATAGAACTTAACGTGTTGAGCAGTGCGTTCTACCGCTAGCAGAATAACGCTCATACGAATTATCGTAATACGAACAATTATAAATAATTTCAAGCTCGTAGAACCGACGTTTTATTATACTGTTGAAAAATTTCGATCAGCATACCGCATCACAATAATCAATAATACGGCACTTAGCTTACCTAGCTGCGAGTATGAACGGTTAATGCAAGCAGCAAGGTAGCACGTTTCAGAGCTTTCGGCAGTGCATGGCAGCAACATTGCTTGCTCCATGCATTTGTTAAAAGCCACCACCGGTAAATGGTCATGCTAAAGCCAGCCACTTGACAACCAGAGACCGTTTTACGCTGAATGCATTCTGTTGATTATTCATTGTGGTTAGCCGTTTATGCCCACCTATTGCCCTTACAGACCTCCGGTGTATTTCGAGCGTGCTGGCACTTCGCAATACCCCTTTTTTACATTCTCGAGTTACGCGCGTAAGCGCGCGTGATTGTGTCACTCAATTCGTTTAAATAGGTTCTGGTTTTCTATAATTGTTTCATATACTTCTGGTAATACGTTCGAGCGAGTTGGTTTTTAAGACTAACACCCGCCGCACCGTATTTTGTAGCATCGACAACCGGCAAATGCTGCCACGGTAATCTATGCTTAATGACACGTTTTTGTTTAATTAGAAGTTATGTTTATGTCTGCATCTGCTCTAGAACAGCCTACCAACGTATTGATTGTTGAGGACAATCCTGACAATCAGCAGTTGGCGACTTGGATATTGGAAGACGAGGGGTTTAACGTAACCTGCGTCGAATCGGCAGAAGAGGGTCTCGAGCTGCTAGAGACTAACTCTTACGATTTGATTTTGATGGATATTTCGTTGCCCGGTATGGACGGCAAAGAAGCAACGCGTAAAATTAGAAATTCACCTCACCTAAAACATATTCCCGTGCTGGCGCTTACCGCTCACGCTGTGCAAGGCGAGCGCGAGGCTATTGTGGCGAGTGGTGTCGATGGATTGCTGACTAAGCCGGTTGATGAAGATGAACTTCTAAGCCATATCGCGCAACTTTTGGATAAATAACCAGAATAGCACTACCGTTAGATGCCTCCCGTATTAGTCAGGCATCACACCTTTCACTATGCGCTAGCCATTCTGGCTCGAGTAAAATATTTGGGCCTCTGTCAACCCATTGATACACTAAGCATCGCGGGTGCTCATAGAACGCTAGGGCTACAATGTCCTTTGCTGGAGGCTTTTCCTTTTGATCAGCGGCGTGCACAGGGCCTTCGAATGCGAGCCATTGACACCCACTACCGTACGGTGACACATCGGTTGCAACCCTCGCCAGCTGGCGGCCCTCTTTCCGCTCTAATGCTATCGCTAGGCGTTTAATCGCACGAAAAATACTGCTATCGGCGAGCTTTACTTGGCTTTCCATAAGAGTCCACAGAAGCGTAAAGGTCTTGGCCTTAGCGCGTGGCTCCGATTGGGCGTGGACCCATTGTGCCGTATAAGGCAGCATAAGTGCCTTTTTCGGTGGATGGCTGATATGACGCTCGATGGATTCAACATCAATGCCTATATTGGTATTACTCACCACCACTGCAATAGCCGTTTCACAATGGGATATATTGAAATGACAATGGCGATGGCCCTGAATATAGGGCTTGCCATTTTCGCTGTATTCAAAGCGAACATTTGGAAGGGGTAATGTCAGAAATTCAGCAATGGCTTGTTTTGCCATTTTTCTACCGTGTAAAAAACGCGTCGCAACCATTGCCTGCATGCGCTCGTATCGCATTCGTTCGGCAGGGTCCAGATAACGATTAAGGTCATCCTCGGTCGCAGCAGGAATATGCGCCGCTGCGCAATAATAAACGGTGGCCATTGAGCGCATAGACAGACGGTATCTCTACTAAATAGAAAGCTTAGGCGCCTATTATGCCTCAGGTTCAACCGCTTCAGCGATAACACAGCAGTTTCGGCCACTGTTTTTGGCGGTATAAAGTGCTTTGTCTGCACGCTCAAAAGCGGACTCCACCGAATCATCGCTAATAAACGCTGTAATGCCAAATGAAATAGTCATATTAACGGGGCGATCTTTAAACCGAAAGGCAGCTTTCGACACCACTTTTCTAATTTTATCCAATGCCTTCTTACCCTCCGCTGGGCTCGTTTCTGGCAATAATATGACGAATTCTTCACCGCCATAGCGCGAAACAAAATCGACTTTTCGGAGCCGAGTAGACACCACACGGGCAATAAGCTTAAGCACCTTATCCCCCGCCTGATGGCCAAAAGAATCATTAATTTTTTTAAAATGGTCAATATCGCATACCGCTATTGCCAACGAATGGCCATAGCGCTGAAAACGTTGTAGCTCGTGAAACGCACGCTCATTGTAGGCTTCTCTATTGGGCAAGCCGGTTAACGTATCATGTGTGGCACGGTATCGTTCCTCTTCTAACAGCTCTTTGGTTTTTGACGATTCTTCTTCTATCGCTTCTACTTTAATGAGTAATTTTCTAAGCTCGCCCGTTACCGATTCGCTGCTGCGTTGCTGAACGTCGCTGTAGTCTGTAAGTGCGTCCTGAATAACCGCAAGATGGGAGTTTACCGTCGTTTTTAACGCGTCAATGGAGATGGATTCTTTAAGGGACTCTTGAATCTTATCCACTTCACCACTAACAGCTTCAGACAAATCAGTAGCGGCAGAATTCGCCTCGGCCTCACGTTCTAGCGCTAAACCTAGCGCGCCACTTATGGTGCTAAGTTCTTTATTGACGTCCTGTAAGTATTGGGTAAATTCTCGATCAACATCCAAATAGCGCTGCATGAGGATATCGCGAATATCTTCCAACGTTACGGAAAGGGAAAACCAATCCATGCCTCGTTCAATTCGAGAGCGAACCATATCGACGCGATGGCGCACAATATCATTGGGCTCAATGTTTTCCATTAGCTCACGTAAGGTCAACGCAATGCGCGTGGCCACTTGCTCATAGCCATCTTCTTCTAGGAGGTGGCCGCTGCTTGATGAAACACCCGCATCTCTGAGGCTAGGGGCAATATTATGCTCAAGGGGTGCAGATTCGTTGGGCGCGAGCTGCAGGTTTTCGGCGGCAAATTTAGCTTCGTCGGCTTTGCCAATTGGGGGTTCGGGGTCTTGGTCGCCTTCAGGCGATAATGTTCTGCCACTCTTTATCCGTTGAAAGAATGACAATGATGGGTTCATTGCCGCTTCTAATGCCGACTGTTGTAGTAATGTTAGTTCACCCAATACACGCGGGTAGGCGCGATAGCTCACCAGCGCAGCCTGTAAATTTTTACTGAAACCTTTAACTTTGTCGCGTAGTTCTTTAGGTAATTTTAACGTTAATGAGACCTGCAATAAGCCTCGCAGCTTATCCACTATCAACTGCTGCTCTTGCTCTCGATTACGTTCAAAATTTACAACCGCTTGCTGAACACGCTCCATCTGTTCAATAACCTGATGACTAGACCCGCCTCGCATCTTTTCCTTTAACAAGAGCAACGTAGCATCCAGATTTTTATCTAGACCCTGCGACGCGGCACCAAGATGCGAAATGGTTTTGCGGAGTAACTCCATCTGAAAATTAAATTGCTTCTGTTGACGCTCCTGATCATCCAAGGCGTTGAGGTATTTTTCTTTGTAACCACCTCCGGGCGTCTCGACCATGAGATATTCCCTATTATTGTTGTGATCCGTGATCATTTATTTTGCGAGATTTGACTTAATTATATGCAAGCAATCCTAATTTGCCCCCTCGATTTGTAATGGATACGAGTATTTTGCAAAAAAAACCTCGGACAAGGCCGAGGTTTGATCATGTTTACGTGTTGCGCAATGGGCTTAACTAACCATTCGACTTTTCGTCCTTAATTTTGGCAATCAAGAAATTCACCACTTTAAACATATTTGGGTGGTTACCCGCCATTGCTGTGGTGACCCGATACCGACCATCAATAATAAGCTCTGGCGTTCCTTGGGTTTTAAAGCCTTTGGAAACACGAGTATCCGCCTGCTGCACTTGGCTCGACACACCAAACGATTCAAACGTGGAATTAAACTTGTCGTTTTCAATGCCCGCAGCAGCGAAGATAGCAGCAACATCTTCTACATCGCCCAAGCGGTTGCCTTTAACATGAATCGATTCAAAGACTTGATCGTGAACAGGGTCTAATACTTTAAGTGCTTTAGCCGTGTAATAAATACGCGCGTAGTACGCCCAAGCTTTGTTAAAAATGGCAGGATTTTGAACAAACTCAACCCCCTCAGGCATGGTGGCAACCCAGCTCTTAGCAACCTTTTCAAAGTGATAACAATGTATACAAGCGTAAGAGAACACTTCGGTTACTTCAATTTTATTGCCGGTAATTGTTTTTACAGCAATCGGTAATTTCTCATAGTGAGTGCCGGCAATAAACTGATCGGGTGCAACAAAGGCAGAGGTAACAACCGGTTTACTCTCCACTACAGGTGAGCTTACCTCTTTAACAGGTTGCACTGCCGGCGCCGCTTCATGGTTATGGCTGGCATGAGCATTTTCAACAGGCTCAACCACGTCTACTGCAACTTTAGGCTCCACCACCGGAGCTGCCACCTCCGCAGCCGTTTCTTTGACGACAACAACCGGCTCTTCAGCGGGCTTACTGCATGCTGAGAGGAATACCGAAAGTATGAGTGTACTGACAACGAGCGTACGCATTATGTTCTCCTAGAGTCCCAGTAATGTGGGTTCTTTTTTTAGATTTTGGATTCGCATTATAGAGGACAAGGCCTCAAATAAAAAATTCCACAAAAAAAGGCAGCCGAAGCTGCCTTTTAAATACCGTCGGTTAAGACTAGTGTAAACCGGCAATATAGTTTGCCACAGCATCAATTTCTGCGTCACTCATATACTGTGCTACACCGCGCATAATCATTGCGTCGGTATCGTTCGTGCGGTCGCCCGCTCGGAAATTACGCAATTGCTGAGCGATATAGCCTGCGTGCTGACCACCTAAACGCGGAAAACCGGCCGGTGCATTGCCTTGACCTGTAGGTGAATGACAACCGCTACACGCAGGAACATTACTTTCCATGTTACCGCCACGGTACACTTTTTCACCTAACGCTAAACCATCGACTTTAACGCCCGTGTTCAGTTGAACCTTTTGCTCTTTCGAACCGCTGAGCTGTATGGTTTGCTTCGCGAAATAAGCCGCCATATCGGCAAGATTCTGTTGGCTTGACGCGTCTAGCTGACCCGCCATTTGCGGTACAGCGCGCTCGCCAGACTGAATGTCTACTAATTGTTTCAGTAGATATTTTTCACCTAAACCAGCAAGTTTAGGAAATGAGGGAACCGTACTGTTCCCGCCTTCACCATGACAGGCCACACATGCCGAAGCCAGTGTTTCGCCTTTTACAGCGTCGCCCGCTGCATTTACCTGTGCGGCGGCAGCAACGGCCAATAGGCTAAGGGAGATCATAGTGGAACGAAATGCTTTGTTCATGGGGTTATCCGTTATTAACTCGTCAATAATGTTCGCTGTCTAGTGTTCCAAGCCACTCGTGAGTGACGTTTTGCGTTAAAATGTCGCTTTTACGCTGGCGAACTACGTCTACAGCCCTTATAAAAAGTAGCGGCATTATATACGTTGTCCAGTGCTATCACACCCTTCTAACCGGTAGATACGCCACTATGACGGAAATTAACTTCCGAAAAGCACAATTTTTAACCAGCGCTCCAAGCCTTAAAGAATGCCCCGCCGAGAGCGGCGCAGAGGTCGCCTTCGCAGGGCGTTCTAATGCAGGTAAATCAAGCGCCATTAATAAACTTACCGATAACGGCAAGCTCGCACGTACCAGTAAGACACCCGGCCGAACGCAACTCATTAATTATTTTGCGCTCGACGACTTGGGGCAACAGCGTCTTGTCGATTTGCCAGGCTATGGCTATGCCAAAGTGCCTATGGCCACCAAGAAAAAATGGCAGGCGCACCTTTCCGAATACCTACAAAAGCGCGAAACGTTACGTGGATTGGTGCTGTTAATGGATATTCGTCACCCCATGCAAGAATTCGATACCATGATGATCAACTGGGCTGTCGACGCTGAAATGCCCGTTCATATATTGCTAACCAAATGCGATAAGTTAAAACGCGGGCCCGCTAAAAGTACCTTGCTGGAGGTATGCAAGCACCTTAAAGACGCAAATGTTGACGATCTTGTCAGCGCGCAAATGTTTTCATCCTTAAAGGGCGATGGCGTTAAGGAGCTAGAGGTCATATTGAAGCAATGGCTAACAATAGACGATGAAGCGGCTGAGAATGCCGTTACCCCTGAATAGCAGCCTTAATATTAGGACAAAAAAAAGCCCCGAGTGTGGGGCTCGGGGCTATCTATCGCTTTTTGGGGAAGCTTAAATCAATCAATAAACATTGGGAGGAAACCAACAGGCTAACTTGCCTGCACGTAAATTATGACTGGCCTTTTTACGCTTAGTTCCATTCGAACTGAATATTTCCTTCGCGGCTATTTTTACACCCATTAGCCTTACTCTTTTCATCAAACAAAATGTCTTTTCTCGCCTTGCCGAAAAACTGTCGGATAAGTTTACGTAGACATTAAGTCAATCCGTCAACAGACCACAATAAAGGTAGCAAAAACATACGGTTACGATATGTGGCACCCTAATTGCTTTGTGAAGTAATATAAGTACAATCATATGGCGAGATTGGCACACAAATATCGCCAAACCACTTTAGCTCCTGCTTCAACGAGAAAATTAAAATGAACATTAATGTTAAAGGTTTTTTGGCCAAGCAACTGCTCGCTCTAGTTGTGGTGTCTTCTTTTTCAGTTGCCAGCCACGCCGCCATTATTTCGAGTGCGACCTATACGGCTCATTACGAATCCGACACACAGCTTGACCTCCACTTTGAATTTGCCGATACCATCGATACCGATACTTTTTCTGAGACCAACTTAAACGCGTATATCACCTCGGCTACGCTCAATGACACGCTTTATACGTCACCTACCGAGTTTAATTCTTACCTGGGTGGCGGCTTAAGCTCGAGCATGTTGTTTATTGTGGCCTTCGGTAGTGATTTTTGCGGTAACCACTTAAGCCTGCTGGTACCTTGTGACGCTTATGAGTTTCCGCTTGAAGCATCTTCAGAAGGTTATAGCTGGAGCTTTGATCTCGCGTCGGCTCCTATTGTTGCACCGGACGGTACTGTCGATGTACCTGAGCCACCCGCTCTTATCTTAATGGGCTTGGGTATCTTTGGTTTGGTTATGTCCCGTCGTAAACAGGCACGAAGCGCTAAAGCCTAAACGCTTACGCTATTATCACTTGAACGTAAAAACGGCGCTTTATAGCGCCGTTTTTACGTTTGCTCTTTAAGTAGTACCCGTCCCGTTAGAGATCCGCCCAACGCATAGGCTCTGCTGGACGGTTTTGTACGACCCCGTCGATCAGCTCCATTATCTCTGGTGTAAGCATTTCAACAACAGGCAAAGCAGCAACGTTGTCTTTTAGCTGCTCGGTTTTCGATGCACCCAAAATCACCGTGCTAACATTCGGGTTTTTCAAACACCACGCGAGCGACATATGGTGCAGTGGCACCCCTAGATCATCCGCTATGGTCGCCAATTTCCGTGTTTTCTCTATTTTAAGCTGGCCCTCTTCCGAGGCGTACATTTCTTTCAACCATTCATAGCCAGGTAAATTCAACCGGCCTTCTACGTCAATACCCTTATTGTATTTACCCGTTAGTACACCACTGGCCAAAGGCGACCAAATTGTTGTGCCTAAGCCAACGCCGGTGTATATGTCCCTAAATTCGTCTTCAACTTTTTGGCGCTCAAACAGGTTGTACTGTGGTTGTTCCATCGTTGGCGGCGTCAAATGATTTTGTCGCGCAATGCTGTGCGCTTCCATTATTTGCTGTGAAGTCCATTCTGAGGTACCCCAATAAAGCACTTTGCCCTGCGTGATCAAGTTGTGCATAGCGCGCACAGTTTCTTCGATAGGGGTATCGATATCCGGACGGTGACAAAAATAGAGGTCGAGATAATCTACCTGTAAACGTCTCAATGCCGCGTGACACGCCTCGGTAACATGCTTTGCACTCAAGCCAATCTGGTTAGGTTTTTGGCCGCCCCAAAATACCTTGCTGGACACACAAAACTCATCGCGGGGCAACCCTAAAGCGGCAATGGCATTCCCCATTACCACTTCCGATTCACCTTGCTCGTAGCCTTCTGCGTTATCGAAAAAGTTGATACCTAGATCAAACGCGGTTTGAATCATGTTTTTGGCATCATCAAGATGCACTTGTTTTCCGAACGTTACCCACGAACCCAACGAAAACGCGCTTAACTGTAAACCCGATTTACCTAAACGACGGTATAACATACTTAAAACCTCTCAATAATGTGGCCGGATACTATCAACTTACGCGTCAATAGTAGGTAGGAAACAGGCTGCTTTCGTTTTAGTCAAAACCAATAAACGTAGGCGCCGATACCGATATTCTTTCTCCCGTAGAGATTAACGAGCCATCTTTTGCAATTTCAAACGCGACAACGGAATTACTCTGTTCGTTCGCGACAAGCAGTGACTGGCTTTCTTCTAATAACGCAAAGTGGCGAGGCCAATGGCCTTCAGTTGGCACAAGCTGCTTTAACGATAGACCGCTGTCCTGACCAATCTCGAAAACTGCAATGCTATCGTGCCCACGATTTGACACATAAAGATGAGTGCCCGCTGCATTTAGCGCGATATGTGCCGCTTGTGAATGCGCAGTAAAATCATTAGGAAGAGTTGAAAGCGTTTGTTTGGCCTGAATAAGGCCTTCGGCCGTTTGCTCTGCTACAACTACGGTGTTATCCAATTCGTTCAAGATGTACACCGCCGAACTTTTCGGGTGAAAGAGTATATGCCTGGGCCCAGCACCCAACGGCGCTTGATAAGCCGTAATGCTCTTGCCTAAAGCACCTGTAGCGGAATCGAACGGGTAAGCCATAATACGATCGATACCTAAATCAACGACATAAAAAAACTGTTCGTTGTTACCCCACCCAACCCAGTGCGCATGTGCGGCTTCTTGACGATCTTTATTGGGGCCCGACCCTATGTGTTGTCGTGTTTGAGGGTTTGCCTTTAATAGACCGCTTTTGGGGTCACGCTCATACACGGCGATATTCCCGCCCATATAATTCGCCACGGCAAAGTAGTGCCCGTTTCGGTTTATTTTTACGTGGCAAGGTGAACCACCTTCTGTCGCAACGGTTTGTAATAGTGTTCCGTTCTGGAACAGCTGAACAGTGCCTTCTTCCAGCTCGTTCACCGCGTAAATATTTTCGCCTTCAATTTCTAGCCAAGAAGGGTTACTGGCCGTTATTGCTAATCGAGCATTACTGAGCACGCGCGTTGTGGGGTTAAAATCAATGCGGTAAATACCCTTACTTTGATCTGCCCCTGGCCCGGTATATCCCCCGGTATAAATAGTGTGCGTCATATCGTGTTCTCGATTTTTTTCGTGAGTCTGTGCTGCCATTTTATCTTGGCAACCGGCTAATATTATTAGCGTACAAAGTGCGGTTATTATTTTCATATTAATCTGATTATTCCCATATCGTTTAAGTGCAACACCAATTGAGGGGAATCTATCGGGCTACTAAATGTGTTGGTATTAATTACGCTTTAGGTGGAAATTCAATCACCTGAACGTGCAACTTTTTTTCTTCTTCGGTAATATTTACCCGCGTAACAAGCTCTCTAACAACTGGTCGAATAAGAATTTTGTCTTTAAACCCGCAAGCTACGCACTCTCGGTAATTATTATCTTCATCCTGATAATTGATTATTTTGTCCATTGCTGAACATTTTGGGCATACAGCGCCGGCTATAAATCGTTTTTTCATCCCCTATGCTACCAAACCAGAATGTTTCAGTAAGGCATCCACTTGTGGCTCGCGACCACGAAAATTTTTGAATAGGTCCATCGCGTCGAGCGAACCACCCATTTGTAAAATTTCCTCTAAGTAACGCTGGCCCGTTGCTTTATCAAATATTCCAGCCTCTTCAAATGCCGAATAGGCATCGGCAGACAGTACTTCGGCCCATTTATAGCTGTAATACCCTGCGGCATAACCACCAGCAAAAATGTGTGAAAAGCTGTGTTGAAAGCGATTATTAGGTGGCGGGGAGAAAACAGAAATTTCTTCTCGAACCTTATCCAGCAACGATTGAACGCCGGTAAAGTTAGCATCGCCGCAGTGAATATGAAGTAAAAAATCGAATAATGAAAACTCCAACTGACGCTGCATAAACATGCCCGCCTGAAAGTTCTTGGCCGCTAGCATATTGTTAAGCATTGCATCGGGCAGGCTCTCGCCTGTTTCAAAATGCTCAGAGAGGAAGCTTAGCACCTCTTTTTCCCAACAAAAATTTTCCATAAACTGGCTAGGCAACTCGACTGCGTCCCATGCGACACCATTAATACCACTCACTGCGGCAACATCTATTTTGGTGAGCATATGATGTATGCCATGCCCAAACTCATGAAAAATAGTGGTCACTTCATTATGCGTAAGCAAAGAGGGCTTGCCGTCGAGCGGCGCGTTAAAATTACAGACAAGGTACGCAACGGGTAACTGCAAACCGCTATCGGTTTGGCGACGAACCCTGCATTCATCCATCCAGGCTCCACCTCGCTTATGCTCTCGAGCAAATAGGTCGAAATAGAACCCTGCTATGGGCGTGCCGTTTTGACTAATCTGATAATACTTAACCGTATCGTGCCACGTTTCTACTGAAGCCGTTTTTTCCTCAAACGTAATATCAAACAATTGATTAGCCACGTTAAACAAACCCGCAATTACCGTTTCTGCAGGAAAATAGGGCCGCAATTCTTCTTGTGAAATACTGTATCGCGCAAGTTTAAGTTTTTCTGAATAGTATGGGAGATCCCATGCGTTTAGTTCCGTAACTCCGTATTCAGCGTTAGCAAAGGCTTTTAACTCTTTTAAATCTTGCTCGGCGTACGGTTTTGATTTTATCGCTAAATCTCGTAGAAATTGTGTAACCTGTTCGGTAGTGCCGGCCATTTTTGTTTCAATGGAATATTCCGCATAATTGTTGAAACCCAACAATGTTGCCAGCTCTTGACGAAGTTGCAATATTTCGTCCATTGTTTCGCTGTTGTCCCACTCTCCGGCGCAAGGGCCCTGATCCGACGCGCGTGAGCTATAAGCGGTATACATTTCTTTGCGTAGCGCCGCATTTTTACTCTGGGTAATCACCGTAAAATACACCGTAGTATCGAGTGTCAGCACCCATCCATCGAGTGATTTTTTTAAGGCGGCCTCTTTTGCCCCCGCAACGGCGAACTCTGGCAGCCCCGTTAGTTCGTTTTCATCGACAATATGCTTATGCCAACCGTGTGTTGCATCGAGAACATTGTTCGAAAATTGACTGGTTAACGTCGACAAGCGCGACTGGATATCGCCATAACGCTGCTGTTCCGCTTTTGGCAACGCGATACCTGAGAGCCTAAAATCACGCAGTGCATTCTCAATGGTTTTTTTCTGCGCTTGGCTTAGCGTATCAAAACTGTCGCTCTGCCTTAATTCTGTATACGCACTAAATAAAGCTTCGTTCTGGCCCAGCTCTGTGAAATATTCCGTTAGTAGCTGGCGGCTTTCTTCATAGGCTACCCGCAACTCTTCACTGTTCTTAACTGAATTAAGATGCCCTACGGGTGACCAAGCTTTATTTAACCTATCCCCGCGCTCTTCTATAGGCGCGACCAGCGTTGCCCACGTAATCTCCTCCAACGCACTCAACTGGGTTTCTAGCGCCGAACGCGCTTCGATGAGAAGCTGTTTTACAGCCGGCACAATATGGTCTGTTTGAATGGCATCAAAAGGCGGTAAGGGTTGTTCAGCTAACAGAGGGTTATTCATCGATTATTGGGCTCTTTAGACTTAAAATGGTGGGACTAACGTTATGGAGTTTAGCATGAGTGAAAACAAGGCCTTGCCAACGAATATACGACCGTTTAACGGCCACACCCCTCAACTGGGCAGACGTGTTTTTATAGACCCGGCTGCCGTTGTTATAGGCGATGTATGGCTCGGTGACGATGTATCTGTCTGGCCTTGCGCCGTTATACGCGGGGATATGCACCGTATACGCGTAGGCAGCCGTACCAGCGTACAAGATAACGTAACCCTGCATATCACTCATGCGGGCCCATTTACGGCTGAAGGCTGGCCTCTTACCATTGGCGATGATGTAACCATTGGTCACGGTGTTTGCCTGCACGGCTGCACCCTTGGCAATCGCGTTTTGGTGGGCATTGGCGCAACAGTACTCGACGGCGCCGTAGTTGAGGATGATGTTGTTATTGGTGCGGGGTCGCTCGTACCTCCCGGTAAAACGCTCGAGTCCGGTTACGTGTATATGGGGAGCCCGGCTAAGCAAATACGGCCGCTCAAGGAATCGGAGCGTAATTTTTTTACCTATTCATCAAAGAATTATGGCGCCCTGAAAGATCAATATTTAGCCGAGAGCTTGCCTGGCGCACAATCGCGCTAGAACGCTTTTAATTTTTGCGTTAACGTTCTATTCCTTCTACCTTTTCCGTTAAGTGGCTTACATTCATGACTGTAATCGATTATTCCAAGACTTTAATGGAACAAACCATGCGTTGGTTTGGGCCTAACGACCCCGTACGCTTAGACGCCTTACGCCAAGCGGGTTGTGCAGGGGTTGTCAGCGCACTGCATCATATTGCCAACGGCGTTGTCTGGTCGACAGACGACATCCAAGCCCGAAAAGAGGCCATCGAGTCGGCGGGTATGCGTTGGAGCGTGGTCGAAAGCCTGCCGGTGCACGAAGATATAAAATCTCAAAAACCGGGTTTTGAGCGCTATATAGACACCTATAAAGCGAGCTTGCGTAACCTGGCGGCCTGCGATATTAACGTAGTAACCTACAATTTTATGCCGCTTCTTGATTGGACTCGTACCAATTTAAGCCACACCATGCCAGATGGCGGTAAAGCACTTCGTTTCGATATGATTGATGTTGCGGCCTACGATATTTTTATGCTCAACCGGCCCGGCGCGGCTACAGATTACTCAGAGACCGTTATTGCACTTGCGAAAGACAAATTTGAGACACTCACTGGCCCACAAAAAATCGCGCTCGAAAAAACAATCGTTGCTGGTTTACCGGGAAGTGAAGTGGCATTTAGTACACAGGATTTTCTAAATGCGATACTGGAATACCATTCCATTGGCCGAGAACGCTACCAGCAAAATCTTATATATTTTTTACAACAGGTTTGCCCGCTGGCCGATGAATTAGGTATCAAATTGGTTATCCACCCAGATGACCCGCCCTTTTCAATTTACGGTTTGCCTCGTGTTGTCAGCACTGCAGACGATCTCACCACGTTGTTTACTGCCGTACCCAACGCGTCTAACGGTTTATGTTTTTGTGCTGGCTCTTTTAGTATTCGTGACGATAATAATCTAACAGAGATGTTTCAGGCGTTTGGCGATAGAGTGTCTTTTATTCATTTGCGCAATACCCAACGCGAGGAGCACGGCAGTTTTTTTGAAGCACAACACCTCAATGGCAGTATCGATATGTTCGAACTGATTCAGGCGATAGTAGAGGTGTCTCGCAAACGCGGTGTCTCTATTCCCATGCGACCGGATCACGGGCATCAAATATTGGACGACCTGGATAAACGCGCAAACCCCGGTTATTCTGCCATTGGCAGGCTAAAAGGCTTGGCGGAATTGCGGGGTTTAGAACTCGGTATCGCTCGCTCGATGGTAGCGTAATACTCGCCTAGAAAGCGTAACCA
This sequence comes from Teredinibacter purpureus, assembly GCF_014217335.1. Taxonomy (NCBI): domain Bacteria; kingdom Pseudomonadati; phylum Pseudomonadota; class Gammaproteobacteria; order Cellvibrionales; family Cellvibrionaceae; genus Teredinibacter; species Teredinibacter purpureus. The sequence goes on along the minus strand of NZ_CP060092.1, from coordinate 946,245 downwards.
ATATTGAGGATAACGCTCACTCGGGCGTTATCCTCAATAACAGTTTTACAAAAACACCTATTATTCCTTACAGTTACCACGCTCTTCACAGACCGTTAATACCGTTGGCCAGTTTTCATCAGCTTCTCTAATTTTATCTTCCATATCCAACTTCCAGCGCATATATGAAATACGGCTGTAATTCAGATACAGTTTGCCATCAACAATTTTCCAACTATCGGGGCGAATCGATGTGGTAAACCCGTGTGCAACAGAAAATGCACAATACCCACCATATTGTGGAGCGTAGGCCTCTGGATTTGCCTTGAACAAGGCGAGGTTTTCTGCGTTGGAAAATTTCCATGTTGCGCCCTGCCATTCGTGGCTAAACGCCTCTTTTCCCATGACCGCTTTATCGGTTGGGTCTAGGCTAAAATACGCCACCACGTCGGCCCCTTTAATAGCACCTTTAGTCTCGTGCGAGTATATGAGTGGATCACCGGCGAATACGTTAGCAGAGAGAAAAAAGCCTAGAACAACAATCAAATTACTAAAAATTTTCATAATGACATCCGATAAGGGGTTAACGCATGGACTCTGGAGGATCAAATCAGTTCATTTATATTCGGTATTTCTCACCTAAAACGTCATAACAGCCCTATTGGGGTACTTTTGGCCAATACCAGACACTGGACATAGCGCCGCAAAGTATAGCGACAGAGGTGATTCAGCGATCTCGCCGTAATGCCTGAAATAATGATAGCTCCCACGGTCGCATCGCTAACATGACACCAATATGTTGGCGTTCTTCTAATGGCCGTTTGGCGTCCGCCTCGTTGAGATCGGCGGCTTCTCGTGTCAACTGTGACAAGCGACGTTTCAAGTGGCTAATACTCGACGCCGAGTAGGAACCCCTAAGGTAAAAACGAAAACTTTCAGGCTCATCAAACGGAGCCGAGATAAATTTACTGATCACGTCGCGCGTAATAAACCGCTCGAGCGGGCCACTGGGTATCCATCTGAAATTTTGTGCGATAAGTACACGATAACGATTTTCGGGTAGGAGCTCGATCATTTTAAGCCGGTCGAGGTGCGCGAGTAAGCGGGTACATTCCAGCGCTTCAATGGCATATTGTTGAACAATATCACTAAACGACCAACCATCCCTCACACACACAGCCACCAAACAGAGCCTTAGATTCGCTACCAATTCTTTTTCTTGTTCTTGCGTGAGTTGTTCAAGTTTTTCTGATGCTTTCTCAGCCAAACTAAACAGATCGCTCATGGCAATACCAACAATTGCGCAAATTTCCTCCAGCCGCTTAAGCGAGAAACTGTGCTGCGAAAACATTCGTTTAACGTTCGCTTCGCTCATAGATAACTGCACAGAGAGCGCTCTATACGTAAGTTTTTTCTCTCGTAACAAACGCTTTAACGTGTCGCAAATACGTACAATCTCAGTCATAGTCTATTTATACGCTACTAAAAGTCTATTAGAAGGCGACATTAACACTCTTGGTTTACAAAAAATAGGCCTACGCCATAATCGCTCTCGTTCAACACAAATCATCTTTTTTAATTTTCACCACGTTCTAGGAGAACTGTTATGAAGCCTTCACTGACTGCTCGTTTAGCCCATCAAGCCACATTCGTTTTTGCGGTCGCCTTCAGCGCAATCGCTACGCCCGCCCTTGCTGCCTCGGAAAATGCTAGCCAAGCAGGACATCACTCCGCATTAGCCGTTTCTCATACGGCAATTGCGTCATCCAAAATAGTGGCGGCCGTTGCCGCTACACCGTTAGTGATCACCGGCAACATGGCTAACGCCGCCGAGCGCACCGGCGATACGTTAATGCGCTATGCACTTAGCAATGAACCTCTCGAGATCTCCGACGCAACCGTTGTTGCAGGGCCCGCACCACGAGACCTCAATCTTTCCGGCCCAAACAAGCGCTAGAGCACCGTAAGCTTTATACCCCGCCACACCTAAGGAGCAAAAATTATGAACCGTTTAATACTGCAATCACTCGTTATCTTTTGCCTAGTCGCCGCCTTGTCAAACCTGTCATGGGCGGGGAGCGCTCGTAGCAATGATTCACTATTTGCGCCCGAAGCGATCGCGACATTTGCAAAAACTGTAGAACAAACGGCCGCTAAGGAGGGCGCATTGGCGTTTATCATCGGCAGGGTTGGTCGGCCTAAAGACGCATTACCCGTGGGTATAAACTTTACTCACACGGCAATCGCACTCTATTCCTCTATTACGCTTGGTGATGGCACTACGGCAAAAGGCTACGCCATTCACAACCTTTATCAAACAGCGGAGGACAGCGGTAAAAGCGAACTGGTAACGGACTACCCCGTGGATTTCTTCTGGTCGGCCAAAAGCTTAACGGCCGGTATCATCATCCCAACGCGTGAGCTGCAATTACGATTAATTGAATTAGTAAACTCCTCTACAGCACAAACACTGCACAACCCTCAATATTCTGCCATAGCCAATCCCTTTAACCTGATCTATCAAAACTGTACGGAGTACACATTAGATCTATTAAATGCCGCCATTTATCAGACAACGGATAGAGAGCAACTCAAAGCGAATGCAAGCGCACATTTTACCCCCGTGACGGTTAAGGTGAGCCCCTTAAAAATGGCGCTAGGTAGTATTTTTATGCCCGACGTATCCACACGTGACCACTCGGGTACAGTAGCCACCGCAACCTTTGGCGCTATCGCACACTACTTAAGATTAAATGAATTAAGCCAGTTGGCGGTAACAGTCGACCAAAACGGTGTAATCGACACTATTCTTTAAATACTAAAAAACCGCTCTGCGGGGTTTTCCTGCAGAGCGGTTTTTTATTGCCACGAAAAATTAGGGGTGGAGAAAACGTAACGCTAAAAACCTAAGTAAATGGATTGATAAACAGTAATCAATCTTGCTAGTTCAAAAGGTGGCTTGATAAACGCATGATAATGGCCGTTGGGATTTATAATGACAATATTACCGGTATGATCAACCGTATAGTCATTTCCTTGCATCACTTTTCTAAAAGCAACGTTTAAATTCTGGGTGAGTTTCATTGTGTCTAAAAACTCACCCGTTACTCCAGTAAACTCTTCATTAAAATGTGTAATGTACGGCGCGAGTTTTTCCGGCGTGTCACGCGCGGGATCGACACTTACCAGTACGACGCGGGTATTCTCTGCAATCGAATCGTCAAGTTTAGGAAACATTTGACTTAGTTTCGCCAAAGTTACGGGGCAAATATCGGGACACTGAGTAAACCCAAAAAACATGATAGTCCATTTGCCTTTTAGATCGTCTAAAGTGTAATCGTTACCGGTATGTGTGGTGAGGTTGAAGTCATTAATAATACGCGGGTTATCGAATACAATCGCACCATTTGTACGCAACTCTATTTCGCTCATAATTCTAGGCTGTAGCATTTTGTTAAAAAAACCGCCCACAAATAACGTCATCAAACCAACGAGTAACAATACGGTGCGTAATATGCCCCGTTTTTGCTGCGGGGTTTTTTCTTGGCTAGCCATGCATTTATTCTCTTAGTCGCACATAAATAAGATGTGCTATTGATATATTGAGTTCTGCGCGTTCACACGTAACTGACGTTTTACCGCACTAAAGGTGATATTGGCATAAGATAGTGATCCAACAACATAATGACAAATAGGCCCATCAAATAGACGATGGAATATTTAAAGGTATCCATTCCCGCATTTTTATTTTTACCGATCATCATTGTAATAGCGTAATAAATGAAGCCTGCGCCCAGTACTAATGCGCCGAGTAAATACAGGGTATTGAGCATTTGCGTCACAAACGGTAATACACTAACAACTACCATTAAAATGGTGTAGAGCAATATATGCAGTTTGGTATAGCTTTCGCCATGGGTAACCGGCAGCATAGGGATTTTTGCGCTCGCATACTCGGCTTTTTTATGAACAGCTAAAGCCCAAAAGTGCGGCGGTGTCCATGCAAAAATAATCAGTACCAATAACAAACCATGCCCATCAATTTGGCCGGTCACAGCTGTCCATCCTAAAAGCGGGGGCGCTGCGCCCGCTAAACCACCAATCACAATATTCTGGGGTGTTGCTCTTTTAAGGTAAAACGTATAGATAAAAGCGTAACCCACTAATGACGCAAACGTTAGCCAAGCGGTAATGGCATTGACTAAAAAGTAGAGTACAGCCATGCCCGCAAGGCCTAGCGTTACCGAAAATAATATGGCATTAAAGGGGGCTACGCGACCTTTTGCTACGGGACGATTAACGGTGCGTGCCATTTTTAAATCAATATGACGGTCCACAAGATGGTTTACCGTGGCAGCCGAGCCAGCGCACAACGCTATGCCCATGTTGCCAAATATGAGTATATCCCACGGCACCATAGTCGGTGTCGCTAACAGCATACCTATCAGTGAAGTGAGCAACATGAGCAACACCACCATCGGTTTAGTTAGCTCATAATAGTCACGCCAATGATGTTGCATAACGTCATCAAAAGTTTCTGGCTTAGTCTCGGTCATGGGGTATTACTCATTAAAGCGTTTTAACGGTGGTAAGTCGGTGATTCAAGGTCACTAACACCAGTAGTAGTACTGCGCCGACAGCATTGTGAATAACGGCTATCGATAAAGGAAGCGCGAAAACAATATTACTTATGCCCAGCATTATCTGGCCTACAAGTACTACTGTATAGATGGAAGCCATTTTTTTTACTTTTGTTGACGCTACGCTAAAAAGCTTAACGATAAGCCAAAAGCTCAGTGCAGTTACGAATAACGCACCTAACCTATGACTAAAGTGAATGGCGATACGCGCCTGATTGTCTAATAGACCACCAAGGTAATTCGGACCTAGTTTTTGAAAGAAGTTGAAGCCCTGAGAAAAATCAGCCTCGGGAATGAGTGCATTTTGGCAGGTGGGGAAATCTGGACAAGCGAGTGCAGCGTAATTTGAAGATGTCCAACCTCCCAATGCTATTTGAACAATAACAACACCTAACACGATTAACGCTAGGCGCCGTAACTGCATTAGCTTTACAACGTCGGTAGCCGGTAAGGCCCATTGGTAACCGCCACTTCGTTGCAGTACTAACCAAATTAAACTGAGCGTTGCGAAGCCGCCGAGCAAATGAGCCGTTACCACTTGCGGCCAGAGTTTAAGGGTAACCGTCCACATCCCAAAAAAACCTTGAAGTATCACTAACCCCGCTAAGCTCGCGGGCAGTAAAAACGGTGCACTGTTTTCTACACATCTCGATTTTAGCCGTGCGAGGTTGGCAAAATATAACGCCACTAACAACCATAATATTGGGTCGAGCACATCGCCAACAATAACTCTACTCATTACCCCGACAACAAGCACTCCTAGCAAAGCTACAATACTGCTCGCTTTGACGATGGGATTACGCTTACGGTAGGCGACAAAAAACAAGGCCAAAATAACAAGGCCAAGGGATGAAGCGAAAATCCGATGTATTTGCTCTGGCCATGTTTTATCGGTTTCTACGGGCGTTTCTTCAAATATTTCATTGGCAGAGGCAATTTCGTGAGCCTCATTCGGCACCCACAGGTGCCCGTAACAGGTAGGCCAATCTGGGCAGCCTAGGCCCGCTTCCGCTAAGCGGGTAAAAGCTCCCAGCACAACGACAATACACGCCATGAAAAAGGCCAGCATCGATAATTTAAACATTACGCTATTTGCTTTCATGCTATTGGTAATCTATTGAATATTTGAGCGCGCGTTTTATATCCTTAAGGAGTTCGTTACCGTGCTGTTGCTCGGTATAGAACATCATGGCGAATCCTTCCTGATCGAGCAGTAAGTAATACGGCTCGCTAGACATGTCTAACGACTGACCACTTTCAGCAAGCCAATTTACCCACTGGTGTTTTTCGAGGGTTAACATTTTCAAATTCGGGTGTTCAGCTTTAATGCTGTCAAAATATGTTTGACCCTGCTCTCCACCAATATTGACAGCAACCCGCTCCACACGCGCACTTTTTTCAGAAAGGCGTATGTGTACTTGGCGAGTGGTATAAAAGTTTTGTTCGCACGAAGACGAACACACGGCGGGCAGCGGGATGAGTAATCGCCATTTTTTTTCTGTTTTTAATTGCCGAGCAAAATCGCTTTGATCGTCGAGTAAGGTCGATAGATTGACAGCCTTCGGCAGAATGGTACCGGCATTGACGGTGTTATCCGGTACACCAATACCCGTAAAAAACATAATGTAGGCGGCGGCAATAGGCAGTATTGACACGCTCAAAAGCGCTATAAGGGTCAATTTGCCTTTGTTAAATTTGATCTCGTTAGGTTTATCGGACGTTTGCATGAGTTTCTAGCTATTGTTGAAGTTGAAGTTTAGGGTTCTCTGCGTAGCAAAGCTTTCACATTGCTGTTGCTCAGCAACCAAAGAACGATCAAGGCGAGGGCCATTCCAAACCACTGCACGGCATAACCATGATGCTTTTCAGCGCGCATATTAATAGGTTGCCAGCTTACGGCTAGAGCCCCTGCACTGTCTGCATCTAACAATACAATTTTATTGGATAATACTCGATTCAGCTGTGTCGCCATAAAATCTGTATTCACCTCCAGTAGCCGGTACGGCCAAACCTGCTCGGCAAGCTTTGGTGCTTCTATAAACCGTGAGTCGCTCGGTATTTTAAGCGTACCCGTAATGCGTTGGCGGCCTTTAGGTGTTTTGATCACAGGGTTATCGTGACGATACTGCCCTGCCGCAACCCAGCCGCGGTTAATAAGCAAAGCCTTGTCTGTGCCGTGAGACGGCGCTGCTATAAAGGCCATCACTACGTGGTAACCCAATTGACCATCCAACCGCTTATTTTCAATCAGCCAATAATGCGCTGTTTCGAAATGACCCTCCACAAAAATACGGCGATTCAATAAGGTGTCCGTATCGGTGTAGGCCTGAGTTGGCAATGCTTGCTGTAGCTGCCAGCTTTCCTGTAAGGTCTGCTTTTCTTGCGCACGGCTGAGCTGCCAGAATCCAAGGCTCAGCAATACTGGCAGCAACAGTGTCGAAAAGGCTGTTATCTTCCAGTTTATGTGAAATGTGATTTTGCTAGCGCCAGCCATATTTAATTGTTCGAACGGAGATTATTTTATGAGCCTTTTGGCCTTAAAAATAACTATCATAATACTGTTTATTGCCGTTGTCGGCAGCCTGAGTAGTGGCCTAGTTTTTTTAATGAAGGATATGGGCGTAGCGGAATCTAAACGCGCGCTTATTGCCCTAGGCGTGAGGATTATACTCGCAGCCGCCTTGCTATTAACTATCGGCTACGGAATTTACAGCGGTAAATTATCAAATACTGCGCCTTGGGGAAATCATCGCCAGGCGGCTAGCCAAGAATAAAGCAAATAAGGCTGGGCTCCGACAGGAGCCTAGCCTTACGTAGACTTTAGCCAAGAATGTACACAAATAAGAACAAGCCAACCCATACCACATCGACAAAGTGCCAGTACCAGCTTGAGGCTTCGAAACCGAAACAATCAGCGTGACTAAAATGGCCTTTGCTAATTGATCGCAACCATTGCACTAACAACATGAACGTACCCATGGTGACGTGTAAACCGTGAAAACCCGTCAACATAAAGAAGGTGGTACCGTAAACACCCGTTTCGAGCGTTAAGCCCATGTGGTTATACGCGTGAAGATATTCTTCTACTTGTAAAACCAAAAAGATAAAACCCAACGCTACCGTTATACCTAACCAGATGTTGAATTTCTTCTTGTCGTCTTTCTTAAGCGCCGTATGTGCAAAATGAACCGTAAAACTAGAGATTAATAATACGGCGGTGTTCCAGAATGGTAGCCATCCGGCCCAGTTACTAACACCAGGATTACTCATATTTTGGTCAGGGCCATTCACCACGGCAGCAGCACCGTTCGCAGCCATATCGGGAGTGGTCATTAATGGCCAATCAGCCTTAAAGCCGTTCCACAATAATTCGCTGGTAGGGCCTTCGCTCAATAGCGGTAACGACATATTTCGCAGGTACCAAAGGGCACCAAAGAATGCCGAGAAAAACATAACCTCAGAAAAAATAAACCAGCCCATGCCCCAAACATAAGAGCGTTTTACTTGGGCACTGTTAAGGCCTTTCATATTTTCATCAATAACCGACGCAAACCAGTTAAAGAGTACGGCCGACAAGAGAATAAAACCCAGCAGTGATATGAGCGCACCGCTACCGTCTTTATCGGCGGCTACGTCGTTTAGCCAATTCGCCAGACCAAATACAGTCAAAAACAGACCTATAGACGCCAAGATAGGCAACTTGCTCTGCTCGGGAACGTAATAGGTTTCGTGTTGTTGTTCCATGAATTAATACTCCGCTTTTAACGTGCGGTTAAAGTTTGCGAACCGGTTGAATCCGGGTCTTGTTTATTCAAATCTTGTTCACGTAGCTCTAGCGCTTTCTGCGTAACAGCGTCTGGTGACATGTCAGTAACATCAAACAGAGTGTACGAGAGCGTTATGGTGTTAACGCCCTTGGGAAGCTCTTGGTCAACGATAAACTGCAGCCCTAAATCAGCTGTTTCACCTGGCCCGAGTGCTTGCTGATTAAAACAAAAGCATTCGGTCTTAAAAAAGTAATCCGTAGCATTGTGCGGTACCAAACTTGGTACCGCTTGCCCCACCATGATGTTATCGGTTGGGTTATGTGCGATAAAATCTGTTACCACCGCTTGGCCAGGATGTACCGTTAACGAAAAATCTTTAGGTTTGAAACCCCAAGGCATGTTTTCGTTATTGGTTCCCACAAACTGGACGACGACCGTACGCGAGGTATCGATCTCCGCAGAAACGGCGGTGTACTGGCCTTTCGTTTTACCGTTAAGACCAGTGACTTCGCAAAACAATGTGTAGAGAGGAGGCATCACCCAAATCGCAAAAACAAACATACTCACCACCAATGCGACTGATTTAACAATAGTCCTTTTAATGCCGTTGTTGTCGTTACCACTTGCCATGATTATCTCGTTACTTTACTTCAGGCGGCGTCGTAAACGTATGGTATGGAGCAGGCGAAGGAACTGTCCACTCTAAACCGTGCGATCCTTCCCATACTTCAGCCGTGGCTTTCTTGCCACTCACTATGGCGCGAATAATAATGTAGAGGAACAAGACTTGTGCGGCACCAAATAGGAATGCGCCAACAGAAGAGATCATGTTCCAATCCGCCCACAGTGGGTTGTAGTCTGGAATACGACGAGGCATACCGGCCAAACCCGAGAAGTGCATAGGAAAGAATGTAACGTTCAAGCCTATAAACGCTAACCAGAAATGCGTTTTACCTAATGTTTCGTCATACATGTTGCCGCTCCACTTCGGTAGCCAGTAGTACACGGCTGCCGTAATAGAGAAGATTGCACCAGGCACTAGTACGTAGTGGAAGTGCGCTACAACGAAATAAGTATCGTGATACTGGAAATCTGCAGGGGCTATCGCCAGCATCAAGCCAGAGAAACCACCAATGGTAAACAGAATCACAAACGCAATAGAGAACAACATGGGCGTCTCAAAGGTCATAGAACCTTTAAACATTGTTGTCACCCAGTTAAACACTTTTACACCCGTAGGAATCGCAATCAGCATGGTCGCGTACATAAATACGAGTTCGCCGAAAAGCGGCATTCCCACGGTAAACATGTGATGCGCCCACACAATAAAGCTTAAAAATGCAATGGAGGCTGTCGCGTATACCATGGAGCTATAGCCAAACAACGGCTTGCGCGCGAACGTCGGAATAATAGCTGAGACCACACCAAAGGCTGGCAAGATCATGATGTACACTTCTGGGTGACCGAAGAACCAGAACACATGCTGGAACAATACGGGGTCACCACCACCGGCTGCATCGAAGAAGCTAGTACCGAAGTGAATATCCATCAACATCATTGTTACAACGCCTGCTAATACGGGCATAACAGCAATTAACAAGTAAGCGGTGATCAACCACGTCCATACAAACAATGGCATCTTCATCAATGTCATGCCCGGAGCACGCATATTGAGGATTGTCGCAATAATGTTGATAGCGCCCATGATGGAGCTCGCACCCATAATATGCACAGCGAAAATAAAGAAGGTAACAGACGCAGGAGCATAAGTGGTGGAAAGTGGTGCGTAGAACGTCCAACCGAAGTTAGGTGCACCGCCTTCCATGAACAGGGTGGAAGCCAACATGGAAAATGCGAAGGGCAAAATCCAAAAGCTCCAGTTGTTCATTCGCGGTAAAGCCATATCGGGGGCACCAATCATCATTGGTATCATCCAGTTAGCTAAGCCCACAAAAGCAGGCATTACCGCGCCGAAGACCATAACCAGACCGTGCATAGTGGTCATCTGATTAAAGAAATTCGGCTCAACGATCTGTAAGCCCGGCTGAAATAATTCAGCACGTACTACCAGAGCAAAAATACCGCCAAGAAAAAACATGGCGAACGAAAACCATAGGTACATGCTACCTATGTCTTTGTGGTTGGTTGTGTACAACCAACGCGTGATACCTTTAGCAGGACCATGTGCCATAGTGTCGACCCCCTTATTGGCCTTGCTTGAAATTCACAACGTCTATTGGCTGGACAGTATCGCCCATATTGTTGCCAAAAGCGTTACGCTGGAAAGTAATAACCGCCGCAGATTCAACGGGTGTAAGTTGCTCTGCAAAAGCTTGCATCGCTGTACCCGAAACACCGTTAAGTACGACATCTAAGTGCCCACTCAATTCGCCCATTGCAACAGTACTGCCTGCTATAGCGGGGAATAAACCAGGAACACCTTCACCTTGAACTTGGTGACATGCCGCACAACGTTCGTTGTAAACGACTTCACCTTGAGCGTAAAGCTCATCAAAGGTCAGTGTTTGCTTGGCTGCTTCAGCTATCGCTAATGCAGCTTTACGCTTTTTGGCCAACCACGCATCGTATTCCGCTTGCGGAACCGCATGGACTTCAATTGGCATAAAACCGTGATCTTTACCGCAGAGTTCTGCACATTGGCCACGGTATACACCGGGCTTATCTACAAGTGTCCACGCTTCGTTAACATAACCAGGAATCGCATCACGCTTAACCGCCAAATCGGGCACCCACCAACTGTGGATAACATCCGCGGCCGTCACAAGAAAACGGACCTTTTTGCCAACAGGAATAAGCATGGGCTCATCCACTTCCAGCAAGTAGTTTGCCGTCTTGGCTTCGCCATTACGAATTTGGTCGACAGAGTCTTTCTTCAGATTGGAGAAAAAGCTAACATCTTGGCCAAGATATTCGTATTTCCACTTCCACTGATAACCCGTTATCAACACGTCGACATCAGCATTATCGGTATCGTAAATTTTCTTCAGGGTACTTGTGGCAGGAAAAGCCATAATCACAAGTATAATGAAGGGGATAACCGTCCAAATAATTTCCAACGTTGTACTCTCGTGGAAATTCGAGGCTTTAGCGCCGCGGGACTTACGGTGTGCAAACATGGAGTAGAACATTACTCCAAACACTACAACACCAATGGCGACGCACCACCAAAAAATCGTCATGTGCAGGCCGTAAACTTCCTGACTGACAGAGGTAACGCCTTCGGTCATATTGAGCTGCCATTCGCTAGCACCAACTGCAGTAGGTAATACCGCAGCAACGAAAGCCAATAGCAGAGCGAGCGACCGCTGGGAAAAACTTAACATCGCCCCATCTCCGTTTTAATTTTATTAATGTACAGTTTTATTGTTAACTCTTGCGCCAAATCAACGTAAAAACGCACGCATAAGGTGCGGCCATTTACCGCAGGCGGCGATTATAACGGCACCACGTGTCAGAAAGTAAGTGTACATCCACTTTCGTCTAAGGATTTTTTTCTTAAACGACCACTCATTCGGTATTGCGTACTCGCTAAGTGAGCCAGACATTAGCCCAATAAAGCATACAAAAACCATTTATTTCAAAGGGTTACCTCACAAGCAAGCCTTTAACATGGCGTGGCCGATGATAATCAGTAATATTTCAGCCCCGTTGATGGGTATAGCTGATACGGCGATGCTCGGCCACCTCGATAGCGCTCTTTACCTTGGAGCAGTAGCGATTGGGTCGAACATTCTGGCTTTGCTGCTTTGGATGTTCGCCTTTTTACGTATGGGTACTACCGGTTTTGTGGGCCGAGCCGTTGGCGCTGGTGACAGCGTTGAATTAATGCACCAACTGGGGCAAACAATTGCACTTGCGCTACTTTGTGGCCTTTTTATGATACTTACTCAGTGGATCACTATACCGCTGGTGATACACCTAATGAACCCGCCACCTGAGATGGCGGAATTGGCCAGTCGATATTGCCACATCCGTATAACAGCAGCCCCAGCAGCCTTTCTTACTTTTGTCATTATTGGGCTGTTAATCGGTTTGCAAAATGCCCGCCTTCCACTGGTGATTACCGTGGTTGCAAACGGGCTAAACGTTGCGCTCGATTATCTTTTTATCGTGGTTTATAACTGGAATAGCGAAGGCGCGGCCTACGCTAGCTTGATCGCGGAAATATTAGGCGCTATTTTGGCAGTTTGGCTGGGCTTTCGGGCTTTACACCATCACTTTGGTGCGGCACTGCGTTGGCCACCATTCGCCCATCTCTTCAATGTCAGTCGTTGGGCGTTATTAATGCGGCTTAACGGTGACCTTTTCGTTCGCACCGCATTGCTGCTTTTAGTATTCAATTTTTTCATTGCCCAGAGCGCTCAGCTTGGCCCAACGCTGCTCGCCGCCAACGCTATCCTCATACAGTTGGTACTTTTTCAATCCTTTGGCCTGGACGGATACGCCCACGCAGCGGAAGCAATGGGCGCTAAAGCACTTGGCAGCGGCAGCCAGTCCAATTTCATGAAGGCCTGTGCCGCCAGTGTTTCAGCCGGTGCGGCCTTAGCCTTTTGTATCGTGTTTTTTTTCACTGCATGCAAAGCCACAATCATTACACTGTTTACCGATATTGAGCCCGTCGCCCAGGCCGTAAGCGTGCATTTTTATTGGTTACTGCTGTTTCCCGTTGTAAGTATTTGGACCTATATTCTCGACGGAATTTTTATTGGGGCAGGCAAAACTCGCATCATGCTTAAAACAATGTGTATTTCGGTATTTTTCGGTTTTTTACCGCTTTGGTGGCTATCGACCACTTGGGGGAACCACGGATTGTGGATGAGTTTCGTTATATTTAACGCGATCCGAGGAGCAACATTGGGTAGAGCCTTCTATACTCTGACTGCGAGGCATAAATGGTTTTAGAGTGGTAGCCGTGCCCTTGAAGAACACTGTTCGACGAGTGAGCCTTAGCAGTATCAACGCCGTTTGCTATACATATTTTTACGACCTGCTGCGGTCGTCACTGCTACAGTAAGTAGTCATCCCATTCATTTAACCTTTTGTGTCAGTCTTTTCTTTTATGACCGAGCCTAGAATTGTGTACATCCGAGAATCCATAGCAGAAGCGCATCGGATAGAGGCCAAGAATCATAGGTTGAGAGATTTCTTGGAAACAAAGCTGCCGGAGCTGCATAGTGCCATCACCCTGCCCAATGGCAACGGGCTAGATGCTCTGTTGCAATTTGTTACCCATTACATTGAGCATGTGCCCGACTTTATAGAGGCGCTTTACGAATTAACGAAATCGGCGGGCGTTTACAAATACGCTAAAACGTTTCTAACCATCGCCGAAGATTACTTCTTCGAACCTCCCGAATTATTGCAAGGGCGAGACGGCCTTTTGGCCTTAGTAGACGAAGCTTACTTGGCTCATAGGCTCATCGAAGAGGTTAATGATCGTGTGATGATGGCCAGCGGTTTACCTCTCGCGCCTATGGATATGACCTTATCGAATATTGTTGTACACGATATATTAGGGGACGAGTTCGCTAACCAGTTAGATCTTGCCGTTCACTACTCAATCGAGTCACTCTTTGAAACAGACAGTTTTTTCCGTAACGCCCATTTTGAAGATTATTTGCGCCATCACAACAATAACAACTGGCAGCATGCCATCGAAAGATGGCCTTGTCTCGCAGGAGACTCCGCCATATCACTCAAGCTAAAACAGCACCCGCAAAGTAACCTCATACACTAGTCGGCTCTTTAACCCTCCGGTTAATGAGGGCCCGAGATAGTATTAAGGTTTGACCAACGCGCCCCCCATACGTCGGGTGCTTCTACATAGAAAATCGCATCTCCATGCAAAATACCACGCCCGAACACGCTGTAATTGAACCACTCACGTTCATCAACATCCGGTTTTTGAACGGTACCGTGTACGTGCATTTCTGGCGATTCGCCGGCGAGACCGTCTATTTCAAGCAGCACCAATGCCCGCGTGTAATCATTTGCAACCGTCAACACCTCTAGGTTTGGATCAGCCCCATTGTCTGTAGACGCCAGTGTAGCGGGAAAGGTTATGCGCACATTGCCATCTTCTGTTCGCAGAAAGTTGAACGCTCGATGATCGTAAAGCGCATCACTCCACGATGCATTTCCGCCCAATACAATTTCGGACACTACTTGAGGGTTGTCCAATTGCCGCACATCAAAGAGGGCCGCTTTCAACCCCTGCTCCCGACCGTTTTCATCGGCCTCTCGACCAAAGCCAAACATATACCCTTCTGAGAAAGGATGCAGGTAGGTGGAGAAACCCGGTAGCTCTACGGCTCCAGCTATTATGGGTTCAAGGGGGTTAGAGAGGTCCAATACATATAGAGGATCTGTACGACGAAACGTTACGATGTAGGCTTGTTCGCCAAAAAATCGCACGGCAAACACCTCCTCTCCAGGGTGTCCTATAGGTGCCGGTAACCCGTCATTTGGCAGCTGCGCCACGATCTCAAGGGTTTGTTCAGATTCGTGCTGCTCAAGCACCCAAAGACGGTGATCGGGTTCACCACTCTCATTCTGAGCGCTAGACAGTACGCGTAGGAACCCTTCATTTTCATCCATTCTAAACGACGGGCTACTCCAGCCTAAATGCCCCGGAACTGCGCCCGTTGCACTGTAGGTTACGCCGCTTTCGCCCACATTTAATTTATGCAAAACGGTAAAGCTCTCCACCCAATTCCTATCGTACACCGATGCACTTAAATAAATGGCGTCTGTCGAACTGTAGACACCCGTTACTGGGCTCGCAATACAAACGACGTCCGCTAGGGCGCTAGCGGTTAGGTCAATCGCTATCACGTAGTGAAGGTTCGAATAACCAGCATTACTACTTTGTTCATTGCCCACCAAACAAGCGCCCGAATCGTGGAGCATTTGAGGCTCTTCGCCATTAATGCTATAGGTAGGAATGAGGGATTCAACGCTTATGTCCGCCAAAGCGGCTTCTGTTGTGTCTTCATCAGGCGATTCTAACAGCGTTCGGCCTAACACCCCGTTATGAGGCCTATAACTGCTCACCACATACAGTGTATTACCCATTTTACGACTGGTATGCACCTGGCCGTCTATCTCGACACCCCACCCATAAGTTGGCATAGCAGGGTTGCCTAGGTCGTACACATCAACATTGAAACTGTGATTAGTAGCGAGATAATCGTTCGGGGGGAAGGCGTCAATTGATGCAAAATCAACAACACCGCCACTACTTAACACAACCAAAGCCTCCGCCGCCGCGCCCTGTTGGAGATAGAGTTCGACCTGCTCATAAGAACCCGCTTGTGGTAACGGAATATGACTCACTTCAACCGCACTCGCACGTTCGGGTTCCGTTTGCAGCACACGTATTCGGTGCTCTCCGTCACCATCCATCTGGTTTTCCGGCCATGCATGTACGTATAAATAGTGGCCGTCGTATTTTACATAATCGGCTTCTGCTACACCGCTCACTTGTACATTCGTTTCTGAAAAATTCGTTAAACTTGGCTGTGCAACAGAGAGCGCATTCTCAACCGCGTTGGCTGATGATTGTACGGCAAGGTCCTCGGTAAATTGTCGTGAACCGGAGACACCCATTCTGGCGCCATTTTTTAACAACCGCTCTAAGCGTTCACCGTTGGCATAATGGAGTACTTCTGCGGAGGGGGGAGGAACAAATAAATTCTGATACGGTACGACAGTAATATTAGGATCTGGATCGGTTGGCAGTGTTTGAGTATTGCTCCCGCCACAGGCGCAAAGTAAACCTGACATTATTAGGATAAGCCAATATTTCATGATGATTCTCCTCACGCACCATTACGTAACCATTGCCAATATTCGCTTAGTTTATACCGGCTCACAACAGGGCTCTGTTGCGAAAGTGTAGTGGGTTGTAAAAAGCTGTAACCAGAAACGAAAAAGGCAAGCCCGATGGCTTGCCTTTTGAAATAGCTTGCTAGAGAGCTAGTTGTTATACAACAACGATATTCTCTGCTTGTGGGCCTTTCTGACCGCTAGTAACAGTAAACTGTACTTTTTGGCCTTCAGCGAGGGTTTTGAAACCCGAACCAGAAATAGCACTGAAGTGAGCGAACACATCAGGGCCAGACTCTTGCTCAATAAAACCAAAACCTTTTGATTCGTTGAACCACTTAACGGTTCCGGTAACGACGTCAGACATAGTAACTTCCTAAATATAAAATAAAAATTTGACCACCAAGGATGGTCTGGGGAAGCAGGAAATAAGGCCGGTACTTACAAACTTCAGGTCGAGATTAAAAAATTTCGGGTCGAGAAAATAAATAGAACGCTTGCTTTCTTGCTGAATGGGCAGTCTATAGAGCTTTGATTGAAAGTCAATCAGTATTGCCTCGCTATTCCTACAAAATTAAGACTTATTAGTGAGCCTCATCCCAATTATTCCCGATTCCCGCTTCTACCAATAGCGGTACCGACAGTTCGACCGCTTCGGCCATAATTTTGCACAGCATTTCTGATACTTCCGTTACAACTTCCTCTTTAACCTCTAATACTAATTCGTCATGCACCTGCATTATCATCTGGGCGTCTATATTCTCTTTTTCCAGCCACGCGTCCACATCAATCATCGCACGCTTAATAATGTCAGCTGCCGTGCCTTGCATAGGTGCATTAATTGCTGTGCGTTCAGCCGCTTGCCGCCGCTGACCATTACTCGCATTAATTTCCGGCAAATATAGCCGTCTGCCTAATAAGGTTTCAACATAACCTTTTTCAGAAGCGCTGCTGCGTATACTGTCCATATAAGTGGCAACACCGGGATAGCGTTCAAAATACGTATCAATATATTGCTGCGCATCGTAGCGGCCAATGTGCAATTGTTTTGCCAAACCGAACGCACTCATGCCATAAATTAAACCAAAATTAATCGCTTTAGCGCTTCTGCGCTGCTCAACGGTTACGTCCTCTAATGACACACCAAACACTTCTGCAGCTGTGGCTTTATGCACATCTAAGCCTTTTGCAAAGGCATCCTGTAAACCTTTGTCCTCCGATAAATGCGCCATAATCCGCAGCTCGATTTGCGAATAATCCGCAGCCAGAATTTTATAACCTGTAGGCGCGATAAATGCTTGGCGAATACGTCGGCCCGCTTCCGTACGAATAGGAATATTTTGTAAGTTAGGATCGCTAGAGGATAGTCGCCCGGTTGCCGTGACCGCTTGATGGTAAGACGTATGCACCCGACCGGTACGTGGGTTTACCATTATCGGTAGCTTATCGGTGTAGGTACTTTTTAATTTGGCGAGCCCACGGTACTCCATAAGTAATTTGGGCAGCGGGTAATCCAACGCCAATTCTTGTAACACTTCTTCCGCTGTTGAAGGGGCGCCTTTTGGCGTTTTTTTCAACACGGGCAGATTCAATTTTTCAAATAAAATTGCGCCGAGCTGTTTAGGAGAACTTAAATTAAATTCTTCTCCTGCTAATTCAAAGGCTTCGCGCTGAAGCTTTTCCATGGTCTGTCCATGCTCATGACTTTGCTGGCCCAAGGCCATTATGTCGATAAGTGCTCCATTACGTTCTACTTTCGATAAAATCGGCACCAGCGGAATTTCGATATCGTTAAATACATGCTGCAAACCAGATTCTTTTTCTAATTGTGGCCAAATTTTATTATGCAACCGCAATGTTATATCAGCATCCTCAGCGGCGTAAGGGCCGGCCTCTTCCAATGGTATTTGGTTGAAGGTTAATTGTTTTGCACCTTTGCCTGCGACATCTTCAAAATGAATGGTGCCATGATTCAAATACGTCATTGCCAATGTGTCCATATCGTGGCGATTGGACGTGCTATTAAACACATAGGATTCCAACATAGTATCGAAGGCAATTCCTTTCATGTGAATATCGTAGTTCGCCAACACACTCGAATCGTATTTGAGATTTTGCCCTACTTTTTTAAGCTCGCTATTTTCAAGTAACGGCTTGAGCGAATGTAATACCTGTTCACGGGTTAACTGGTCTGGGGCGCCGAGATAATCATGCGCCACGGGCACGTAGGCAGCTTTGCCCGCTTCTATGGCAAAGCTAACCCCTACGATCTCTGCCTCCATGTAATTAAGGCTGGTGGTTTCGGTATCGAAGGCAAACAATGTAGAGCCGCTTAACAGCATAAGCCATTCATTAAAGCGCGACTCCGTAAGAACTGTCTCATAGGTGGTTTCAATAGCGGGTTCTACTGCCGCTGGAGCCACCGGCGAATGACTGCCACGATTAATATCGTTAATCCAACCCTTAAATTCTAATTCCGTAAACCATTTTGTCAGTGTCTCGCCATCAATTTCAGTAGGCGTCAGCGCTTCAATAGGTTGTTCTAGTGCAACATCTGTTTTAATGGTCGCAAGTTTATACGATAGGTACGCTGCGTCCTTGTTAGCCTCCAATTTTACGGCCATGGTTTTTGCGCCACGAAAACTCAAGCTCGCAATGTCGTCCAGGTGACTATAGATATCATCAATTCCGCCCAAACCCTGCAATAAAGCTAATGCGGTTTTTTCGCCAACGCCCGGCACACCTGGAATATTGTCGACTTTATCGCCCATCAAGGCTAAGTAATCGATAATGAGGTTCGGCGGAATGCCAAACTTTTCCGTAACACCGGCAATATCCATCACCGTTTCCGTCATTGTATTAACCAACGTCACATGCTCATTGACTAGTTGAGCCATATCTTTATCGCCCGTCGAGACGACTACAGGCAAGCCCTTTTCTGTGGCTTCGCGTGCGAGCGTGCCAATAACATCATCGGCCTCTACACCATCAATAATGATTAACGGCAAACCCATTGCCCGAATGATGGCATGCAAAGGCTCTACCTGCAGACGCAGGTCATCCGGCATAGGCGGCCTATTCGCTTTGTATTCACTGTATATCTCGTCGCGAAAGGTTTTACCTTTCGCATCAAAAATTACCGCTATTGGGCTCTCGGGGTAATCTTTTTCTAAGCGTTTTAACATGGCGACTACGCCGCGAATGGCCCCCGTAGGAAAACCTTCTGCGTTGCGCAAATCCGCTTTGTACATGGCATGGAATGCACGGTAAAGGTACGAGGAGCCATCAACCAATAGCAGGGGCTTGGTAGTCATAGAATGTGTATCCGGAGTGTTATCGTTCGCGAGGAGGGGATTCTAGCGAATTTGCGGAGGAATAGCTGGCCGAAAGGCAATTAATTAGGGCGTACTGTGCGTACGCCCTTGTTCACTCACGATTTGATGTTGTTATTTTAGCTCCATACTTTTCGCTACAGCAGCCACTTTGGCAACAACGCGACGATTCGCCTCACGACCAGCGCGTGTCGACTCGTCAGCTATGGGACGCTCTTCGCCGTAACCCTTTGCACTGACTCTGCCTGCTGGTACGTTCATGCGATTGACCAGCACAGCCGCAACCGCATTCGCTCGTCGCTGCGAGAGCGCCTTATTATAGGTGGCCGCTCCACTGGTGTCCGTATGTCCTTCAATTACCACACTAGTACCTTCGTACTGCGCGAGAAAATCTGCGACGCGCTGAATTTCAGCAAAATATTCCGCTTTAACGACATCGCTATTCGAGTCGAAATTCACCTTAAGATCAATGGCCACGGTTTCACTAAGCTGCATTGGACAACCCTTTACATCGACCTTTAATCGACTACCGGTATCGGGGCAGTTGTCGAGATGATCGAACACGCCATCACCGTCACTATCTAGCGGGCAACCTTGTGCATTCACCCGCACACCGGCAGGTGTCGCAGTACAGCGATCAGACGTATCAACAACACCATCTCCGTCGGTATCGGCCGGCGCTTTTGCTCTTACCGGAGCCGGTGCAGGAGTCGAACCTCCTCCCCAGACGTACGCTAGGGTTAGACCTAATGTCGTAAAATCTTCGTCAATTTCAGTGTTCATAAAATAGTTGATCGATGGCCGCACCACCCAATGTTCATTGACAAACCATTTTAGGCCCGCACCTATATTTGTAGAGGTAGTGGTCGCACTATAACCAACATCGCTAACCTCAAAATCACCTTGGCCCCACCCTAATGAAAGGTAAGGCTGCAGTGTTTCGGTCTGATTAAAATGATACAAGCCACTAAGGTAGTACTGGCTTAAGTCAAAGCCTAAATCAGTAGGGTCCGTTTCTGTCGCTAGCTTATCCCATACCAATTCCAATCCCCAATGCTCATCAAAGCGCAGGCCACCATAACCCCGGAAGCCCACATCGTCTGCCACATTAAAGTCGTCTTCAAACATAAAATAGTTAATACCAGCACCCACCTCGTACTCAGTATCACTGTTTGCTGCTGTAGAACCCACTAATACCGCTACGGCAGATATCGCCATTAGGAGCCTATTGGGAGTATGAATAATGGTCATAAATCGTTCCTTTTTTTATTGGGTTAACTCTGGGTGCCTTATGTTGGCCAAGCAGCCTGTTACGCACTTGCCCAGTGACGCACTTGCCCAGTGACGCACTTGCCCAGTGACGCACTTAGTTAGTCAATAATAGAGGACTTTATATAACCTGCAGAGCAAAAAAAGTGTTACCGAAGGAACCAGGCGACAATACTGTGGTGATGGCGTCGAAATTCCCCGCCAGACGAATGTAATCGCCAAGGCAGAACATTTTATTTCAATTAGGCTGGCCCGTAGATCTAGCTGCCAAGCACACTATAGAGGGGCAGCGTGAGGAAAAACACACACTATGTGGGCTAGCCACTAAATGGGAACCGGTCTCATATGTGACGTATGTAACAAGTAACAAAATTAATATTTGCCAAATGTGTTACCTCTGGTTACAATTAGCACCACAAGGTAACAACAAGCCTTGTCGGAAGCCTGAAGAGATCCTTCAGGCGTTCGGTATCAACCATCCCTCTTATAAGGAGTACCTTTAAATGAAAACTTTCGCAGCATTAATTGCACTTGCGCTGGTTTCAAACGGTGTAATCGCCGGTGAGGTTGGTGCCCTAGATCCAAGAACATCTAAAGCAGCGTTAAGCGTTAACGTTGCTCTTGCGGAGATAGGTACTAGCGACCGCTGGGAATCTCTTCTGGACAACTATGTTGTCCAGGAAAATGTTAGTTCGCGTCAACTTAAAAAACTGTACGCGCATATTGATTCCATCAACACCACAATGAATTCAGAACTATCGATTTTAGTTGAAAAAACGGTAAAAGCTTCTTTGCAGTATTAAGGGCGTAGATGTCGAGGTCGACCGCTTGAGCCTCATACAGCCTTTGTTATGTTTGTAATTTTGTAGATTAATTTAGACTCTCTTGTAGCTTTTTGCTAACTCTATGCCTTTGTATCTTCCTTCCCATAAAGAGATGCAGAGGCTTTTTTTTATCTGCTTTTCAAGCACTGCTCAATCGAAGCTGCAATGGCATTCATGTACGCTGGGTAAGTGTTTACTTCTTCATTTTGAGCCAGTAAATCGAACGCCACCAATGGCCATTCCAGTGTTGCCGCAAATCTTTGAGCCATTCCTAGCTCACCTTTGTCTGCCAGTAAGCAGCTAGGCTTAAGCCCCTGTTTATGCGCGAGTAGTGAACGCAATCCCATTTGCTCCTCGGGCACCGCGGTTAAAGCGGCCACCTGATGAACGTGAAAACGATTCACAAAGGCGCCCAGGCTATCGTGATACACAGCAATTCCGCCTTTCAGTGCATTCGCCGCCGTCATGCGTTGCTGAAGGCTTCTCTCCAGTGACTCCAGCACCGTGCGATACTCTACTTCAGCTTCTATAATCGCCTTATGCCCATTCGGAAAAACGCGCTGCAAAGATAAGCTAAGTGCTGCAATCAAAGCATCGACATTGGCAGGATCTAACCATAAGTGTGCATCAGCATCAGTATGATCATGCTGATGGCTGTGGCGGCCCTCATCGTCCTCTTGAAACGGAATCCTGCTAAAACTGCTCAACTGTAGGTCCGAGCTATTTTTACGATGCTCTCTTAACGCTTTAATCAGGAAATGCTCTAACGTTGGAGCCGACCAAATAACGGTATCAGCCTCTTGGATACGCTTGATATCCGTAACTTTTAACGCGAAATGATGCGGAGAAGCGCCCGCTTGTAATAGCACCTCTACCTTCACGCGGTCGTTTAGTTTTGCCAGCATCACAAAGTCATTCGCTATCAATGCCAGCGGGCGAATACTGGCAAGTAACGTTATAGGCACGTCCGGTATTGTCGCCTGCACGCCCTTCGCCATGACAAGGGGCATGCCACACAAAAAGATAAAAGTCACTTGTAAGACATACCGGTTCAATCTAAACGTTCGTAAGTTCACACAAACTCTCTCAGTAATAGTTATGTTATATGATAACATAACTATTACTCCCGTAACGGTGGACATTTTTCCGTGAACAAACCCGATTCCATTCGCGATGCAAGTCACGACCACAGTCAGTGTATTCATACTGCACTGGCAGACGCTGACCGAATTTGCCATAAAGCCGGTGCACGCTTAACGGTGCTGCGACGGCAAGTACTTGAACTTATCTGGCAATCACACGCCCCGCTCGGAGCTTATGCGCTGATGGAAATGCTCGAACAAAATTCAGAGCGTAAGCGCGTTGCACCGCCCACGGTTTACCGCGCGCTCGATTTTTTACTTGAACAAGGTCTTGTACACAAAGTTCATTCTTTAAATGCATACGTCGGTTGCACACACCCAAAACGCATTCATACCGACGCGTTGTTTATTTGTCTAACGTGTGGCGTAACGGAAGAAGTGCCCAGCAATACTATTCAACAAGCCATTAACCTTAGCGCCTCGCAACAACACTTTACCGTAGCGAACAAGGTGCTCGAGATAACCGGTTATTGCAGTGACTGTAGGACACGAGCCAAATGACAGCACTCCTTACGCTAAGCAATATTACAGTCGCCTTTTCAGGGCGACCTGTACTGCAATCCATTGATTTTACGCTGCAAAAAGGTGAAATTTGCACCTTAATAGGCCCAAATGGCGCAGGGAAAAGCACGCTAGTTAACATAATGACCGGCCTTTTACAGCCCGATAGTGGCACTATTACGCGCAGCCCTGCCCTCACAATCGGTTATGTACCCCAAAGATTACGCCTCGATGCCAGTATGCCGCTAAAAGTAAGCCGCTTTCTAAGCTTCGCCGATCGCTCTCGAGAACATCGCCAGCAGGCTTTACAGCAGCTGAATATCGCGCACCTTAGTGAACAACAAATACATGGCCTCAGCGGTGGCGAGCTACAGCGGGTTTTGCTCGCCCGTGCAATGTTACGCAAGCCACAATTATTAGTGCTAGACGAGCCCTTGCAAGGCGTCGATGTAAGCGGCCAAGCCAGCTTATATCGATTAATTGCGAGCCTGCGCGATAGCCTTGGCTGCGCCATAGTTATGGTTTCCCACGATTTACATCTGGTCATGGCACAAACCGATTCAGTTGTTTGCTTAAACCAACATGTATGCTGTCACGGCAAGCCCGAAAGTGTCAGCCAGCACCCAGAGTATTTGCGTTTATTTGGCGGAGCCGTGGCCGACGACTTGGCCGTTTATACCCACCATCACGACCACCAGCACGACCTCCACGGTGATGTCGTGCACAACTGCGGGCACGATCACAATGGATAACCTGTTGGGTTTGTTACCGCTATTGGTTATGCCTTTATTAGCCGGTATTGGAATTGCCCTAATCAGCGGGCCGTTAGGGACATTTGTTGTGTGGCGACGCATGGCGTATTTTGGCGATACGCTCGCACATTCGGCACTGTTAGGTGTTGCGCTTGGCGTACTCGCCGATTGGAATTTAACCGTCTCTATGATTTTGGCAGGGCTCATTGTGAGTGTCGCCTTATGGCGCTTGCAGCACCGCTCTACTCTCGCCTCCGACACCTTGCTCGGCATTCTTTCTCATAGTGCTTTAGCGCTGGGTTTGGTGTGCGTTAGCCTACTGTCGAGCAATCGCATCAACCTATTTGGCTATTTATTTGGCGACCTATTAACGGTAGGAAGTGAAGACTTACTCCTAATATACCTGGCCGGTGGCCTGTGCTTCGCCGTTATTCTAGTTTTTTGGCGACCGCTGGTTATGGCCGCTATCGACGAAGATCTCGCGCGCGTGGAAGGCCTGCCTGTCGAAAAGCTGCGGTTGTTGCTAATGGTGTTAATGGCCACCGTTGTTGCACTTGCAATGAAGCTCGTGGGCGTATTATTGATTACCGCTCTACTCATTATTCCTGCCGCTAGCGCCCGTCGCCTCACACGCTCTCCCGAAGCAATGGCGGCCGTGGCCGCCATTATGGGTGTGATAGCTGTAGCGGGAGGTCTATTCGCCTCGGTTCTCTTCGATTTGCCCGCAGGCCCAGCAGTTGTTCTCGCTGCTGCCGTTTTGTTTTTAGGTAGTTTGACAAAGCGCGCCTAGGCAGCGGCTTTTATCGCTGTCACACAACCAGTCACACAACCAGGTATGAATGTGACACCCATCTTTTCAACGCGCTGCAGTAATGAGTCGTTTCGCCTATGCTGACAATACCGCTCCAATTGTGGCGCTTTGGTTAGAACTGATAGCTGCTGCGCGACAGGCGATAACGGGTAAACGGCATCTGGACAGGCTTAAGCGAAGACATCCGGCTGTATTACCTGTTTTGTCCCCACTTTTAAGCTCTAGCGTCACAGGCTGCACCCTCAGTTGCTATCTGCTCTTCATCTCCAATAGCGGGTAATACAAACAGTTTTACCCATGCCAACAAGGCTTCTTTAGGCGAACACATTTCAACTTCTGCAAACTCGGGATCGTGTGCGGCAGCCTTTTCAATTACATGCTTCGCCTCTTCAAAGGCATTGGCCCATTCCTGTTGTTCTACCCATTCGTGTGCGCTGCCTTGTATATACGCCCAATAGTGTGCCCGCTTAACGTCGCTAACCTCATTATTAATAAACTCTAAGACCAGCATAGCGGTTAACCAACCAAAGCTTGGTAGGCTTTGCTCGTTTCCATCGTCTAAAATTTCTGGATCGGGCACTGAACGCACTTTACGTAAAAGGTTGTAACTATTCAGCATACGCTTTAGTTGTCGAGGGTTATTCAGCTGAAGTTTGTCGCACCACAACACGAACGAGGCTTTTTGTTTCGGGCTCAGCCCAATTAATTTTTCGTCATCCGCATTGGCATTAGGGGAAGGCAGCGCATTTACCAGTCCGACTAACTCGTTCTCTGTTAACGCTTTTATGTCCTCGCCATCGCTAACTTCCAACGCAATTTCGCTATCGGTTATTGGATCTTTTATTCGCGAAGCATTCAACGTTGGGCCCTCTAGAAGCGTTTCCCATGCCATTTTCTCCTCTTCGGTCTTGTCCTTCCACACCGCACTCATATACGTTTTTGAGGTTTCAAAATCTAATGGTTTGAGCACAATGGGGTAGTGCAACATTTTACCAAGATAATCTCGCGCTATCGATTTGGCATCGCGCAACGTATGGAATTCTTCCAGGTCTTTGTAATGGTGCGCCAAAGCAGCCAGAGCAATACGCTGATCAATGGCGATAACGACAGTAACCTGGGGAATATCGAGAATTAAGCGTACCGCTTCAAACGTTTTAACGATGCCTTGCGGGTCGCATCGATCAAGATCATCCACTACAAAAAGCAAACGTTTTTCACGGAAAGGCAACTTTAGCCCAAACGTATTGGCGCCGGCATTGGGGCGTAAACGTAAGTTACACATAAGTGCGATGTCCCCCCGCATCTGGGCAACTTCACCTAAGTGTTGCGCGTAGCTAGGCAATTTTACGTAGGTTAATAATTCCTTTGTAAAGGGTTGCGCGAAGAGCGTACGGCCATCGCGAAAAATACGAAACAACGACAACAATACACCACCTAGGGCCGTAACGGCTGGCCAAGTTTTAGCATCCGTTGCAAGCCCCAACGCTATGGGCGCGGCGTATATCGCAACCATCATCCACAACAATAACAACACTAAACGGGTTGGGTATTTTCGAATGGCAAAGCCCACAGTAATACGTGCTCGCACACATATTTGCCACATTACACCAAAGAAGGCGTTGCGTGCATAGTGCGCAAAACGGCGCAAGAACGGCAAGTCTTCGGCGTCTGAAGTTTCTTGATAGCTAGTGAGGCTTGTAATCACTTCGTGGGCCATAGCGGCTTGGCTATTTTTTACATGCTCGTAAGCCCACGCATTAAATTCACCAAATAAGAATTCTCGGCTTTCCGGAAAATGTGGTGCCTTCACATATTTCTTTTTCAGTTTTTCTTTGAGTAAATCTAACACCGCGGTTTTACCGTTTCCCCAATGGCCCAATAAACCGATGGTTTGATGTTGGTTGTTAGCAGGATGGGAAAGAATATCCGCAAGACCGTTCACCAAATTTTCACGGTTAAGCCTATCAATTTTTACTTGTATTGTTTCGGGCGCTACAGCATTGGTTGGGGTGTAACGTGCAAGTGCTGGGCCCGGTATAAGTAGCGCGCGATAATCAGCGATTATTTTTTGCAGTGCACGCTGGCTTGCAGGAGTTATGGTCTCTTCGATTAACGTTTCAACAGCGGGAACAAATTTACTTTCAAAGAGTGACACTATTTCCTCGGGTACGGCCTCGTACCAGAGCGCCTGATTGGCTAGATCAACAATGGACGTGGACGTTTCAGCTGCCGTAATGTCCTGCTCGATATTGTCAGCAAAATAACGCTCACCCAATACCGCGGAAGTAGCGTAAGCAGACGCTGCGTCGGAGGCATCGAGCGCAAAGACCGCAGCTGAGAGTGAGGCCGAGGCCTCTGACGCAGCAGCGGATGCGAACGTAGACGCAAATAAAACAGCCTCAGATGCAGTGACGTAGGATGGTGCTGAAGTAGCCTCGGATTCGAGTGGAGGAGACAGTGTAGCCGCGAATACGGAAGTGGCCGCAGCCGCAGCTTTTAGCTCCTCTTTACTTACGTCCTCAAGACACGCTTTTTGTATCAACCGAACGGCGTAGACCATAGCGGTTAAATGTCTTACGCGCCTATCGGCTGGCCCAGTTTCAGATTTTTTATCCATCCAGAATTCAAAATGCCCTTCCTGCGCCACCGTAGGAAATACGCGCATGGCGGCTCTAGCCGCAATAATGGCAGGAAAGAATTTTTCTTTTGCGTAGAGTCCAGAAAATCGACGTTTATACTCTTCCTGCTTACGCTCGTAGTCGCGTTGCTTTTCGTTTTCGGCGCTAATCGTAGACGCACCTTTTTGTGTTTTCTCATCCATAATTTATCGCTCGCTTCCGTAGAACAATAACAATCGTTGGGGCTAGCCTAATTAAACCCTAACGTGAAAACCCACTATATTTGTATCGTTAACCTAGAACGTCGGCCCTCATAACTCTCCTCCTATTAAACCTGCGCTTGCAACAATAGGAAAATAACATAGCAAATATATCGTTCAAAACGACGGCTTCGCTGGCCATACAGTTAAACCGAACAAAGCGTTTTACGCAATATCCACTTTCAGGTGGGTTACGCATAATTAAGGATAATCAGCACAGCCTGCTATACAGTAGTTATTGTTGAAGGGTCGTTAAGATGCCGATAAGAGCGCCCACTGTTTACACCTTGTCACGCTTAATATGATGCGTTATTTACCAGCCATTTCAATACCGGTTTTATTATTTTTATGCGTACGGAGAAGCACCGATACGGCGATATACGCGCAACAAATTTATTTCAAGATGTATATTTTCGCGCCGTTAAAAATCAATCTCGGGGTGTAAGCAATAATCGGTGACTATCTTGATCAATTTGAAAATGAAATTGGCTGAGCACATTCATACCCAATAACCCTTGCACGCCGTCACCAAGGTTGGTGTCTAAAACGGCAACCGTTAGATTGCGGAGAGTGTAGTCACCCATAGTAAATTGTTCTATTTCCATTAACTTACCCTGTGCGGGCCCGTTTGCCGTATTAAACAGATGCCAACCTAAATCTCGCCAACCCTCTGCTTGCACCATACCTGCAAATGCCTCAACAGTGACGGTTGTTATAGATGCGCCTGTGTCGAGCAGCAAAGTAGTAGGGGTTTCGTCGGTATTGATACGAACACGCATAAGGTAGTGACTACCCACGGGTTTTATAGGCAGTGCCGTTTGAAACCCAGGTGCCGTTGAAGTACCCGCGTGATATTCGCCTTCGCGTTGATAATGTGCGCGTAACGTCGTAACGCGTTCTTTCCAGCCTCTAAATTGCATTAATGCGTCTAAAATCGCCTCGGCGGATCTCTCATCGTTATGCATCAATAATAATTCAGCGTAGCGAAACTGTTGTGCTTTATTACTAATGTCGAACTGTTCGAGTTGCGCATAGAAATTTAGTAATTCATGCCAGTCGCCCTGACCAGACCAATCTGAATCGCGTTGAAAGACAAAGCTTTGTAGCTCGCGAAAGACATTCGCTTTTTGCTCGCTGTAATAAGCGTAGGTTTTCGCTAGCATGTAGGTTTGCAGCGCTTCGCCGTAGTAGCCTTTTACACGGTAAAAGCGTGCTTGCTGTAACAGTACATCAACGTCGTTGTAATGTACTTGCAACCAAATTTCAGCGAGTTCGCTGAATAGGACGGTTTCACCACTATTAATTCGGCGCGACAAGTAGTCGAGCAGCACGCTTCGCCATTGCTGTTGTTCGTTTGTTGAAAGTACCGGCTCTGCCTCACCATACATATTCACCGCGTCTTGAAACCTATACTGGCTTAGAAGCTCACTGAAAACTTGGAGGGTAAGAGTCTCATCCAACGCAGTGTGCTGCGTTTGTACCTGAGGCACCTGAAGTTGGGCTTGCGGTAGTGTAGTTGCCTTTTCTCGAGAAAGGGCCGGCACACTATTTTCGTGGTGTGGCGAGCTATGAGGTAAAGGAGGTTTTAAGGCATTGACTAAGAGCGGCCCCGGAGAAAACGATAGATATACCGCGTGGCTAAACCACCCCAACGAGAACGCGACCAAAAAAAATAGAATGAATCGCATTGTCGTTAATTCGCTTCGTTAAGCAGGCTCGGAAAGTTGGTCAATTACAGGTTGGGTTTTCGGTTCTACCCCGCGCCATAAACGAAAAGATTCGGCGGCCTGCCCCACAAGCATGCCTACCCCGTCACTCCATTGCGTAACGCCCATATCAATAGCGAAACGCAGAAATTCCGTAGGTTCATCGCTATACATCATGTCGTAGACAACGGTTTCGCTCGTGAAGCAACCAAAGTGTACGGGGGGCACATCGCCACTAAAACCAGCGGAGGTTCCGTTAATAATAATATCGAACGGTTCGTTCGGTAACGTGTTGTAGCTGTACCCTTGCAGGTTACCGTATTCGCTAAATATTACTGATAACTCTTCTGCTTTGGATTTCGTTCTATTGGCGATTGCGACGAGTTCCGGCTTTTCTTGCAATAACGGTAACAACACCCCGCGAACCGCACCACCAGCGCCTAGGATAAGTATTCGCTTACCTTCTATGGCCCACTTCAAACGTTGTGTAATGTCGCGAACGAGGCCAATTCCGTCAGTGTTGTCGCCAATAATTTGGCCATCTTCAAGTTTAGCGAGGGTATTAACGGCCCCCGCTATACGTGCTCTATCGGTAAGCCTATCAGCGAAATCGAAGGCATCTTGTTTAAACGGTACGGTCACATTCGCGCCTGTTCCGCCGTCTTCAAAAAAGCGTGTGGCTTGGATGGTAAAGTCATCGGGCTCGACAAGTTTTCGTGTGTATTCCAACGATTGAGCGGTTTGCGACGCAAACGCGCGATGGATATCAGGTGATTTTGAATGCTCTATGGGGTTGCCAAAAACACAGTAGGAATCAACCTTCGTTATTGTTGTATTCACGCCAGCCACTCCGTGGGTTGCAGGTATTTATCGTATAATTCCGCTTCAGCACTGCCCTTTTCGGGCTGCCAGTCATATTGCCATCGCACTAGCGGTGGCAAGGACATCAGTATTGATTCTGTGCGCCCGCCCGTTTGTAAGCCAAACAGGGTACCGCGATCGTAGACAAGATTAAACTCAACATAACGACCACGACGATACAATTGAAACTCGCGCTCCCGCTCACCGTACGGGATATTTTTGCGGCGTTCAACAATAGGCACGTAGGCGGCTGTATAGCTGTCGCCAATGGCTCGCATAAGCGCAAAACTTTGCTCAAAACCCGGCTCATTAAGGTCATCGAAGAATAGGCCGCCAATTCCACGGGGCTCATTTCGGTGTTTTAAGTAGAAGTAGTCGTCACACCATTTTTTGTAGCGCGGATATACCTCCCCTCCAAACGGTTCACAGGCTCGTTTTGCGGTCTCATGCCAATGTGTACAGTCGTCTTGGTTGCCATAATAAGGCGTAAGGTCGTAACCGCCTCCAAACCACCACACGGGTGCTTCGCCTTCTTTTTCGGCAATAAAGAACCGAACATTGGCGTGACTAGTCGGCACATAAGGATTGGTGGGGTGTATAACCAACGAAACGCCCATGGCTTCGAAGCTGCGTCCGGCGAGTTCGGGGCGGTGCGCCGTTGCCGAAGCTGGCATTTGCTTACCCATTACATGTGAAAAATTCACGCCGCCTTTTTCGATAACAGCACCCTCAACCAGCACGCGAGATTGTCCACCACCGCCCTCTTCGCGAAGCCATTGATCCTCCACGAATTGCTGTTCCCCATCCACGACCGTTAAATCCGCACAAATGCGGTTTTGCAAATCCAAGAGGTACGCTTTTACAGCGGCTTTATCCGGGTGAGACATGAGTGGTCCTTGATGGTTTATAGGGGGGAGATAACGATTTTGGGTGTCGAGGCTAACCGCGAAGAGTGGTGCCACTAGCAAGGTCACGTATGATAGACGGTGACGTTTTCCCACCAATAGTACCTGCGGCTACGGTAATACCAGAACGACCAAAATAGCGTCGCACAGTGGTGCCGTTTTTGGCGGGCGGTAAAGCCTGTGGGTTAGCGGAGGTCGACACAATGGGGCCTCCGAATTTATCGCACAGGGCTTTTACAACAGGGTGGGCACTCACACGAACAGCAATCGTATCATGCGCTCCGTGGACATTTTCAGGTACAGCATTACGGTGCGGTATAAGCCACGTAATATGACCTGGCCAAGACTGCTCTAGCAAACGTTTTTGCTCAGGAGGCAATGCCTGCAGCAATTCGCCAAATTGGCCCGTATGACTAGCGACCAAGATCAACCCTTTTTCTGGACGACGGTGCTTTAACTGTAAAATTCGCTTAACGGCATGCCCGTTCCATGGGTCGCACCCCAACCCCCACACGGCTTCAGTCGGATAGGCGATTACGCCGCCGGCATTAAGCTCGGCGACGCACCGTATCGTGGCAGGATGGTAACGGTAATCCACAATAAAAGCGTTCTGCTTAGCGGCTTTTCAGCTTTTCTTGTAGAGCCGCATCTTTATCCAACACAGCTTGTGCATTTTCAGCACGCTCTGCGATCAGCTTTTGATGCATCTCGGCATCAGCAACACCAATAATTTGAGCGGCGAGATAAGCAGCATTTTTCGCGCCCGCTTTGCCTATCGCTACAGTTGCAACTGGGATGCCACCAGGCATTTGAACGGTGGATAGCAATGCGTCTAATCCATCTAATGAGCCATTAATAGGTACGCCAATAACAGGCTTTAATGTGGTGGCAGACACCGCGCCCGCGAGGTGAGCGGCCATTCCTGCTGCACAGATAAAGGCTGCACAACCACGCTTATCAGCGTCGACAACATAGTCGTGAGTGGCAGCAGGTGTACGGTGAGCCGATGTAACCTTGGCTTCAAACGCGATACCCAGCTTGCTCAACACATCAAAAGAAGCTTCCATAATAGGAAGGTCAGAATCTGAACCCATTAAAATTGCAACAAACGGTTTGGTCATGGCGAGTACTCCGAAAAAACTCAAACGGTTAACGAGCCACTAGAATGGCAGCTCATTGAAATAAAACTAGTGAAAGTAAAAGCCCTTATGGGCCTATACGAGGGCGGCAAATTACTCTAATTCGGTTTAAAGGACAAGCCCGCGCGATGAACCCCTTATGCGCATGTATCCAGTACCCACATTTGCGACAAGGCCTTTGAGCTCTAGCGTGAGCAGACAAGCCATAACATCACCAACAGGAAGCGACGTGCGCTCGGTGAGCAGATCGATGGCCGTTGGCTCGTAACCCAGCTGATCAAGGACGAAATCCTCTTGTTCATTGGATACTATTTCGGTCGCAATACTGTGAGTGTCGGGCACAATATCGAGATTGACTTGTTCCCACTTTAGCTGAAGAAAGCCTTTAAGTTCCTCAACTATATCGTCTGCACTTTCTACGAGCTTCGCACCGTCTTTTATTAAGCTATGACAACCACGTGCAAGCGGGTTATGAATAGAACCTGGGATGGCAAACAGCTCTCGGTTTTGCTGCAATGCGTAGCGCGCCGTAATAAGAGAACCACTTCGCACCGCCGCTTCTACGACCAATGTGCCATAACTAAGGCCACTAATAATACGATTACGCTGTGGGAAGTTGGCGGGTTTGGCCGTTGTACCCAGAGGGAATTCACTCACAAGCGCGCCACCATTGGCAATTATTTGATCGGCAATTTGTTTATTACGCTGCGGATAAACTTGATCTATACCCGTGCCAAGTACGGCAATCGTTTTACCTTGGCATGCCAGCGCACCTTGATGAGCGGCGGCATCTACACCCAAGGCTAAGCCACTAGTAATGGTAAAGCCATTAGCCGCAAGTGCTTTACTAAAGTCAAACGCGGAGCCACGACCAGAAGGCGTTGGGTTTCGACTACCGACAATGGCAACCTGAGGAAAAGACAGCTGCGAGACGTCGCCAGCAACGTATAGAACTGGCGGAGGGCGCTTAATCTCACGCAACATTTCAGGGTATTGAGGATGGTCAGTATCGAGTACTTGTACCGAGTGTCGGTCGGCCCATTCCAGATCGGCACGTACTAAACGCACAATATCGGAATTTTCACCGGTATGTTGAAGTTCGCGCAACATTTGGCGAGCCTCTTCAGAAAAGACATCAGAAAAAGTATCGGGGGGAGATTCAAGTACACTGGAAAGGCTTGGCGACCGCTCCATTAACTTCCAATAACTCGCCGCGCCAACGCCGGGAAGGTGTTGAAAAAGCAACTTTTGTTCGACAGCCGTTAACATAACGCGCGTATTCCATCCCTGAAAATTTCTGTTGGGGCGATGTTAGGTACCCAGAGGCGAAGGAAGTGGCGTAAAGCGTACAAACCATAGCCAAAACAACAGGCGTGCAGCGTAAGTTCATCTTGCGCTGATTGGACTAAAATCATAGCTACGGGGGTCGCCCTGTAGCTATGTTAGTAAAATGAGATATTAGGGGTTACGTACGTAATCTGCAACCGAAATGCCACGATAGGCTTCTAAAACAATACCTAGGCTAACTTTTTCGAAAACGCGGAAAACCATCAATACACCAGCGCGCTCGTCGGGAAGTTGCACACGCTCACCGGTAATACGATCTCGGATTTTACCGCCACGCTTGTATATAGCCATTACATTCCCGGCTGCCATACCTTCGCGATTACCGCGATTGAGCACCACAACATCCATGTTGCCTACTTGGTGCAGGCCTTTTTCTACCGCTAAAATAACGCCGTTAATATCTTTAGACGGAGGAGAGGGAAAGAAAGTAGAGGCAATAGAACGCTCTTCATGACGTAGCAAGCGATCACCGGCGCGAATTTCTTCAGTAGTACGCGACACCTTCATAGTGCCAATTTCGCCCGCGATGGTTAGCAGCTCTGCAGTGCCTATATCTTCTGCCAGTACACCGAGTTTCTCGTTCGTTTCGGGGTCTATAAATTCCTCGCCTTTACGGTACACACCGTAAACGCGTGGCCCATCAACAAAAGTGCCGCGGGTATACAATTTATCGCCAGCACCAACAATAAGGTGCTCATCCATACCGGATAACACGTAAGGTGCAGCGTCCAACTCTTTCTCTTCGGTAATGCGGCTACGCGAAAGAAAGGCATTAATGGCATCGAGAGGAATGGTTTTAATCGCTTCACCCTGTGTTAACACGCGGGCTTCTGGGCTGAGTTTGTAGATTCGGCCAGCCGTTTCGAGCGTCAAACGGGGCTTACCTTCTAGGTAGATCAAGCGAATAACATCGCCAGGGTATATAAGATGGGGGTTATCAATTTGGGAATTTACATGCCAGATTTCTGGCCACATCCACGGATTTTTAAGGAAGCTAGCCGATATATCCCATAATGTATCACCTTTAACAACCGTATGGATTGTTGGAACGGTATCGCGTAATTGGGGTTCTTCTGCTGTAACCGTGGGCAATATTTGCGCTGTCGTCAGGGCCAGAGCAGCGAGCAAGCCCGAAATTTGCTTTTTCATCTAAAGAATCCTGTTCCAATTCGGCGCTAAAGCCCATTAACCGTTATAATAGTCAACGAACCCCGCACAGTCGCGCAGGTAGTTGCATAAACCCCTTGCGTCCGGCTTAACAAAAACAGTATAACTCCTGTTTGATCATAATGTTAGCAGCGAAAGTTAGCTAGTTACTAGAAGTTTGTCACGTAATGGCATTGTTACCGATATTAGAATTCCCAGATCCTCGATTACGCACTGTTGCAAAACCTGTTGCACAGGTAGATGACCGTATTCGCACCCTTATTGATGATATGTTCGAGACGATGTACGACGCGCCAGGCGTTGGTTTGGCCGCTACACAAGTCAATATACACGAGCAGATCATTGTTATTGATACCAGCGAAGATAAAAACGAACCACTCGTGTTTATCAACCCTGAAATCGAGGTGCTAGATGAAGACCTGCTCGGCTACGAAGAAGGATGCCTTTCGGTACCCGGATTTTACGAAGAGGTTACGCGGCCCAGCCATGTGAAAGTTAACGCGCTAGGGCGTGATGGCAAGCCCTTCACACTAGAGCCCGACGGCCTACTCGCTGTCTGTATTCAACATGAAATCGACCACCTTAAAGGTAAGTTATTTGTCGACTATGTATCGAACATTAAGCGGCAACGTATTCGTACCAAACTCGAAAAACAACATCGTTCCAAGGCCTGATACGCATTGCGTTCGGGCCTTTCACTCTTTACTTCATTGACCTCCCCATTCAGGTAACACCTCTTGAAAATACTGTTCGCCGGCACGCCCGAATTCGCTGCCCGCCACCTGCAAGCTCTTCTTAATAGTGAACATCAGATACTCGCGGTGTACACCCAACCCGATAGACCAGCAGGTCGCGGCAAAAAACTAACACCCAGCGCGGTTAAGCAAGTAGCCTTGGAGGCCAGCCTTACCGTTCTACAACCGGTTAATTTAAAAAGTGAAGATGTCCAACAAACACTCGCCGCGTTCGAAGCCGACGTGTTAATTGTGGTGGCCTATGGTTTGTTGTTACCACAAGCCGT
Organism: Teredinibacter purpureus; assembly: GCF_014217335.1. Classification (NCBI taxonomy): domain Bacteria; kingdom Pseudomonadati; phylum Pseudomonadota; class Gammaproteobacteria; order Cellvibrionales; family Cellvibrionaceae; genus Teredinibacter; species Teredinibacter purpureus. Next base: position 910,356 of record NZ_CP060092.1, on the reverse strand, counting down.
GCTCGACGCGCCACGCTTGGGGTGCTTAAACGTCCACGGATCAATATTGCCTCGCTGGCGAGGGGCTGCGCCTATACAGCGTGCGATAGAAACGGGCGACACCGTTTCTGGTGTAACAATTATGCAAATGGATATTGGCCTAGATACCGGTGATATGCTGCTAAAACAAGAATGCCCCGTTACCGAAGATGATGATGCTAGCCAGCTGCACGACCGCCTGGCGGATATTGGCCCACCGGCTCTACTAGCCGTATTAGAGCAATTAGAGAACGGTACGGCCACACCAGAAATACAAGACAATGCGCTCGCCAATTACGCCCATAAAATTGAAAAAATCGAGGCGCGCATCAATTGGCAGGAACCGGCCGAACTCATTCAACGCAAGGTCAAGGCGTTCAACCCCTTCCCTATTTGTTATACGCTATTGAACGGGGAACGCTTTAAAATACATGACGCGCGTTGTAGCAATACGTTAAGCGAAGCCGAACCCGGCACCGTACTCGCGGCCGACCGACAACATTTTCGTGTTGCTTGCGGCAACGGAACGCTCGACATTTTACGCCTACAAATACCGGGGAAAAAAGCCATGTCACTTGCCGAGTTTGCGAACGGCCATAGCAACGTTTGCCCTGTTGGCAGCCTCTTTACCGATGGCACTTAACGCGTGAACAACCCCAATATACGCGCATTAGCGGCAAAAACATTGGTCCCTGTTATTACCAAAGGGCAATCTCTAAATACACTTTTTGAACCCGCACTAGAACAGGTAGACGCACGCGACCGCGGGCTTTTCCAGCAATTGTGCTTCGGAACATTGCGGCATTTCCATCAGCTGCAAGCCATCACACAGACACTATTGGATAAGCCGCTGCGCACTAAAGACACCGACGTCTATATGCTGGTTTTAATTGGATTGTTTCAGATTATTCATTTACGCACACCCGATCATGCTGCCATTTCGGAAAGCGTCAACGCTAGCCGAAAACTAAAAAAAACGTGGGCAAGTAAACTTATTAACGGTTTGTTACGTAATTTTTTACGTAACCGCGCGGAAATTGAAACAACGCTAACACACGATAACGCGTATCTTTTTAGTCACCCTCAGTGGTTTTTCGATCAGTTAAAATCAAGCTGGCCAGACCACTACGCTGCTATTCTTAACGCCAATAACCTGCAACCGCCAGTTTGCTTGCGTATCAATACTACGCTCAATTCACGCGATCATTATGTGCAACAGCTTAACGCCTTAAGCATTCAAGCCGAGCCGCTCACATACGCACCCGAAGGTATACGGCTACTAGAAAGTATCGACATTCGTACGCTCCCAGGTTTTGAACAAGGCCATTTTTCGGTACAAGACGAAGCGGCCCAACTCGCGGCAACCTTACTGGATTGCCAAGCTAACGATCGCGTTTTAGATGCCTGCGCAGCGCCGGGCGGAAAAAGTTGTCATATCCTCGAGCGCCAACCCGCTATTTCATCCCTTACTTGCGTTGATCTTGAAGCAAATAGAATGAAGCGCGTCGAACAAAATCTTGCGCGTCTGAGACTCACCGAAAAAGCCACACTGAAAGTGGCGGACGTTGGCGACACCGACGCTTGGTGGGATTCACGACTTTTCGATCGCATATTGCTGGACGCGCCCTGCTCCGCTACTGGCGTTATACGCCGGCATCCCGATATAAAACTACTGCGCCGCCCTAGCGATCTTGCTAAGCTTGGTGGCTTACAATTGCAGCTGTTAACGGCCTTGTGGCAAACGTTGGCGCCCGGTGGGGTGCTGGTTTATGCAACCTGTTCAGTATTGCCGATAGAAAACGAACGCATTATTACCGCGTTCCTTGCGCAACAACCCGACGCTACGCACCTGCCTATAGCGGCAAGCTGGGGAATTGCTCGGCCCATTGGTAGACAGTTGTTTCCCCAAGTGGGTGGCCACGACGGTTTTTACTATGCTCGATTGTGTAAAGCTAAAGGAAGCGAACCGGATTAAATTACCGGTTAACGGACCATTATGAAGATTATTATTCTTGGCGCCGGACGTGTAGGTGGCACACTGGCCGCAAACCTTGCCAACGAAGCAAACGATATTACAGTGGTAGACCGCAGTAATACCCAATTGCGCGAGCTACAAGACCGTATCGATATAGGCGTTGTAGGCGGCCACGCCTCCCATCCGGAAGTACTATTGCGCGCCGGCATTGAAGACGCCGACATGCTAATTGCCGTAACAGGGGTCGATGAGATCAATATGGTCGCCTGCCAAATCGCCCATAGTCTATTCCGTACCCCCACCAAAATTGCCCGTATTCGCTCACAAGCCTACGCAAACTACGAAGGGTTGTTTCATAACGACGCAATACCCGTCGACGTAATTATTAGCCCCGAACAAATCGTTTCCGATTACCTTTACCGTCTTATCGAGCAGCCAGGCGCGCTCCAAGTATTGGACTTTGCCGAGGGTGCCGTGCAACTCGTAGCGGTCAAGGCATTTTACGGCGGCCCACTCGTTGGCCAAGAGTTGCGGTTTTTACGCAAGCACATGCCCAATGTAGACACCCGCGTAGCCGCCATTTACCGCCGTAACCGCCCAATAACGCCGAGCGGCTCTACCGTTATCGAAGCCGATGACGAAGTCTTTTTTATTGCCGCTCGCGCCGATATTCGTGCCGTAATGAGCGAGTTACGCCGCGTAGACAGGCCCTACAAACGCATTATTATTGCCGGTGGTGGCAACATAGGCCTACGTCTCGCTCAAAAACTGGAAAGCAACTATTCGGTAAAAGTAATCGAAAAGAATAAAGCCCGCAGTTACGAGCTAACCGAAAGCCTCACCAATAGCATAGTGTTACTGGGCAACTCATCGAACCAAGAATTACTGCAAGAAGAAAATATTGATGACACCGACGTTTTTCTCGCTGTCACCAATTCCGACGAGGCCAACATCATGTCGTCTATGCTGGCAAAACGCATGGGCGCACGAAAAGTATTAACCTTAATCAGCAACCCCGCCTACGCAGATCTCGTGCAAGGCGGCGAGATAGATATAGCTATATCGCCACAATTAGCAACCATAGGTACACTTTTAACGCACGTTCGACGCGGCGACATTGTTAACGTACATTCTCTTCGTCGCGGTGCAGCAGAAGCTATTGAAGTAATCGCCCACGGCGACGCAAAAACCTCTCGCGTAGTAGGCCGCGCCATTGAAGATATCGACTTACCCGAAGGCGCGACCATTGGCGCCATTGTGCGCGAAATAGACGGCAGTCAAGAAACAACCCTGCACGGCGGCAATGTAGCGCTGAGCGCTTCAACCATAGGTAGCCGCCAGAATGTTCAAGAAGTGCTAATTGCACACGACGATGTTGTTATCGAGTCCGGTGATCATGTCATCGTATTTCTTATTGATAAACGCTACACCCGCGATATTGAGCGGCTATTCCAAGTCGGGTTCACCTTCTTCTAATGCATTACGCCATTATCGCCAAGGTTCTCGGTATTTTGCTGATGCTGTTCAGCTTAACGCTAATGCCGCCCGTATTTGTGTCGCTGTGGTACGGCGACGGCGCATACGACAGCTTTATTCTCGCGTTTGGCATTACCTTTTCCACCGGTCTCATTGCATGGTTACCGGTTTACCGTATACGGCAAGATTTAAGTACGCGCGATGGCTTTCTAATTACCTCACTATTCTGGACGGTACTCGCGCTTTTCGGTTCGTTGCCGTTAATGTTGGCCGACGCTACACAAATGTCGGTGGTCGATGCAGTATTTGAATCACTCTCGGGGCTTACCACCACGGGTGCAACAGTCTTAACAGGGCTTGATCAGCTGCCTCGCTCAATTTTGTTTTATCGCCAACAGCTCCAGTGGCTGGGCGGCATCGGTATTATTGTGATCGCCGTAGCCATTTTACCCATGCTCGGCGTAGGCGGCATGCAGCTTTATCGCGCCGAAACGCCCGGCCCCGTTAAAGATAGCAAGCTCACACCGCGCATTACGGAAACAGCCAAAGCGTTGTTCCTTATCTATTTAGCACTTACATTAGCCTGCGCCTTCGCCTACTGGCTGGCTGGCATGCCGCCTTTCGAAGCCATTAGCCATGCGTTTTCCACCGTTGCGATTGGCGGCTTTTCTACGCACGACCAAAGCATAGGCTACTACGACAGCGGGCCTATCATGCTGGTGTGCAGCTTTTTTATGGTGCTATCAGGTATCAATTTCGCCCTCCATTTTTTCGCTTGGCAAAGCAAAGGCATACTGCACTATTTTGATGACCCAGAATTTCGTTTTTACGCCAGCATGATTCTGCTGGGTATGGCGATAACCGTTGGGTATCTAGCGTCATCTAACACCTACGATTTACAATCCAGCGTGTTGTTCGGTGTGTTCGAACTGATTTCCATTTTAACTACCACCGGTTTTGGTGTTGCAGACTTCTCCGTGTGGCCCACCTTCTTACCCTATCTCATATTCCTGTTCGCGTTCATGGGTGGTTGTGCAGGCTCCACCGGTGGCGGCATTAAAATGATTCGCGTACTGCTTATTATTAAGCAAGGCCTGCGAGAAATTCACCGCCTCATTCACCCCAATGCGGTAATCCCCATAAAAATCGGTAAAAAAACCGTGTCCGACCGCGTTGTTGAAGCTGTATGGGGATTTTTCGCGGTCTATGTGGTGGCCTATTTAGTCATGTTTTTATTACTCCTTGGCACGGGTTTAGATTTTATAACCTCCTTTACCGCCGTTGGCGCCTGCTTAAATAACCTCGGCCCAGGTCTAGGCGAAGTGTCCGCTCACTACGGCAATATTAATGCCGCCGCTAAGTGGATTTTATGTTTCGCGATGCTGCTAGGACGCCTCGAAGTCTTCACCTTACTCGTGCTTTTCACGCCCATGTTTTGGCGACGTTAACCTTCTTAAGCTCGCTTTTCCCTATCAACACTCACATTCGTCATACAAATTAGCCCAACATCGACGATTTTTTAGATCCATTCACTATAGGTTAGTGGCATTTAATACACTTATTTGTAATATAAAAATATTTAACAGCCTATTCCATGCCGCATCTCAATCCGTTCAACCACCTTGCTATACAAGGATATCAGCAGCTCTTTTATCGCTATCGCAACCAAACCTTGCTCTCTCCTTTCTCCCGCACGCCTCTTTTAGTCAATTTGACAATATAAGATCGCGCACGAATAATCGATGCGCTGAATGGAAATCATTGCCTATCGGCCTCTATTCACACACCTCGCTTTGTTTCAGGATTACCTTGCTGACAAAGTCGTAATCACTGTTGAGTTCTGTTGCTAGACAACACATAACGCCAGGGCGAGACCGATTACTTACATAATAAAAAATTACGCTGAGTATCGATGCTATGAAAAATAAGACTTCTATTTTACGTGGGGCCCAATTACTAACGGCCGCCATTGTCAGCACCCTCGCATTTTCGGCTAACGCTCAACTAGCGAATGGTGACAGTAAATTTTTAGGGAATATTATTGCAGGTTCAGTGCCGGGTAATTTCAGTAACTACTGGAACCAAGTAACGCCGGAAAACGCCGGTAAGTGGGAAGCTACCGAACCTAGCCGTGACAACATGAGCTGGGGCGGGGTTGATACAGCCTACAATTATGCGCGCAGCAACGGTTTTCCGTTTAAGCAACATACCTTTGTTTGGGGCTCTCAAGAACCCAGCTGGATAGGTAACCTTTCCCAAAGCGAACAAAGAGAAGAAGTAGAGGAGCAAATGCAAGCCTACTGTAACCGCTACCCCGATACTGAATATATTGACGTGGTAAACGAATTGTTTCACGCACCGGCCTCTTATAGAGAAGCCCTTGGTGGTGATGGTTCCACGGGGTGGGATTGGGTGGTATGGTCCTTTGAAAAAGCACGCCAACATTGCCCCAACGCACAACTACTGATCAACGAATACGGCGTCATTAACGATCGCGACCTAATCTCACGCTATAACGATGTCGTTCGCATTCTCGACAACCGTGGGCTAATCGACGGCGTAGGTATTCAAGCCCACTGTTTTAACGTTGATGACATGTCAGGCTCACAGATTACCTCAAACTTAGATTTACTCGCCGAAACAGGCCTACCCATCTATGTTGCTGAACTGGATATTCGCGGTGCGAATGGTTCTGAAAGCAGCCAGCGCGACCGCTACGCCGACAAATTCCCCGCATTTTGGGAGCATTCATCTGTCGCAGGTGTCACGCTCTGGGGCTATATTTCTGGCCAAACATGGAAAGATAATACCGGTATTGTCTCGTCTGGCGGCAACGAAAGCCAAGCCATGACGTGGTTAAAATCTTATTTTGATGGTGCTTCACCTACGCCGGAACCTACTACAGCGCCAACCCCCACACCTAGCGCAACGCCAGCCCCAACATCTGAACCAACCGGCGCTAACGAAATTATCGTTCGCATGAGTGGCGAAACAGGCGAAGAGTCTGTGAGCTTGGAAATAGGTGGCGCAGCCATCGCCACTTGGACACTCACAGCCTCTATGGCGAACTACACGGTGAACACCGACGCCTCCGGCGACATTCGCGTAGCCTTCACCAATGACGGTGGCGACAACGATGTTCAAGTCGATTACGTGAGTGTAAACGGCGACGTTCGTCAAGCAGAAGACCAGGACGATAATACCGCGGCCTACGGCAACGACTCATGCGGCGGCGGAACACTCACCGAAATGATGCACTGTGACGGCTCAATCGGTTTCGGCGATGTTTCCGGCAGTAGCCCAACACCTGCTCCAACGGCTGAACCAACGCCCACCGCTGAACCTACGCCTACGCCCACCGCTGAACCTACGCCTACGCCCACCGCTGAACCAACGGCAGTACCCACAAGCGAGCCAACACCACTACCCGGCGGCGATAACGAAATCGTAGTCCGTATGACCGGCGTAACCGGTGAAGAGTCGGTAAGCCTTGACGTTAGCGGGGCCACTATCGAAACGTGGACGTTAAGTACCGCAATGCAAGAGTACGCGGTAAACACCAACGCAACCGGTGAAGTACGAGTTGTCTTCCGTAACGACGGCGGCGATAACGACGTACAGGTTGATTACGTTAGTATTAACGGTGATGTTCGCCAAGCCGAAGACCAAGACGATAATACGGCCGCTTATGGCAACGATTCTTGTGGCGGCGGCACCCTTACAGAAATGATGCACTGCGACGGCTCAATTGGTTTTGGCACAGTATCGGGATCAAGTACACCTACGGCGACACCAGTACCAACAACACAACCAACACCTGCTCCAGACACCGGTAGCGTTTGTAACTGGTACGGCACCGACTACCCTATGTGTGAAACCACCACGAGTGGGTGGGGATGGGAAAACTCGCAAAGCTGTATTTCAGTTTCTACCTGCGAGTCTCAGTAACGCACTCGCGTTACACATTAAGGGCGGTTAACCGCCCTCTTCTACACCACGCGTGGGCTTGTCGGTAGTATTAGCGATATAGCCCACCGCTTTTATTCTGCATCAAACGCCCCTAAACGGTACCCGACCCTATTAATATCGCAACTAAAACCGATACTGCTTTGGGGCCCCCTTGGGGACTTTTCTAAAACGTTTATATTCCCACTGGTACTGCTCAGGGCAAAGTGCAACCACCTCTTCCACCGCTTTATTCATGGCGGTAATCGCTGTACTTTCATCCAGGCTAAAAATTTCTTGCGGCACTTCCTGAAAAATAACCTCAAAACCTTCTTTAGTGCGCAATGCTGCACCGGCCACCACACGGCATCCGGTTTTGTCGATTAACCGGCAAATTAAGGACATGGTAAACGCAGGTTGGCCAAAAAAATCGGCAAATTGCCCTCCAGCCTCCGCGGGTACTTGGTCCGGTAAAATACCTGTTGCAGCACCGCGTTTTAAGTATTTCAAAACACCCGCAACACCTTTCATATCGGTAGGCAATAACTTTGCACCGTATTGTTCACGGCCCTTTGTCATTAACGGTTCTAAAAACGCTTGTTTCGGCGGCTGATAAAGGCTCGCCATGTCACGTAGCGTCGACGCATAAAGACCCAACACCTCCCAATTACCAATATGAGGGGCCAGCAATATCATGCCGCGCTTATCGTCTTTTTCGCCTCTAAACAGCTCCGCGCCCCGCACCTTAACAACACGCTGCAATAACCACTCTTTACTGCGTTGCCACACCAGCAAAACCTCGAGCGACAACTTTCCGGATTCAATCACACTCAAGCGCGCCAATTCTCGCTGCTCATCGGCAGGCATTGCCGGGAAGCACAGCGCAATATTATGCCGCGTTACTTTTACTTCGCGTGAATTCGCTCGCCATGCGAGCCTACCAATACCACCACCAAGCCCACGTGCCATGGGCAGGGGTAATTTACCTAAAAGGGTTATTAACCCCAGAATAATACGCGCTTTGATACGCCTCACCTCAACTATGAAGATTACATGTTATATATTATCGCTACTGCGCAGGGGGTATTCCACGCATTTTAAATGTAAGTACTTACCAACTTACCTGATCGCATGATGGCTGATTATCCCTCATACCGGTATAATTGCCGACCTTTAAAATTCATAAAGACCACCCGAGAGCATTCACCGTGTCTAAACCCGATGTTTCAACCTTTCAGGGCCTAATATTGGCGCTGCAACAATACTGGGCCGAACAAGGCTGTGTCGTACTCCAACCATTGGATATGGAAGTTGGCGCCGGCACCTTTCACCCCGCAACATTCCTTCGTGCCATTGGCCCCGAAACATGGAACAGCGCTTACGTTCAGCCTTGCCGACGCCCCACCGATGGCCGTTACGGTGAAAACCCCAATCGGCTGCAACACTATTACCAGTTCCAAGTCGTACTTAAGCCCTCTCCCGATAATATCCAAGAATTGTATTTGGGCTCACTCGAACAATTGGGTATCGACACCAGTATTCACGATATACGCTTTGTAGAAGATAACTGGGAATCGCCAACACTTGGAGCGTGGGGCCTAGGTTGGGAAGTATGGCTCAACGGTATGGAAGTCACACAGTTCACCTACTTTCAGCAAGTGGGCGGTCTCGAATGCTACCCGGTGACGGGCGAAATTACGTACGGTCTTGAGCGCATCGCCATGTACCTACAAAACAAGAATTCAATATACGATTTGGTATGGACAGTACGCCCAGACGGTACAGAAGTGACCTACGGTGATGTCTTCCACCAAAACGAAGTTGAAATGTCGGATTACAACTTTAACGAAGCAAACGTCGAGTTTCTTTTTCAAACCTTTGACGTGTGTGAAGCCGAATCTAGTCGTTTAATCGAAAAAGGATTACCACTTCCCGCCTACGAAATGGTCATGAAAGCGTCTCACGCGTTTAACCTACTCGACGCGCGGCAGGCTATATCCGTTACCGAACGGCAACGTTTTATCTTGCGTGTTCGCACCTTGGCTCGCAATGTTGCACAAGCGTATTTCGATGCCCGCTTAAAATTGGGCTTTCCTCTTGCTTCAACAGCGTTACGAGACGAAGTAGTCAATCGTGTTAAAGCGGAGGCTGGAGAATAATTATGTCATCACAATTTCTTGTTGAATTGGGTACAGAAGAACTACCCCCTACCGCCTTAAAAACGTTATCCAATGCCTTTGTTAAAGGCGTAGAGCAGGGTTTAAAAGCAAAAAAATTAGCGTTTGATTCCATTCAACCGTTCGCCACGCCGCGCCGTTTAGCCATGCTGGTAAACGGCCTAGCCAATACCACACCCAAAGAAGACGTAAAAGTGTGGGGCCCGCCGGCCAAAATTGCGTTCGACGCCGAGGGCAACCCTACAAAAGCCGCAGAAGCGTTCGCCAAAAAAAATGGCCTTGCGGTCAGTGATTTAACCACCGAAAACGACGGTAAAATCGATAAACTGGTACACAACGCCTCTGCCGGTGGCGAAGCCGCTGAAACCTTATTATGCGATATAGTCTCAACATCGCTTGCCAACCTGCCTATAAATAAACGTATGCGCTGGGGCGCTAGCCGTACCGAATTCGTACGCCCCGTTCATTGGCTCGTTATGATGTTAAACGACACTGTATTAAACGGCACAATATTGGGCGTAACCGCCGGCAACACCACGCGCGGCCACCGGTTCCATTGCAACCAACCCATTACACTCGCCACCACAAATGATTACCCTGCCAGCCTCGCCGATATTGGCCACGTAATGGCCGACTACGACGCCCGAAAAGCAGCCGTCGTAGAACAGGTTAACGCCGCAGCACACGCGCTTGGTGGCAACGCCGTCATAAGTGAAGACCTCTTACACGAAGTCACCTCATTGGTTGAATTTCCTGTTGCACTCGCTGGAAAGTTCGACGAAAGTTTTCTGTCGGTTCCGGCAGAGGCACTCATTTCTTCCATGAAAGAACATCAAAAATATTTTCATGTTGTCGACAACAATGGTCAATTACTACCTCACTTTATTACCTTATCCAATATTGTGAGCAAAGACCCCGCGCAAGTTATCGACGGTAACGAACGTGTGATTCGTCCACGTCTCGCCGACGCCGCGTTCTTTTTCGACACGGATAAAAAAACGAACCTTACCGCACAGCGCGAGCGCCTTAAAACGGTTGTATTCCAAGCCAAGCTTGGCACCATTTACGAGAAAACTGAACGCATCGAAAAGCTCGGTGCACTCATTGCCAGTAAACTTGGCGCAGACACAACCCACGTAACAAGAGCGGCCAAGCTCTGTAAATCTGACCTAGTCAGCAGCATGGTTTACGAATTTCCCGACATGCAAGGCATTGCTGGTTATCACTACGCGCAGAACGATGGCGAACACCAGGACGTTGCGCAAGCCATGCAAGAGCAGTACATGCCTAAATTTGCCGGCGATGCGCTACCAAGCACAGCAACCGGCGCCATTATTGCGCTCGCCGATCGCCTAGACACCATTACCGGTATATTTGGTATTGGCCAAAAGCCCACCGGCTCTAAAGACCCGTTTGCGTTGCGACGCGCCTCATTAGGTGCTTTACGTATATTAGTAGAAAAAGACTTAAATCTAGACCTACGCGAATTAATCAACGCAGCGGCAAGTAACTTCTCTTCGCTTCCCGCAAGCGATACGGTGGAAGAAGACGTTATTGCCTATATGATCGAACGCTTTAAATCATGGTATGAAGAAGCGGGTATTTCGGCAGAAGTTTTCCAAGCGGTCAGCGCCAAAAACTTATCCACACCGCTGGATATTAACCAACGCGTATATGCCGTCGCCGAATTCAGTAAGCTGCCAGAAGCACAAGCGCTTGCAGCCGCTAACAAACGTGTTTCGAATATTCTCGCCAAACTCGATCACGCACCGGCGCACAATATCGATTCATCTCTACTGGTTGAACCCGCCGAGAAAGCCCTTGCTACAACACTCGCAGCGCTCTCAGCCGACGTTAAACCTTTAATTAACGGCGCTAATTATACCGATGCACTGAAAGTACTCGCGGCCTTACGCGAACCCGTCGATACCTTCTTTGACGATGTCATGGTAATGACCGACGACTTAAACGTTCGCGAAAATCGGTTAGCGTTACTGCACACACTGCGGCAGCTCTTCCTGGAAGTAGCTGATATTTCATTACTCGCCGTGAAAAACTAACAATCACTACCAGCCTAAGAATAGTAGGGTGGGCCTACTATTCTTTTTGCGCTGCTCGTTTGCGCGCAATAAATTGTCAATCGCTTCTTTACGATGTATTTAAAAGGAACAGAACGCTTGTTAATTAAATCCCGTTCTCTCATATTTACCGTTATCTATAACCTTTCCGCAATCTTTTACGGCGCACTCTCCGTTCTACTAATACCGCTACCGTTACGTTTTCGCCACAAAATCATTATTAGCTGGACAACCTTCGCCGTATTTCTCGCTCGCGTCATTTGCGGCGTACGTTACCGCGTAATTGGTGCCGAGAACTTACCAGCACGAGGTAAAAACGTTATCGTTATGTCTAAGCACCAAAGCACCTGGGAAACACTCTTCCTCCAAGGGTTATTTTGGCCAGCATCTACCGTACTTAAACGTGAGCTTCTCCATATTCCATTTTTTGGATGGGGCTTAGCGGCACTACGCCCTATTCCCATAGACCGTGACAACCCGCGCGCAGCCCTCAAACTAGTCAAACAGAAAAGTGTTCACCGGCTAAACAGCGGCTACAACGTTTTACTCTTCCCCGAAGGCACACGTGTAGCGGCCGGAACAAAAGGAAAATATGCACGCAGCGGTGCCGATATCGCCATAGCATCTTCAACACCTATTGTGCCGGTTGCGGTCAACTCAGGCCTTTTCTGGCCACCCAAAGATTTTAAGAAAAAACCCGGCTGTATCACCGTGGCCATTGGCCCTGCGATATCCCCGGAGGGAAAAACCAGTAAAGCACTAATACTAGAAGTCGAAAACTGGATAGAATCTACAATGGACACGTTAAAGCCCTAAGGACACCCCATGTCGAACCTACAAAATTTTGGCCTCGCACAATTTGGATATCGGTTTCTTTTTGCCCTAGTCCTAGTGTTTTTTTCCTACAACCCCAGCGGCTATTCTTTCGCTCACTGGGTTGCCGACATATTCCCGTCAGTAACACCACTGCTCGCCGTAGTGGGTTCAGCACTACTCATTGGTTGGGCCATCTATTTACGAGCCTCTATACGCTCTCTTGGGTTTATAGGCCTAATACTCGCCAGTGTCTTCTTCGGCTGTTTAGTGTGGCTATTCGTAGACCTAGGCTGGCTAAGCCTCGAAAATGTATCCGTCTTTAGCTGGGTGGTACTGTTACTGCTAGCCCTTGTACTAGCCTTCGGCATTTCGTGGTCTCATATTCGCCGCAAAATTACAGGGCAAATTGACACAGACGATATTGATAACTAAAGAACCGCGTTTTCTAAAAGCTCTGTAACGGTGTACGACTAAACCTTGGGTGTTAACACCTATAAAGGCGACGACGATGCAGGGTGGATCTTGGAAATTCTGGATGGCTATGGCAATTCAACGAGTGCCGACGAACAGTTCGCAACTAAACAGCAAGCATGGGATCAGTTCATAACCGATATAAAGAACGACGGAATAGATACCTTCATCACACCCACCTAACACTGCGAATAGGTAAAAACGTATAAAACCGGTAAGCGCTCAACAAACCCCACCTTGTCGCTCCACATTCAACCAATCAGTTTTAGAAGATACAAACCACCATTCATCTATATGATCGATATGTACGTTTGAGCCACCTAATATCAGTGCTGCCTCAGCAATATGAGAGGTAATGGAGTAAGGGTTTGCACCACGCGACCCGAAATACATTTTTTCATTAATGGCTAAATACCTTTTGAAATCTAAAGGATTTATATCATCTTTTGAGTATATGACTATCCGAGTTTAGAGTTGTAACGCCAAACACAACGACCAAGCGGTAGCAAGGTTCAGCAGCCGAAGGCTGCGCATTAATGTACTTTGTTACATTTAATTAACAAAATATAGGTGCTTTGTGACTCTCGACAAAATTAAGAAGTGGCTCGAAAAAATTCTACAGCACACCCCGCCGAGCAACACCTTAGGCAAAGCGCTGAGGTATTTACACAACCAGTGGCCACGTTTAATCCGCTACACGGAGAACGGCGCGCACCCGATTGATCATAATCTCGCGGAAAATGCGATCAGCCCGTTCACCATTGGGCGAAAAAACTGGCTGTTTAGCAACAGCACTGCCGGCGCGAAAGCCAGCGCAAACCTGTACAGCCTGATCCAAACGGCAAAAGGCAATGACTTGAATCCGTACGAGTATTTAAAGGTTGTGTTTGAAAAGCTGCCTCAAGCGAAAAGCGTTGCCGATGTAGAGTCACTGATACCGTGGGAAATTAAAAGCCTGTAGTTGGATTGGCGTTGACGATGAATCCGTCAATCCAGCCGCGCAGAATCTTTAATACTTATCAAATACATCGAAAGTGTAGTGCAGTAATGCGTTGACGTGGATGAAAAGAATCATCATTTAAATCAAAGGCCTGAAAGACATTTCAGGCCAAAAAAAAGTGGATAACAGATTTACAAGAGACCTATTATCCACACAATAATGTTTAACCGGTAAATGAATTAGTTAACCAGAACGTCCTCCGCTCAAAACAGGAACACTGGTTTTCTTAACACCTGTAGCCGATGTAGTACTACTTGTGCGATTAGCGTTGAGTAAGAAACCTTCTAAATCTTCTTCCCTAGCAGGAATAAACGTTGTTGATAGTGCAGGGCTGATCCTAAAGTTACCATTAATCGATTGCTCGCTAACATGAACAAAATCAACTGACACCGGCCAGCTCACGCCCGGGCCAATACTGTTTGCACCTGTAAGACTAAAGGCTTGAGGATTGTGACACCCTGCACAAGTCATTGCTGTAGCCCGATTCAAAACTTGATTTACAGTTAAATTGGATGAACTAGCGTTTAACTTCGCCTGTATCTGGCTTCTAAAGACGCTGTTACTACTGCTGTTAGAAGCGAAGTTCAAGAAATTATTCTCCCCCCGACGAGCACCAGATGCATGACTTTGCGCGTTGTTATGCGTATCACTCGCAACGTGCAAGAAGAAGCTATCCGTATCTAATAAAAGAGCGTCCATATTATCAATAAAGTCATCTCTAAATTGATCAGCTAGACTATCGGTCCTATTTCCACTAAACAATTCCCCGAATGGATTACTTTTAACTGATACAGGCAGGAATACGCTATCGCCATTTGCCTGCGCTATTTTAAACTCACTTAAAATCCATGCGGAAGTATCCATGAACATATTTGTGCGAATCTGGCCGCTATTTTGAGCGAAATTGTTAACATCGATTACTGGTCCAAAATTACTCAACCCATTGATAAAGAAATCATTAAGCTTCGCAGCTCGGCTATCGGCATCATTATCGTCAGTTAGAAATGCCCAAAACTCCGCAATTGGGCGACAACCACTAGCGTTGCCAGGAGTAGGGTTTGGAAGTTTTGCTTCAAAAATCACATAGTTTCTCCCCCCGCCGCTGGTTTTTGCATAAACGATTCTGGCTTCACCGCAATTACCAAAAGTAGTCTGATCACGTAAATCAAACCGGTTTACAAGCGCTATAGGTGAATAGTTGTTTAATGAGATTGCTGGATTCGCAGCTTGCTGACCTTCCGCTGGTCTGCAAGTAGCATTGAATCCGTTGACACTGCCAGTACATTTAATTCCCTCATTAACAAAAGATTGCCCAACAGGATTTTGCGTATCCCACAATCTTGCGAACAGCGACTCCGCAGAAACAGGGTCAGTACTGTTTATTGCGTTTAGCTGGGTGGCAAGTTGGTCTAGAACCGTTCCTAGATCGAGGTCTAGTCTTGAAGACTCAAGCGTATTCAAATCTCGGATAAAGAGAGATCGCGCAGGATTAATATCACTCGGAGGACTCGCCAAGAGACCAGTAATTTTAATCGTTGTAAAGTCCGTAGCATTCTTCTGATCTCTAACAATTATTGTCGCATTGATCGTGCCTGAATCATTTGGCTGCCGAGTAACCCTCAGTACTCGACTAGAACTGTTACCAATAAACGTAAAGCTAGGCGTACTGCTAAAGGTTGAGCTGTTGGTGGACAGAGAGACATTTAAAATTGATACTGGTGTTTCAACATCAGTTATCACAAATGGAATATCAATTACATTTTGCGTTTCAAAGAGCGTTACATCAGCCGGATCGTTAATTGTCGGTTTAGAATTAACTGTAAACTTAAACGTGGTCCAAGCAGTTCTTCCTTCAGAGTCCTGAACAACGACAGTTAACGATACGCTGCCAAAGTCATTTGATGCAGGTGTTATTTTAAGAGTACGAGAATTACCTGCCCCAGAAAAGACGTAAGTCGGTTCCGTATGAAAGGTTGAACCGCCACCCGATTTAAATACGCGCAGCTCACCCGAAGGTGTTTCTGCATCGTTTATACTAAACGGAATAACCGCAGATCCCCCCTGCGTTATGGTCCGATCAACAATACTCGTGATTGTCGGGGGAGTGTTTGTATTTGCCTGTACGGTAAATACAAAGCTCGTCCAGGCCGTCTTACCTCCAGCGTCCTGTACAACTACTGACACCGAGACTCTTCCAGTATCGTTACTAGCAGGCGTAATAGTTAATGTCCGGTTATTTCCCGTCCCGCTAAAAGTGTAAGAAATAGGACTTGAAAAAGTCGACCCTCCCCCCGACTTGAATACTCTTAGATTAGCAACAGGCGTTTCTGCGTCAGAAATCGAAAACGGAATTGTTAACGATGTATTCACAAATATTAATTTGTCACCAATATTCGATATCGTGGGTGCAGTGTTAGTTTGTGCAAATGCACTTGTAGAAATAACATACGATATTATCAACGTCAGTACTTGATAAGTAATCCGTAAGGTTACATTTTTTTTATTACTGTAGAACGACAAGCTACTTAAAAAGCTTAACGGGTTATACATAGGATTTTCCATATCAACGTGTGTGTAATTTGATGTTATGCGAGAGCGCTATAAAATTTATCAACTTTATAACGCTCATCTTAAATGGAATTTCATATCCCCGTCATATAGTAAGTATAATTATTGAGCATGGTTCACACTATTTAGATACGGAGAAAGTCAGTTACCCTAAATCGGTTCTAACGCCGTTATTAAAAAATGTTTTTTGTGGAGTGGTTTTTGGGTGGAATGCAACAATTAGTTCAACGCTCCTAAGCTCTTCCCCCCCCGCAGGCTATGCGCGACAGGGCTAATGTTAGGCGGAGTTACCTGTCAAAATATTTCGCGGATACTCTTAACCAACTGAGACATGGTAAGTTGTAAAGTATCGGCCTGCCATTTCTGTTTTAACTACTTTGGTGGACATTTTATGGAGTGCTTTGTATTCAGGCCTACTTTCAAGCAGGTGAAAAAGCACTTCTTTATGGCCGAGTTCCTTAGCCCATCGCATGAGTGTTTTAAATATTGATACACCAAAGCCCCAGAATTTTTGTGAAATTACAATCGCAAGCTCAAAGCCATTATCATCTGGCTGAATGCCACACCAGCCTGCGACCACGCCATTTATATACACTACTCGAATACGGCAACCCTGTACCGCATCTGTTTTAATCTTACCCTTCATCC
This sequence comes from Teredinibacter purpureus, assembly GCF_014217335.1. Taxonomy (NCBI): domain Bacteria; kingdom Pseudomonadati; phylum Pseudomonadota; class Gammaproteobacteria; order Cellvibrionales; family Cellvibrionaceae; genus Teredinibacter; species Teredinibacter purpureus. Next base: position 893,184 of record NZ_CP060092.1, on the reverse strand, counting down.
ATGCTTGAGTGCTGTTGGTATCAAAATACGGATGATCAATTAAATGCGTTCTCAGAGAATCTTCGTTAATTACACGCATAAGATCTTCCGCTTTAACGCGGTTAAAACAACTAAATTCAATGGCACTCATATCCAATTATCCCTAATTATTTTCAGTATCCCTAGGACGTTTATGAACAACGCCCAACTTTCCACGCTTCAACCTATACACCTAGATCTATCTCAGTCTAAACCTATGTGCCCCGCTACACGTGGCAATATAGGCAATAGCAACATTAACACGCGCGTAGTGAACCCGTCTGCGAACCTTCGTTAAAGCGCCACTAGAACGTTAACACTATTTTACCTGTACGCACTCACGATAATTTTTACACTTATCAGCTGCGCCCTGCCCTACCAAACTTGTCGCTTGCTAGCACGTTTAGCCACGTGTTACGGCATTCATAACCTCCATCGCGTTGTATTATATTATTGTAGCGTTAGTAAGGCTTAACCTTTGGATGTTCTCACGGCTGCGAGAATGTGGTGTCAACATAGGGGGCGGCGTTTAAATTATTTATTAGGCGCAGCGTGAATATGTTTCTGCCAAAAAAATTGGGGCCACTATAAAGTACGGGTGAGAAGTGGTGGATTATGCGTTGCGCGGCGAGGGTAATTATCCAATGGATTGCGGTCATAAACACTAAACGCACTCAATAAACAGTATACGTTTTACGGGGTGATTCATTGCTCTATTGACCAAAAAAGCTTTCTCCTAAATAATAAGAGAAAGCTTTTGCAAGCCACGATGTACTGGGCGGTTACACAGAGGAACTATAGTTACCTCTCATGGTGTTAATACTCACGCGTGACTATTGGCAAATGGTGCGATTAGTAAAGCCTTTATATTCTGGGAAAACAGAACAGCCGAATATCGATATTGAATACGGATTATAATAATATACCGGTACGTTAACGTAGCAAGACTGGCTTGGGTTATAGCTTATTTCACCCCATTGGTAACCACCTCCCCAGTAACGTACTAGGCTCGTAGTACACACTTTTTCACGGGAATTAGTAGACCATATCGTGGTGTTGCTTGCGTTTTTAATATCGAGGTCGCCGTCATTTTTTAGTATTACATACAGGCCAGAAGAGTCATTAGTATTGGAGGCCCATAAGGCAGTTCCGTTCGTACGGTATACCACAAGGTTGCCGTCATTTTGCATAGAAAGAAACGCTTTGCCTACATTAGTAGCGGTAGACCACAGGGCTTTTCCGTCTGATGTTCGGCGTAATACTACGTTGCCATCCAATTGCATAGTCAGGATGTATTTGTTATTTTCGGACGTTAGTTTTTGCCCTGGATTTAACCTTCCCGTTAGCTTATTTGTTTCTAGCGCCCATATCTCGTTATTGTTACTGTCATAGATTACGAGGTTTCCATCGTCTTCCAATACCAGTTTGGCGCCACTGTTGCCACCTGTGCCAGTACTCCAAATGGCCTGCGATTCTAAATTGTATTGCACAAGATTCCCGTTCCCCTGCATAGTGAAATAAGTATTTCGATCAGTCTTGGTGCCCGAGGACCAGACAACGGTGCCATCTGCCGTTGAACGTACCACTAGGTTTGAGTCTCCCTGCAAGGTGGCCCTATAATTTCCGTTATTCGATAACAAGTAATCACCGCTGTAAAGCCTTTCATTAGGGTCTAACGTATCGCTTGCTTGCGCAGTGAGGCCAAAACAGACGAAAAGAACACCTACACAGAATTGTATGGAACGATGGGTTGGTTGGTTGTAAGACATGCTATTTCCTTTTTTTTAGGGTCAGGGGTGAGGCATAACGTTGAATACACTTGTTTCTACTCTGGTAATGCCTGCCTATATTGCGTGTATTGGTACGGTTTAATGAAATACCGCCCTAACGCTAAAAAATAGTGGCGCAGTGCAATCTTAATTACCTGAAGAAAACCTAAAGAAATGGCAATGCACGATGCTTTATTACGTTTACTTGTTGGGATAAGTATTGCCGGTAATACACGGGAAGTGATTGATTTTGTTGGAACTATTTATTGTGGTAATCGCTGGTCTGCGTGTGTAGTGAACAACATATGACAAATAGAAGACAACAATAAACTAGCCACGCGTTTGCGTTACCGATTTTTTGTCGTATGGTTTTTTTTGCGCTTCTAAAGACTTTTTGGTTTTGCATAATCTTATTTCGCTATTTTCATAGTGAATTATTACAGTTTAGCGGTATGGTGCTAGACCTTGCTCTCTCCCGCTTTTTTCTATACTAGCAACGCGTACAATCGGCGCTAATATTTTCTAGCCTTTCTCTAACCTTTCTTGCCTCAGAAGCATCCATCGATTTTACTAGGCGGTTGGTACTTATTAAAAGGTGTGCATAAGTGCTTCTGTCTGATAACGGCAGTTCTACTTTACCTAGATAATCATATATTTCTCCGGCGTACTCATTTCTGTCCTTTTCTTCTAATGCATTTTTTCTCATTAGAAAAAACGCGAAAGAGGTGACCGTTGTAATCGCACAGGACGGATAGAATGTTCTGGTACTCAATGAGTTGTTATGGCCTATCACTAGCTGATTGTCTATAAATTTTACTGGTAGCGCTGAATCTAAAGCAAAGTAGTACAGCGTATCGATGTCGGAATACACGTGTTCCAAATACCGCCGGCCTTTTTTACTAATCACATACATTATGGCTTTGTCGTATTTGGAGTCGATCATTCCAAACGCTCTTAGGTGTTTTATGTCATCGAGCACTAACGCTTTTGGGTAAAGTAATACTTCAGAGAGGTAGTTAATTATTAGCGCTTCAGAAATCGTGCTATTTTTATTAAGCATCTGTAATATTCGGGTTTTACAGAGGCCAACCCAGTCGTTTTGGCTCATACACGGGTAGTTATCGAGATCGAAATAGAAGAGATTCATACAGCATACACCGGGTTCTGTATTGAGATCTCCCCATTGCCTTTTGGTATTGAGAAACAGCCTGCCATTTAGATAACGATTTCTCGGCCTAAGCGTTTTTATATGTGACTCTAGGTTTACGTTGCGCTTGTTCAGTTGCTTTATACGGTAATACACTTGTGAAATTAAGGTTAATTTATTATGGAGGAATTCCCTTGCGTTATTATGGCTTTGGTCTCCAACATCAGGGCTAACACTGCTCACAATTGACCGGGCTATTTGGTCGTATAGCCCACCTGTCTTAAAATGTTTGTCTTTTGAAAAGGCATAGCGCTGGGTAATAATTTCTTTAAAACAAGCTGGGCTGTGGTGAATGGAGTGCTGTTCTAAGTAAAGCTTTGTATCCAATTGAATGGGGTGGCCAACCAGAATATCTATTAGGGTTCTTTCCCTTAGTGCCATGTAATGGATATTTTTCTCTTTTGGGCGCCTTCGACTAAACTTATGCGCTTCGGTAAGCATGTGCTTATAGTAGGGTTCTGCGCTTTTTTCATTGATATGCACGTTGTCTACGCCATCAACAATTTTTAGTATCCATATATCATGTTGATGGAAGTATGCCTGTAATTTTTTGGAGATCGCTATCCACCGCCTTTTTTCAAGTTGGGAGGTATCAATAGAACCTTTCATAACACATTTATAAGCATAGCTATAGTTGGTGCCTTCATCTACCTCTTCTTTTTTAATCGTTGTTCGGATGTCGGTTATGCAGCTGTACAATAATTTTGGTTGTGTTGTTCTATCGTTTCTACTAACGGGGTAATCTACAACTGGCTTTTCGTTCTGCATATTTTTGAGAATTTTTTCAAAAAATGGTCTTTTTTCGTCCATGCAATATTTTGAGAAAACATATAGAAATTGAATGTCGAGATATTCGTCTATATCGACTAGCCGTTTCACCGTAAGGCTACTAAGATCGTTGGTTTCATCTATTATTTCGTATTGATTGTCGTTTTCTTCGAGTTCTTTTTGAAAGCCCAGCCATAGTTGGTATAGTTTGTGGCCATCACATCTCACCCAGAATATATTGTTTCTTTCTAATTTTTCGTTATTTTGTTTTAGCCAAATATTTTGTAGGGCTGTTTTACCGGAGCCTTTGTTACCAATATGTACAACGTTTTTTATTAGCTTAGGGTTATCTTTAAAGGTGTAAACAATATCGAGCAGCTTAATGGTTTTTGTTTTAACAAAATATTCGCATAATTTGTAGTCGCTGTAGGGGTTGAAACTACCATTGTCAATTAGGCTTTTAAAATCTTCTTGGCTTGTTAGAAATTCAACTTCGTTTTCTTCCAAGAAGATGCTGTTTATTTTTTCGTGGTTGTGACCACCCAATAAATTTTTCCTTATCTGTTCGTGGTCCGAAGGGTAAGCATACGGGCCTTTCAGGCTTTGTTTTTCTCGGTTAGAGAAAAAGTTGGGCGATACCAATTCTCTATCGAATATTTTTTTTAAGTCTCGTCTTATTTTGGTATGCACGCTCAGTCTCCCTTATGACTCAAATATTATTCTTACCTTAATTAAGTGCACTATTTCTTTGCGTAGTTGATGAATTTCGTTAAGGTTATCTTCCTTGCCTTCCGTGGTTTCTATTTTTATCAATAATGCTTTTACTTTTTCTAGTAACGCTTCGTATAGATAGATTTCGTTACCGACTACATATTTTTCAACATTATCTATGGCGGTTTCTATATCTTTTTTATTAGGATCTAGGGCACCGTATTTTTCAGTTAAATCAACTATCATCATCCATAGTTCGTTGAGTTTTATTTGTTCTTCTTTATAAAGGTGAACTTTTCGCTCGATATCGAGCTTTTGGGTGGTTTGTAGTTCAACTTTAAATTTTTCAAAATCTTTTTTAAAATGTTGTGTTACTAAGCCTTTCGATAGGAAAACAACAAGACCCGATACAATGCCGCTGGTGATAACCGATACCAATAAATCCATAGTTTGCCCCTTTAATCGTTAGCCTTTACGGTGTGCTGGCGTATGGCGTTTTTCGGATGGTTCTCGTTGCAACGGTGGTGTCCTTATTTTATGGGTTAGCTCGGCCAGTTCTGCTTGTAACGTTTCCGTACGCGTTTGATATTCAGTTTTTTTACAATGCTCTATCTGTTGCTTAATGTCTTGAATTGAAGCGAGGGCTTTAGCCGCTTTGGGCGATAGGTTATTTTGGCTAGCCGCTAGTTCGGTAACCAGGTCTGTTAGTAGGGCTAGTTGGTGTCCATAGGTAGCAATATTAAAGACTTTTTCTTCAATAACTTTATCACCAGCATGCTTTTGTATGGCTTGAAAAAATTGGTGGTTGTTTGGGTGAAGGTCTTGTTCAACATCACCGCTGAGTGGAAAATGAATAGTCGGTGCCCAAGATAAGAGTAGCCATGGGTTCATGACGGTAGTCTCCTTTTCTACGGTTCAAACACATTGAGATTAACGCTTTTTTCGCGTCGTCAGTAACTTTCAGTAATCTACCGCTTTCATTATTTTTTTTACCTTTGGCTTAACTGCTTCACGCTGCCTATTCGGTGTTATTCGCGTAGGCTAGCGTGCTTTATGCTTCAGCCGTGCAGTAGTAATTTGCATACTCTTCTAGGCATTCGGGGTTGGCGATTGCCTCTTTATTGGTGAGAGGCTGGCCATTGATAACGCGTGTTACGGCAAGTTCTATTTTTTTGCCCGACCGCGTATAGGGAATGTCGTGTACAGCGTAGATGGCGCTAGGTACATGTCGCGGCGTGGTATTCATTTTTATGCGCTGTTTTATTTCAGCTATTCGCCCGTCAGACAAATGCTCTGCCAGTTTCATTTTTACAAATAGTACAATATTTATATCGCCCTCTTTGTGTTGGCCTACACACACTGCGTCTTCTATATAGCCTAGAGTTTCGGTTTGGCGGTAAATTTCACTTGTACCTATCCTTACGCCACCTGGATTTAGGGTTGCGTCACTTCGGCCGTAGAATATTGCGCCGCCGTGACGGGTTATTGCAATGTAATCTCCGTGATACCACACGCCCGGGTAGGTATTAAAATACGTGGCGCATAGGGTGTCGTTGCCTGGGTCGTTTAAAAAATATAGCGGCCTTGATGGAAAGCTTTTTCGACACACCAGCTCACCTTGCTGCTCTTTTGCTGCGGTTGTGCCGTCGGGTTTTAAGCAGGCTAAATCCATACCTAGGCCTGCACACTGTAATTCGGAGCGGTACACCGGCAAGGTTGGGTTACCGAGAAAAAAGCAGCCCAGTATGTCGGTGCCACCCGAGATGCTGGCCAACATAAGATCCCGTTTCAACCGGTTATACACAAAATCGAATTGTTCGGGTAACAGCGGCGCACCGGTACACAACACTGTTTCGAGTGTTCCAAAGTTAAACGTGGTTAGATCGACCTTGCTGTCTTCTAATGCTTTTAGGTATTTAGGTGACGTTCCAAATATATTGATTTTTTCGTCGTCGATAATCCGGATAAAACGTTCGAAGCTTGGGTAAGCTGGCGAGCCTTCGTAGAGTATTGTGGTGCCGCCAAAATAAAGTGAGCTAACGAGCCAGTTCCACATCATCCACCCACAGGTTGTGAAGAAGAACAGGGTTTTATCAGCATTGTGATCACAGTGTAGGCCAATTTCTTTTATGTGCTGAAGTAACACGCCACCATTGGCGTGTACGATGCACTTCGGTTTGCCGGTAGTGCCGGAGGAATACACGATGTAGAGCGGTGCGTTGAATGCTCTGCGTTTATACGTAATGGCCGTTCGGCCACCTACCGGTTGGGGTTGCCAAAATTCAGCATTCTGTATACTGCCGATGTTGGGTTGGTAGTGGTAGCGGTCAACCACAATCACTTTTTTGATAGAGGGTATCTGTTCTACGATACTGGCTATCTTGGCGGTACAGTCAAAATATCTGCCACCATATTCATAACCTGCACACGCAATAAGTACGGTTGGCTTTGATTGGCCAAAACGATCAATAACCCCTTCAATTCCAAAATCGGCGCTCGTTGAGGTAAACACACCTCCCAGTGCGGTAGTCGCCAACATTGCGATAACGGTTTCGGCAATATTCGGCATGTAGCAGGCAAGCACATTGCCTTCTTTAAACACGTCGTTCAATTGTTGTTGTAAGCTGGCTACCTGTTGCTTTAACTCGGCATAGGTTAGGCTTTGTTTTTCGCCGTTTTCTAACAACGATTGTATCGCTACGGTTTTATCTTCACCTTTAGCCAATAAATTTTCGGCAAAATTCAGTTTTACGTTTGGGAACCAGCCGTAATGATGGAACCCAATATCGGTTACCGCAGGTATCAGTTCACCTTCGAATGTCACCTGAAAAAAGTGAAAGAGCTCAGTCCAGAATAAAGCGGGATTTTCGATCGAAAAAGTATAAAGGGAGGCGTAGTCGGGCTTTTCTAGCGAGTGGGCGTTATCAATATAGGCAATAAAACGCCACATCTCCGACTGCTGAACGCGTGTGTCATCGGGTTGCCAAAGCATGGTAAAGCTCCTATTAGGGTTACTAGTAGAACTTCACATAACCGGCCATTGGGTAGGCGGGTGTGGAGGGGTAGATAAAGTTTAGCGCATTACATGCTGCATGACAGCATTTTAACCGGCCATTTTCAGGGCACGCTTATATCCGTGCTTAAAGGCAACATTCACAAAACCAATAACGAAACCAAGTAACGCGCCATAGAGGTGAGAATCAACAATCACGGGAGCGTTCATCGCTGCTTCTATATAGCCTGCAGAATAGTAGGTTGTTTGTTCGTAAACGAGCTTTGCAAATACAAACACAAGCATGGTGAACAACGATAATCGGTTAAATTCACGTGGTGCCCATAGCGCTATAATTGCGAGCATAACGAATAAGCCGTGTAACACGCCGCTAAGGCCTGCGTAATAGTGTAACGCGGGGTTGTAGATTAACAATAAAATACTAATTCCCACGGCGAGCGTGAAAACACTAAGCCACCAGACAATGGGCAACACTAGCGCTCTAAATATATACGCGATTAACACAAAGCCAAGTAGATTCAGTAGTGTGTGTGTTACGCCTAGGTGCACAAGATGACCACTCAAAACACGCCAAATTTCTCCCTCTAAAATAGCATCACGTTGGTATTCCAGCAGCGGGTTAACAATACCGCCGCCAATACCGAGCGCTAATATCACCATTAATACTGGCATTAATTGGAAAACCACCACGGGATTGATAGTATGCGCGGGCGATGGGTAGGACATTAAACTCTACTTTTAGTGGACGTTGAATACGCTAATTATTAAACGCTCTACTATGGATTACCAGCGCCACTCGCGCGCTTTATTTACATAACAGTTAGGAAGTCACTCATGTCATCAAGCGATACATTAATAGCGCGCAGTGGAAACAAATGTGAGCTATGTGGTAGTGAACACTCACTTACCGGTTTCGAGGTTCCCGGCAACGTTTCAATAAACGTTGATATCCTGTTATGTGCGGTTTGCCATGGTCAGCTATCAAACCCCGTAACCCTCGACGAATCTCATTGGCACTGCCTTAAAGATTCCATGTGGAACCCAGAGGCCGCTGTGCAAGTGATGGCTTGGCGGTTACTAACGAAATATAAACAAGCTGCTTGGGCATCCGACCTTCTGGATGTTCTGTATATCGATGACGAGAAGCTCGAGTGGGCACAAAGTGATCCCGCCTTTTTCGATGATTTAGTCGCAACAAAAGATTCAAATGGTGCTTTATTAGCCGGCGGTGATACCGTCACTATTATTAAAGATTTAGACGTAAAAGGAACGGGGTTTACTGCCAAACGCGGCACCGCCGTTCGTAATATCTCACTCTGCGCTAATCCAGAACACATTGAGGGAAAGGTTAATGGTACACGTATCGTATTGCTTACTTGCTATGTTAAAAAATCGTAAAAAATTTGCTGCAACATTTGGCGGCATCATTACATTACTGGCGACGCTGTTATGCAGTGGTACGGCGGTCGCGAAAAACGTAGACGCCACGAACAGTGCTTTTCAGTACTCGGGTCGTATAGATTTTGCGAATAAGGCGGTGCCCGTACTTATTTGGCAGGGCTCGACCGTTACAGCGCGGGTTAAAGGTAACGCGTTAGCCTTTCGCTTTTCCGGTTTGGAAGGTAATGTTTATTTCGACTTAACGGTTGGCGATACCAAGGCCGTACTAAAAGCCACGAATGGCACAGTTAAAAGCCCACTAACCTTATCGGAAGGTTGGAACACTATAGCGCTCTTTAAGCGTTCCGAAGCCAGTGTTGGGCATGTAGGGTTTGAAGGCGTGGTAACCGATAATGGCGCACAGGTTGCTGCATTGCCGGCTTCTAATGCCAAACACCGTTTTATCTTTTACGGTGACTCCATTACCGCAGGTGCTTGTAACGAAGATGGGGAAGAAGACCAATGGGGCGATTTCTCCACTCATAACAACGCCAAAAGTTACGCCGCAATGGTGGCAAGCGATTTCTCTGCCGATTATCGCAATATCGCCATTAGCGGTGTGGGTATTTCCATGGGTTATCAGGCTTATCGCATTGGCCAAGTATGGGACCGTTATTATCCAGACCCAACCGCACCAAAAGCTGACTTAAGCAGTTATAACCCTCACGTTGTTTTTATGAATTTTGGTGAGAACGACGATTCCTTTACGACGAATAAACAGCTTCCGTTTCCAACGGATTACACCAAACGCTACACAGATTTGGTAAGAGAGGTGAGGCTCGCGTACCCCAATAGTAGAATTGTTATTCTTCGTGGTGGTATGTTTGGCGGTGCAAAAAGTACGCGTTTAATCACTGCGTGGAAGGCCGTTGTAAAGCAAATGGAAGCAGAAGATAGCCAGCTAAGCCATTATGTATTCGACCATTGGCACAATTTGCACCCTCGTGTTGAGAATCATCGAAAGATGGCTGATGAACTAGTCGCTTGGTTAAAGACCCAAACCTGGTTTAACCAACACTAGAATCGGGGGCCTTCAAACAGGCCCCATAATTTTTACGCTCTTATTTGTTCAGTAAAGGAAAATCTCCCACAAAACTTGCATCGTACACTTCGCCCGTTGCCGCCATTAATATGAACAACGTTTTTTCAACAGCTTTATTTTCGATCGCTACAATATAGTACTCGTCCGTTTGTTCTTTGATCACAGCGGATTCTTGTGACAAAGATTTCCAGCTAGTCGGTAATTGACCAAAGGGTAAGCCAACATCTCTTTGCGTAAACTCGCCCGTAATGTACAGCGCAATTTCTTTCGCTTTTGAGGCTGTTATGGGTTCATGATGGTCGTGATCACCGTGCGCTATTGTTTTGGCGCAGCTGAACGTTAATAGCACGAGAATTACAATCGCATTAAATGTTTTCATTATAGTTTTTACTCTTTAGTGTTTACTGACTAACAGGAGAAGCTTCCGATGACGGGGTTAACAGTGCATTGGGTAGGTGCACCCGTTTTGGGTAGTTTAACGTAGGCTCTTTATTTTCCGCTGCATTGATATCTTCATGGGCGTGATAGTGATTATCGTCACTTAAAGGAAAGTCATCTACATAAGCACTATGTTGGTAGCTGTGCAATTGCATTAAACATAAAACAGCCCCCATCAATATTAAAACGGTATTCGCCACTCGGCTAAATACGATAAAACTTTGGCGACGGCGCCAAACAGCCAGCATAAGTAAAAACAGGCACAGTACCGCTATTTGGCCTATCTCGACCCCAACATTAAAAGCAATGGCCTTAGCGATAATACCGTCATTGTTGAGCGGTAATTGTTGTAAGCGTGTTGATAATCCAAAACCATGAATTAACCCAAACACAAAAACCATGACGACAATATTGGGTGATCGAACCTGTAAGCAGCGCTGAAAACCACCAAGGTTTTCAAACGCTTTATACGAGACCGTTAGCGCGATAACGGCATCGATAAGATAATAATTTGCCTGTATACCCCAAGCGGTCGCTAGTATAAGTGTTAGTGAATGGCCCAACGTAAATGCTGTTACAAATTTTACGATGTCTTTTACATTATCTAAAAAGAAAACCACACCTAGTAAAAAAAGCAGGTGATCGTAGCCCGTTAGCATATGCTCCGCGCCGAGTGCTATATAGTCGAAAGCGGTGGCGTTAGCCATTCGGGCATACGCTTCTTCCGATACGCCATGGGCCCAACTAAAAGATGTCGTAAACAATAAAATACTAGCGGTTATTATTTTCATAATTTTTGATTAAAATGGAACTAATTATTTTTATTCGAATGGTAAAAAGGCGAGTTAAAAACTCGCCTTTTTACTGTGCAATTAATGATGACACTTATAGGGTATCAAATTAATTTTAGGCCGTCGCTATCTTCAAACTTACCCATGAGGATAATAATAAAATCGATAAACGCCCAAACACCTAAACCACCTAACGTTAAAAACTGAATAATACCTGTTACTACACGGCCTACATAGAACCTGTGTACACCCAATACACCCAATAAAAAACACAGTATTGCGGCGAAAACTTTATTTTTAATACTGACGGTTTCACCGTAAATAATATCGTCTTCATTCATGTTCATATCTGCATCCTTGCTCCGCTACTCTTGGGTTAAACGTCTAGGTTTGCAACAGCAAGTGCATTCGTTTCTATAAACTCTCGCCTAGGTTCAACATGGTCGCCCATTAAGCACGTGAAGATTTGATCAGCCGCTATGGCGTCTTCAACCCTTACCTGCAGCATACGGCGCGTTTCTGGGTCCATGGTCGTTTCCCAAAGTTGTTCTGGGTTCATCTCCCCTAGCCCTTTATAACGCTGAATATTGTAGCCTTTTTTGGATTCGGTCATTATCCAGTCGAGCGCGTCAGCAAAGTTATCGACCTCAAAACGACGTTCACCTTTTGCAACATAGGCGCCCTCTTCAAACAGCCCGTCGAGCTGTGTACCTAACGCACAGATGTTTCGGTATTCATCAGAGGCAAACAACTCAGAGCTCATACGAACGTCGTGGTCTACGCCGTGTGCCGTTACGGTTAATAATGGCGTGAACTCACCGCGCTCTTTATTTTCAATCACCTGGGCTTTGAAACTATGGGTTTTAGAATGTTCGTTGAGAGTATCGAGACGACCTTGAAGTTTTACCACCCAAGCATCTACCGGCGCTTTTTCGCCCATAGTATCGGCTTCCATTGGCACTAGATAGACCAACTCTTGCAAGACTTCTTCTGGGTATACGCGTGAGAGCTTATTAATAACACTCATAGTTGCGCGATAGTCTTTTACCAACGTTTCTAACTTGTCTCCCGCTAACGGTGGCGCATCGGCCGAGAGATGCAGCTTGGAGGTATCTAGGGCTGCGCTGGTTAAAGTAGCGATTAACGCTTCATCATCTTTAATATATTGCTCTTGCTTGCCTCTACTAATTTTGTAGAGTGGTGGCTGCGCAATGAAGATGTGGCCACGTTCAATTAACTCGCGCGTTTGGCGGAAAAAGAACGTCAGTAAAAGCGTACGAATGTGGGAACCATCCACATCAGCATCCGTCATGATAATAATACTGTGATATCGAAGTTTATCGGCATTAAATTCTTGAGTGCCAATACCACAACCTAATGCGGTAATAAGCGTACCCACTTCTACGCTCGATAACATTTTGTCGAAACGGGCTTTTTCAACATTAAGGATTTTACCTTTCAACGGCAATATAGCTTGTGTGCGTCTATCGCGGCCCTGTTTAGCTGAACCGCCCGCAGAATCACCCTCCACTAGGTATATTTCAGAGAGTGCTGGATCTTTTTCTTGGCAATCGGCCAGTTTTCCCGGTAACCCTGCTATATCAAGAGCGCCTTTACGACGAGTCATCTCACGGGCCTTACGCGCCGCTTCTCTCGCTCTGGCCGCTTCAATCATTTTGCCTACAATTTGCTTTGCTTCTTGTGGGTTTTCCATCAAGTAATCATTGAACGATGCGCCCATCTCCTGCTCTACAGCTGTTTTTACTTCAGACGACACTAGCTTGTCTTTTGTCTGGGAAGAAAACTTTGGGTCTGGTACTTTCACGGAGATAATAGCTGTTAGGCCTTCGCGAGCATCATCGCCCGTAGTATTTACTTTTTCTTTTTTACCAATACCTTCACGCTCTATATACGTATTCAAACCACGCGTAAGCGCCGATCGAAAGCCCGCCAAATGTGTGCCGCCATCGCGCTGGGGGATGTTATTGGTGTAACTAAAGATGTTTTCTTGGAAACCATCATTCCATTGCATTGCAACTTCAACGCCTACGCCGTCTTCTTCGCGTTGCGTTGTAAAATGCATAACCTTATTCACGGGGTTCTTGTTTTGATTCAAGTACTCTACAAACGCTCTTAATCCACCTTCATATTCATAGGCTTCTTCTTTCCCGCTACGCTCATCCTGTAGAACGATACGCACACCAGAATTAAGAAAAGAAAGTTCGCGTAAACGCTTAGCTAATTGCTCAAAATGGAACTCTATATTGGTAAATGTTTCGCCAGAGGGGACAAAATGCACTTCTGTACCACTGCTATCGGTTTCACCAATTACAGCTAGTGGCGCTTGAGGAACACCGTGCTTGTACACCTGTTCCCATACTTGTCCACCGCGGCGGATAGTGAGCTTTAGTTTTGCTGACAGCGCATTTACAACAGAAACACCTACACCGTGGAGGCCACCCGATACTTTATAGGTGTTATCGTCAAATTTACCACCGGCGTGAAGTACGGTCATAATTACTTCGGCGGCCGAAACACCCTCTTCATGCATTTCGGTTGGAATACCACGGCCATTATCAGACACGGTGATCGATTCATTAGGATGGATGACAATGCGAATCTCGCTACAGTGGCCCGCGAGCGCTTCATCTATCGAGTTATCGACAATTTCGAATACCATATGGTGAAGGCCAGTTCCGTCATCCGTATCACCGATATACATACCGGGGCGTTTACGTACGGCATCTAGGCCTTTTAACACCTTGATACTTGACGAGTCGTAGTTATGTTCTTCGCTCATAGTTCGAGTTCATCTCTTATTTGTGCATTAGGTGGTAACTTGGACCTTCCCATGTTCCACGTGAAACATCTTTAAAGTGTCTATTGTCGGCAGGTGCCAACAATCTGTAATCATTTCTGGCTCAATAGCCGTAACAAAGACTTGTGTAGAAAGCCGGCGTATAGCCTCCCCCACTGTCTGTAAATTTTCGGCATCAAGTTCCGCCGGTAGATCGTCGAGCAAAATTACCGGTTTACGGCCTGTTAACGTATGAAACACGTTAGCTTCTGCAAGAAACAAAGCCGTAATAACGGATTTCTGTTGGCCGCGAGAAAGCAACTCTACCGCTGGCACCTTTCCTAAGCTTATTTTTAAATCAGCTTTGTGGGAACCAACACTGGTGTAACCGAGCTTAGTGTCTCTATCCAGATTAGCGATTAGCTGCTTTGAATAGCTAACGCCCTCTTTCCAGCCGGAGTGGTAACTTAACGTAAGGCTGTCTTTAGAGCCAATATCACCGCTCTTATCGTGCGTAAACTCAAAGGTATTCAGTACCCGGTAAAACTCTTCTCTATACTGGGTAAAAACATCGCCCCGCATAGCCTCTATTAGCTCCGCTAACTGCACTAACTCCCTATCCCATGGGGCTAGCTCGGGGGCGCTAATTTTACCAGATCGGAGCAAACTATTCCGATGTTTGACGCATTTGGAGTAGTCCTTCCAGCAGTTTTTATACTCATGTTTCACGTGAAACACCAGCCAGTCGAAAAACTGCCTTCTATGGCGTGAGGAACCTTCTAACAACTGGAAAGAGGAAGCGTTTAAAATTAAAAGGGGTAGCTGCTGTGCAAGCTCCGCTGCGGTGTAGGTTGGTTTCCCATCAATACGGATACGGATAACCCCTCTTGCCTCACGCGTAATACCCAACTTTTGCTGAACACCACTTTGCCCGTGCCCCAGCTCCCCAAATACCGTAAAACCGGTTTCATCATGAGTGATCAATCGTCGATACTTGTGTGTACGGAATGACCGTCCATGGGCCAGTACACTTATACTTTCAAGCAAAGAAGTTTTACCGGAGCCATTTTGGCCTACGATTAAATTGATACCTTCACTCGGCTGTATTTCAACAGAGCGAAGGTTTCGGAAGGACTGTATCTTGAGTTTACTGAGATGGGGCATGTAGAGCCGAATAGACGCGCATAAACACCGAGTTATACCTACAGACGCATTGGCATTACGACGTAGGCCGAATCCGAATTTTCGGGCTCTTCGAGTAATGCAGAGCTATTAGAATCGGCAAGCGTTAATTTTATACTTTCGGAATCCAGTACGTTAGTGACATCCTGTAAATAACTGACGTTAAACCCAACTTCTAACGAATCACCAACATAATCAACTACTACTTGGTCTTTCGCTTCTTCCTGCTCCGGGTTATTGGCAATAATAGTAAGAAGGCCTTGCTCTAACTCTAAGCGAACGCCACGGTATTTTTCGTTCGATAAGATCGACGTTCGCGCAAAAGCTTGTTTAAGATCGGCGCGATTACCCAGCACTATCTTATCGCCACCTTTCGGTAAAACGCGTTCGTAATCCGGGAATTTGCCATCGACGAGTTTAGAGGTGAAGGTATATTCCGGCGTGGTTGCACGAATATGGCTAGAACCCAAGGAAACTTCTACAGGCTCCTCGCCATCTACGAGTAAGCGTGACAATTCTATAACACCCTTGCGCGGCAAAATAGCTTGTTTAGGCTCGGCAATCTCTATACCGACTACAGGGCGCGTACACATTGCCAAACGATGCCCATCGGTCGCGACTACCCGTAGCTCGTTAGGGCGTACCTCCCACAACATTCCGTTTAAATAATACCGAACATCCTGCTGTGCCATTGCGAAGCTGGTGCGATCAATTAACCGCTTAATTTCCTTCTGCTCACTAGAGAAATTAATGTCATCAGCCCCCTGCTCTACGGTTGGGAACTCGTTTGCCGGAAGCGTAGATAGCGTAAAACGAGTTCGACCACTTTTGACAGTAACCTTTTGATCTTTAAGAGAAAATTCGATCACTGAACCTTCTGGTAAGGCACGGCATATATCTAAAAACTTCTTTGCAGGTACAGTAATCTCTCCGTCTCCAGGCGCACCATCTAACTGAACCCGCCCTACTATCTCCACTTCTAAATCGGTACCCGTGAGAGACAACTGACTGCCCTCTATCACTAAAAGTACGTTGGCCAATACTGGCAGTGTCTGACGTCGCTCAACTACACCAGCGACCAATTGCAAAGGCTTGATTAAAGCTTCGCGCGAAACGGCAAATTTCATACAGCTTCTCTTTATTAAACGGGTTACGCAAGAATGCGGTGATGGGTAATCAGGTTGTGAGTGTACGCAACAGGTTTTTAACGTCTTCGCGAATATCAGCGTCTGACTCTTGAAGTTCTTTTATTTTTCGGCAAGCGTGCAGCACAGTCGTATGATCACGCCCGCCGAATGCATCGCCAATTTCCGGCAAACTATGATGAGTAAGATCTTTAGAAAGATACATAGCCACCTGTCTTGGGCGCGCAACAGAGCGACTGCGCCTCTTTGAGTGTAAATCGGAAACCTTGATTTTATAATACTCTGCAACAACACGCTGTATATTATCAATACTCACTAAGCGATCTTGCAGTGCTAATAAATCTTTTAACGATTCGCGTACCAATTCAACGGAGATATCACGGCCCGTAAAGTGTGAATTAGCTATTACGCGTTTCAAAGCCCCTTCCAATTCTCGTACATTTGACCGAATACGCTGCGCAATAAAAAACGCCGCATCGTTCGGTAAAGGTATAGAAACAGACTCGGCCTTGCGTTTTAAAATGGCTACACGCGTTTCAAGTTCTGGTGGCTCTATAGCGACGGTTAACCCCCAACCAAAACGAGATTTCAATCGCTCTTCTAACCCATTGATTTCTTTAGGGTATTTATCGCAAGTTAAGATAATTTGCTGGCCACCCTCTAACAACGCATTAAAGGTATGGAAAAATTCTTCTTGCGAGCGTTCTTTGCCCGCAAAAAACTGAATATCATCGATCAACAACGCATCCACTGAACGGTAGTAACGCTTAAATTCATTAATGGCGTTTAACTGAAGGGCCTTAACCATATCCGCAACGAATCGTTCAGAATGTAAATAAACAACCCGCGCGCCAGGCTTTCGCTCCACTAATGCATTTCCTACAGCATGCATTAAGTGGGTTTTACCTAGACCAACACCACCATAAATGAATAACGGGTTATAAGAGCCCCCTGGATTTTCAGCCACTTGGCTTGCGGCTGCTAAACCAAGCTGATTGGACTTACCCACCACAAAGTTATCAAAGATAAAATTAGCGTTAAGGTTGTTCTTATGCTGAATCCCGCCTTCTACATCTTTCTTTCTTGCGCGACTAGCGGCGATATCATCGAATTTAGCGTGCAATGACGCCGAACCGTGAGGATCGTTACCCAACAATTCACCCGCTGCTCTAAATGTCTCTGGCCCAGCGGCAATAACATTAGGCGCCGCGATTGGCTCAGGATGAGGCGCAGCCGGTGGAACAGAAAGATCGGTTTGAAAGGAGAAATCATCAAAATCGGAATGGGTAGCTTGACTGTTACCGACTGGAACCTGCACTGGCTGTGCAACAGTAGGCGCTGGCCGCGACGAAACGGGTTGTGGTGCGCGTGCTGGAACGACAAAACCGTTATTGGTACGCGGCGCAACACTAATATCAATGGCCTGAAAGGCACCCGCTTGCTGTACCAGTATTTCTTCAATACGAGACCGGTATTTATCATTTACCCAATCCTGGACAAATCTATTGGGCGCAACGAGAGACAATCTATTTCCGGCACTTGCGCTAGGCTTTAACGGCCTAATCCAGGTATTAAATTGCTGTGCAGGCAGCTCAGACTGCAAACAGGAAACGCAAGATTCCCACGACATGTCGGACAAGTATCAACTCCATCACTACTATTAACGAAAACAACACTACCCACGACTAACCCATAGGTAAGGAGGGCGAAACAATAAAGAACACACGATTATACATGCGCTGCAGGAACCACTCTTATTAACACGAATTCTGGGCGCTTATTATAGACGCTAAAAACAGGTAAAAAACGCCTTTACCAATCCTACTAAAGCACTTAACCAACGCTTTTAGCCCAGAAAGACAACGCCCCACTGAACCGACCACTGAAATTACCGCGTGTTTGGCTAATCCGATACGCCTAATTATCAACAGGCGGCCGCTAGTGTACTCCCAAATGATCGTGTTATCCACAGGTGAGTAGACTAAAAACCAACACCCTATATTTATTTTTCCTTTTAAATCCGCCAGTTAGCGAAACCCAACCCAAAAAATAAAACAAATTTTATGAAGTGTTTCAAACGCCAAAAAACAACGAACCTGTGTATAAACCTGTTTATAACTACTGTAAAAACTGTCAATTACCCGAATATAAGCCCCTACCCCCATCATAAGACCTTTGTTCCTGCTAGAGATATTGGCCAAACCACCGTGTAAACTACGTGTGTTAATTGATTTTGCGCTTAGGGTTCTATACAATCGCGCGTCCTTTGGGAGTGTACTGTTATAGGTAAACTTTCCAGAACCGATTTTATTGATATGAGGAGTGTTTTTCTCCTCAGTACAAACTAGGTGAACTGCAATGAAAAGAACGTTTCAACCCAGTAATTTGAAGCGCAAGCGTACCCACGGATTTCGTGCCCGCATGGCAACTAAAGCTGGCCGCAAGGTATTAGCTCGCCGTCGTGCAAAAGGTCGTGCGCAGCTAGCGGCTTAATAAGTATCACGCAGAACGCCGGGGTGGAAACCTCTGACCGGATGAAGGAATTATCTTTCACAAAAACCGACAGACTTTTAAATTCTGGCGCGTTCTCTGCCGTTTTCGATAACGCTTTATTCAAAGCGTCGCATCAACACTTTCTAATTCTCGCTAAAACTAATACGGTCGGCCACCCTCGGTTGGGCTTAGTTATTGCCAAAAAAAATATACGCCACGCCGTTCAACGCAACCGCGTAAAGCGTCTTATTCGCGAGACATTCCGCCTTAAACAACACAATCTGCCACCAATAGATGCTATAGTTCTGGCCCGACGGGGCGGCGACCAAATCGCCAATAATGAACTGCGCGAAACTCTCGAAAAACTATGGAAACGTGTTGCCAAAAGAGCACAAAATCCCGAAAAGCGAACTTAAATCGCTCTGACAGATCTATTGCTCAGCACCTAATATTGCTTCCAGTTTACGCGTATCGTTATATGATCAGCCCTCTTATTGGACCGCGGTGTCGTTTCGAGCCTACCTGTTCTGCTTACACCATCGACGCTATTCACATGCACGGGGTTTTTCACGGCAGTTGGCTTTCTTTAAAACGCATAGGAAGATGCCAGCCTTGGCACAAAGGCGGCTACGACCCTGTTCCCAATCCAAAAAGCTCTTCTCACCATAATCAACATCACTAAAACGGTATTTATCCACCATGAATTGGCTTCGAAATTCGCTCATTGGGGGCATATTAATTATTTTATTCTTGCTGTTTATACGCTGGAATGAGTTTCAAGAAAAACAAATAGAACTCAGCGCACCTTCAAGCAATGAGACAACATTGGCGGCCTCTCCTGCGCCCAATAACCCGGTTAATATCCCTACAACCCCTGAAGGGATTAGTTCGGCTGAACTTTCCGATATTCCCGAAGCTCCGGTTGCACGTACCGCACAAGGTAACCCAAACGACACATCCCCATCTTTAGCCGCTTATTCGCAGCTAATCACGGTCAATACCGACAATGCTCAGATTTTAATCGATACTAAAGGTGGTGATATCGTTAAAGTAGCGTTGCTCGATTACAACGCGAAGCTAAACGAATCGGACAACCCATTCATTCTATTAAACAGAACTGAATCGCATACCTATATTGCGCAATCCGGTTTAGTAGGGCCCAATGGAACAGATGGCAATACCACACGCCCCGTGTTCTCCGTTGCCCAAACAGTTTTCTCGCTCGATGAAAATGACGACAAACTGGTGGTAGACCTAAATCTCCAACAAGCTGGCGCCGATATCACAAAGCGTTTTACCTTTAACCGCGGCAGCCACCTAGTCAGCGTCGAATACATTGTGACGAATAAGTCGGCCTCCGACTGGCAGGCTAATATGTTTGGCCAGATAAAGCGAGACAGCTACGACCCAACCACTGGCACCGGTATTAGTATGAAGCCCTTCCTGGGCGCTGCCATTACAACGCCAGACACCAACTACAAAAAAATTGATTTCGACGATTTAGCCGAAAAAGCGGTTAAACAAGAACTTGTAGGCGGTTGGGTGGCAATGATCCAGCACTACTTTATCAGCGCCTGGATACCCGACGCCGACAAAACCAATCACTTCAATTTACGTAAAAATCGTTCGTCTGATATCTATCTACTTGGTTTTACAAGTGAATCTACCACCATTGCACCGAATAGCACTGGCAGCCTAAGCGCATCATTCTACGCGGGCCCTAAAAACATTCGTACGCTGTCGGCAATATCCCCTCACCTCGACCTTACCATCGACTTCGGTTGGTTGTGGATGATAGCCAAACCCCTCTTCTTCGGCCTAGAAAAAATCCATGGCTGGGTAGGAAACTGGGGTATCGCCATTATTTTGCTAACCTGCTCGATAAAATTGCTTTTCTTCTACCCCTCCGCAATGAGCTACCGCTCCATGGCCAAAATGCGCAAAGTTCAACCGTTGATGGCTGAACTAAAAGAGCGCTACGGGGATGACCGCCAGAAAATGTCTGGTGAGCTGATGAAGCTCTATAAGAAAGAGAAAGTAAACCCGATGGGCGGTTGCTTACCGGTACTGCTACAAATGCCGGTTTTCCTTGCGCTCTACTGGACACTGATGGAAAGCGTAGAGTTACGGCACTCTCCTTTCTTTTTATGGATACACGATCTAAGTGTTCGTGACCCTTACTTTGTATTGCCATTGCTCATGGGTGCAACCATGTGGATTCAACAAAAATTGAACCCAACACCACCCGACCCCATGCAAGCTAAAATAATGCAGATGATGCCCATATTCTTTACAGCACTCTTTATGATGTTCCCAGCTGGCTTAGTACTTTATTGGGTAGTGAACAACACCCTATCGATTACTCAGCAATACTTCATTACGAAGAAGATTGAAAATAGTTAAACAACCGTAATCATTGCATTATGACAACCGACACCATTGCCGCTATAGCTACAGCCCCCGGTCGCGGTGGTGTCGGAATTATTCGAATTTCCGGCCCCAACACACGCTCTATCGCACAATCACTTCTGGGGTTCGTTCCACACCCTCGCGAAGCCACCTATACCCCATTTAATGATATTGACCACACCCCTCTAGACCAAGGCATTGCGCTGTATTTTCAAAACCCGCATTCCTTCACCGGCGAAGACATACTCGAACTTCAAGGGCACGGCGGCCCTGTAATTCTAGATATGTTACTGGCGGTTATACTTCAGTGCGGTGCGAGAATGGCACTACCTGGCGAATTTTCAGAGCGCGCATTTTTAAACGATAAACTTGACCTTGCCCAAGCGGAAGCTATTGCCGATCTCATCGAATCCAGCTCTCAACACGCAGCAAAACAGGCACTAAACTCCCTTAAGGGTGAATTTTCAAAGAAGATCGATACATTAGTTGACCAAATAACACACTTGCGCATGTATGTTGAATCTGCGATTGATTTTCCAGAAGAAGAAATCGACTTCCTTAGCGACGGCAAAGTACTCGGCGATTTAAACAGTTTACTCCACACCACAAAAGCCATTCTAAACAGCGCTAAGCAAGGCGTATTAATAAGAGAAGGTATGAAAGTGGTGATTGCGGGTCGTCCCAACGCAGGGAAATCGAGCCTTTTAAACGCGCTAGCTGAACGCGAAGTCGCCATCGTCACCGATATTGCAGGCACTACGCGAGATGTTCTTCGTGAACATATACACATAGATGGTATGCCACTGCATGTCATCGACACGGCGGGCTTACGTCATAGCCCCGATAAAGTAGAACAAATTGGTATAGAGCGCGCTTGGCAAGAAATCGATCAAGCTGACCGAATCCTACTAATGATTGATAGCAACGAACAGGTCGAAATCGAAACGGAGGATTACTGGCTGCAACTCATGAAGCACCCTGAAAGCCGCCATAAGGTGACGCTAATCTACAATAAAGTCGATGAAAGTGGCTTTACCTCCCCCGCGACAGCCGACGACAATCACACTATAGCCCTTTCAGCCAAAACCGGTGAAGGCCTTGAAGTTTTACGCGATCACCTTAAGCAGGTTATGGGTTACCAAACCGTCACAGAAGGTGGTTTCAGCGCTCGCCGTCGCCATATAGAAGCCATACATAACGCCCAAACTTACCTTGAGGCCGGTAAAATACAGCTAGAAACCCACGCTGCCGGAGAGCTTTTGGCTGAAGACCTTCGCCTTGCCCAAGATCACCTTAGTGAAATTACCGGCCGGTTTACGCCAGACGACCTACTAGGAAAGATCTTTTCAAGTTTTTGTATTGGCAAGTAAACACAGACCTCTTCCCCACTCAAATTGACGGTCCCTCCTCCACTCCTTTCACTCGAATACACGCATTTCTTGGTTACGCTGAATTATCCAACCCACCTCAAGCCAAATCATTTCTATAAAACCGCCCCAATCATCAATGCGTGGACGCAAGTTTAACCGCCTATAAAAATTTGTTTTAGAAATAAAAAAATGCATTCATAAAACTTATGCACACCAAGACACAGCTTATCCACAATTCGAACACACGAAAAAAACACGCTAAACGTTTAAATAAGAGGATAAACACAAGAAACTCACATGCTAGCCAAACACCCTGGTGATATTTTGTGCGAAATATAACAACCTCTTAATAACCCCCTAACAAGTTGGTGAGAACATTTTTTTTTATCCACCGAAATAATGCTGCATTTTTAACCACGTGGGTAACCCCTGTTTTTCACTACAGCTTGTATGCAGCAGTTCATCAGCTAATACCTCTTTTATAGTGCTCTTACACTTACGATAAACACTTGAAATATAAGAATAAAATTGGGTTATCCACTAAAAAGTAAGGTACTAACATTAATAACTAAAATAACTTTATCTATATATTCATATATTCTTAATCTATATTTTTACTATTAACACCTCAAATTTCTGAAATAAAAAAGCCGTTCTATTTCTGAACGCAAACCCTATAATGCACGACCGAATTAATGCTCCTACTGGCAAGTTGTTAAAATGATTTACCCCACAAATTTTGATGTTATTGTTATTGGCGGAGGACACGCCGGCACAGAAGCATGCCTAGCCGCTGCACGTATGGGGTGCCGAACGCTGTTGTTAACCCATAACATCGAAACACTTGGCCAAATGAGTTGTAACCCCGCCATTGGGGGAATTGGCAAAAGCCACCTAGTCAAAGAAATTGACGCATTAGGCGGAGCCATGGCAAAAGCCACGGACAAAGGCGGTATTCAGTTTCGCGTATTAAATAACCGTAAAGGCCCCGCTGTTCGAGCCACAAGAGCGCAAGCCGATAGAGTTCTTTACAAAGCTGCCGTTCGGCAAACTCTCGAAAATCAGGAAAACCTTTTAATCTTTCAACAATCTGTCGACGATTTAATTGTTGAAGGTGACCGCGTACTAGGGGTTATTACCCAGATGGGCCTTAAGTTTATGGCTCCTAGTGTGGTGTTAACCGCAGGTACATTTTTGGGTGGAAAAATTCATATTGGTCTCGAAAACCACTCAGGTGGGCGTGCCGGAGACCCTCCCTCCATTGCATTAGCAGATCGTTTGCGAGAATTACCGCTTCGCGTAGATAGACTTAAAACCGGCACACCACCGCGTATCGACGCGCGCTCTGTAGATTTTAGTGAACTTGAAGAGCAGTGGGGGGACTCGCCGGTTACCGCTATGTCGTATATGGGCAGCGCCGCTGATCACCCAGAACAAACGTGCTGCTGGATCACCCACACCAACGCAAATACTCACGACATAATCCGCAGTGGATTTGACCGCTCCCCTATGTTTACCGGTATTATCGAAGGGGTTGGCCCGCGTTACTGCCCATCTATCGAAGATAAAATTAACCGTTTTGCCGATAAAGACAGCCATCAAATTTTTATTGAGCCAGAAGGTTTAACCACTCACGAGCTATACCCAAACGGAATATCAACCAGCCTACCGTTTGATATTCAATTGGCCCTCGTGCGCTCAATAAAAGGGTTTGAAAATGCCCATATTACGCGGCCAGGTTATGCCATTGAATACGATTATTTTAATCCTCAAGATTTGCGCTACAGTTTTGAAACAAAATCTCTGCAAGGGCTCTTTTTCGCTGGTCAAATTAATGGCACAACAGGCTATGAAGAAGCGGGTGCTCAAGGTTTGCTGGCTGGCACCAATGCGGCATTGAAAGCTCAGGGGCGAGAATCGTGGTGCCCCGAGCGAGATCAAGCCTATATTGGGGTTCTAGCTGACGACCTCATTACAATGGGCACGCGCGAACCTTATCGCATGTTTACCAGCCGCGCCGAATACCGGCTGCTGCTACGTGAAGATAACGCGGATATGCGTTTAACAGAAAAAGGCCGGGAATTAGGTTTGGTTGATGACAAGCGCTGGCGTGCGTTCTGTGACAAGCGTGAAGCCGTTGAACGTGAAACTCAGCGTATGCGCAGCACTTGGATTCAAGCCGGTAGTGCAGAGGCGAATGAACTTGCCGGTAAACTCAAGTCTCCGCTGAACCGTGAGTACTCACTAATGGATTTACTGAAGCGTCCTGAACTCGGCTATTCCGATTTAGGTGGGCTTAAGGGCGAGGCGTGTTTGATTCCTCAGATCGCGGAACAAGTAGAAATAGCGGCAAAGTATGCAGGCTATATTGACCGTCAGCAGGAAGAAATTACGCGTTTGCAGCAAAACAAGAATACGTTAATTCCAACGGAGTTCGATTATATGTCTGTTGAAGGTTTGTCCAACGAACTTAAACAGAAACTCAGCGAGTTCCGTCCCGATACCATTGCGCGCGCGTCGCGTATCCCCGGTATTACCCCAGCCGCGATTTCATTGTTGCTCATCTACCTCAAAAAACGTGGCTTACTCAAAAAACCAAAAGCACTTTCGCGATAACCGCTAGTGGGCATCACAACCATCATGATGTAGAGCAAAGCTCTGCGTGTTTGGCATTGGGCTTCCTTCTGGGGAGTGAGTGGCTTTGCTATGCTAAAGTCCACCCTCGCCAGAAAACGGAATCTCGTGAACATACTCTTTTCCAGCCATAATAAGACGGTCGCCCTCAAAAAATCGGACTATAAAGCCCGAGTTTTACGTTTACGGGCGGATCTGCAACATCTCCAAAGACGTGTAACCGAACAAGATAAGCCCGTAATTATTGTGATAGCGGGGGATGACCGATCAGGCCGCCACGAGACGATAAACACCCTAGCTTCGTGGATGGACCCTCGCTTTTTGACCGTTAACGCTTATGGCCCCTCCCAGCATGAAGATGAGGCTCATCCGTTCTTTTGGCGTTTCTGGCGAGATTTACCCGGCGCAGGTGAAATCGCTATCTATTTAAGAGATTGGACGAGCACCTCTATTGTTCAGTTTTTAAATGGTGAGATAACTGAAGATAAACTCCGCAAGCGCGAAACCTACATTCAAAATTTTGAAAATAAACACATGGATGAGGGCGCACTGATTATCAAGTGTTGGTTACATATAGACGAACCGGTATTACGGCAGCGTGTTGATGATATTCGTGATACGCCCTATTTTGATGTCAAAGATGAACTAGCGCTAAAACATTACCCTAATGCGATGTTGGCGATAGAGAAGACCTTAAACGCAACCTCCAGCCAGCGTAACGCGTGGCACATTGTTGATGGCACCCATGCAAAGACGCGCAACGTTGAAGTCGCTAATATCATTAAAGAGAAATTGTCTGATTGGCTGGATGGCACGGTTCAACCTGCTAATGCACCCCGCATAACTGAACGGCTAACCACCAAGTCTATCGAAATACCACCTGAGCCACGTGATCGCAGGCCCGATAAATCCAAAAGCAAAGCAGAGCTGAAAGCGCTGCAAACGACTTTACGCAAACTCATGTTTAAGATTCGTGAACAAGGAATTCCCGTCGTGCTTGCGTTTGAGGGATGGGATGCTGCTGGTAAGGGCGGTGCTATTAGGCGCCTTGTTCAACCATTGGATGCCGGTTTCTACCGAATAAAACCCATCGCCAAACCGAACGAAGAAGAAAATGCACATCATTATTTATGGCGCTTTTGGCGAAATATTCCTCGTAACGGCCAGATGATGATTTTTGACAGAACTTGGTACGGTCGTGTACTCGTTGAACGGGTTGAAGGTTTTGCTACCCAAGAGCAATGGCAGCGAGCATACCAAGAGATTAATGACTTTGAAGAACAGTTAACCATTCACAACGCCGTAGTCATGAAATTTTGGCTCAATATTAGTAAAGATGAACAGCTAAAGCGTTTTCAGGAGCGTGAACGAACCGCCCACAAACGGTATAAAATTACTGAAGAAGACTATCGGAACCGAGACAAGTGGGATCACTACGTTGTTGCCGTAGGTGATATGGTGGATAAAACCCACAAGCCTGCCGCCCCCTGGGTACTTATTAATACCGACTTTAAAGATCGTGCACGCTTAGAAGTATTGCACGCTGTGGTCACAAAGTTAGAACAAAAGTTGGCTTCCTTAGGTTAATCTTACTCAGCTAAGCTTTTACTAAGGCGTTCCCTCATTCTTGTTTGTTGATGACGGTTAACGCCTATATTTTTTTGTAACGGCCTATTCGTTCTGCGTGCACACTACTACAGTGCTCGTTTGATCGATAGAATCTCACTCGCTCGTCATTTACCGAAAATAAAGGCCTGTTGGCCGATAATAGCGCCCTTACCGCATTTAGAGCGCGTAACCTGCACGCAGTCAAACAAAAGGAGATTAGCAATGAATACTCAAACACTCGACCAAGAAGCACTGAGTAATAACGTCAAAAATACCCGTCATTGGATAAGGTTAGCGTACATGATGTTGTACAGTATATTGCTGCATCTTGCGGGCGCCGTTATGTGGATGGTATGTGTAGTACAGTTTCTATTTGTACTTGGAACGGGTACCGACAATACTAACCTACGTATTCTAGCGAGTGGACTAACGCGGTTCATACAACAATCTCTACTCTTTGTAAGTTATAACAGCGAGAATAAACCCTTTCCGTTTGATTCCTGGCCTGCCCACCAAGAAGAGGAAATCGCTGAAGAAGGCGTAATCATCGAAGCTGAAGCAACCGAAGAAACTAAGAGTCGTATGGAGCCTAAAGACTAGCCAATAGTAGAGGCTTTATAAAAAAAGGTAACGGTTGCCCTGGTCTTAAAAAAGAAAGATAAGCTTCACACTGAATGTAACGTAGCAAAGGCGCTAACAGTTTGTTTCACGCTACTAATATTTGATGGAATTGGTATTCGTACACTCGCAAAAAATATTGTTATAGGTCTAGAAGGTATTATATGAAAAAATACAACGGTAAAACGACACCCAGAATGCTTGTGGGTATAGGGATTATCGCGTTGGCACTCTTAATGTTTTTCGATAATATTGGTTTTACCTTTTTCGGTTTAATAATTTCTAATTGGCCTATCGTATTAATTATTGTAGGCGGCAGCATACTACTTAATACCAAAAAAGTTAAAAACAAAAAACCTACCCCGGCACCTTTTATACTGATTGGGCTCGGCGTTGTATTCTTTCTAACGCAACATCAGATATTTAACATAAGCATGGGCGCCATAATTGGTCCGCTAATTCTATTAATGGTTGGCTTCTATATTTTGCGCCCTACACATAATTTTAATACTTACTGGAAAAAAACATTTAGTGATATCTCCAATAAAACTAAAGATTATGAACTTTTTGATAAAATTGATGATATTCATTCCGATGAAGATAGTGATACTAAAATAGATATCGTAAGCGTATTAAGTGGCGGGTATTTTAGTACACGTTCTCAAAACTTAACCGATAGCAGCGTAATATGTGTAATGGGTGGTGGCGATATTGATATTCGCGAAGCCGATACAAAACAGGAACGTATAGAGCTCGATGTACTCGCGTTTATGGGGGGCATAGAACTTAAAATACCACCGCATTGGCAGGTAACGGTTAAAGTGTTGCCCTTTCTAGGCGGAATTTCGAATAAAACGACCTGCTTGGCGGATAAGTTAAATATGCCGAAAAAGCACCTCGTAATATCGGGTGTCGCTTTTATGGGTGGAATAGAAATACGGAACTAATACCATTAGTGTTTTGCTATATCCTTCGTTAATACGGCTATTAAAATATGCATCCTCTCTTTGGGTCAGCCAAAATATTTAAAGCGGTACTAATATTTTGGCTATTTATCTCAATACTGGCAGCGCTACTTGTTACTGAATCTATGCAACCCTATTTGCATGAGACCGCATTAATTGAAAGCTTCTCTCTAATAATTTCCTGGTATTTTATTCTCATATTTTTCTGTTTTACAAATTATCACCTTTGCCAAAGGCTACCGATAGGAACGACCAATACCGTACGGCTTATTATTACCCAATTGGTGGTGCTAGCCGCAACAATTGGGTTGTGGCTATTAATAGGATATGGCCTTGCGGTAAAACTTCCGCTCTTTGGCTTAAATGTATCGTTAGAACTATACCAGCACATGTTCGAAACGAACTACTTACTAGGGGCAATACTCTACGCTATTTGGATACTGATTCATTACGTGTATTTAATAGCAAATGACAATGAAATAGAAAATAGCGATATACTGAGACAGAAATTATTACTAAATACAATAGAGCTAAAAACAGTTAGAGCGACTGTTCATCCACATTTTCTATATAACAGCCTTAATATGTTGGCTAACTTATCATTAGTGCAACCCGAAAAAATACATGATTTTTGTGTCAATATTGCTGATTTTTTACGGTACAGTGTCAATTACAGTAAAAAAAAATATGTAACGTTAAATGAAGAAGTAATGCATATCGAAAACTACTTACGTATAGAGCACGAACGATTTGGTGATCGATTGTGTTATAGGTTAAATATTGAAGAAAACTGTAGAGAGATAACGACTATACCGTTAATTTTGTTTCCTCTTATTGAAAACAGTATTAAACATGGAATTGATGCAAGTACAGAGCCTGGCGAAATAATTGTGGATATTCAACGTATCAATACCAGAATGCAATTGACGGTACGAAATACGTATGATGACGAAAGCACGAAGGCAAATAGCCTAAAAAATAACAGCACAGGCATTGGTTTAGCATCACTTAGAAAAAGAATTAGAAACACCTACGGTGATCTAGGTGGCGTAAACGTAATGAGCGATTCAGACTATTTTACAGTGAAAGTACTACTCCCGTTACCCGAAGGCTCTACGACAGGAAACGAATATTGTGACCATTAGCGTAATTATTGTTGACGATGAACGGCATGCTCGAGAAGCGCTTAAGCACCGTTTAGCGCAATACCCTAATGTTACGATTATAGCTGAATGCGAAAATGGGCTAGAAGCCGTTAAAGCTGTTCATGAATGCAAGCCAGATGTGATGTTTCTTGATATACACATGCCCAAATTAGATGGTTTTGATGTACTTGACCTATTGGGCGACGCCGCACCACTGACAGTACTGGCAACAGCATACGACGAATATGCCTTGCAAGCTTTCGAGAATAACGCGCTTGATTACCTACTAAAACCTATCGCAGAAGATAGGCTTCGCAAAACGGTTGAGAGAATCGAAACTAGAATGGCAACATTGATAGATGATAGTGAAAATATCACATCAAAATCCGAGAACTTGTTGCAGCAACATAATCAGAAAAACGCACCGCTTAATCGAATTCTTATCCGAGAAAAAGGCGATGTTTTTGTTATTCCAACAGATAATATATCGGCAATAGAAGCTGCAGATGATTACGTCGTAATTCACACGAATGAAAAAAACCATATTAAACAGGCGCGATTAACTAACCTAGAGAAATTATTAGACGCCTCACAATTCTGCCGTATTCATCGGTCTTCTATTATTAATTTGGACTACCTTGCCGGTATAGAAACCGAAGGTAAAGATACCAAACTGGCGGTATTAAAAACAGGCGAGCAATTCGCTATTAGCCGTACGGGTTACGCTAAGTTGATAGCCGTTCTTTAAGGTAAAATAGCGCTGTTCGGTTAAAAACCCTAGTAAACATAAGAGAAAAACGCGCCCTCTTCGGCTTAGTGTTATATCATGCCAAGCTCATTAGAATTTTAACCACCTTTCTGCGGGCTAATTACCTACTGTGACTAACGCCGTTTTACACGCACAATTGCGCTCTGCTTGCCTCTCACTGAAGCACCCCATCACTGATGAACAGATAACCGCGCTCGGCACGTATCTTGAGCTATTTATCAAGTGGAATAAGGTGTACAACCTATCGGCCATTCGCGATCTCGAAGGGATTATTGTTAAGCATCTGCTCGACAGTTTAGTGGTTGCGCCCTTAATTGAAGGGCAACGTTTTATTGATGTAGGAACGGGCGGCGGTTTGCCCGGCATACCACTTGCCATTTGTTTCCCAGACCGACATTTTACCTTGCTCGACTCAGCCGGTAAAAAAACGCGTTTTCTCTTTCAGGTAAAACAAACACTTAGCCTGGATAATGTTCAGATCGAAAACTGTCGTGTGGAAACCCATCAACCCGAAACCCTATACGACGGCGTGATCAGCCGAGCTTTTGCTTCATTGAAAGATATGACCGATGGCTGTCATCACCTTAT
Organism: Teredinibacter purpureus; assembly: GCF_014217335.1. Taxonomy (NCBI): domain Bacteria; kingdom Pseudomonadati; phylum Pseudomonadota; class Gammaproteobacteria; order Cellvibrionales; family Cellvibrionaceae; genus Teredinibacter; species Teredinibacter purpureus. The sequence goes on along the minus strand of NZ_CP060092.1, from coordinate 862,264 downwards.
TCATGAAAATGGTGTTTTCTGGGCAATGAAAGGTGTTTTTCCTGATCATGAGTTGAGCGAAATCGAAAAACACTATAAGGTCGAGAACTCTTTTCCCTTGCAGGTGCCAGGGCTCAATGAGCAGCGCTGTTTAGTTGTATTGAAAAAAGAAAAACCTATTTAAAAACAAATAGTTAAAGGCCATAAAGTGGGAAAAATATACGCTATCGCTAACCAGAAGGGTGGTGTTGGTAAAACAACAACCTCTGTGAATCTGGCTGCCTCTCTAGCGGCTACTAAAAAACGTGTGTTACTTGTTGATTTAGATCCACAAGGTAATGCCACGATGGGCAGCGGCGTCGATAAAAACGGTGTTGAATTCTCTATCTATGACGTATTAATGGGGCTTACGCGTCTCGAAAGCTCACTACAGGTTTCCCCAGACGGTCACTTTTCTGTATTGCCGGCTAATGGTGATCTTACGGCCGCCGAAGTAGAAATGTTGGCCTTAGATAACCGCGAATACCGGTTGAAAAATGCGTTAGCAGAAGTCAGTAACCAGTTTGACTTTGTATTGATTGACTGCCCTCCGTCTCTCAATATGTTGACGGTTAACGGGCTTACCGCCTGTGATGGGGTCATCATACCGATGCAGTGTGAATACTATGCACTGGAAGGATTGTCGGCATTAGTGAATACCATTAACACCATTCAAGATAGGCTCAACCCAAACCTCAAAATAGAGGGGCTGCTACGTACTATGTATGATCCGCGTAATAGCCTTACGGGTGATGTGTCTCAACAGCTGCATAATCACTTTGGCGAAAAGGTTTATCGCACGTGTGTGCCGCGTAATGTCCGGCTGGCTGAAGCCCCCAGTTTTGGTATGCCGGTCATTGCGTATGATAAGGCGTCTAAAGGCGCGCTTGCCTACATTGCACTTGCAGGTGAGATATTACGCCGCAATGAAGTTAGCGATACAACGTTAGCCACCGCAAGTTAAAACCACTAACCATTGGTGACACGGCTTGTCGTGTTCATCATGGTGGATTTTCATCGTCAAATAACACCAACACTTAGCCTTTCATTTACCGTAACCGATATAATGGCCGGCAAACCTCCTATTCTTCAATTTTTACCCCTGTTTCTGAGGCACATACGAACATGGCAAAACGTAAAGGACTGGGCCGAGGTCTAGACGCGCTCTTATCGGGCTCCTCCAGCAACTCAACACCGGCTGAAGCGATTAAAGCGGCAACTGAAGTTGCCGCCGAACTAACCTCAGCAAATACCAGTAAAGACGGCATGCTTAAAGTGTTGCCGGTAGAACTTTTGCAACGCGGTAAATATCAGCCACGTCGAGATATGCACCCAGAAGCTCTCGAAGAGCTGGCTGAATCTATTAAAGCGCAAGGGGTTATGCAGCCAATAGTTGTGCGCCCCATTGGTGATGACCGCTACGAAATTATAGCGGGTGAACGTCGTTGGCGAGCAACTCAGCAAGCCGGAATAGATACTATTCCGGCCGTCATTCGTGAGGTTCCAGACGAAACTGCGATTGCTTTAGCGCTTATCGAGAATATTCAACGCGAAGATTTAAACCCTGTTGAGGAAGCGATGGCTCTTAAACGTTTCCAGGATGAATTCGAACTTACCCAACAAGAAGTAGCCGACGCGGTGGGGAAATCTCGCACTGCCGTCACCAACCTAATGCGCCTGCTCAACCTGAGTGAAGAAGTGCGTACTTTGCTGGAGCATGGCGATTTAGAAATGGGACACGCGCGATGCTTGTTGTCGTTGGAAAGTGCACCGCAAAAACGGGTCGCCAGACAAATTGTGTCTAAAGGCATGACCGTTCGCCAAGCTGAAGCGTTAGCGCGTAAAACCTTACAGCAAGAAACCGCGCCCGAGGCACCAGAAGCTACTGTCGACCATGATATTAAAAAGCTGGAAGAGCGTTTAGGTGAAAAAGTAGGCGTACCGGTAATGGTGCAGCACACGGCTAAAGGTAAAGGTAAATTAGTGTTGAAATACAACAGTTTAGATGAGCTAGATGGTATTTTGGCGCACATGGGGTATGAGCCCTAACGTGTTTGTCTAAGCACATTCTGTCCGTACGGTAAGGAGTGGAAATGAAAGTTTACGGAGATTCTATCTCGGGCAATTGCTACAAAATACAATTAGTGTGCGCCCTTTTAGATATTCCTTATACGTGGGTTCCCCTTAATATTCTTAAAGGGGAGGCTCAGGCTCCGGAGTTTTTAGAGAAAACACCCAACGGCAAAATTCCACTGTTAGTGCTAGGCGATGGCCGATGTCTTTCGGAATCCAACGCCATTGTAAATTTTCTTGCAGCCGGCTCAGCCTTATTACCCGAAGATGCTTTTCTCTTAGCTAAAACCCAGCAATGGCAATTTTTCGAGCAATATAGTCATGAACCCTATATTGCCGTTCGCCGGTTTATTCAGTTATATCAAGGGTTACCAGAAACGAGAAAAGCCGAATATGAGAGTAAAAAAGCGGGGTCTGAAAAAGCGTTAAAAGTAATGGAGCAACAGTTAGCGCACACAGCATTTCTAGTGAGCGATAGCCCCACCGTGGCAGATATATCGCTATTTGCCTATACGCATCGTGCACATGAAGCGGGGTTGACGCTAACTCATTACCCCAATATTCAACGTTGGATTAATAGCATTGAAAAGCTACCAAACTTTCGCCCTATGCGCCCTAAAGGTTAGTAAGGGCCAGAAGATGTATTTAGGAGCGTAGCCCAGTCGACGGAAATAGCCTCTTCTGTGATCCCCGTTTGTCTATCTTCTCTTCGAATAGCCACCTTATTGTTTTCGAGTATTGAGAAGGTGATTTTCTGATTATCGGCCGTTAGTACTTCCATCGCACCGCTTACAGGGGGTTGGTTTATCCCTCCCTCAAAAGGAATACTCGTATCATACGTAACCGCATGATTTAAGCGGCCGGTGGCCAAGCGTCCAGCGGCTTCGGAGACAAACTGGTTTCTCTCCCTTTCAATTGTACGCGCGGTATCGATGGCGTTCATTTGAAGTTGTTGCCCACCTGAAATCTCAACCCAATTATTAATAATGTCTTGTGTCACCGTTGAAGAAGACACGTATTGAGTGAGGCTTAAGTCGCCAGTAATAAGGGCATTAAAATTGGCAGAATCACTTATTTGAAGGTCTGAAAACTCGATATCTGCAGTAAAGCTGTATTGCGGGCTTACTCGTAGCTCTCCCAAAACGAAAGAGAAAATTGCTGTAACACCACCCGTTAAACTTACACCTTGCGGGTCGGTACAATTTTCAAAACGCACTTGAGCATAATCACCCGGCATCAAGCCGTTTTCGGGGTTAGCGAGGAATGGTTCCAGTGAAACCATTCCGCCCCCATTACAGCCAATTGTTTGGGTATACGCGTATTGTCCAATAGGAGCAACAAGATCAACAGTGTAGCCAATAATCGCACCCAAATTTACCGTTTTGGTGTGCGATCCATCAGTGAGAAGTAAGGTTTCCAAATAAGATGCACGATTAGCCAATAATGAGTGTTGAGCTTGTAGTACCTGTTGAACAACTGTTAAAGCGCTGTCCGAGGGCAGTGCGGGTTTGTGCGGCGTGGCCTGAATATCACCGTTAAGTGATGGTACGTGTGTTGTGTTGTTGTCTTCACCGCCACAAGCACTTAACAGTGATACGAGTGTAGCGGTGACACACCAGCGATGAAGTGGGGAGAATTTCACTATTTGAGTCTTTTGATTAATTATCATGCGAGTTTACATCGAGTATACCTTAGAAATTAACCGCAATTGTGAAACGGCTCCACGGTCGTGTTCACTAACGCGAGATTCGACGGTTTTTTGACGGCAACTCTAGACCACGACAGGTCCAGTATGAAAAAAGAGCAAATTTTGCCGCCAAAAAAAACGAATTGGGAGGTTAGTGACTAAGATAACTGTTTTTCTGTTGAATTCTCTTTAATAACGAATACTTGAGGTTGATCAAGAGATATAGACTCCCTATAATCCATTTCGCCCGATTTGTGCTGAAAATTTGCGCGAAATGGGGTGTAACTGGTGTAAAGAATCGAGTTTTCCCCTCCGGGGCACTCACAGGGCAGGCATCTCAGGATTCCACTGTTCAGCCTGAATTCTTTCTCAAAATCATCATTAACACAGTCCTATATTAGCCGGCTGTGCTTTTTTGCGTTTTGATGAAGGAAAATGGTTTACGAATAGAGTGGAAGGCCCTGAAATCCAACATAAAATGGTCTTTAGAACTATTTGTTGGCGTTGGCTTCGCTTTACGACTCTAGCCTGGCGGCTTTTGTTTGGTATGAATAGGTATTGTTATGAAATCTCCAGCGCTGTTCGGTATTACAGTGCAGCTGGGTATCACTTTACCTCTGTGCCTAATAATGCTCGTCTACGGGTTAGTGCCGGCTTATTCGTTCGGTCTCGGTGCATTACTATTTATAGTGCCCAACACCTACTTTACCCTTTACGCCTTTCGCTATAGTGGTGCCCGCTTTGCACAGTGGACCGCTAAATCTTTCAGTTGGGGAGAATCTGGAAAATTCGCACTCGTTGCAGTAGGTTTTGCGTTGGCGTTTCGTTTTGTTACGCCGTTGCATGTACCACTGCTGTTTGTGGGTTTTTGTACTATGGTTGCACTGCAGTGGTGGATTGCCTATTACGTTCAGAAACATTGGCGTAAACGATAGGAACACCCGTAAGTTGCAGCCTTTTATACGGAGTTGAACCCTGTTTAATTAACAGTAGGGGGCAGCTAAGCAAGCAAATCTTTGATCGAAAGGTGTAAGAGCTTCTAATGGCAAGCAGCGAAAAAATTACCGCGACAGACTATATCCAACACCATCTTCAGAATATGGCTTACGGCAAATTGCCTGCTGGCTATGAACGCCACAATGCCGATGGTACAAACGTTGTGCTAGAAGCCGATACATGGACTATGGCGCATAGCTCGCAAGAAGCCAAAGATATGGGCTTTAATGCGGTACACGTAGATTCCCTCGGTTGGGGTATCGCGCTAGCCTTACTTCTCGGTTTTATCTTCCGAAAAGTGGCCACTACAGCCACATCCGATACGCCTCGTGGCCTACAGAGTTTTATCGAACTGGTATTCGACTTTGTTAATAACACCGTAAGCGATATTTTCCATCATAAAAACCGCATGATAGCCCCCATGGCACTCACTATTTTTACGTGGGTCTTTATGATGAACTTCATGGATCTCCTTCCGGTTGATTGGTTACCACAAGTGGCCGCACTAATTTCCGGCGATAGTCATATCTACTTCAAAGTAGTGCCCACAACTGATCCAAACGTTACGTTGGGTATGTCCATTACCGTCTTCTTGTTGATGATCGGCTTTAGTATTAAAGAAAAAGGTATTTGGGGCTTTATTAAAGAGCTTACTTGCCACCCCTTCTTTGCGCCCAAGCATATTTGGTACGTGAATATTCTGTTGGTGCCAATCAACTTTGTACTTGAAAGTATTGCGCTTATTGCCAAGCCTATTTCATTGGGCCTGCGATTATTCGGCAACATGTACGCTGGTGAAATGATCTTTATTCTTATTGCGTTATTGTTTAGCACCGGTTTAGTTCTAGGCCTAATTGGTGGCGTACTTCAATGGGCTTGGGCAGTATTCCATATATTGGTTATCACACTGCAAGCGTTCATCTTTATGGTTTTAACCACAGTTTATATGGCTATGGCTCACGATGTTGAGGAAGACCACTAACACACCTAATTCGTCATTCCCGCTCCGGCGGGTATCCAAGTAGTTGGCTATTCGGCTATCCGGATAGGACAGAAACACACAATTATTTTTTCTTTTTAACTTTAAATACTTTTTATTAGGAGATAACAAATGGAAGCACAAGCTTTAGTCTATATCGCAGCCGCTATTTTAATTGGTTTGGGCGCACTGGGTACTGCAATTGGTTTCGGTACTTTGGGTGGCAAGCTTTTAGAAGGTTCTGCACGTCAACCTGAGCAAGGTCCTGCACTTCAGGGCAAAATGTTCCTTATGGCGGGTCTGTTGGATGCGGTTCCAATGATCGGTGTAGGTATCGGCATGTACTTAATCTTTGCTGTTGCTCCAGGTTTGGGCGCTTAAGTCGAAAACTATTTGCCGGTTGATGCGTAAAACAATCAATCGGTACGCCCTTTTAACCCGCAACTAAATTAAGAGGTGTAGGTGTGAATATCAACCTGACTCTCATAGGTCAATCACTGACTTTCATTGCATTCGTTTTGTTTTGCATGAAGTACGTGTGGCCAGCGCTGATCGGTATTATGGCCGATCGTGAGAAGCGCATTGCAGATGGTTTGGACGCTGCGACTCGCGCCGACAAGGATTTAGAACTGGCCCAGAAAAAAGCCACTCAACAAATCCACGAAGCGAAAGAGCAAGCTGCCGTGATTATCGATCAAGCGAATAAGCGTGCCAGCCAAATTGTTGAAGAAGCAAAAGAGCAAGCACGTGGTGAAGGTGAGCGCATTAAAGCGGCCGCTGAAGCTGAAATTGAGCGTGAAGTTAGCCAAGCCCGTGAAGAATTGCGTGGTAAGGTTGCTGCTTTGGCGCTTACTGGTGCTGAAAAAGTACTGGGCGACACGATCGACGCTGGCAAGCACAACGCCATGCTCGACAAACTCGCAGCAGAGCTATAAGCGGAGCGCATCATGGCTGAATTAACAACACTCGCTCGACCCTATGCCAAAGCCGCTTTCGAAGCAGCTCGCAACGCGAAAGCGTTAACCGAGTGGTCTGAAGCGCTTACTCTGGCGGCGAATGTTACCGGGCAAGATAAGGTGAAGTCACTTTTATCCTCGCCTAACCTAACCGCGGAACAGAAATCAGCCTCTTTGGTTGAACTCTGTGGCGACACCTTAAACGACGCACAACAAAACTTTATCAGTGTATTGGCTGAAAATGGTCGTTTGAGCTTGCTACCGCAGGTCCAGCAATTGTTCGAACTCTACAAAGCCAATCAAGAAAAGGCGGTTGATGTTGATATTCAATCTGCTTTTGAGATGACTTCAGAGATTGAAGAAAAATTGGCGAAAACTCTAACCGCCAAGCTAGACCGTAAGGTAACCCTTCAAACCTCTGTAGATAAGAGCTTGTTGGGTGGTGCCATTATTCGCGCTGGTGATACCGTTATCGACGGTTCAGTTCGTGGCAAATTAGCTAAGCTGGCTGAAGCCATGCAAGGCTAACTAGGTATAAATTCGAGACTCTAAATGGCCGCTGCACTTTTCGCGGCGTATTTAACCCCTAACAGGTAGGGAAGAACAGTATGCAACAGCTGAATCCTTCTGAAATCAGTGAAATTATTAAACAGCGTATCGACTCTTTGTCGGTATCGACTGAAGCACAAAACGAAGGCACCGTGGTTTCCGTAACCGACGGTATTATTCGTATCCATGGTCTTGCCGAAGTTATGTACGGCGAAATGATCGAATTTGAAGGCGGTATTTACGGTATTGCTTTGAACTTGGAGCGAGACTCCGTTGGTGCGGTCGTATTGGGCGACTATCAAGGCGTGGCCGAAGGCCAAACGTGTAAATGTACCGGTAAAATTCTCGAAGTACCGGTAGGTACCGAATTGCTAGGCCGCGTTGTCGATGCTTTGGGTAACCCAATCGACGGTAAAGGTCCTATTAACGCTAAAGCGACTGATGCGATTGAAAAAATTGCACCGGGCGTAATTGCACGTCAATCCGTAGATGAACCAGTCCAAATTGGTTTGAAGGCGGTTGATACCATGGTGCCAATCGGCCGTGGTCAGCGTGAGCTGATTATTGGCGACCGTCAAACCGGTAAAACAGCCGTAGCCGTTGATGCTATCATCAACCAAAAAGGCACCGGTATTAAGTGTGTTTATGTGGCCATAGGCCAGAAAGCCGCGTCGGTTGCAGCTGTTGTGCGAAAGCTTGAAGAGCACGGCGCAATGGAACACACCATCGTAGTGGCAGCAACCGCATCCGACCCCGCGTCTATGCAGTTCCTTGCACCGTTTGGTGGTTGTACCATGGGCGAATATTTCCGCGATCGTGGCGAAGATGCGCTTATTATCTATGATGACCTCACCAAACAAGCGTGGGCTTACCGTCAAATCTCCTTGTTATTACGTCGTCCACCAGGCCGTGAAGCCTACCCTGGCGACGTATTCTACTTGCACTCCCGCTTACTAGAGCGTGCTGCCCGTGTAAACGCTGAGCACATCGAAAAACTCACCAATGGTGAAGTAAAAGGCAAAACCGGTTCTTTAACCGCGCTACCTATTATTGAAACCCAAGCTGGTGATGTTTCGGCATTCGTACCCACAAACGTTATCTCTATTACCGATGGCCAGATCTTCTTAGAAACTGACCTGTTTAACGCGGGCGTTCGCCCAGCGATGAACGCCGGTGTATCGGTATCGCGTGTTGGTGGTGCTGCGCAAACTAAAGTGATCAAAAAACTGTCTGGCGGTATTCGTACAGCCTTGGCTCAGTATCGTGAATTGGCTGCATTCTCACAGTTTGCTTCCGACCTAGACGACGCCACCAAAGCACAGCTAGATCACGGTGCCCGCGTAACCGAGCTTATGAAGCAAAAGCAATATTCTCCGCTGTCTGTAGCAGAGATGGGTGTTGTGGTTTACGCTGCAAACGAAGGCTATCTGCAAGACGTTGACGTTGCCAAAATTGGTTCGTTCGAATCGTCCTTGTTGTCCTACATGAGCAGCAGCGAAGTCGATTTGATGGCCGAAATGAATACCGGTACTTACAGCGACGACATTGCGACCAAGCTGAAAGCAGCACTGGATAACTTTAAAGCCACCCAAACCTGGTAATTTCATAGGTTAAGTGAGATAAAAAATGGCGAGCGGAAAAGAGATACGGACCAAAATTGGTAGTATCAAAAACACTCAAAAGATCACCAGCGCCATGGAAATGGTTGCGGCTTCCAAAATGCGTAGAGCGCAGGACCGCATGGAAACAGGCAAACCCTACGCAAAGCGAATTCGCAATGTTGTAGGCCATATTGCCAACGGTAACCCCGAGTATAAGCACATGTTCCTTAGCGAACGTGAAGTGAAGCGCGTGGGTTACATTGTGGTTTCCTCCGACCGTGGTTTGTGTGGTGGTTTGAACATCAACCTGTTCAAGGCCGTTGTTCGTCACAGTAAAGAGTGGGCTGATCAAGGCGTAGGTGTAGACCTCTGCCTTATCGGTGCCAAAGGCGCATCCTTCTTCAATAGCGTAGGCGGCAACATTGTTGCCAGTGTCCGCGATATTGGTGAAAAACCTTCCGTTACCGACCTAATCGGTAGCGTAAAGGTGATGCTCGATGCCTTTGCCAATGGCAAATTAGATAAGCTGTACCTAGTGGGTAATGAATTCGTCAACACCATGACGCAAAACCCCGCTATCGAACAGCTATTGCCTTTGCAACCAGCTGAAAATGACGAAAGCCATAAGCACACATGGGACTACATCTACGAACCAGAAGCACAAACATTGCTCGACGGTTTAATGATTCGCTACATAGAATCACAGGTGTACCAAGCCGTTGTAGAAAACGGAGCATGTGAGCAAGCCGCCCGAATGATAGCCATGAAAAGTGCCACCGATAATGCTGGCGACCTTATTGACGACCTTCAACTGGTCTACAACAAGGCGCGACAAGCCGCGATTACACAAGAACTATCTGAAATTGTGAGCGGTGCAGCAGCGGTATAACACAGGGTTACCCGCGCAAGCGGGCATGACGGCAATGTGCCATTTCTACCTCCGTAGAAAAACACAGGCTAGAACAGAATTCAAAAATTGAAAATTTGGAATACGAGGAAGCGAAAATGAGTAGCGGACGTATCGTACAGATCATCGGAGCCGTAATCGACGTGGAATTCCCACGCGATTCAGTACCCGGTATTTACGACGCACTAAACGTGGAAGGCAAAGGCCTAACACTCGAAGTGCAACAACAACTAGGTGACGGCGTCGTGCGCGCAATCGCCATGGGTGGTTCCGAAGGTATTAGTCGTGGTTTGGAAGTAACCAACACCAACACCCCTATTTCAGTACCGGTTGGTATCGAAACCTTGGGTCGCATCATGGACGTATTGGGTAACCCAATCGACGAAGCGGGTGATATCGGTGAAAAAGAGCGCATGCCAATTCACCGTAAGGCACCTGCTTACGACGAACTGTCAGCCTCTTCAGACCTTCTCGAAACTGGCGTAAAAGTTATCGACCTAGTCTGCCCGTTTGCTAAGGGTGGTAAAGTAGGTTTGTTCGGTGGTGCCGGTGTTGGTAAAACCGTCAACATGATGGAATTAATCAACAACATCGCCAAAGAGCACAGTGGTTTGTCTGTGTTCGCCGGTGTTGGTGAGCGTACTCGTGAAGGAAACGACTTCTACCACGAAATGAAAGATTCCAACGTACTCGACAAAGTGGCTATGGTTTACGGCCAGATGAACGAGCCTCCCGGAAACCGTCTACGCGTAGCCCTAACCGGTCTCACAATGGCCGAAAAATTCCGTGACGAAGGCCGTGACGTACTGTTGTTCGTTGATAACATCTACCGTTACACCCTTGCGGGAACCGAAGTATCCGCCCTACTCGGCCGTATGCCATCAGCCGTTGGCTACCAGCCAACACTGGCTGAAGAAATGGGTGTACTCCAAGAGCGTATTACCTCAACCAAGTCAGGTTCTATTACCTCTGTTCAAGCCGTATACGTACCTGCAGATGACTTGACCGATCCATCGCCAGCAACCACCTTTGCTCACTTGGATTCCACCGTTGTACTGAGTCGTGATATCGCTTCTAAAGGTATCTACCCCGCCATCGACCCACTCGACAGTACGTCACGTCAGTTGGATCCATTGGTTATCGGTCAAGAACACTACGACGTTGCCCGTGGCGTACAGTCTGTACTCCAACGCTACAAAGAGCTGAAAGATATTATTGCCATCTTGGGTATGGATGAATTGTCAGAAGAAGACAAACAAACCGTATCGCGTGCACGCAAAATCGAACGCTTCTTATCACAGCCCTTCCACGTTGCAGAAGTATTCACCGGTTCACCGGGTAAATACGTAAGCTTGAAAGACACCATTGCAGGCTTTAAAGGCTTGTTAGCGGGTGACTACGACAGCCTTCCAGAGCAAGCCTTCTACATGGTTGGCAGCATCGAAGAAGCCGTAGAGCGTGCAGCAAAAATGGCTGAAAAAGCCGCTTAATTATACTTTCGTCATCCCCGTGAAAACGGGGGATACAAGTATAAAAGACAATTTCTGTTCACACAGAAATGACAAAGTGAAAAGGCAAAAAACATGGCATTAACCATACATTGCGACATCGTCAGCGCCGAACAGGAGATATTCTCCGGTTTAGTCGAGCTGCTAGTGGCCGCGGGTAGTGAAGGTGATGTAGGTGTTGGCTACGGCCACGCGCCCTTGCTAACCGGTTTGCAGCCTGGTCCAGTACGCCTTAAAAAGCAAAACGGTGATGAAGAAGTATTTTACGTTTCGGGTGGTTACCTAGAAGTACAACCCGATTCCGTCACCATACTGGCCGACACCGCATTACGCGAAGGCGACATGGACGAAGCCTCTGCTGAAGCCGCGAAAAAAGAAGCTGAGCAAACCCTGCAGAATCAAGGCGAAGGCATGGACTACTCCAAAGCCGCCGCCCAGCTCGCACAAGCTGCAGCTCAACTGCGCACCTTACAGGCTATTCGTAAGCGCGCACGTTAAAATAGAATACAGGCTCTATACCCAAAAGCAGCTTCGGCTGCTTTTTTTGTGCGCTTAAGACAACCTCTTTCCAGTTTCGCCTAAGCCTGGATAACAAAGCAGCACTTATGCGCGCTGCGAAAGCGCTTGTATAAAAAATTAAATCGGCCTCCTCTTTTGTGGAGCCTTCTACCGCTGACATACCAACCCGCCAGTAACGTCTAACTCTGCTTTTCTTTGCGAGAGATTTAGTCCTGCCAAAATCCAATCAATTGACCATACTTCCCTTAAAATGGGTGTCCGAACCTAAGCATTGTTACAACTTGCCTCAGGTGTAGCGGATTGCTACAATTGACGCAAACTGCCACAAGGACACTGAAATGGCCACAACCAGCATACGATTAGACCAATACCTTATTGAAAAAGCCACTATTATGGCTAAAGCCCTTAACCGTACACCACCTAAACAAATAGAACACTGGGCAAAAATTGGGGAGATAATGGAAGACAACCCCGACCTACCTTATGAGTTTGTAAAACAAGCCATTATTTCACAGGCCGAACGCGATGCAGGAAAGCTAGAGGCATACGACTTTGGCTAAGGCAAAGATCGTTTTACAGACCCCTACCTTTAGAAAAGCGGTTAAAAAACTTAAAGCAAACCAAAAAGCGGAGCTTGATACCATCGTTAAGGCGCTTATTTCCAATCCAGCACTCGGCACCCAAAAGAAAGGCGACCTCACGTTTCTTCGTGTGCATAAATTCAAGATGAATAAACAATTAACCCTACTTGGTTATAGCTTTGACGGTAGTACACTTACTCTTGAATTAATAGCGCTTGGCTCCCACGAAAATTTTTACCGTGAGATTAAGCGTGATTCGTGAGTAGGTTGTAACGCCCAGCTAAGCCGCCGGAGTGGAGTTGATTGTTTTGTGCTAGCGTAGCGGAAAAGCACAAAACGAGCAACGCAATGGAGGTCGGTTTGAGCTGTTTGTTATGGCTCTAGTATGAAGAATTTACTATTTATAATCGTCGCTTTTTTTTCTCATGGCTCTTATTCGGAAGAGCTTCGATTGGGCGATTTTACTCTTTCGATGAGTAAAGATCAGGTTCTCGATAAAAAAGGGGAGCCTATCGAAAGAATCGAGCAGGCAGATTTGATAACTGACATATTCAAATACATAGATATAGATTTTTATTTTTCAGGCGAAAGTTTGATTGGTGCATACTCAGAAAAAGAAGGTGTGTGTGCCAACAACAATATATGCGTTGGCGTTAGGATGGGATCAGCTAGTGAGGTGTGGGGTAAAGCTTACCCTAAAATTATGCAGGGAAAAGAATATTTGGAATTCTATAAACCTGGTGAATTCAGTTGTTGGTATCGTATTGGTGGTAAAGATAAAATTAAGAGTATTGAAATTGCCTGCCAGCCATAACAAGGCGTGCCAGCTGACATTTTGGTCGGCGCTTCGTTTTGTGTATGGCTACGCCATGTTACACAAAACTTCACACCAACCAAAATGCAGCTGCACTTAGCGTTATAAGCCATACTCGCTAACCGGAACGCCTATTTTATTTGATATAGGGAAGACAATTAGGCGATGCACTTCGTAGTGAGTTTGATGGGTATATGACTTGCAAGGCATTGCTTTATACTTACTATATTCAATTTCAGATACCAGCAGATTATTGTAGTTCCAGCCGTCTATTGGGCTTAGTTTCTGTGGCAACAATTCCGCACACGAAGTAAACCTATACCCCTCAAATAAACTATCTACATACTCCTGAACATCCCGCAATTCGAGATCTTCCCAATGGGTCGCAACGTGAGGTTTAAATGGAGCGCTATAGCTGTATATGACTCGCTCTTTATACGTAAGCTTGATATCCAGCGCTGCCTCATAGCATTTACGACCTTTTACAGAAGCCAGAAGGATTACATCATGATCTCCGAATATAGGAACAGATCCCTCATGCGAATAATCACATGAAAGATCTTCCTCTCCCCAAGATTCTATTGCTAATAAACTAATAATTAGGAATAAATATTTCATCGTCTCAAGAGCTTATAACGCCTTTGTCAGCCGCGTTTTGGTCTACGCTCCTTTTTGTGCAAAAAAGGCCGAAGGCCATGCACAAAAAGGAGCGTAGACCAAAACGTCGGCTGGACAAAATTGTATACGCCCGGCATGGGCGCGAACTAATGGGGTGAAAGTCCCCTGTAGGAGGATCACCGGTTATGGATAAAGTATATCGCTATAACCAGTTAACTACTATCGAATGGCAAGTGCGAAACCGCGAGGTTTGGTGCAGAGGAAGCCGCTAGCAAAACTACGAGCTGACGAACAGAAACATCATATAAGGCCTATTCCGGGGGCGAGCTAGCACAAGATAGCGAAGCCCAGCGGCGTTAACATGGGTGTCCGATTATTTTTTCTATATCTCATATTTTCTGTCTGGTTTGTAAATCTAGCAAGTCAGAGTTGCGCTGTTTGTTATGTATTTCGTCTTATTAAACATTTACCAAATTGAGTTTGAGTAGCATGAATATTTGAACTTACCAGACGGGACTTAAACCAACCATCTAACTTAGTTTTGTTGTCACCTAATTCATGCTCAACAGTTAAAACCTCACCAAAATCGCCCGCATAGGTTGTAGAGTATGTATCCCAACCATCAGGCTCTAGAAGTATCCAAATGCTACTATTAGCAGCACGTTTTTTTCCATCCAATCTAAGAGTAGAATCAGACGTTTTACCGTTGATAATTTCTAAACTTTGGCTAATCGAAACATAGCCTGACATCTCTGGTGCTGCATGGTTAGCTTGATGAAATTTGTCAAAATGACAATTTATAGTTTCCGTTGCAAAGCAGAGGCTTGGTAGAAGTAAAACTAGACATAGAATCCGCATTTTTATATTTTCCATAGCTCAACGGTACATAACGCCGCCAGCAGGGGCACCAAAACCAAAGCGAAGCGGCGGTTTTTGTGGCCCTCTGGCTGGCCTTGTTCAATTGCCGAATTCGCAAAGTAAGTGCAACACGCCTGCATCTTCCTTTATATAGGGTGAACTGGGATACTCATGGTTTTTCTCGACCGGCAAGAAGAGGAACCTCATGATGTACCACCAGCTCACCACTGATGAAAGATATACTATAGCGGCCTATTTAAAGCAACGTAAATCTCAAGCCTATATTGCACGGGCCTTAGGCCGCGATCCTTGCACGATCTCCAGAGAGTTAAAACGAAATCGTCGCCCAGACGGTAAATACTGCGCAGCGCGAGCAGTAAAACGTACCTCTCGAATACGGAGGGAGTCTCGTCGTAAATGGCAATTCAATGATACCGAGCTTCAGATGGTCATCGCCTTAATACGCCTCGATTGGAGCCCAGAACAAGTTTCCTTGTGGCTTAAGAAGTGCAATATATTATCGATCAGCCATTCGACCATTTATCGCTATATTTGGTACAACATGTTTTATTCAGGGGATCTCTATAAGCACTTACGTCAATCAAGCAAGAAACGCCGAAAAAGATATAGAAGCCCTGACTCTAGAGGCGTTTTAGCCAATAAGGCCCATATCTCTGAGCGACCTCTAGGGGCAGAAAATAAGAGCCGAATCGGTCATTTCGAAATTGATACCGTTCATGGTTCACGCGATCAACATTCAATTGTCACGTTAGTTGATCGAAAAAGTAAATACACGATCATTGGCAAAATTAGGAACCGTACTACTGACGAGTTAAATCGAAAAGTTATTCAGCTAATCAAAAAACAGGTTAATCAGGTAAAAACAATTACCGCTGATAACGGTACCGAGTTTCATCAATACAAAAAAATTGAAGACGTCACTAACTCAACATTTTACTTTGCCAACCCCTACCACTCATGGGAAAGAGGGTTAAACGAAAATACCAACGGTCTCATACGACAATATTTACCTAAAGGAGAATCAATGAAGAGCATAACTCAAAAGGATTGCGATAAAATTGCAATGAAACTTAACCGACGACCTAGAAAATGTTTAAATATGGAAACACCGGAGGCCGTCTATGTTCGTTAATCACTTTCATTGCACTTCAGTTGATAACCTGGGCATTTTTATTAATTTTCTTGAACGCTAACTCTGCTGCACCAGCCACAAATGAAACTAAAAAGATAGTTCCTATAGCGGTGTATCCTATAGCTACATGCATTCTAAAACAATTGCAGATCAAGCTAATAAAGAACATTAATACTCCGTATGAACTAACCGCAAACGATACAAATTTTTCCTTTGCAGAAAGATAAGGAAGGTCATAGAAATCATCCCCTTCATCTTCGATTTCTTCTGCGCCCTCAACAAACGAAATAAACGTTAAATAGCAAAAAGAAATTAAAAGCCAAATTGTTGTAGATGCAGTAAGACAAAGACATACTATTTCATAGGTGCTTTTCGATGAGCTTAGTGGGATGCTGAAAAATACCAAATTAAAGGTGCCTAAGAGCCCAATAAATGGTCTCCCGTGCTCAATCATATGAAACAGCATTTTTCTATTGTTGAATATTTCCATTTATATTCCGTTATAGCTCCAGTGCATAACGCCGCAATGTGGGGCTGCCGCAACAAAGCGAAGCGGCGTGTAGGCAGTCCCGCACCATTGCCTTGTTACACGGCGATTATGCCATGCCTACGTATTGGGGTTGCGATTGAATTCGATCTATCCATTGTATGATGGCTGGATACTTGCCTAAATCAAAACCACCTTCGTCTGCAACGTGAGTATATCCGTACAATGATATATCTGCCGTACTCATCTTATAACCTGTGAGATAAGGTGTTTGTTGCAGCTGCTGCTCCATAACTTGAAGAGCTTTATGACCACCTTGCTGTTTGGATTCATAGTCTGCTCTTCGGTCGTCGGGCAACCCCAGATACTTTGCGATAAATCTTGCTACTGCAATGTATGGTTCATGGCTGTACTGCTCAAAAAACTGCCACTGCTGAATTTTACCGTATTCATAGGGGTCGCTTGATAGGAGTTCAGTACCCGTTGCTAAATAATTCAAGATTGCATTTGACTCAGATAGATAGCGACCATCCTCTAACTCTAAAACAGGGATTTTAGCGTTCGGATTTTTCTCAAGAAATTCTGCCGTGTGAGTTTCACCATTGAGAATATCTATATGAATCCATTCATGTTCGATACCAAGTAAAGAAGCGAGTAATTTGATTTTGTAGCAGTTTCCAGACTGGGTATCACCATAGATTCTCACTGAATTCTCCTTTAGCCATGTAACGCCCGTTTCATTTGGCGGTTTTAATGTAGGCCGGTCTTTTTTGGCCGGAGTTAAAAGCGCTCAAATGGAAACGCTTGTTACACACCTAACCGAAAAGTATGTGATTTAGATGGTCCTTAATATCATACAAATTTACTTTAAATTTACGGGCATCTTCAGGCCGAATGATGACAATAAGATGGTCCGTGATTGGGCCGTTTTTTGATGCCTCAACAAATGATTCTACAATTAGCCTAATAATTTTTCTTCGAGTCAATGAGACTCTCCCTCGCCCAGTCCCTATCAGTGGGACAGTCAGTCTCTGGAGTTCGCCTGTATTTTTTACGTGCTCCCAAAGTCCAATAAGAGCCTCTTTTAAATCTGATTGGGTTGTATATGCGTTCCCAGACTCATTAAGCTTCGCCATAGCTGTGAAGTAGAATGTTTTTCCGTGTGTTGTTACTGGAAAAGTAGTCCCCATTTTGAAAGGCGGCTTTCTTCCTCCGAATTGGCTATTGATTGAACTTATCAACTCATTTTGATTACCCGTGAAATAACGTCCAGTAAACTGCCCTTGAAGACTAGTAGGAGCAATTTTTCCGCCAGCGACGTCTGACTCAAATAGGGTATTCGTGCTTATCATCACCGCGCCTTCTTCATCAAAAATATCACCAATTTTCACCTCCACACAGGAATCTTGGTTAGGCAAGCTTACCGAGATTGAGGTAATGGGCCTCCGAGTAAGGATTGATACAAAAATAGATATGCCAATGACCAAAGGAAAAGCCCAGATCGAGTATTTATCCTTTGTGTAGATACTGAAGAAGTCCAACGCTCCGATAAACAGATACAGAGCGCCAAAAATTGCAAGTGCTGACTGAAGGCCTAGTCGAGAAAAAAGAACATACCTCCAATAGGCAAAACTCGTTACGGTATCGATAAAATATCTCACGTCAAAATCTCCCTACTTTAGGTTGCAACTCTTGTTTCATAGACCAAGACCTCTGTAAATCTCAGCTCTATAGTAGTGAGGGCCAGCAGTTCGTTTGCTTCGACTTGATGAGAATTCAGCTACAAAATTATCTAATGCGTATTGGATTATCTTCGGCTGAAACGAGACGCACACAGAAAACTGATCCGAAAGCATAGTAGGTAATCGATTCTTTTGAGAGGCACGAGAACTATTTAGATTTACGAACACAACAGGAAGGTTTAGGTCATGTATAGCTCGAACTTCATAACTAATGAAAGATGAATTTCTTGCAGCTTTCCTTCGTGTTTCATCACCAATGAGCATAACGACTTGTTTTGTATTGTTGAGTCGCTCCCTCAGCCGTCTATTTATAGTTTGCGGCGCGCTGGTGTCGCGGGCGGTATTCAAATCGTGCGCATCATGAAAGTCGAAGGCAATGTTTTGATTATTACGCCATGCACACATCAATCTATACGCGTGAATATCTTCGCTTGCAAAACTTACGAATGTTTTATTTCTATATGGCACAATATCCCCCATCGGGTGTAACGTCTTTGTAACCGGCTTGGGTATGTTGGCGGTTTTTTTGCGTGCTTTTTGCAAAATAAGTGACAGCGTGCCCAAGTCCGAGTTCACAAACTTGTTATGTGTTTTATCCAACCTGCGCCTCAGAATACTGATTTTTAATATCACTATGGAAGAATTTACCTTGTGAAACTGCTCCTTCAAACTCATACCAAGTTGATTCTGGAAAATCAAAATATTGCCAAACAGCTCCGCTGTTGAATTCTATTTCAAGTATCGCACTGTCAGCGTCATGTCCAATACTTCGGATCATTGATGACTCTATAATTTTTCTATCCATGATATCCCTCATTAAAGTTAAATTCGCTGTTCTCTTATTTTTGTGACAACTGATTTATAATTTTCATCAGATTCTTCATATTTCTTTTCCCAGCACTCTACAAGTTTTGGATCTTCACTGGCTGGTCTCGGATTATTTAATTTTATTCTAACTCTCGACGGTATTTTTATTGCCTCACCCACTATAACTGCCTCACCAATTCTTAAGGATGGTAATAAATCGATTAAGCTATTCAAGTTATCAGGTGATGATGATTTAACGATGGATTGATCACTCGAATTTGTTAGACGTAATGCAATTAAAGTTCCTAGTTGTGCTAGAATTGTCTCCGATATTTCGGATGGTCTTTGGGATATAATCAAAGCACCAATGCCAAACTTCCTGCCTTCCTTAAAGATTCTCTCAACAGCGGTTTTTGAATAACTACTACTATCGTTTTTACTTAGATATGTATGAGCTTCTTCATAGGCAAGTAAAAGCGGCCTGTTTTTTCCAGTATAAGTTTCATTTCGTCCCCAGAACATACTGTCATAGACAAACCTTGTGATTAGGCCTATTGCTATATCAAGAACCTCAAATGGCACACCGCTTAGGTCAAGTATCGCTAGCTGATTAATACTACCAATCCAATCTTTTAATAAATCATGTAAGTCTTTTGATGAACTCGCATCCTTGTATTCACCAGAGTTAAACATAAAGTCAAACCTTGAATCTTTAAGTCTGGATAGAATCTTTTTTTCATAAGAGTAGAACTCTTGATGCTTACTTACATGTGGTGGATTGGCGTTCGTAGTAGTTTTATGGGAAGTAAAAGTTGCTCCCTTTAGATTCTCAAAGTTGCCTTCATCAGTTTGAAATTCTTTAACATCCGTTTGTTCATCTTTTTTTGTCGAACTAAAACTAGCATTTAGCCAACAATTCATGTCGTACCACAATTCTCTCGCACTAAAAGGAATTGGAGAATCGGCAGTTATAAAATCTGGATTTACATCACCAGCCTTTAACTTGAAATTTTTCTTTTTGTAATTCGTTATCCATTCTCTCAGCAACCTATATTCGGGTCTTTGATCATCAGCGGGTTTTGCTCCAACTAGAAAAAAAGCAAGTTCATCAAAATTCATTAACCAAAAAGGAACGTACAGCGGTTTGCCTTTATCATTTATTTTAAATGTTATTGCATCTGGAAATGCCGATGAATATTCGCCATGAGGATCAATCAGCATCACGCGCGAACCATTATACCCCCCCAAAATCGATTTCAGTATGCTAACGGTTGTATTAGATTTCCCACTCCCTGTAGAGCCCAAAATTGCACAATGCCGCAATACCAATTTATGTATATCAACGTATACACTCAAATTATCGGATGATGAGTGTTTTCCAACCTCTATAGAGCCAGCATTCTTCTCACCATATATATCAAAAAGATCACGTTCAATTACAATATGTACTTCATCATTTATTGTCGGGTAAGTACCAATCCCTTTTTCAAACTCATCATCACCAACCTTTTCACCGACTAGTTGAACACTCAAAAATCGTGATCCAACTAGTTGCTTTATTTGTGAATCCATCTCTTTACTTGAGGTATTGCTAACAGAAGATACGATTCCATATATTGTTATATTCCCCATGGGCATCTTAACAAAAGTACCAATCTGTCCTATTTTATATAAACGTCCATTTATGATTGGTGCTGAAGAGGGAATTTCATCTGAAATTTCCACTTCAACAGTACTAGAATCGACTCTTATAACTGTTCCTAAGTATGTTATATCGCTATCCATTGGCGAGAACCTCAATGTGCTCTTTTCTACCAGAGTTTGTTATAAAGAAATTAGATAGCTTATTGAAATCTCCAAGCAATAACTCATTCTTTTCACTGTCCCAATATGTAACCGAACTTTCATTAGGCTTTAAGTCATCGGTATTATATTCCCAATCTGAAAGCGTACCGTTGATTATTGCTTTGGTGGGGCCGAAGGCTGTTAAATTGAGATAAGACGATGATTCACTGTATAGGTCCTCAACTTCTTTATCGTTAAAGAAAAACACTACGATAGATAGTCGATTATTTTGCCTAAGCGAATTGAAAATTATTTCGTTAATATGTTGATCTGAAAACGAATAACCAGAAAATATAAAGAGCAACTCGCCATTTTGCAATGTGTTTTTTAAGCGATCAAAATATGCAACAAATGGTTGTTTTTTTGAAGAATCATACTTTTCTTTCGAAGGATAAATAACTAACTCGTTGCTTATATTTTCAATATCAGTGATTTTACTCCCGCGTACAATGCTGTGCGAACTAGTGGTATTATTATCTTTCCAAAACCAATTTAGTGAACCGTGAATTTTCCACAATCTAATCCAGTTTTGCGTCAAATCTGATTTGTCGACAAATCGTTCTATACTTTCTTGTAAAAAAAATGGTTCATATGAACCAACAAATCCATCAAAATAAGGCACTCTTATTTCTTCTAATGATTTCTCAATTATTAAGTCATAATTAGTAGTAAATATTTCTTTTGTAAAGTCTTTATTCTGTATATTCAGCCAAGCTAAAAACTTTTTGGTATTCGATAAATCAGTACCAGATTCACTTTCAGATATTATAGTATAGATTTTTTTGCAGATTTCATTGTCAAGTTTACTTGCAGACTGTCCGCATATTTCTAAATAATTCTTATCCTCTCGTTCGCCAGTTATTGACCTAATTTGACGAACTTGATTTAGAATATCTTCGATATTAATCGATCTTTCGGGGTGAGTAGTCTCCAGATCATTTTTGATCTTAATAAAATCAATCTTATAATTTTCATCTAAAGTGTTTTCGACTTGTGTTGTTAATATAGCAATATTCGGAACCCCGAGTGCACATGAAGTGCCTGCCCCAAAAAAGAAACCAAATCGTTTCGCATAAGAAAGTTGATTTTTCAACTCTCGAACTTCTCTTACTACATTAAATTTTGTCATTCTACTTTTCCATAGTCAATCGACAACTTCCATTCAGTGCAAGAACATAACGTCGCCAGCAAGGGCTGGAGTGAAGGCGCGAAGCGCCGTAACGGAAGTCCAAGCCACGCAGTGGCTGAGCTTGGCTGGATTTGTTATATTTAACTCTTAAAATATTGCTAACTGTCAACGCCAGCTTAAAACTGACCCACTTTTACCGATTATCGCCAAAGTAAAACTGACCCACCCCGTTTAATTATTGATCGATTGTGGCGGGGCGATGCCCGCATGCTTTTTGTTTTTTAGCCGATAGCTTTCTCCCGATATTTGTACAATGTGTGCGTGATGCAGTAGCCGATCGAGTAGTGCTGCGGTTAGTGTTGTATCGTCAGCAAAGGCATTTGACCATTGTGAGAACGGCAGATTGCTGGTGACGATAATGCTGCCTTTTTCGTAACGTTTTGCTATGACATTGAAGAATAAATTCGCCTCCTCTCGCCCAAAGGGTAGATAGCCAATCTCATCAATGATCATTAATTTCGGCCCAATAATATTTCGCTTAAGATAACCATCAAGTCGGCCTTGCGCTTTTGCTGTGGAAAGCTGCAACATTAAGTCGGCAGCGGTTATAAAGCGCGTTTTGTGACCCGTCAAAATGGCTTTATAGGCCAAAGCGATTGCAAGATGGCTCTTTCCTACACCACTTGGACCAAGTAACACCACATTCTCTGTCCGCTCTAAAAAACCTAATCCAGCAAGTTCCTGAATCTGTTTTTTGGGGGCTCCTGAGGCAAACTTGAAGTCGTAATCTTCTATGCGCTTTTGGGCTGGCAAACCAGCAAACTTTAGTAATGTCGCTTGCGTACGTTCAGCTTTTGCATCTAGCTCGGTGCGCAGTAATTGCTCAAAGAAGTCTGCTAGGGTTTGCTCAGTTGAGCTGGCTTTATCGGCTAGCGCCGACCACTCTCTGGCCATTGATTCCAACTTTAGCTGCGTGCAAGCACTGCGTATGCGTTCGTGTTGAATGTTCATTGAGCCACCTCAAGCAGTTGATCGTAGACGTCCAGCGGGTGCTGGAAGCTTTCTACCGGAAGTGGTCGTATAGTTGTAATAACCGGTGAATCTACTGTCTTGTATTCAGATGGCAGCGGCTGTAGATATTGCAGCTCTTTATCCATACGTATTTGGGGTTTAACATTAGTTGTGCCGTGCGTCCGCTGATGAGCTACGTCATTTAGCCAAGTGCCTATATGGGCATTTGCGGCCTCAACATTCAGAGTCAGGCCAGCTTGCTTTAATGTGGCAGACAACGGTGTGACAAAACACTGCTTAAGATAAGAGTTGAAGCGTTCAACCTTACCTTTGGTTTTAGCTCTGTACGGTCGGCAAGCCCGAGGTCGGTAACCATAGGTGTTTGCCTGATCTAGTAATTGAGCATTCCATTGGTGCTTACCGTTGCCGTACGCATCGCGCTGAATCATGATGGACTTGGCGTTATCGAAGAGTATCTCCTTTGGTACACCACCAAAGTATTCTAGCGCACCCTTGATGCCTTCAAGCCAATCTTGCTGGTTTTCAGAACTAGAGAACTTTACGTAAGTGCCTCGGCTAAACCCCATTGTAGCGACAAAGGCTTTAAGCGCATTTCGGCCTCGGCGAATGATCGTAAAGTCGACCTGCATTTGCTCGCCAGGTTCGGTTTCGAATCGCACGACAGGGTCATTAACCGAGGGTTTGAACGCATGAACAAACACCTTAATCGTTGATACGCCACCCGTGTACCCTCGTTCACGAATCTCTCTATGCAAAACAGTCGCAGGTATCCAGTGCGGCTTAGCTGCCTCAATACGTTCGAGCAAATACGGCTTGTAAGGATCTAGGATCGAAGGGCGCTGCTCTCGCTCCGAATATGTTGGTGTTTTAGCTGGTGCACGAAGGTAGCTTCGCACGGTATTTCTGGAAAGGTTGAGCTTTTTTGCAATCGCGCGAATGCCAAGCCCTTGCCTATGTAATACGTGAATATCCACTAATATCTCCTGAGTAATCATGTCACCGCCTAGCTATTAATCCGGCGGCTATAGTGCCTCAGGTGGGTCAATTTTCGTTTGGCGTTAGTGGGTCATTTTTACATTGGCGTTAACAGCTAACTATGACTTCCATTTTTCATTCTTGATTTGACCACATTTATTGCACTTTAATTTGACTAATTTATCATGTGGGAACCCCAGCGAAATCCCAATTGTAGTCGTCTTTGTAATATTCTTACCTAGCGGATCTTTTACGCCAACAACTTTCATCTTCCCGCCACACTTCTCACATGGCTTATTACGCCTAAAATATTCGAAGGCACCTCCTACAAGGAAGAACACCAAACCAAATATAATAAATTTTATGTCTTCCAAGTATTCGCCACTCCCGAAATATAACGTTGCAATTTGCGGCTGAAGTGTAGGCGCGAAGCGCCGAAACGGAGGTCCAGTGAGCGAAGCGAACGAGGCAAGATTGCCTTGTTAAGTTTTTGCATCACTCCCTTCACCTGAGCCGCTTGATTCTGATTTATTTCCTGAAAAATACGTGGCGGATATCGCAAGAACCAAGGCGAGGAACAATTGCCCATAAAAACCACTAAGAATCTCTTTTTCCGAAGGCCAATACAAAGCCTTAAGATTTAGAATGACGAACAACACTCCGCAATTTATGAAAAAATATTTAGTTAATCCATCTATCCTAAGGCTTGCAATTACTGCATGTATTTTCTTCATTTTCTCTTCCAACTGATGGAACTTAACGCCAAGCACAATTGCAGTTTGTGGAGTGGTTTTTTTGTGTTATAGCGTAGCGGAAATACAAAAAAACTACGGAGCAAACTGTCAGATTGGTGCGCCTTGTTAGATTAATTTGCCAAAAAGTAAAGCAGGCCTGCAAATACAGCGCCTGCGACCAATTGACCTTTAACTTTATTTGACTTTACTCTCTCCGCGAGTTGTGACATTTGTAAATTTATATTCTCCATCGTCGCTCCTGAAAGAATTAGGCCTTGAAAATCGGCAACCCAACGAGGCAGATCGCTAGGCTGAAGGTCCCACATTATCGGAACTACCTTTTTACCATGCGATAAAGCCGCACCCAACTCTTGCTGGACATTTGGAGACTCCATTGCGTTTTTACTAGCTAAGAGAAATACCCAATCAGAAGACTTTAGAGCATCGAATATTTGAGGAGTCCAATGTTCCCCGGGATTTAGACTAATCGATGCAAGAAAGACATCAAGCTCCTTTTGTAATAGGTGCTCCCTGACAAATTTTGCTAGCTTTTCATCTTTTACTGAGTAACTAATAAAAACGTCTGGCACTTACTATCTCCTTTAATCTAACGCCCATGTAACCGCGCGATTTTTTGTGGAGAGCTTTTGTGAAAAAATGTAGCGCAGCGAAATTCACAAAAGAGCGTAGCAAAAAATTGTCCGGTTGACATGTTTGTTAAGTGTTGTATGTATAAAAATGCCACTTACTTTTACCCGTATTCATTGAATCATAGAGCTTTTGAGCCTGTTCGTTTTCTGGAGCCGTAACCCACTGTAGGCGAGCAGCCCCATTATTAGCTGCATAGGCTCGGCAATGTTCTATGAGCTGGCGGCCTATCCCCTTACCGCGACTATTTGGCAAAGTATATAGGTCATTCAGGACCGCAACCTTTTCTGTAATAGTTGATGCAAATGAAAAATAAACTGTAGCGAACCCAACAACATTTCCTGCCTCTCTATAAATGAACTGACAACCAGAAGGACTAGATTCACCGAACTGTGCAAAAAATTCCGAATTTCGATCATCGGATATTTCTGAAACTTTATAAAACTCTTGGTACGCTCGGATTAGAGGGAGCACTTCGGCCAAGTTGTTTTTTGATACAGTTTCAATCATATGAGCTTTGAATCCTTGTGACACTTAACGCCGCTGTAACCGGCCCAAATTATGGAGCATTTTTGCGAAAATACGCGTAGCGTATTGCATAAAATCGCGTAGTAATTTGGGTCAGGTTTACAGCTTTGTTATGCATTATTCCAAATACCCTTGCTACGAAATAAATAGTTATATGCCACGAGATATAACGGCGCTAAAATGGCAAGTATGAGAAATTCGAAATAAAAATCATCCGAAGTAAATGTCATTACACCCACATATCGCTCTAATGAAAGTAGGAGCTCATGAGAAACAGCAATCACAAATAGAGCTATCCACACTAATTTAAACTTAAGCTTAAATTCAAACAAGTAACACAGAAACATAATGTAAAGCGGAAGTGAAGATAATAATTCTATAAACTCAAACCTTAAGAAGACCGAAAATCCTAAAGACTCCTGCCATAGCATTATGAAAAATTGACAAAGCTTAAACCATATATACCCATGCAATACTAACTTCTCGTTACTCACACCTCCTCCTTATGCATAACGCCGCTATATGCGGCAAACTTTTTGGTGATTGTTTTGTGGCATTTTTTCCGCCACAAAATCGAGCACCGGAAAGTTTGTCCAGCCAGCTTGCTGGCGATGCATGATAGCCTTGTTAGATTTTTCGATACTTTTTAAATATAAGCCTAATTAGGAAGTAGTACAAAGGCCACCAAAATACCACGACTACGAATATTTCAAGTAAGTGAGGCCCGCCGCCTGACGCTCTAGCCAGCCACAAAATTTGTTCACGCCACTCACCGCTCAAGCCAATATTTACTATTAACGCAGGCCAGTAGTACAACTTTGCAATTACTGGTAATACACCTAACAGTACAAAAGATAGAATAAAGCCAATAATCGATGCGATAAAACTGATTGCAAGGCATATCGATCCTGATTTTATAGGCTGCAATCTATACCTCACTGAAATCTAACGCCGAGCTCACCGGCGCATATTGCGGAGAGCGTTTTTATGTAAAATGGAGCACCGCGACATACATAAAAACGAGCGTAGCAATATGCGTCCGAGTGCAGCGATTTGTTATGAGCTGGGTAGCACTTACTTTCTACAGCGCTCTTTGTGGAGCGAACGCGGAACTTTAGCCTATTAAAAACCCAACCAGTTTAATCCACTATTCTAACAATTCGCACCTTCTTGATGGAGCCTTGAAGATGCGAACTACCTGTTTCATTTCGCAGTGGGTTTTTAAACGGTAAACCAAAGAACGAACAGGTTTGCGCTCACCTTATTCCAATGCTTTCTATTGTAACCACTTCACTACATTCTTGTGCCGAGTGAAACTATTTGCTCTTTCTCGACGTTTGCACTTACTAAACTGCTAGTTTTCAAATTGGACAGTATTCTGGAACGATTTACAAATTATTTAAACCCGCCATAACGCCGGTAACACGGGCGGAGGAGCGTCAGCGACGACGTCCAGCCCGAAGGGCGAGCGTGATTACCCTTGTTATGCATAGCCTAAACTACGACCTCTTCTGGTGACAACGTAACCAATATTGATTTCAAATCGATAAGTACGTATATAGGATACGCAACTAGAACACCCTTAGTTAGAACATTCCATATTGAGAGAACACCCGGTGTACCTTCTTCACCAAGAGCGTAAAGGCCCCATTCTGCTAATACTTGTATTAATCCGAATCCCCCACCAATAAGCATGAGTATCGCCCATATTTTTATTAGCAATATCATGTGTTTACTACGTTTCACTATCATAGTAATCATTAGCGATTGAAGTAAAATAGGAATTATCACAAGAAGCTGAATCTTAAAAGCTAATAAATATAAATTGAAAACGAGCAGTACTGCTATCACTGCGCACAGCTGTCGAATATATAGTTTATTCGTGTATTCGATCATAGATCCTCATTTGCATAACGCCGCCAGCAACTGCCGGAGTGAATTGGCTGATTTTTTGCGTCTTTTTGCAAAAAAGAAGACAGTTTACGGAGGTCAGATTGACTGGCCTTGTTAAATGCTTTTCTCATTGATGCATGTAGCCTTTAAATTCTTGCAAGCTACCTGCGATTTTTATTGCTGTATCTGGTGCCATGCCTATAGCCGGCATGTAAAACACCTCACCTTGCTCGTTAACCACTAAAAGCTCACCGCCACCATTTCCTCCAAAAGTTATGAAACCTGGAGCAAATTCTGGCAACTGATAGTCGCGATTAAATTCTTCGATTTCTTCCGGACGCCACAAAATATACCATTCTGGCTCCACCGAAAGCTCACCCTCGATAAAGCCTTCATTAATCCAGTCTTTCAATTGTTGTTTAATTGCTTCGATATTCATGGTTGCCATTTAACGCATAGCTAAACGGCGCACAAAGTGGAGCTGGTTTGTGCAATAATTTGCGAAGCAAATGCACAAACCAGCGGAGCTTTGGGCGTCCAGTGGAGGCCGAAGGCCGGAACGGTGTTTGAGCGAATTGTTATACGCACCTTTTAGGTTTTCGGCACCATATTTAATACAGAGTCTAGCTCGTGCAGCATAGCTTCGCCAAACACTGTTGAATGCATAGCTAACATCTGCGCTCCTGGGCCCATAGATAAAACGTTCTTTCTATATCGATCCCATGCAGGCCAAACTTTTCCTGCCCGAGAATAAACCTCTTCCCACCAATCGTTTCCATATTTTTTCTGGATTAGAGTTCTAATACGAGCCTTTTCTTCCTTTTGTACTTTAGCGTCAAGCTTACAAACAATACTCGCCCAGATCATTTTTTTATGGAGATCTGTTGGCCTCCAATTTAGGGACTTCAATTCTTTAATAATTGCAGGATTAAGCAATATTTTTCCTTCGTTAACCATCCGCTCTAACCATAAGGGAACCGCTAGATTATATGCTTTGCTTCGCTCCTTCCCTTTTACCTCGGAGCAAACAGCCCCCCATTCATAAAGCTTATCTGTAGAAACGAGATCTTTAACCAAATAATCCAAAACACCATCCCAATTTTGGAAATATTGATAGCGTATAACGCCTTACTCAGCCGCGTTTTGGTTGAAGTGGAATGTTGTGCAAAATGGCCGAAGGCCATGTACAACATGGAGCGTAGACCAAAACGTCGGGTGGAGTAACTTGTTAGGAGACATTTAGTACGCTCCAGCCTATTGTTAAGAAAAGCACAAAAAAGGAAACCAATACTACTTTCTGAGATTGCTTACTTCGCTTAGCTAGCGACAAAACTTCTTTACTCGCTATTTCCAGAAAGAGGGGTGAATTTTCTAAACCATAAAATGTCGCTCTCATAGTTATGATATTGGGTTCACCAATTTTCTTCCAAATTTCGGGCTCATGCTTCTTTACAGCAGAATAGTATCTGGCCGTCAATATTCCAGACCAACCGATAACTACGAAGCAGAGAGAAAATATGAACATCAGCAACACTCGAACTTGCCTCCTAACGCCGCCCACAGGGGCCGCAGTGGAGGCGAATGTTTTGCAGTAGCGTTAGCGACAACTGCAAAACAAGCGCCGGAACGGAGGTCCAGCCCGCTTGCGGGCGAGCCTGATGGGCTTTGTTAGGCATTTTACTCATTTTTAAAATCAGTTACTTTAAAGTACCAATCTGTATCTTCTTCTTTTGTATCTGGCACCACTGAAAAACTGGATACAAAATTGTATTTTTGATCATACGTAATATCCATACTATGAACACCAGCTTCAATCTGCTGTCGAATGGCCATATAGAGATCAGCAAACATTATATTTTCACAGCTGGTCTTTTTCCAGAACCAGGGTGTTCGCCTAAAAATGTATTTCGTTTTAGCCTTACAAACGCCATCTACGACCTTTACTTTATATCGACTATATCCGAATGGGCCTGCGCCAGTAATCAGATTGTACTTATACGTTGTAATATCTTTAGATTGCCACGACTTCCAATTAGATTCCAAGTCGTCAGCATAAGTAAAAAGAGGAAATATCAATAATATGCAAATAATCCATTTCATGCTTTATGCCTAACGCCTGTGTATGAGGCATTTTTTATGTAGTGTAGTTTTGGGGTAAAGTGGCGTAGCCACCCCAAAACGAAGCGAAGTAAAAAATGTCCTTATGACACACTTGTTAGAAATTTCTAGAACTCCTTGCTAAAGCTGGGTAGCCCAAGCTTCTGGCTTAGTTCGTTAAACCGAACTTCGGAAAATGGCCCTTGCGTAATTTCATCTGAGTTGAGGTACATATTATCCTTTTCTCTTACAATATAAAAATACGAAGGCACTGTTACTCCTGGCTCCAGTTGCTTTGCGACCACATATTTTTCGTCGGCACCTACGGCTACAACTTTGTGATCTACTCTACCGTGATACGATCCAGAATCATCTATTTTTATCCCGAGATTAATATTACCGTCGATATAGTAGACTTCATACTCACCGTCTTCCCACATAGGACCGCACGCAGATAAAACAAGTAGAAAAAGTACGCTAGTAAGTAATTTCATGGCCTATTTCTAACGCCGCAATAAAGGGCCGGAGCGCAGCGACGGTCCAGCCCACGTTCTTTGTGGGCGATCTTTGATTGCCTGGTTATACGCTGATGACTTTTGGCACATTGTCTTTCTCAAATGCGAACCAAGCACTAACTAGTTTAAGTAACTGTTTCTGATAAAGCTGTACTGGTTTAAGTGATATATCCAGCTCAGTAGAAACCTCGTAAAGACTACCCGATACTATACGTAATACTGATGTATTACCCATCCATTGTTTTTGCTTTCTGAGTTCAATGTGTTTAATTGCATCTGGAAAAGAAGAATCTGACTCCAAAAACAATGACAACGCGTTCCATTCACCATTAATCTGGACTTTTGGCTCGCCACACTCGATGTAGAACTTTGCTTCCATTCTTTACCTACGTATAACGCCGCCATAAATTGCGGCTTTGTAGTTGATTTTTTTGTGGTAGCGTAGCGTTAAACCACCAAAAAAGCGACGGAAAAGACGTCAATTTGATGGCTTTGTTAAATGCGGACTACCCACCCAACTAGGCTTATTAATATAGTGGTAGTGGAACAGCAAACCAGTAATACCACCGGCCAAATTCCAATATAGATTCTCTAGCGAGGTGGAAAACCCAAAGCAAAAGAATGTAACAGTAAGACCCAGCAAAAATGCCGTGTAATAGTTGGCAAGCTTATATTTAGTGAGTACAACGTAAATTGGACCAGCAACAACTGTTGCTATAACACATGAAACAATAGCTGTAATAAAGTAAAACAGTATAGCTCCACCAATTGCGTCACCTATAAAATCCCACCCACCAGCCAAGAACGATGCAACCATACCAACAAAGACCACCACTCTACCCAAGAACGAGGAATAAATGGCGCTGGTAAAAATATTAGCGATGATTTTCTTCATAGGCATTTAACGCCGCAGTAAATTGCGGCTATGTAGTTGGTTGTTTTTGGTGGCAGCGTAGCGACCGCCACTAAAAACAAGCGACGAAATAGCCGTCAATTTGACTGCCTTGTTAACTGCTACCCTCGCAAGAAGTTTTAAGACTATGTTTAATAGACTTTATAAA
Source organism: Teredinibacter purpureus (assembly GCF_014217335.1). Lineage (NCBI taxonomy): Bacteria > Pseudomonadati > Pseudomonadota > Gammaproteobacteria > Cellvibrionales > Cellvibrionaceae > Teredinibacter > Teredinibacter purpureus. The sequence goes on along the minus strand of NZ_CP060092.1, from coordinate 830,954 downwards.
TCTCGGATAGCCTGAATCAGTTTTATAGCTTACCGAGACGCCCCCTTCAAACACAACAACTGAGAATGCGGGATAACCATATACGAGACCCGCTATTTGAGTATTCCAGTCTCTAGACCAGCCCTCGCTATTTTCTCTTAGCCAGTTTACGATTTCCTTGAACTCAGGATCAATATCTGCAATAACTCTACCGCAATAATTAAACTCGCGGGGCATAAAATCAATTTCAATTTTTTGCCCCCTAACATAGTAGGTATAGCCCGACACAACACCAATAACGGTGATCAATAAAAGTGCGGCTAGAATTTTGGCAATTATTTTCATAGTACAGTTAACGCCCAAATATGGGGCCGTAGTGGAGGAGCGAAGCGACGGAACGGAGGTCCCAGCAGCTTTGCTGCGCCATGATTTGTTTGTTATACGTTTTCAAGGGTAGGTTTACAATCTGACAAGACATTTATGCTCATATTTGTAGTAGCGATAAACCATTCTCTTACGCTAGTTGCTTTGGACACATTAAGTATATCTGGTTCGGTAATCTCCCCGTTGGACCAGCCACCTTTAATTATTTGGTAGAGGCAATACGGCTGATGAAATGTTTCACATTTTTCATACCGCATCAAATCACCTTCATCCAATACACGATAACCACGATGAGAAGAAAACGTGATTTTTTGACGTTGAGTAGCCTTACCTTTCGTATAAGCTTCGACGATAACAATCAATCCAGCAGGCGAATCCGATATTTCTGATATTTCACTTTCACCACTTCCGGATCTTCCTCCACCTATTATTTTTGCTTCGATATCCATAATTACGTATAACAGTTTATTCAACGTCGTTAAGACGCATTTCCACAACACTTATACTTATATACCTAAATCTAGGCATATAGCAATAGTATTTATACAGCGTGGATATATGTCAGTACGACGTCAAAGTTCGTGAATTGAGGGCGCGTTTAAGCCTAGTACCACTTTGTGCTCTAAACCAAGTTTACGCACTACTTTATGTGGTAAACGCCACACTTTTTAACTGCGACCCCATTGCCCGTTATGTTCTTTTATTAGGCCTCTTAGTTTTAACTCGGCGTTAACATGGGTGTCCGATTATTTTTCGATTATTTTTGCTTCTGCATTTCAGACGACTCTAGCCTCGAGAAAGGTAGAGTTTATTGGAGGGTGGGGGGGAGGTAATAAGACAGCCACCCTTACGGCTGTTAGTTAAGCAAGCGATGTGAAAAGGCCAAGAGCTACATTACCGCACCAATTTTCCAAGGGGTAAATTCAGTGTCGCCGTAGCCGAGTTGTTCGCTTTTAGTTTTTTCTCCGGAGGCAATGGACAATATTCTCTCGAATATCTCAGTGCCACATTGTTCCATGGTTTGGTTTCCATCTACAACGGTTCCACAGTTGATATCGATATCTTCTTGCATTGCGGTAAACAGACTAGAGTTACTGGCGAGCTTAATACTGGGCACGGGTTTGTAACCAAAGGCTGAGCCTCGTCCGGTGGTGAAGCAGATTATGTTAGCGCCGGAGGCGACCTGACCAGTAACGGATACGGGGTCAAATCCAGGGCTATCCATAAAGACGAGGCCCTTGGTTACTATCGGCTCAGCATAAAGGAAAACACCCTTCATAGTGGTCGATCCACTTTTCGCTTGGGCGCCTAGGGATTTTTCTAGAATAGTGGTGAGCCCGCCTTGCTTGTTACCGGGGGAGGGGTTGTTGTCCAATTCGAAACCATTTTTACTTGTGTAGTTTTCCCACCATCGAACACGGGCTAGTAGATTTTCAGCAACTTCGGGTGTGCTCGCGCGTTGGGTTAACAAGTGCTCGGCGCCATAAATTTCGGGAGTTTCGGAATAAATCACGGTGCCGCCGTTTTCAATTAACATGTCGCCAGCGATACCCAGCGCGGGGTTGGCGCTAACACCAGATAATGCATCCGAACCTCCGCATTGAACAGCTAGGGACAGTTCGCTGGCTGGAATAGGCTCACGTGTAGATTTGTTGGCGATGGGTAAAATTGATTGTAAGTGTGCGATACCTTTTTCAATTGCCAGCCGAGTGCCGCCGGTGTCTTGGATGTTGTAGGCAAAGACTGTGTCGGCACTATTGAAACCAGATTCGTGAAGCACTTTGTTAATTTGCATAGTCTCGCAACCAAGCCCAACTAACATAATGCTGCCAAAGTTTGGGTGGCGTAAGTATCCTTCAAATGTGCGCCGTAAGGTGTCATAGCCTTCTCCTTGCCCTTGCATACCACAACCCGAGTCGTGGGTTAGGGCTACAACGCCATCCACATTCGGCCATTCGGCCATGATTTGGTCTGACGCGAAGTGTGCAGCAATCTGCTTTGCGACTGTGGCTGAACAATTCACCGTTGTTAGTATGCCCACATAGTTACGCGTGCCGGCGCGACCGTTGCTGCGGCGAAAACCATGAAAACTGCGTTGCTGCGAAAGCGGAAGTAAGTTGGTGGCGTGCGCATTGCGGCAGAAGCCGTAATCTTTATTAACCGCACCAATACTACAGTTGTGAGAATGTACATGTTCACCGGTTGTAATTGGTTTTATGGCATAGCCAATGGTTTGCCCGTATTTTAGTATGGCAGCGCCTTGCGGTATTTGTACAATAGCGATTTTGTGGAGCCTGGGAATAGGCTCAACGGCTTGCCAACTGGCACCATCACTTTCGCAGCAGGTCTCGCCAGCTAGGATTTCTTCCAGTACTAAACCAACGTTGTCATTCTCGTGTAGGCGCAATAGCTTTTTCATTATGAACTCAGGCTGGTGGAGCGTTAATGCGTATTTTCCAGTTTGGATGCTGGGCTGTTGGTTGGGTGTTGTTCGAAGTACTTTTGCATTGTGTACCATGCTTTTTTCTTCTCACCTTTTTCCGAAAGCAAGCCTTTCCTGTTGTAGCCCTTTTGATAGGTTGGGTGCATTCGACCTAGTGAACGGTAATCAACAAGAAGCCATGGCGCAACGCCAACTAAGTTTGGAACCGTGGTAAACATTTCGATTTGATCTTTATAAATTTGATTTTGGTATTCCTCACTCCAAGACGCCGCTTCATTTATAGGGCCGTCGTTATTACCGTATAAAGATTCGCCGCCAAATTCGGAAATAAATACCGGCTTTTCGTTGTCGATCATCTTCCATTTTGTCTCGGCGGGTTTTCCTTGCCAAGGAACATACCATCCCAAGTATTCGTTTAGCGATAGTATGTCTACGTGTTTGTATAACGGGTCCCACACGTTAAATGTATTGTCGTCGTACCCCTGATTGTTTATCACGTGGGTAAGCAGCCTTGTTGAATCTAACTGCCTTGATTTCGCGGTTAAATCGGTTAGCGCTTTATCGCGATGATCGGTAAATGAATAGGTTTCGTTGGAGAGGCTCCAAATTATCACCGCTGCTCTATTTCTATCTCTCCTCACCATTTCTTTCAGCATTAGGTCCATTTTGTCGGGAACGTCAGCTGCTGAGAATTGAATGTGTTGGTAGATTGGAAGTTCACTCCAAACCATTATGCCCATTTTCTCTGCAAGTTTTACCATATGTTCGCTGTGCGGATAATGAGCAAGGCGTACGAGGTTACAATTCATATCTTTTGCCCAATCCAAAAGCACTTGCGCGTCTTCCTTGGAATAGGCCTTAGCGGCTTTGAGTGGGTTTTCTTCGTGAATATTAACTCCCTTCAGCACTATGGGGGCGTCGTTTAGAAATATTTCACTGCCTCTCACTTCAATATTTCTAAAACCTATCTCATCTTCAATGCGGTCGGTGTTGCTCTCAATAATGACATCGTACAGCTTCGGGCTGTCTGGTGACCAAAGTTCAAATGTCGAAGCAAAGCTGATTTCGGCTATTCCATCTTTGTTGGTCGCTGTAGTGTGGCTAATACCGAGTTCTGGTATTCTAACGGTTACTTTTTGCGATTTGAGCTTTCCGTTTAATTGCACCCAGCCTAGCACTTCGTTGGCTGAGTGTTTTTTCAGCTGTATATGGTAATCCTCAATATAGGTGTTGTTCGTTTCAACAAGGTTGACGTCTCGCGTTATGCCTCCGTAATTAAACCAATCATAACCAAGCCCCGGTAACCCATCTTTTAGGCGTTTGTTGTCGACCTTTACGATCAGTGTGTTGAGCCCGCTCTTAATTTTGTTGGTCATTTCAAACTGAAATGGGGTAAAGCCACCTTCATGCTTGCCTAGCAACTGACCGTTTAGGTAAACAGTGGCAATATAGTTAACAGCGCCAAAGTGAATAAATGTCCTTTTGTTTGAGCTTGGGGTGAGAGCAAACGTCTTTTTATACCAAACTACCCCTTCAAGATAGGTTAATTCAGGTATTTGAGTGTTGAAGTCACCGGGCACTTGTAGCTTCGGACCGCCTTCAAAAGAGTACTCAAAGAAATCTGTTTTCTTCTCTGGCTTCTTTTCCAGCCAAACCTGCCGCCAATCGCCAGTGCCGGTGGGGTCGATAATTGCGCTCCATTCACCATTTAGGCTGGTGGTATTTCTAGATTCGATGTTAGTCATCGCACTCTGCGCGCGTAGAGCGTGTGGGTAGAGTGAGGAGAGGAGTATCAGCAAAAATAATGCGGTGGACCGCACGGAAAATGAATGTTTCGGATGGGAGATGGTTTTTGCTCGGTCGATCATGTTGTATCCCGTTTTACTTGCCGGATTCAATGTTTATTTAGTGCTCAACCGCAAGCATGATGGCGATGGAGTTGGGAGGAATCTGATTGCTGAATTGTATCGAATTATGGCCTAACCGATAACAATAAAGTCGAAAAACTAGAATCTGACCTTATTGAACGATGATGTGATCTATATTGTGCAATAGGCTGAACAATAGTTGCGAAAGCAAAGCAATAACACAGCCACCCTAAAAAAAGCGCCGAATCATCTTTATGTTGAACTTGTTTGAAAGTTGTCTGTTTTTGATTGTCGGTGTGAAGTGTGGATATAGAGTGTTTTAACGTCAAAAAACCCTTTCTAAGGGGAGCGAACATCCTCCAATGAGGAGTGAGTTAAGGGTTGAGTGTTAGCCGCTTTAAGAACTCAATACGCCGTTTTATAGAGGTATGTTCCGAGCTTTCTGGGGTTGTCGCCATTTTGGCTCGAACAGGATTTAAATCGACATATTTTTGAGTAGAAAACTACAATGCCATGCAGCGTATGAATATTACTAATAGAGAAAGAATTGCACGATGTACCCGACGATAAAAAAATAGTTTTAGCCATAGTTGTTGGCGTGTTACCCATTACCTTCGCTCATTCAGAGCAGGCTGTAGACGACTTAGAGGCGTTCAAAGAAGCCTATGCTGCCCATACAGAATGCGTTCACAGTGGCGATGTAGATTGTACCCTCATCAATGCGCAGTTAGCGTTTAATCATGGTTCGGCAGTTTTTAAACTGGAGGGTAAAAATATTGCCGCGCTAACCTATAATTTGGCTACGTCGCTAACGGCCGTTGAAGATTATTACCCTCTATACACAAAATCACCTAAATATCCACGTTCCGCGATAGATGGTCGACGTAAAGGCTACGTAATTGTTGAATATAGTGTCGATGAGTTCGGATTCACGCAAGATGTTACCTTAGTTGAATGGGAGGGTGCGAAACGTGTTTTTGAACCCTCTATAGAGGCCGCTAAAAAATTCCTTTATGCCCAACGTTTTGAAGACGGAAAGCCGGTAAAAACTGAAGGTGTTAGAAATAAGTTTACTGACAAAATGAGTAGCTAATAAGGCGTGTGAGTGAGGCGAATACATTGAGGTAATATGGGACAACTGCTTTTTCAATATTCTAGGTTCTAACTTTCTAGAATTACTATGAAAAGAAAAGATAGTGGGCCGGAGGAGGTGATCGTATTGGTTGTTAGTCTTAAACGTTAGTACTGTCGGTAGGGATCGCTAGGTTATGGGTCTCTATTGCGGAAGTGTGTAAGCCACCTAAAGTCTATTGTCTTCACCCGTAAGCTTTATCCTTCATTACTTTCGCCACTATTCTAAACGTATCAACCCACGCTTGTCGTAGCTCTGGGTTCCATTGGTCGCCCAAGCCCATTTTAAGCGCATACAGTAGTGCGTTGCCTACGGGCGTATAATCTTGTGCTCTAACGCCATAGTCAAGGTGCTGCACAGCAATTTTTTCGAGTACCGGTACCAATGAATTAAGGTCGTCTAAACCTTTAATTGCTACTTTGAGCGTACTCATTAGTTTACGGCCCTGGCTTTTCATATCGTTTTTAAATAAAGGACGTAAGCCAGGGTCGAACTCAAACAGCTTTGTATAGAATATTTCAGCGGCTTGATCGGCGATGGGCGCTACTTTAGAAAAGCTTTCTTGGACGAGTTGTTTTTGCCTTGCTGTTATAGCCATAAGACGCTTACCTGACTTCGATTGTTGAACTATGTGCCAATATGATGATTAAGGGCAACTACATTGTGTATCAGTGTAGACCACTGTGTAGCGCCCATATTCTCTCCTAGCACCCGCTCATTTGGTGTCGTTCGATAGTGTCTTTTGTTTTAAGAACATTAATTGCCGTGCATTGCTCTTTTTCGTTGGTAGTAACATTGTAGTGCAAGGCTGATGAAGTTTATTGGGCGTATTGTTCGTGATAAGGGTTATTGTTTTGAACTCTCTGAATAGCCCATGTAATTACATGTTTTATACACTTTCGGGCCTTCGATTTTCTTTTGAGTATGCTAAAAAAATCCCGCTCAAAAAAGCGGGATTTTTCATAACAATAAGCGTAATAGTTTAGGCAGGGTTAGAAATTCGCGTTCTGGCGTACATGATCCCATGACTTGCCGCCATCACTGGATTCGTAAAAATCACTGGATAAGCCGTTGCAGGAAACTAACAGCACGTCTTTTACCTCTGGAATAGAGTTAGAGCAATATTTGCCCGGTAATTCTTCGGCTACATAGCGCCATGTTGCCCCTCCGTCTTTAGTGCTGAGTATGGCTAGGTCGGGTTGGTCACCCTCCGGCCCCGAGGTCGATGTTGATAAGCGTACAAACGCAGTTGCATTTAAATTATCGGTAAATACGGGAATTCCGAGAAAGTTAAAGCTTAGGTTTCGAACAATGGTTTTACCTCCTAATCGACAATGGCTGGAATTACTCGGTAGCGATGGGCAGCGGTCAATTTTAGTGATTACTTTAATCCAATCGCGTTTTGCTTCATCGAAGCGAAGGTAGGTGTCTTTTCCTGTCCAGCTCCAAAAGCCCGCTTCCTTTATGCCTAATTTAATTGCACCGGCGTCGAGTACACGGTCTACGCCCTCGCCAAATTCTTCAAAAACATTTAGGTTCCACGTGTTAGGGTCGAACCTAATAGCGGTACGCTTCGAAACGGAGGTTAGTGGAGATACGGTACCGCCATAACCCTCTTTCTCGCCGACAAAAATGAGCGATTGGTCGCCCATTGTTTCGGTGTACACATAGTTAATGCTGTAGTTTTGGGGATAACGCGGTGGGCCATTTTTACCAAAAGGAGTGACACGTATGTTCTCGCTGCTATACCAACCATAGGCAGGCTTAAACTGAGCGAGTAACTGTTGCTCGTAACCACCGTTTACATTTACGCGTTGTACTCGGACGCTGTTCTTGTTCCAAAGGACAACATCCACATTGCCATCATCGGTAAAAAAGAGGTCGCTTATTGTACTGACTGCGTCTAGTACAGAGGCATCCCAATGGTCAGACCCTGCACGTTTTAGGTAAAGGGTACCGCCTTCCCCACCTACGGCTATGTCGCCGGATAAATTTTTTGCGATAGCATTTAGATCACCATCTGTGTCTACGGCGTCTTCATGCCATTCACCGCTAGCGTCTCTTTGTAAAATAAACCCTAACTTACCAATAAAATAAACACTGTTATCGCGCGCTATATAGCGGCGATTATAAACAACGGGATTTTGTACTGTAGAGGCGTAAGTCGCGTAGCGCTCGTCTTCACGTTCGTCGTCGTTCCAAGAGAGTATGTTTTGCGCGTCGTAGGTTAAAAACGGTGTATGGGTGTTAACGAGCGATTCAGTATTGGAACCCGGTGAACGTATCAGTGTATTAAGGTACTTTTCGCCCTGCGATTTAGGGTAATAAATAAGGGTACCTAGGTCGGTTGTTTTGCCGGGCTCTACTGTAAATGTACCAAGTGTTACATCGCCATTCACCCACCGGCTATACCAGTATTCGCCCAATGCGTAATACCCGCGAATGCTGCTAACCGTATAGTTGCCAGCGGGTACTTGTGAGGTGAACATTGAGCTATCGCCAACGGTATTGGCAATACTCTCTAAACTTACAGCTTTAATCTCTTCAGACTCGTTTAGGTTCTCGGGTACGACCGTGAGGAAATTGAAAGGTAAAGGGATAGTTCCCGCGTTTACCACTCTCACCGTTACTACACCTTGAGTATTGTCAATAACAGAGTCTTTTGTGAGCGCTGGGCTGAAATTAACACCCGAAACCGCACACCCTGATAAAATTAGGGTCATTAATGTTAACTGCACGATACGCTTTAAGTCGAAAACTCCCTTCAACCTCATTGTTACACTCCTATCATTGTGTTTTATCATTTATTATCAATATTCGTACGATTATATTTTACATAGCCCCTTATGCGATACTCTGTACACTTACTTAATTTGCCGTTAACCTAATAAAACGAGTGTATGCGCCTCGTGTACATGCTTTTTTTCATTACTTTAAAATAAGTACCGCTATGCTTACATATTTTTCGCGCCCTCTTGTCGCTAGCCTATTGGCCTTGCTTGTTTACACTTGCCCGGTTGCGTTCGCCCAAAATAGCGAAGCAGAAACACCGCCTCTTTATCCGCCGTTAGAAAAACATTTCGGTTACTTATTAATAGAACTCGATGTGGGCGGCATAGCGCCTGCCATTGAATACTCTCGTAGGAGCAGTTCCAGCGGCGCTGTAACCTTAAAATTAAAAGGTATAGACAAGCGGTTTTTACTGTTGACAGCCAAAAAAGGTGCCTATCACGTAACACAGGTTCACGCACCGCTTTATGATTTACCTTACCGCATGGACACTAAAGGTCAACCTTATTGGCAATTTGACATAGAGGCTGGAAAAATAAACTATTTTGGTAAATTACTGATAGAGGCAGAACGGGCTACGGATGACGTTATTGTTAAGAGATTGAATCATTTGGGTAAAACGTTAGAAGACATACAAACGGAATATGCTGGACTTATAGCGGACTATCCCATTGTATCAGCCGCAGGTTATAGGGATGATTTCTATCAGGCATTAATGGATAGCAGTAAGGAGCCTCTTTAGTATGAAACGAACTCTCAAATTGACCGTATGGTTTATTGCCGCATTTTTTTGTCAGACACTCTTGGCAGCGCTTCCCGCGAACGATTTTTTTAGCGAGCCCGATATGGTCTATGCTACTGTATCGCCCAATGGCGAACAATTGGCTGCTGTGCGTCTTGTCGAGGGTGAGCCGGTGGTTACCCTGATCGATACTGAAACTTTAATTGAGTCGACTATATTCTCTGCAGCAGAGTATGTAGAGAACGATGCTTCGGTAAGCGAGCTCGTGTGGTTAGACGATAAGCATTTGGCGCTGCAGTTTAGCGAAATACATAAAGGGATTGAAGATTTACTCGATACAAAATTAAGCCGCCGTTTACTCATTTTGCGCCTTGCTATGAACCGCAGCGAGATCGAAATACTCAGTGTTCGAACCAAAGGGTGGCTTGCACATGCTCTACCCCATTCGGCGAACACGTTGCTCTACGCAAAAAGTGGTATTGCCTCTAAAGTGTATTCGCTCGACATTCAAAAACTTGCCGCTGATAAGGCTAGGCTGGGAAAATTGGACCGCATAGACGGTGGGCAATTTAAGAAAGTCAATGAATTACAATCCATCAACGGCTACGCGATTCGCTGGTACTTTAACAACGAAGGAATTCCACAGTCCGTATTGGCCTTTGCGAAGGGCAAGCTAACACTCTTTTCTTTTACGGCGAATATAGAAGAACCCAAAATCCTCAAAGTGTGGGGTGATGACGATAAAGCAAATGCGGCCAAGAATGACGTGCCGCATTTGATACCCACCGTTTTAGCAAAGAGCGGGTCAAGTTTTTACTCTCTAGATATCAACGAGGAGACTGAAAAATCGGTATACCGCATTGACTTTGAAACAGGGCTACATGAAAAAATTTACGAAACGGCCTCGTATAAAATTCTTAATATTCTTATTGACGAAGAGCGTAACTTTATTGGAGTGAAGGTATTAAAGAACGGTACAACGGTACATGAATATATTGCAGACTCCGAACCGAATATTAAAGCCAATAGCGATAATATTAATACACTCTATAATTATAGTCTCGATGGCAGTGTAACGCTTAGTTACGTCGAAGCGCATAACTACCCTGGGCGGTTTATACTGAACACACCGAAGACTAACAGTGGCATAACGCTGGGCCAATTAAATACCACTATTACGGCGGCGTTACCGTCGCGGCAATTTCGAGATACCCTTTTAATTAATGACCTCGAAATACCTTACATTCTAACGTTACCACCTAACAAAGAAGCACCACACCCGTTAATCGTGCTTCCCCACGGCGGCCCTATAGGCGTACACGACTCGCCCTATTTTGATGAGGTTACGCAGTTTATTGCCGCTCAAGGTTATGCGGTACTACGAGTAAATTATCGAGGCTCTAGTGGGCATAGCACTGCACTTTACGATGGTGGTAAAAAAGAATGGGGCAATTTAATATTGGACGATATCCATAAAACGGCCTTAAACATTCGGGGGCGTGATGATATTGCTGCGGAAAAAACGTGCTTGATGGGTATGAGTTACGGCGGGTATGCAACAGCGGCATTGTTAACGCAATATCCCGATATTTACAAATGCGGCGTTGCTATTTCTGGGGTGTACGATCTTAATCTTTATGTGTCTGGCAAAAAACGTTCAATTGACCAGCAGCAATGGATTAATGATTTTATTGGTGATGCTAGTACAGAGTATGATCGTCTAAAATCGATATCTCCGTTGTATAACGCCGGTAAATTAACCCGCCCCCTACTCATCGCCCACGGGGAAGACGATACTGTAGTGAATGTTGAGCATGCCTACCGTTACCATCTAATGCTTAAAAAATACGACGCTGAAGTAGAATTGTATATAGACAAAGAATTGGGGCACTCTTTTGAAGATTCAGAACGCACCATTAAGTTGATGACTGCAGCGCAAGAATTTTTATCGAAGCATCTTCCGTAATACTGAACGGAATAACTCAACGCTAAGTGTTAGCGTTGAGTTATTTGTAAGGCATAAGGTGTGAACGGCGTGTAAAGAACGAATGGTAGGTTTTGCGTACTACACTGAATGTGAGACAGTCTAAAAACTAGAATTTTATATGCTGTTACTCCTCTTCACCGAAAAGCCCCCGCATGCCATCAAAGTAAGAATAGACTGACCGCCTCGCCGATGCGACGTCGAGCTTTCCACCACCCAGCGGATTAATTTCCTGACCTTCTGGGCCGGTTATGTCCGGTGCAATACCACGGTTTTCAATGAGCACTAAGCGTGGGTCATCTGGGTCTGTGGCGCCACCCAACCCGCCTAAACCGCGTGCATAATCGTTTAACACGTCTTTTTGTCTTTCAGCTAATGCGTTGTAATTAAAGGCCAGTTTAGCGCGACCGTTGACGAAAGTACTTCGCCCCCAGTCGATTAGCGCTGCGGTGGCGGGTGCCATTGCGGCTTGAACGGCTTGAAGACCGGCGGGTAGCACGGGGGCCAGGTCGATTGCGTTGGTTGCCGCAAACTCAAAATGGGCTTTTGTAAGAATATCGCGTGGGTGGTCGCCGTTCATCCATTCGGTTACCCACCGAGCGACCGTAAAGGAGGGTGGCAAAACATAATAACTAACGGGAGTTGGGCCGACAAAGGTTGGCAACTCAATTGGAACCTCGTCGGTACCCAGGAAGCGTCGGCGATCGCCAGCGTCCAAAATAAAACTGTCAAACAGGTTTACCCCGCGATGTGCAACGGGGTTATAAGCGGCCATGTTGTCGCCGGGGGCATTTACAATGCCTGCGATCACGGCATCCGTAAATGACTGACGGTGGGTGCGAAAAACGGCCTTGAACGGATCAGGCAGTAATGCAAACAATGTCGCGAAATCGTTGCGGTGCATCATTGGGGTAAAAGTTTTCGCACCGCGTTGAATAACCAAGGGCGCTTTCATCATATTGACAAAGGCAATCAAGGCGGTGAAGAAACCGTGAATATCGTGTAACGCCTCTACGCTGATTTCCATGTCAGCTGCGTCAGGCATGTTGTCAATAATATAATCGACGGCGATCCACGCGCGCTCTGGCGCTTCACGCAAAGGGTTCAGTTGCACCTCTGCGGTGGCATCGCGATCACCCACTACGGCATATTGTACTTGTGCATAGAGTTCTGGCGTGTCGGAAGTTGCAGCGGGTTTGGCTAAGGCGCTGTAGGCTTTAGGTATATCACTCAATCGAAATCCCTGTGTGGCCTGCACTTTTAAGTGTGCTCTGGCGGCCCCTAATGACAGCATGGCTTTGTTGTTAGAAAAAGCGGATTCATCATGCTTAATAAAATTACCTTCTGCATGATTGCGGCCGCGCAACGGGGTTATGCGGTCGTAAATAGCAGCGATGCCATTCATGGCACCCACAAGATTTTGGCGGCCCGCGTTGGTCAATGGAAAAGGTGCGGTTACGAACTCAATATCTGAAATAAGCCCAGCGTCGCCCACAAACTCATCTGCTTCCAAATTGAAACCGTTGCCTTGGTGAATTCGCTCGCGTTTAGTCATCGGCCTACAATTACGCTTATCGGTGGGCGATCGCCAGTACGGGTCTCTTACCCAGCTTTTTTTCCAGCTATTCCAGTTAGCATCTTCTAACTCGAAACCTATTTTTCGTTGGCACTGAAAGACGCCGCCGTTGGTACTTGCAGGAGAAGCCATGCGCGGAAGGGCGCTGTTAGTGAGCCCTGTCATTCCGAGATGTTGGGCTTTTGCGCCCATAATATCGGCTTCTTTTTCTAGACCATTTTCATCGTTGATGGGTGTGTGGCCCTTTAGCTGGTAGGTAGGCTGAACGCGGCCCTGTTTTTGTTGCACCACATGCCATGCTTCATGAGGTAGGTGTCGCTCTTGGCCTGCCCCCAAGTGTATCTCGTTGCCCTGAGCATAAGCGTGTGCCTGTAGGCGTGCAGGCTTAGCTGAATTGTAATGCACTTTTACGTTATCCATAGAGTAGCCCGAGAGGCTTTCTATGCCGCGCTTTAAACCGTTCGGTATACCGGTAGTATTGGCTTTAGATTGAAGGGCGTGCTGGGGTGACAAGGGCGAGTGAGGGACATTATTAAAAGCGTGCTGCGCACCATAATGTGTATGCTTACACTGGGTGACAGGCAGAAAACGCTGTAATGCGGGGCTAGCCGCGTTACTTGCACCGCTGAACGACACATTTTGTTGCTCGTCTTGGTGAGGTTGATTCGATGTACTTGTTGGCGATTGTGGTTCTGCTTTAACTGTCATTTCACCATGACTCCGTTAATTGTCGGTTGTTATTGACGAGAATCGTATCGCTGTACATCTACCCGTGTAAAACGAGTGCAAGGGTTCGAGGTGAGTAAATACTGCGGGTAATAAAGTTTAGTTGGGGTTATTGCAACCCGTATTATGGGTTCACTTTTAGCAATAATTGCTTGGCTAATTGCTCGGCCTTTGCTTTGCTAGCGGCGGAAAAATTAAAATCTTTATCGAATGCGTCGAGTACAACTTTTGCGTTATCGGCGCCTTGGTCTGCGGCGACTTTAACCCACGCAAATCCTGCTACTTGGTCTGGTTTACGCAATCCTTGGCCTAAAGCATACATGAGACCAACATCTAATTGTGCATCTAAAAGGTTTTGATTCGCGGCTTTTAGCAGTAATTTGTGGGCGAGACCAAAATTTTGCGGAATATTCTGGCCAGTATAGTATTCCCGACCTAGAAAAAACGTTGCTCTAACATTATTACCACGAGCGGATTTTTCTAACCATTTTATGGCTTCGTCATAGTTGGGTTTGCCCCTTTGGCCATTGTAAAAGCTAACACCCAAATTAAATTGTGCTTTAGCATGCCCCGCTCGTGCGGCTTTTTTCCACCAGAACAGTGCGTCGTCTATATCTTGGTCTACACCCGTGCCCTGCGCGTAAAAAATACCCAAGGTAAATTGAGCATCGGTGTGGCCCTTAATGGCGCTCTTTTCGTAAAGTTCTACTGCGGTTTGAATGCTGCGCTCCACGCCGTCGCCCTTCTCGTATTGTTGAGCTAGTGCATACGTTTGTGTAGCGGTGAGCGCTGCTTCGCTTTTTGTCACCTCATTCATAGCGGATACCTTTTATCGCAGGGTTCGTAATTTTGCCGGGTTGATAATGTGTAGGACGCGTTTAGCGAGCTAATAATAGATAAAGGCTTAGCGCTATAACAAGGGGTGCGATAACCATACTGCTATACCGCATGATGCGCGACCGTTGTTCACTCCTTCGAAGTTGTTCGAAAAAAGGTTCGCCGAGAATCTCGTAAACCTTTGCGCTTTCTTCTTCTGTAAGCTGAATTTTCAAAAAAATCCTTAGAAAATGAGCACGTCAATTGAGTGTAATCTCATAAGCAGTATCGCACTCGTAAGCCTATTTAAAGGTGATTTTGTAGCCCTGTTTAGCGTACCGCTGCTCAATAGCGCGCACCTGCAGTAGGTGAGAATTGACAATGCTATTTAGGTCGTCTTGTTGTTTTTGGGCACATTTATCGGCGTGGTTGGGTTCGCCCAGAGTATTGGGCATTGACGAATGCTGAAAAGGCCGCCAAGCGAGTAAACGCATTGCTCGCGCGATAACGGTAGAAGAAAACGACCGATAGCGCCGAGCAATGTGAGGAAGGAGTGCCATACAATTAGAATGAACTCATCTAAACGCTAACTTAATTGCCACCGCCACCGCCACCGGCTGCAATTTTAATAGGATCGACAGCACTCGCCATTAAATCCATTAATTTAGCCATACCTTCTTGCGGTTGTTGCTGGCGAGCAACAACGTTTACGTTATATTTAGCGGTATTATCGGTAGAGCGTGTGTTCTCACGGTTGGTGGAAACCTTACCTTTAATTGAACCTTTCCAGAAGGCGCCGCCACCGCTTGCCTCTGCTTCTACTGATGCGGCTGTTGCCGATTTTGAGGTAGTGGAGGATTTTACTTCCATACTAAAATCGATGGTTACAGACTCAATCAATAAGGCTGGAATGGGCACTAAACCTAATAATGGTGCTTTTACCGATACGACTTCGGTCGACAGCGTGCCGGAGCCGTTATCGACGGGTCTCTCTAGGTCGAAATCTAATGTTTTGGTTTTTCCGTCGTCGAAACCAATTTGATTGATAAACGTAACCATGGTTTGCGCTAAATTGTATTGCGCAATACAGGATGCCGCTAATGGGCCGCCAATTAATTCTTCCATTGGTAGGCCAGCGAATTGATCACCTATTGGCATATTGAGTCTCCTTGTTGAGTCTTGTTGGGTAGTACTTACGGTTTAAACCGTGATGATTATTACAAAAAATTGAGTAATGACACGATTAACAGCTTTAAGGAATGCTCTTAACGATACTGTCATTGAGTTTGATAAGCCCTTCAGGTGGGTCGCCACCTTTTACTTTTACCGAAACTCTTACATTATTTTTATTCTTGCCCAGCATCCCGTGGCCGCCCAACTCCATTTGCATACGTTTTGGCCCTTTGCTTTTGGTGGGGTCACTACTAAGGGTAGAAAGGTATGCGTCAAATTCTACGGTAACTTCATCAATTACGAGCGAGTTAAGCGGTAATAACGAAAATAACGGTACCTTAACTTCTAGCTCTGGTTCACCGTTAGAATCTAAATCGGGAACATGAATGGTGGTTGTTTTGGCGATAAGTTTATCGCCCTTTTTTGTAAAATAGTTTTGAATGGTTCTTAAGTGCTGGCGTTCTACCGTCTCTCGGGCATGCACTAATGCGCTCGCTAAGGCTTCTACCAGCTCATCAAATCCATGAAGTGCCATAACTTACATCCAGAATAATCTTTAACCAACGTTTGCGAAGTGTAAGGGTAAGCTCAATAAATGTCGATACAGTGGAATCGAATATTCTTACATGCACAGTGTCCAAGCGCTGAATAGTGCAAATACTGTGCGATCAAACCCAAGGTTAGAGTACAGCGTAATACTGGCTATAGCTAGCGTGGTAATTATCGATTCGTCGTGCGAGTGGGGTTGTGCTTCAGCGATAAAAAATGGGCCTTAGCGGCATTAGGCTCGTACTTTTGTGTGAAACATATCGATGTAAACTACAGTAATAGTGTGGTTGGTTATCGAGTGAATTAAAATTGAAGAGGTGTAGTGTTAACTGGCGAATTTTTTTGAGTGCGGTGTTATTGCATGTAAATTTAGGAGGTGAACGTTAATCTAACATTTGATTTTCAAGCCAGTCTCGAAGTGTTGTTTGGACGGATTCACTAGCACCAGCCAAATCCTGTATGCAGAGAAATGCAATGTTTGCATTTTGCTCGGCGATTGCGAGTTGTTTTTGAATTTTTTTAGCTGGGCTATCAAAAGCGTGAATAATCATGGTCTTGTTTTTAGTATCTAAAACGAGATTTCCATCTTTATGTGCGGCATGAACACTTAAGCTCTCGGCTGAAATTTGTTGAACGGAGCGAAACGGAAAGCTCACCAAGTGCCGCGCGTGTTCAGCGTGCTGTTGAAAAAACGACGAAAAATAATGTTGGCTCATGGCATGTGGTGCATGATCGACGCTCATGAACCGGTAGTAAAGGCTGTAGGCTTTCGCTGCATAATATTGGCTTTTTAAATAGCCTGGTTTAGCGTGTTTGTGCCTAAACGTTTCGATAAAGCGTGAGAGAAAACGAATAAGCTCGACCTTAATACTGTATAAGTATTTCCAGTGCCCGCGCGTAACAATTTTTCCATCGCGAAAAAAATCTTGCGTTTCGACGGGGCGAATAATAAAAAAATCGTCATTCAAATAGAGGAAGTGTTCCGAAAGCCCCTTTATTTTCCATAACAGCATTGAAATACTTCGAGTGTTAAACGACGGAAGCCCTTCTTCGTAACCCTCAAAAATAGCTTTATGGTCAACTACTTGTATTTTCGATCTTAATGCGGGGTTAGCCATGGCATCGAGAAAGGACGGCGTTTGATTGTCCGTTACGATATAAACGGTGCGAATCCAAGGCGCATTTTTTAACAGAGACGCTACGCAAAGCGCTAATTCTCCTGCGTCTACGAGCCTCGAACCGCCAACGGATTTAGGTGGTGTACGCCCCACTTGCGCAAGTCGTTTTTCCAGTTTATTTCGATGCGCGGGGTCTGTACCGTCTACCCATGTAATAACTGCGTCGACGGGCTTGCGAGTATCACCGGCGTTATTAACTGAATGGAGATTCTCTGGCATGGGGTTTTTCCGAGGCAATATCAAACGGTTACTATATCGGTGGCAAGGTTACCGCAGGTGATGAGTTTATTCTACTGGCAGTAGCGTTGCAGCTCCCCTTCGTTGTCTAGTAGGTTATTCAGGGAATGAGAGAACACCATGCATCGCCTTTAACGCGTTTGGTACAAGACGTTTGCCTTACACACAATGCAAACATTCTATTGTATAGACGATTTTTTTAGTGATTGGTTAGCGGGTAGGTATAAGGGATACTGAGCTCCGTTAACGGCGTGTTATAAATACGGGAACTACGTGTCCACCCTTGAAGAAAACAGCGTGACGATACGTATACTCGTCACGCTGTTCGACGGAGAGGCTATGGCGCGTTGACGACTGGAGTGGCGTTCACTGGTAGGTGTTTAGCCAGAAACGCATCCATTGCAGTAAAGGCAGCTATACGGTTTGCTTCGTTGGCCAGATAGTGATCTTCTTTAGGTTGTTCAATAAACGTTACGTCTTTACCTGCCTTTTCTAATGCATCGCGCATTTGGTAGCTATGTTTTATGGGTACTTGTCGATCGAGTTCGCCGTGAATCAATAACACGGGCACTTTTATTTTATCGGCATGATAAGACGGCGAGATAGCCTTAAGCTCTGCGAGATCGTCCCCTATCATTTCTTCTATAATATTATAGGTTGCCCAAAAGGCACGATTATCGATGACTAACTCTTTAACATTGCTCACGCCATTTACACTAATTGCGCACTTATAACGGTCCGGCGTTTTGGTGACGCCCATAAGTGCGGCGTAGCCTCCATAACTTGCGCCGGCAATACAGATTTTATTGGGGTCCGTTATCCCGCGCTCTATGAGGGCCAAGGCTCCATCCTCAATGTCGTCTTGCATTTCTTTCCCCCATTTTTTTAAGCCAGACTTCCTGAACTCAAGGCCCTGCCCTGTGCTGCCCCGAAAATTCATCTGTAACACGGCATAGCCACGGCTAGTAAAAAATTGAGCCCAGTAATCAAAAGCTTTGGAATCACGGGAAACTGGGCCGCCGTGGGGGAAAATAATAGTGGCGAGATCTTTTTTGGGCCGATCGCTGGGTGTAGTAAGGAAGCCCTCGATGGTGAGGCCATCCCGTGCTTTATATTCAATACGCTCGACTGAAGCGAGAATATCGGGGGGTAGTTGTTTGTAGCGATAGGCCAGGGGTTCGAGTGATGTTGGGTTTCGAGAGCCTAGATAATAGGTACCCGATTCAGTTGGGCCGGTGGAAAAAACCAGGTATCTTGATCCATCATCGGTTACCGAATAAATAAAGTTGCGGGTATCGGGTAACGCTTTGTCTATACCATTTTGTAGTGCTCGATATTCTGCGTCAAAAAAACGTGTGCTACCGTTGGTCGCACCACCTATACCAATCACTTCACCTGTAAGGTTTGAGTAAACCAGCCACCCATAAACATCGTAATGTTCATCGGCGTATACGAGTTCGCGTGTTAAGTTTTTATCGCGCAGGTCAACACGAAATACCGCCATCAAATCATTATGATAGGCGTTGATATAGAGAATGTTAGGATCTTTGTCGAAGCCTTTAGCGATTACTTGGTCAGCGGAGAAATCTTCGTAGGGCCAAAATCTATCCCATTTTCCGGTTTCCACGTTTTTAATAAGCGTAGCCTTCTTTTCCTCGTCGCCCCAAAAGCCCACTCGAACGCGCTGTTGCTGGTCGGTCATCCAGTCATAAACGTGTTGTTCGGGCCGTTGAATAACTCTCTTTACCTGTGTCTTAATGTTTAATTTATGGACAAGTGGGTACCAGGGATATTGTCTTTGTATACTCGCACTGGAAAACAGAATGTGATCGGGGTCGCTGGGTAGTGTGTCCAGCACGTAAGAAAGGTCCGTGGGCAGAATCTTGAATTTACGTAGATAGCTAGAACTGTAAGGCGATGAAACCGCGCCGGTATGGGTATCGATAATTAAGAGGCGGTTTTCACGTGTTTTCGAGCGATATTGGCTCATGCCTAACCAAGTATTGCGGTTAGAGGGGTACCATGTTGTGACAAAAAGCGTACGGTTATCTTTCCAGTAAACAGAGTCTATAAAGTACTGAGTGTTGTCGCTAAACAGCAAAATGTTGGCTTCGCCACTTTTAATGTTGCTAATTTGTACGGCTGTACCGTTGGTGCCATCAACATCAATGCGTATTTGTGATGCGAGATTAGTGCCGTCGGGCGATAGCGAAAGGCCATTAACATCCGGTAGCTGCGCGAAATATTTTAGTGGTGTTGGGCTTGGCTGTGTTGCAAAGCTAGTAAGGGGTAAACAGGAAAACCAGATAACTATCAGGTGTGATCTTAGGCAGTTCCATTGCATTTTTGTGTTCCTTGGCGGTGTTCATTGAGTAGGCAATTGACCGTGACCGTGATGGTAACAGCGCTAGAGGTAAGACAGAAGGTCAATTGAGTGCTATAGAATGGAATGGGCTGCGGTAAAACGTCTGTAATGCCTCGCATTGTTAACGGGTTATTGGCCGGATGAGTTATTTTTTTGCGCGAGACCTAAGGTTGCGGGCTGCTGTTAACCTAGCCTTAATATTCCCAGCCCGCCGTCAGTACTATGGTGCGGCCAGGTACGATTAAACCTTGCTCTAGGTCAATAAGCCCATTTGTAGGGTAGCGAATATCGTTGTCGGTCATGTTCTCAATATGGAGTTGTGTAAAGAACCCTTGCAGTTTGGGTGCATAGCGAATATTGAGGTCTAACGATTGTGATTTGCTTACCTGCTCACCTATGCGGCGGTAATCGCCTAATATTTGAGACGATAAATACCGATAGTCGGTTAGCATTTTTCCGACGTAGCGAAAGCTTATGCCGTAGCGAATTTTATTATGTTGATAGCTTAATTTAGCCTTTAATAAACGCTCTGGTGATTCACCAGCGTTAATATGGTGATATTGAATATCATCGGTGTGTTGGTGTGCTGCGCTAAGTTCTATTTTCAAAAATGGAGAAGGATGATACTGCGCAATTAATTCTATCCCTTCACTAGTATTGAGCCCGTTATTCGCCGAAACCTCATCATACTGAAGAGTGGTATTATTCAACTGGTGCGCAAAGCGTAGTAAATTTTTGGTGGTCGATTGGTATGCGCTAATATTGAGTGAAACAGTAGGATAGCTATAAAGATAATTTAGTTCGTACGTTTCAAAATTTTCAGGCTGCGAAAAGTTAACATCGCTGTGGTCTTGTAATGCCTCTCCGTAAAGTAGCTTAAAGGTATGGTGAGTATTAACAGCATAGATAGCGGCTATATTAGGGACGGAATAATGGTTGCCACCTTCTTGGTAAATTACGGTATTTTTCTCGTGGGTAGTACGATCATTATTTTCCCCTTGGGATTCCATAGCAAAATTTAATCGGCTTCCGCCTACCAGCTGGAGTTTTTCTGTAACCTGCCACGACAGCTGATAAAAAATATCGTGCAGCGCTGATGTTGTGTTTTGATGGTAATAATTTAGTCCGATAGTGGGTACGTAGGCATCGCGAATCGTATTAAATAACGTTCTAAAGCGGTAACCTAAAAGTACCTCAATATTTGATGAACTGTTATAAATTGAATTTAATTCTATGTCGAATCGTTCAGACTGTTGATGATGGTAATTATCACTATTTTTAACGGCGGGGCTAACCATGTCGAGTGGGTCTAGGAGAATGTCGTGGGCGCTATAGGTGCCAAGAGCACTAAAATGCCACTTTGTTGAGAGAGCTTGGTTAAATCCAACATTGGCTAGAAAATTAGTGTCGACCTGCTTATTCCCTCTGTAAAAGGATGGCGTTAAAGCATAGCTGCCATAGTGCATACGGCTATAGCGAAGCCCAGCATTCCATTGTGAAAATTGCGCGGAAGAATCTACACTGAGAGATTTTTCATCCATATCGCCACGCATAGTGGTATGCATGTTGGTGTCTAGCGCCGCAAATTGTTCGGGGCTCATCATATCGGCATAGCGGCCAGTGTACCCGCCATTGCGGCTTGCGCCTACATTCACGCCCCAGTGGCCGTCATCAAAGGTGTTACCGTAGCGAGAAAACACCGAATGAGCGTCGTTATTGCCGGTACTCGCGGTGATGCGATTACGGCTTTGTAAAAAGTCATTGGTGACGATATTAAGCGTGCCTTTAAACGCGTTGTTTCCGTATATAACCGACATCGGTCCACGAATAAGTTCAACTCGGTCGACGGCCTCAATGGGTATGTTGTATTGGGAGCGGTTTGAGAGCCTCAGCCCTTTAACAGCGATTGGCCCGAGGGGAATTCCATTTAACAAAACTTGTATGGCGCCACCGGTGTTCCCACGCAAACCTACTTTAAGATCCTGCGTATCGTCAAGGGTATAAAGGCTGGGAAGGTTACGTAGTAATTCTGGTAACGATTGATAGCCGTGGTTACCAATATCGTGGCGGGTTATAACCGTAACGCTGGCCGGAATTTTTTTGAGGGGTTCATCGCGTTTAGTGCCAGTGAAAATTTTTATAGCGAGCAGTTGTTCAAGGTTTAAATGTAAATACTCCAATTCGCGTTCGGAATTTTCGGCGGCCTGAGTGGCGATCGTCACGGCAAATATACACACGCCAATTGACCGATTTAAGCGCACCCGAGCTGTTGGCATTAAGATTCATCCTGAAGTCTTTTATATGACAAATTGAGAGTCGTACTGTAAGGGCCAACTAAGCAGTGTAGGTGAATATGACGACCGGTTGTGTTGATTAAGGTTAGTGGTTTAGAGCGTTAGAAGTTTCGCTCTATTTAATTGAGCGTGTGAGGTGTGGTGAAACGTACGTTTTCCTGTGGGCGCAAGGCTGTATACGAAAGAGGTCTAGAAAACCCCTATCACTGACACTTAAAAGGCGTGTGTCAGTGATAGGGCTGCGTGCCTTTAGTGAGAGGCGTCGAGCGTACGTGGTGACGTTAGCGCATGTAATACGGCGTTACCCAAGCCTACCGGCGTAGTACTGCGGCAAGCCATGGCTGCTAGATCGTCCAAATCGTCTGCGCGTCTTGCTAAATCATTAAACGTACGCGTAATGGCGGGATTACGCGTATCCGGCAAAGAGGTCCCTGTTAGGAAACCCGATAAAATTGCAGGAGCACCAGGAGGTGTATTGTAATGAAGATGGGCAAAATTTGCGCCGGTCTCGTTTGAATGACAGCCGCTGCACGTGTTGAGGGCGAGCTGAAAGACTGCGTCATCCCGAACAGTGGCCGGTGGCGCGCTAATTGGAGACGGTGTTGTAGGTACAGTTAAAGACCCTGGAGGCGCATTCCATAATACAGGTGCCGGTGCAGCACCCGCTAAAAAGGCCATGCCACCATGCGCAGGTGTAACGTCGTGTTGTGCTGCAGGTGGGCCGACTAAATCGTTCCAATTTGCATTGATGAAATTAGCCAAGAGCAATGAGTTGTTATGACTAATATCTGGCTCCTGTTTTACGGTTGTTTGGCCGAGCAAACCACCTGAATCAGGCAGCACAAATTCACGTAATTGCCATAGCGACGAGCCCGCTAAAAATTCATTGGTCCGAACTTGGCTAATAGCGCTTTGGTTAGGGCCAGAAGGGTTAGCTCCCGCAGCGGTAAAGACTTCGGTAAGTGCGGCTAAATCATCATTGTAGTTGGCAGAAAACTCGAGAGCCTTCCAATCTTGTGCCCAAGAACGTACGTTGGCACAGCTCGCGATAGGTACCTTGTACTCGAGAATAAGCGTTTTAGCCATTGGGTTACAGTTGCCATCGTGTAGTGAGAACACAAAGCGCCCTTCCCCTGCGTCGCCGCCACTGTATACCGAACCATTGCTACGTAAATCTGCGCGCAGCACTATGCCGAGCAATCGGAATGGGCTGTGCTCAGGTAATAAATCGGCACCTGGCCCACCACTGCGTATCTCCCAGGCTTCAATAATTTGTTGGTACACATGCGGTCTAGCTAAAATCCCGAAGGTGTTGATGGTTTGAATGGATTGCCAGTGCGCGAATAGCGATTTTATATAGTCTGACGTAGACGCGGTGCCGTTACTGATATTTTCCATTTGTTGCCAGAATGTCCAGGAACCGGTTTCGTTCCCTATGGGCGATGTACCACCCGTTGGGCAGGCCCACGTGCGATCTGGGTCTTCTACAACATTGGTATCGGTAATCATTAATGAATGAGGGATACTTGCCGGGGTAGCCGCTCTTAACGAAGGTAATAGCCCAAAACGAATACCGCTAAGAGGAATGGCAATTGGTTGCCCAAAAGGGAAACCTTTTATAGTGAGTGGAACAAGTTGTTCAAATGATTTTCCGTTATTTGTGCGTTGAATGATGAGATTCTCACCCTCGAACTGTAATTTCTGTTCGCCCGATTGATGGCGAGCACCCATCGAAAATAGCGGTTTTAGGTTGCTGTCACGGTGTAGCTCAGCCAACATTTCATTGGCTTTTTGAAAGTGTTCAAAATCGAATTCAGTCGCTATCGAAAAAATTCCGTCGCCGCGTTTTTGGTCGCCGTCTTCACCCGTATCGTTAAGCTTAATCTGTTCACCAGAAATATTAAGCGTAACGGTATCTTGTTTTTCGGTATTGGCGAACCGTGCACCAATAATAGCGATGTTATCTTCTACGCGCGTAAGCGTAAGCGCGCTGGGTGTGGGATTAGAAGGTGGAGCAAGTGTGTTCAAACGGCTTTGCTCGTCCAAGGCTTTTCCGCCTAGCGCAAGCATTGAGAACCCTGTAAGACTGACTGTTAGAAGCAATCGTTTCATAGTCCTATCCATTATAGTTATGTGATTATTGGAGGTGTACCGTTAATCAGTAAAGTGATTTTCGGTCGCGTATTAATAATGGAGTTAGGCGCGCATAGCAAAAAGGAAAGAAATAGAATGAGAACCGTGAGTCGCGAGAATTTTCTTACAAGTTTTTCTGTGACAAAGCGGAATACTTAGTGACTTTATTTCTATCACTATTAATTAAAACTATATAGTCAGTAAAGATTTATTGGCACCGTTACAGTAATCGTGGCGCATTCTAATTAAAATGCATGCATCATTAGGTGGGGTATAAGCCGTAAAAGCTTAAAAATATTGAATATAGATAAGTGCGTGCATTAAATAATAGCCAGTACAAAATTAATGTGATTTTTGTTTCAATTGAAGAAAAAGTTCGACTGGTTTCTTGGAATACCATGAAAATAAAAGACTACGAGGTATTTAAAACGGCCCTTAATCGGATGCTGACCCATGGCCAATGTCTACACCTGTAATCAATAAATATTGACGGTTGTTGCACATTAGAGATTTTGTGCGATTAGAGTGTGGTGAAGGCAAAAGTACTGGTTGTTGAGCGGGTTGCGAGTGCATGTAAACACGGTAAAGCGAGGCTTGTTATCGACATGATTATGGCGATGGGAATGGTGACTTTCGCACTATTTTAGTGAATTTGTGGGCATAAGCCTGTCATATAGACGAAATTGGTAGTATCTTTTGCCTAGGAAACCCCTGATCAAGTCTAAGTGACTTCTGTGCAATAAGCTTAATATTGCTGCTACGAGCAAGCGGTTCACATGAAGCGGATCCGTTTTGAAGAGCCAACGGCTACTTACACCTAACTCAGCGCTACCCTTGTTGTACGTTTTGCGTACCTCACAATCCTAACGGTTTCTCGCTTAATACCGCAGGTGGGTGAGGCCATACAACGTGCTATTCCGTTCCCTTCAGTTGGACCCCATCATCCCTATGTTAGTTGACGATCTCCTCATCCGGTACGGCATATTTCTCGCGACCTGTCTTATTATGCTAAGAATGGTCTTTTTTCGCATTTCCCCCAATCGTGAAGTCTATTTCGGGCTCTTCATGTTTGGGAACGGCGCCTTCTTTATTACCTATTTGCTGCACAGTGTCGAAATGTCGATGGGCTTTGCGTTTGGTCTTTTTGCGGTGTTTTCTATGTTGCGGTACAGAACTGAAACACTGAATGTGCGCGACATGACGTACTTATTTATAACCATCGTGTTATCACTCATGTGCTCTGTTTCCGAAATTGGCTTTATCGCACTGGCCGTGATTACCTTAGGCCTTGTAGTGCTCGCCGCTATTGCTGAAACGCAGCTATTTGCGTCTACCTCGGTACAGCGAAAAATGTTGTATGACCGCGTTGATAAAATTCACCCGTCCGTGCGCACAGAATTAATCGAAGAGCTTCGTGAAAGAACGGGGTTTAATATTGAGAAGATTGTTGTTGGAAAAATTGATTTTATTATGGGAAGCGTACAACTTACGCTTATTTGCACGGATTAAAATACGTATGAACGTTATAAAAAATGGTGCTATTGCCGTGGGAACAGCCCTCGTCTTGTCGGCATTGCAGGTGCAAGCGGAGGTAAAATGGGATATTTCCGCCGATGCAATGTTAGACGCAACGAGTTATCGCGGTTACCTATTCCCCAGCGACAGCCAAGAAGCGTATCTTCGGCGCGCAAAAGCGGCGGCAAAATTTGAGTTTTCACCGTTAGTGTCGGCCAAAATGTCGGTTGAATATGACTACGACAAAGCACTTACGGTGGATGATTTCTACTTGCTCGTTAACCCCGCTAAAGACTACGGCATATATCTGGGTAAATTCAAAGAACCCAGTGGCCTAGCGAAAAGCGGTAGTTTAAAAGCACAAACTTTTACTGAGCGTTCCATTGCGACCAATATCTTTAGTTTCGGCCGTAAAAGCGGCGCTAAACTGGCGGCAAATGGTGGTTTTTGGGCCGCAGAGGCTGCCGTAATGCAAGCCGAAGCGGACGAAGCCGGTGTAGACGATGGACGTGTCACCGCGTTTAAAGCAACGGTAAACCCCTACCGCAGCGAAAACAAAAAAGCGTTTGCGCATTTAGGGGTTAGCTACTCGCAGCGCGATAGTACTGAGCGTAGGTTTGACCTTAATGAACCCATGCTAGTACCTACGCTTGGTAACTTACTGCGCAGCCCCAACTACGATGCCGAAAGAATCGCCACCACGAGTGTAGAGTTTGCAGCCGCCTACAAAAAATGGCTATTTCAAACAGAGCGTTACCAGCAAGGTATAGACGAGTTTGATGGCGATGAATACCAACATAGTGGTTACTACGCGAGCCTAAGCTGGGCGATAAAAGGTAAATCAAGAGAATACCGTGGCGGAAAGATTAAACTGGCCAATAAAAATAAACCGTTAGTGGAATTAGCACTACGTGTTAGCGAAGTGGATATGCGTGAGCGCAACGACGGCGATAAAGCCGAGGTTTTCACGGCCTCGGCTAACTATTATTTTAAACAGCACTACCGTGTGGTGTTGGAATATGAATTTGCTGAACGAGAAAGACATGACGATGGCTTCGTCACATTAACGGATGGTGATGCTGTAAAAGCCCGCTTCCAGATAAATTTTTAAGCTAGCCCGGTTACAGCCGTATTAGAGAGGCCCATTATGAAAAAAACGCGACCTACCATAAACGCGATAAAACCTGAGAAAGTCACTATGAGAAAAGTGTTACAACGGCTGTGTGTAGTGCTGTTTTGCAGTGTTTTACTGGGTGCTACCCTTTCCGGTTGTAGTGGTGGCCGCAGTGATGGCGGCACCACTAATAACGGCAATACGAACAACGGCGGTACCGACAACACCGACGGAGATGACTCTTCTGGTGATGATGATTCTCCTGGCGGCGACGATTCATCGGGTGATGATGGCTCAACAGGCGATTCCCCCGGTGATAGTAGTTGTACACAAAATTGTGTGTGGATTAACGAAGCGGTTTCGTCCAACTCCACGTTTGACGATGAAGACGGTGATAGCCCCGACTGGTTTGAACTTTACAATTATGGCACCACCACGGTCTCGTTGGCGGGATGGACAATTTCCGATGATAACGATATACCCGATAAATGGGAGTTTCCCGATGTTGATATAGAAGCCGGCGGAACGCTGCGGTTATGGGCCTCCAATAAAGGCACATCTAGCGTAGGGGTATACCGTACCTTGGTTAACGAAGGTGATAACTTTAGCTACTTAGTACCCACCAGCCAGCCCTCTGGAGATTGGAACACGTTAGCGTTTGACGATGGCAATTGGCAGACTGGGCGTAGTGGCTTTGGTTATGCCGATGGTGATGACGAAACAACGGTCGCTGCAGGAACACGCGCGGTATTTGTACGTAAAACATTTACCTTGAATACGTTGACGAGCTTGGAAGAACTCATACTAGACATTGATTTTGATGATGCGTTTGTGGCCTATATTAATGGTGTTGAAATCGCCAGAGCCAATATTTTAGGGGATAACCCTGCGTGGGATGCATCCCCCATTGCCGAGCGAGAGGCAACACTTTACCAAAGTGGGCAGCCCGTTCGGTATAGTGTTAACGCGTTATCCTCACTTGTGGACGTTGGCGAGAATGTATTGGGTATTCAACTACACAATTACTCAGAAAATTCCTCTGACCTTACGTTAATTCCTTTTTTGAGTGGACGCTACAACGATGACAGCACCGATGGCGTAGCGCCGCCAGCAATTCTTGGCCTTGAAAATACCAGCTTACACACTAATTTTAAAATCTCATCCAGTGGCGAAACATTAGTGTTAAGTGATCCTAGCGGTAACGCGGTCGACCAACTAGCGGTTGAAGGCTTAAGCGTGGGGTATTCCGTGGGCCGTTCGCGCAGCGATGGTGATATTGTGTATTACCAAAACATGACACCCAACGCCATTAACAGCGCGTTGGAGTACGACGGCATCGTGTCGAACACCGTACAATTTTCCCACCAAGGTGGTGTTAATAGCCCCGCATCTGTCAGCTTAAGTGGAGCAACGGGTAGCGAAATTATCCGTTATACCATTGATGGCAGTGTTCCCTCGTCCAGCTCAAGCCTTTACGGTTCAGCTATTGTTGTGTCGAGCAATCGGGTTATTCGTGCGCGCCTGTTTGACGGCAATTTAATTCCGTCGCGCACTACGAGCCGAACATTTTTGCCCGACGCCAACCATCAGCTTCCCGTTATTGCACTGGCAACCGAACCCGACAACCTATTCGATACCGATACCGGTATTTACGTGTACGGCGACAGCTACGAGCAGGCACAACCCTATTACGGTGCAAATTTCTGGCAGGACTGGGAAAAAGATATGCACTTTAGCTTTTATGAAAGCGATGGCAGCTTAGGTACAGCGCTGGATGCTGGCGTAAAAATATTTGGCGGTTGGAGCCGTGCAAATGATCAGCGATCACTGTCAATTTTTGCCCGTGGCCGTTATGGCTTTAAAGAAATTGATTACCCATTATTTCCTAGCCGCGACTATGACACCTTTCAATCGGTGGTACTGCGTAATTCCGGTAACGATTGGATGCGCTCAATGATACGTGATGCTGCCTTAACCAGTTTAATGGACGGAAGCGGCTTAGAGACGCAAGCGTATCGCTCTGTTGCCACCTACATTAACGGTGATTACTGGGGTATGTATAACCTTCGCGAAAAAGTAAATGAACATTACCTTGCGAGTTTGCACGACCTAGATCCAGACGAAATTGATATTCTTGAGCGCGAGGGCGCTGTGGTAGAGGGTACCAATACGGATTACCTGGCGCTGGTAAATTTTGTTGATAACAATGACCTCAGTGCCGCCGATAACTACGCCTACGTTGCCGAACAAATCGATATCGATAATTTTATTCGTTATCAAGTCGCGCAAATTTATTTTAATAACCAAGATTGGCCGGGTAACAATATCAAGTTTTGGCGGGCGCAGGACGGCGGTAAATGGCGATGGGTGTTATACGATACCGATTTCGGCTTTGGGATATGGAACGTCGAAGACTATTTTGAAGATACTCTTTCATTTGCATTACAAGCCAATGGCCCCAGTTGGCCAAACCCACCATGGTCAACGCTATTGTTACGCAAGTTAAGTGACAACAGCCAATTCCGCGCACAGTTTATCAATCAATTCGCAGATGAACTTAACGGGCGCTTTAAACCGTCTGCCGTGTCGGCGCATATAGAGGCTATCGCCAGTAGAGTACAGGCTGAAATGCCCGCGCATTTCGAGCGATGGAGTGATGGCAACTGGTCGAGTTGGAACGGCCACATTACAACCATGACCACCTTTGGTAACAATAGGCCTTCGCATCTTTTAGGGCATATTCGGGCACAGTACGGTATTGCGGCAATGCACACACTTACGGTGAGTAATAGCCTACCTAACGGGGGCAGTGTGCAACTGAACAGCCTGCTCGTTTCGGGAGCCAATTGGAGTGGCGACTACTTCGACGGAATACCCGTAACACTCACGGCGCAGCCTGCTGAAGGCCATCGCTTTGTTCGTTGGCAGGGCGCGAGTACCTCTACCGAACCAAGTATTGACATCACATTACTGAGCGACCGCACAATAGAGCCCGTTTTTGAAGCGCAATAAACGGCTCTGCGCTTAAACGTCGCTCGACAACTTAGCACGACTACTGACGCCGAATGAGGCACGGTCGTGCTAAGCCAATACCGATAATCGCAAGAATGTTTTGACGATTAGTTCCAATAGTGAAAAGGATTCTAGCTTGCACCCTGCCCCCTATTTATTGCTTGCGGTAATTTTTATTGCTGGTTGTTCGGACTTCTTCTCTCCCCCTGTTCACGTGGATGCTTTAACTGTCTGTGAGACCGAGACTGACAACAACAATGTACTGACTGATTGTCTTTCAGCACGGTGGGATAATGTGTCTGCGTGGCAAGCGGACCTAGATGGCAGCAATAGCATCAGTTACAGCCAAGGCAACACCAACGAGCTCGTTCGCTGGAATTTTATTACCGATGAGCGTTCGCCCAAGAACAAAGTGTTAGCGATCGAATATGCCAATGTGCCGGCGAACGGCGGGCTTTTACTCGGTGCTACCTACCCACTTCTGCGCCACGATATGCGCGCGTATTCGCACGGCACACTTCATTTTGACGTGAAGCTTATAAGCCGTGGTAATAACAACGCTTTTCTTACGGCAAAGGTCGATTGCGGATACCCGTGCGAAAGTCGTGCTACACGCTTGGACATTCAAGAGTTGAATCGGTGGTACGCGATAGCCTTGCCGATAGAAGACCTAGTACAAAAAGGGCTAGACCTCGCCAAAGTTGATGTACCGCTACTGGTCACGCCCCAATGGCATAATATGCAAGGCGTGCACTATCAGCTTGCTAATATCCGTTGGGAAAAATCGCCACCGGCGGAGCAGAATCAACCACAGCCTTCCACCGATTGGGCTGCTATAGCGAAAGATGTTTTAGACTTTATTTATAGCACCGCGACTGCACATCACCCCGGCGCAATAGATGCGCAAAATCCTGCCTTCTCACAGTGGCTCAGTTTGGGCCATCAACAGGCTATTGCGCGGGCTAACAGAGCGACGACTAAGGCCGAAGCAAAATCGGCGATAAGCTTCTATTTAGCGGGCTTTAACGATGTGCATTTTTATAGCAACTTTAGCGGGCAAAATCATGCGCTTCAGTGGGCGGGTGTGGTGCTGCAACGACAAGGTACAGCGTACAACGTTATTCATACCGCCGAGCGATGGCCTTCACCTTTGCCACCGTTGAATAGCGTACTGCTGGGGTGCGATGGTCGGGAAGCCGATACCATTTTAGATGAAGATATTCTGCCGTTTAGACAGAACGATAGAAAACTGCAGGCGTTGCGCAACCGTTGGGCCAACCGGTTATTAATTGATGATGGCCTTGGCGCTAGAACAGCGTTTAATCAGTGTGTATTTTTCTATAACGGCCGGTCGCACTACGTTGATATGCAATGGCTCGTCACAACAGACGACGCCATAGCCCCGCATTTCTATAAAAAAAGTGGCTTAGCCCCGCTGTCGATTCGCGAAGTTAAACCCAAGCAGTTTTGGGTAACGTTAAATACCTTCAGTTTGACTGCCCAAGGCGTTGTAGCTATGGAGGCTGTGCAAACGGCGATCGAGCAACTAGATGCCCCTGAACTGGTTGTACTCGACTTGCGCAATAACACTGGTGGTAATTCTCTATGGGGCAATAATATTGCCAGCGCTTTACTCGGGGAAGCTGCCGTCATGAAATATTGGCTGCTCGAAAGCTCCCCAGAGTTTGCGCAGTGGCGTGCGACTGACAGCAACCTCCGAGATCTAGAGCACAATAGGCTCGTGTATTTAGCCGCAACCGTGGGCGAATTCAGCGAGAGCTACCAATTTACCCAAAAAATCGTTGATGCAATGCGTGAAGACCTTGCCGCGGGTAATGCTACGACGCAGCAGGTTCCAACACCCACGCGCTGGCAATCGTTTTCTTTAGACGTGGTGAAATGGTGGGTGAAAGATAGTAAACCGAAAATACAGAGCCCAATCGTGGTACTAACGTCGCACCGGTGCGTGAGTGCGTGCTTGGATTTTATGGCGGTCATGGGGCATTTTCCAAACGTTATACACATGGGGCAAGAAACACTGGTTGATACCGCGTACACCGACGTTCGATCGCTAGAGTTGCCTCATGCTATGGGTGTACTTACCTTGCCAATGAAAGTGCGTCGTGGCAAAACATTTGCGCCCAATAAGCCACGTTTAGCCTATAACGGCGATATATTTGCTGACGAGGCCGTTCAGGCGTGGGTATTAGAGACCGCACTTGCTCAATCGATTGCCCAAAGTGAACGTAATTAAAAAGATGAACCGAAGAGTTGACGTATAACTCGCCTTCAATGGGCTATTCTTGAGGCGATTGATGGTCAAAAGGCCATGAATAATAAGATAAATACACGTCAAGAAGAGTCTTCCTATGAGATTGCCACTGCTCGCACTACTGGTATTGTCTGCTTTCGCTACCGCAGAAGCACCTAATACCAGCCCTTCCCTAGTGATAAATGAAGCCGATTATTTTGAAAAAGCCGGATTAAACGTTACCGTTTTTAGTGATATTTATCCTGATGGCCACCAAACGGGCGTATCGATTATTCAGCATGGTTTGCGCGTAGCGGCAAACGGCGATATTCGATTAGAAGCCTCGCCGGGCCAATGGTCACCGGTACCAAAAGGCGGCGAGCAAACGGTTGATAGAACGACGCAAACCATCAGCCAAACACTGTCTTACCCTGATGAAAGTAAAAATCGTGTAGGGTTCAACCCCATTGAA
The DNA here is from genome assembly GCF_014217335.1 of Teredinibacter purpureus. Taxonomy (NCBI): domain Bacteria; kingdom Pseudomonadati; phylum Pseudomonadota; class Gammaproteobacteria; order Cellvibrionales; family Cellvibrionaceae; genus Teredinibacter; species Teredinibacter purpureus. The sequence goes on along the minus strand of NZ_CP060092.1, from coordinate 798,221 downwards.
TACCCCGACTTAACGTTTAGCTACCAAGTGAAGGTTAAAGCGCTTGAAGGCAATAGCGTTAAAGTCAGCGTAGATTTTGATGAGCCGTTACCTGATGAATGGATTGGGAAAGTCGGCTTCAATTTTGAGCTTTTTCCCGGCCATCTCTTTGGTAAAAGCTGGATTATGGATGAAGCGACGGGCCTCTTCCCACAACAACCGAATGGCCCCATACAGCAACACCAAGGTGAGTGGATCAATTCTGCTTTAGCCGTAGGTAAAACACTGGTAGTGGCGCCAGGCGAAGAAAAACAGCGGCTCGTGATAGAGGCAAACCAAGGCGAATTGACCTTATTGGATGGTCGCAGTAACCATAATAATGGTTGGTACATTGTGCGTACCTTGGTACCAAAGGGCGCAACTAAAAACGCCATTGAATGGACTATCACCGCCCATACCATCGAAGGTTGGCAATACAAACCTGTGATTCAAGTATCGCAATTGGGCTATGCACAAGCGCAATCAAAAAAGGTGATTATCGAGCAAGATAAAACCGATAGTAAGGCAAGCCCCATTACGTTATATCGGTTAGATGCCTCGGGTAAACGCAAAGTGGCCAGTGGTGTTGTTAAGCCATGGGGCAAATTCCTTCGTTACAACTATTTCAGTTACGACTTCAGTGATATTAAAACGCCGGGTTTATATGTGGTTGAATACCGAGACCAAACTAGCCATACCTTTAAAATAGGTAATAACGTTTTCGATCGGCACGCTTGGCAGCCAACGTTAGAATATTATTTGCCGGTTCAAATGTGCCATATGCATGTGGCCGAAAAATACCGCGTGTGGCACGGCTTGTGTCACGACGATGATGCATTGATGTCGCCGGTCAATACCAATCATTTTGATGGGTATAAATCGGGCGACTCAACGTTAACCACCTACAAACCCCTGCAAGCAGTACCGGGCTTGAATAAAGGCGGCTGGCATGACGCTGGCGATTACGATCTAAGGATAGAATCCCAAATGACCACTGTGTGGTTGTTAGCCATGATGGCTGAAGAATTTAACGTCGATTACGACGCAACCAGCATTAACCAAGAGACCAAGGTGGTTGAAATACATCAACCCGACGGCAAAAATGACATCAACCAGCAAATCGAACATGGCCTGCTCAGCGTACTGGGTGCCTATGAATCATTGGGTCGTCTGTATCGCGGCATAATAGTTCCCACTGTTCGCCAGTACGTACACTTGGGCGATGCCGCCACACAAACGGATAACCGCGTTTACGATGCGAGTGTAGAGAACGCTGTTGCTGATGACCGCTGGGTGTTTACCGAAGAAAATCCCAATAGAGAAGTGGCGGCTGCAGCGGGTTTGGCGGCGGCGTCTCGGGTGATTAAACAGTACAACCCTAGCTTATCGAAAAAAGCCATTGAAGCTGCAGAAGCCATTTATCTAGCCGCGAGTTCGAAAGAGCTGAATATTAAAAACCGTGTATTTGCGCTCGCAGAATTGAGCTTGGCCACCCAGAACAAACAGTATGTAAAAGAGCTGACTCAATATGAAGCCGACATTATTGAACATATTCAAGATACTGGTTGGGCGATTGGCCGTGTAATGCCCATGGTTAAGAAGAGAAGCTTTGTTAAAAACATCGACAGAGCAGTGAAGGCATATCAACAGACGGTTAAACAACAGGCCACCGAAACGCCTTATGGCGTGCCGTACAAGCCTCATATTTGGGGCGCGGGTTGGGGAATACAGCACTTTGCCGTTAAGCAATATTTTTTCCGTCAGGCGTGGCCGCGTTATACGAGTGATGACGATTACTTAAACGCGCTTAATTTTATACTGGGGGTTCACCCAGGTGAAAATACACAGTCGTTTGCTTCGGGTGTAGGGGCTAATTCTGCAACCGTTGCTTATGGCGTTAACCGCGCAGACTGGTCGTATATACCCGGTGGTGTTATTTCGGGAACGGCTTTAATTCGGCCAGATTTACCTGAATTAAAAATATGGCCGTTCTTTTGGCAACAAACGGAATACGTGATGGGTGGCGGTGCTACCAATTATATGTTCTTGGTGCTAGCGGCGAACGAAAAATTTAATCCCTAACCGCTTGCCCCGCGGTGTTACCACGGCGGGGCACTATGTGTAAATTACATGAAAGCGGGATACCTTACGGCGTTGCGGGTGAATCCGTAGCGTCTTTTTGTTGCGAATTCTGCTGTACCCACTGGCCGCGTTCTGCGCCTATGATGCGCTCGCAATTTTCAACTAATAGCTTAAAGGCAAGGGTACGGTTGTCATAACCGCCCGATTGCACGCGAAACTGCGAAATGTGAGAGCGTAAATCTTCACAGCTAGCGCGAAATTTTACCCAATTCTCCTGGAACTTAAAGACACTTAATAGCCCTGCAAAAATAGCAGAAGCACTACCTAGAACAGCAATTAAAATAACGTTAGGGTTATCACCGGTGCTTAATACTGGCACTAATGCCGCGGCAATAATTGTAAGTGTTTGCCATAAAAAATAGTTAATGCGATTAAAGTGGGCGGAGCGGTCGTACCATTGGATTTGTTTTTCGAGACGTTGTTCTAAATAGCTTTCTTGTGCTGCGCTTAGTTCGATCGGTTCGGGTACCACCTCGTACATCCGTTCGAAAGACAGTTTTGTGACCGCGTATGCTTGCCCACCTATTGAGCGGTCAAAAACAAGATAGTCACCGGTAATATACGCGGATGTCCCTTCTATTGTTTCAATTGCGCCGTCGGTTTTGGCTATCTCTGCCCACACCGGTGCTATTTTTTCGAATTGGCCCGGGCTAACTTCTTCATAGTGTTGTATGAAATATTCTTTCTCGACCGTATAGGTATCACCACAATTGTTGACTAACCAGTCACCGGCGCTGCATTTTTGGCCGTCACCCCACTTATTGTAACCAAAGCCTTCGAAATTCAGATCGAGCTGAACAGCGGTTACATGAAAGCCTGGCCGCTTTAAATATTGTTGTCGTTCTGTCATGGTATTAACTTCCCTATAATTTACCGTGTTACAGTATTTTATGTTGCTAAGCTTTGGCAAGCCTAGTCGTAAAGATCACGTTTCGGTGGCAAAATAGCTGCCCTAAAATTGTTACCATTCGTCAAGGATTCCCTATGCTCGAAATTGTCATCCTCGCCGCTGGCAAAGGCACCCGTATGTGCTCAGCCAAACCAAAAGTTTTGCACACGTTAGCGGGTAAAGCGTTTGTCTCTCATGTGATTGATCGAGCGCACGAACTAGAAGCCGACGGTATTAAGGTTGTTATTGGTCATGGTGCCGAACAGGTAGAGAAACAACTGGCTGAGCCGGGCATTGAATTTGTAGAGCAAACCGAACAATTGGGTACGGGGCATGCAGTTCAACAGGTGTTGCCACGGTTACACGCGGAAGCGACAGTCCTTATTCTATACGGCGATGTACCTCTGATTAAAACGAATACCTTGAAAAGACTCATTACTAAGGTGAGTGAAACCAGTATGGGCCTGTTAACGATTGAGTTGGCGAACCCCGCCGGTTATGGTCGTATTGTGCGTGAAGATGGCGAAGTTACAGCCATTGTTGAGCAGAAAGACGCAACTAAAGAGCAGATGCAAATTACAGAAATCAATACAGGGGTTATGGCGGTTAAGGGCGCGCACCTGCAACAGTGGCTCCCGGCGTTAAGCAACGAAAACGCGCAAGGTGAGTATTACCTTACCGATATTGTCGCTATGGCTCGCAGTAACGACGTGTTAGTCGAAACGGTACAGGCGGCCAGCGAAAGTGAAGTTATGGGCGTGAACAACCGCGTGCAACAAGCGGAGCTGGAGCGTTTTTATCAGCGGGGCATTGCACACGACCTCATGATTGCCGGCGCCACACTCCTAGACCCCGCTCGTATCGATTGTCGGGGGGTATTAACCACTGGTAGTGATTGTGTGATTGATGTGAACTGCATTTTTGAAGGTGAGGTCTCGCTCGGTGACAACGTGCATATTGGTGCTAATTGCCACCTAAAAGACACCTCAATTGGCGATAACACCCAAATCTTTTCGAATACTTATATAGAAGAGTCGCAACTAGGGGAAGATTGCCTCGTAGGCCCTTTCGCGCGTTTGCGCCCTGGGTCGGTATTGGCGCAAAAAGCTAAAATTGGTAACTTCGTCGAAACCAAGAAAGCCTATATCGGTAAAGGCAGTAAGGTAAACCACCTCACGTATGTGGGCGATGCCGAACTAGGTGAAAACGTGAATATTGGGGCTGGTGCTATTACGTGTAATTATGATGGCGCCAATAAACATAAAACGATTATTGGCGATGGTGTGTTCATTGGCTCTAATACCGCGTTAGTCGCGCCGGTTACGCTAGCGAAAGGGACAACTATTGCGGCGGGTTCCACTATCACCTCGAGCAGCCAAGAGAATCAGTTGGTTGTAGCGCGCACAAAGCAACGCAATATCGATGGCTGGAGAAGGCCGGTTAAAAAATAATCGAAAATAGGGCCTAAAGGGTGGGTATGGCATTTAAATCATCCTTTAAATCAGGTATAACAATAAATATATTAATCTTGTGTAAGCAGGTGGAGCTCTTCTCCCTCTTATACGCCTTATAGAGATGCCTTTGAACTTTAAAGCGAATTGCCTTAATTTTGCGTTGGCTGCGTTCGTGGTTTTTTCGATTGTAACGGCTATGTCGTTGCTTCGTAGCCCACCATCGAAACAGTGTGAAGCGATAGAGGGGCATATTTTTATCGATTGTATCGATCCGTCGTGGCATGGCATTTCGTCGTGGGAGATGCGCTATGACGACGGCGCCGAAAGCTTGAATACGCGTGAAGGCGGTGATTTGGTGAAATGGCAAATTATCGATGCCAAAGAGCACGCGCGCCAACAGATACTTGATGTGCATTTTACCCGTGTGCCTGCGAATGGCCGTCTTCGCTTTCATGCAAAGGGTGGCGGCCAGCCCCACGATATGACGGCTTTTGCTGGCGGCACTTTACAGTTCGACGTGCGCGTACATAACTGGGGTTTATCCGAGCGAATTTTGGTTGCTCAAGTGGTGTGTGGGTTCCCCTGTGGCAGCGGCCCTCATCGGATTGAAGTCCCTCGCTTAAACGAGTGGACCTCGATAGTGCTACTTATTGACGAGCTGGTGGCAGGCGGTTTAGATTTAGCCCGTGTAGATATTGGCTTAGCCATATCGCCAACATGGAACCGTATGCAAGGCATTCATTTTCAGTTGGACAATATTCGTTGGGTAAAGCCCATTACCGACGAATAACCGCGGTTAACCTGCCGGTTCTACACTCGCCTTCTTTTATTACACACACTCCCTCAACCCTTCGTTTTACCCGCCACCCGTTTTGTTAGCCCTCTCGTTTCGTATAGACGGACACCACAATAATGATATTTGCGTCAAAAATCGGAATAAAGTCACTATTTGGTTGAAAATAAGTTTCGGCTGACTACAATAACTTTCGAAACGAAACTTAACGGGCCGAATGTAATGCATAAACGAAACACTCAGCAGCGTCGTCGCAGTATTATCGACAAGCTAAATGCCGAAGGTGAGGTGAGTGTAGAAGTGTTAGCGGCCATTAACGAAACCTCCGAAGTGACCATTCGTAAAGATCTAGCCGCACTAGAGGCCAGTGGGCTGTTGTTGCGTAAATACGGCGGCGCCATTCCAATCCCGAAAGAGCTCGAAGCGGTTACCTCTGCCGAGGCAGTAGAAGAAGTTTCAAAACGAAAGCAATCAATTGCGAAAGCTGCAGCGGAGCTAATTCGTGATCATAACCGTATTATTATTGATGCTGGCCAAACTACCGCCGCATTATTACCAGAATTGGCAAACAAGCTAGGCTTAGTCGTTATGACGAATTCACTCGATGTGGCTAATGCGTTAAGAGAGCTGGAAAACGAACCTACACTGCTAATGACCGGTGGTAGCTGGGACCCTCAGTCCGAAGCGTTTCAAGGCCAGTTAGCCGAAGAAGTGTTACGAGCATATGATTTCGATCAGTTGTTTATAGGTGCCGATGGCATCGACCCGAAACGTGGCACCACAACGTATAACGAGCTCTATAGCCTTAGCCGTGTCATGGCAGAAGTGGCGAGGGAAGTTGTCGTCATGGCGGAGTCGGACAAAATAGGCCGAAAAATACATAACCTAGAATTAGGCTGGAAAGACGTCGATCTGCTGGTAACGGATGATGCTCTGCCAGCGGATATCAAGCACGAAATTCAAGCACAGGGCGTTACCGTCGTGTGCGCAAAATTGTAACTATCAACAGTATTGAACTTAAACGAGTAAGGAAAAGCACATGTGCGGAATAGTAGGCGCAGTAGCGCAGCGGGATGTTGTCGAAATATTAATTGAAGGCCTGCGTCGGCTTGAATACCGTGGTTACGATTCTGCCGGTGTGGCGGTTATCAATAACGAAGGTGAGCTGCAACGTTTACGACGTCTAGGTAAAGTAAAAGAGCTAGCGGATGCGGTTACACTAAACCCAACACCTGGTGGTACTGGTATTGCGCATACCCGTTGGGCAACTCACGGTGAGCCAAGTGAGCGTAACGCCCACCCGCATGTTTCCTGTGAAAAAATTGCCGTAGTGCATAATGGTATTATCGAAAACCACGCGCCGTTGCGTAAAAAACTTCAAGGCGACGGTTATCATTTTGAATCTGAAACCGATACGGAAGTCATTGCCCACCTTGTCGATTTAGAATTACAAACCGCTGAAAATTTATTGGCCGCCGTAAGATCTGCGGTTGTGCAATTAGACGGCGCTTACGGCACCGTTATTATGGATAAAAATGACCCGTCGCGCGTTATTGTTGCACGTTCGGGCAGCCCCTTAGTCATTGGTTTGGGCATTGGCGAAAACTTTATTGCGTCGGATCAGTTGGCACTCTTGCCTGTTACGCGCCGTTTCATCTTTTTAGAAGAAGGTGATGTTGCAGAAATTACGCGCAAATCCGTGATTATTTTTGATAAGGCGGGTAACGTGGTTGAACGTGAAATTCACGAGTCAAACGTAAGTTACGATGCCGGCGATAAAGGTCAGTATCGCCATTACATGCTTAAAGAAATTCACGAGCAACCCCATTGTGTTACCAACACTTTAGAGGGCCGTTTAAGTGAAACGTCCGTGCTCGACGAGACGTTTGGTAATGGTGCTGCCGAACTGTTCAAAAAAGTTAAACACGTACAAATTGTTGCCTGTGGTACCAGCTACCATTCGGGTATGGTTGCCCGTTATTGGCTAGAAGAACTGGCTGGCGTAAGTTGCAATATTGAAATTGCGTCAGAATTTCGCTACCGAAAATCGTTTGTACAGCCCGATAGCTTGCTCATTACCATCTCACAATCGGGCGAAACGGCTGATACATTGGCGGCACTGCGTTTAGCCAAAGAACTCGGTTATTTGGGGAGCCTTACTATTTGTAACGTTGCCGGTTCTTCCTTGGTGCGCGAATCCGATTTGGCGTTTATGACACGCGCTGGAGCTGAAATTGGCGTTGCCTCCACAAAAGCGTTCACCACTCAATTGGTTGGCTTGGCCATGTTGGTGATGGCGCTCGGTAAATACAACGGAATGTCTGATGCGGTTCAACAAGAACTAACAGAAGCCATGAAAAGCTTACCGGCCAAACTAGAAGAGTCACTAGGTTTAGCAGAAAGTATTGAAGCCCTTGCGGAAGAATTTGCTGATAAGCACCACGCACTCTTTTTAGGTCGCGGCGACCAATACCCTATTGCGATGGAAGGCGCGTTAAAACTAAAAGAAATATCCTACATTCACGCAGAAGCCTACGCTGCAGGCGAATTAAAGCATGGCCCGCTTGCGCTTATTGATGCCGATATGCCTATTATTGTAGTGGCACCGAATAATGATTTGTTGGAAAAACTAAAATCTAACGTTGAAGAAGTGCGTGCGCGTGGCGGTATTTTGTATGTATTTGCTGACGACAACGCCAAGTTCGACAGTGATGACACCATGCGAGTCATTAACGTGCCGTATATTCACCAGTGGTTAGCCCCAATTCTCTACACTATTCCACTACAGTTGTTGTCGTACTATGTTGCCATCATCAAGGGTACTGATGTCGACCAACCGCGTAACTTGGCCAAATCCGTAACTGTAGAATAAAACGAAAAACGCCCGCCTGTTTTTGTGTGAACAGGCGGGCGTTTTCGTAACTATAGAAAACCTTTCTCAAACCGGTGCTATCGTCCAATAGCCGAATGGCGGTTGTGTATCAGCAAAAGCTAGGTCATTTACCAAAGATTCTTTGAACAATAGCGGGCGATTCTGCTACCTATAAAACAGCGTAACCAATGCCTAACCAAAATAATCAGGTGCGTTACCGTCCTTCCACTTAATGTTGCACCCCATAGAGGGAATTTGCACATCGGGCACCGCCTTATTGTCGAGTAATAGATCTAACACGTTTTTAAGATCGCTACCGGTAGAGGGTGACTGAAGGGAGTCGTAGTTACCGGACGAAATTCTATGGGGGCGAGAGTCGTCAAACTGCCCGCGATAAACAAGTTTTCGATGTTGGTCAAAGACATAAATATCCGGCGTACAGGCTGCGCTATAGGCGTGCGCAACGGATTGTGTTTCGTCAAACAAATAAGGAAAATCGTAACCCTGCTTGCTTTTTTCCGCCTTCATGTTTTCGAAATTATCACTCTCGTACTGAGAAGCGTCATTACTATTGATGGCGACAAATCCAATGCCCTTTGTCTTATACGCTTTCGCTAGAGCCGCCAACGCAGGTGCGATATGGATAACATAAGGGCAATGATTGCAGATAAAGAGTACAACCAACGCCTTGTAGCGGTCGAAGTCTTGCAACGACAATTGCTCACCGTCGGTGGAGGGCAGTGAAAAATCGGGAGCCTTATGCTGAAGTGGCATCATAGTTGATTGTGTTAAAGCCATTTAATGCCCTTATAGTGAGCGTAGTGAATGAATTGAAGCGGAGCATAGACAAATTTTTGGAGTGCTACAACTATACGGTTAACGAGCCCCACCATCACGTTATTTAGCGGTGAGAACTGTAATGTTTGGTGTTTGCCTGTAGAGCGAACGCTCTGGATAAACCCTAAAATTCTTAAGGTTAATGACAGCCTATAATAATGAATTAGGCGCCGGTGATTTTTTAAGTGCCACCAATATAATAAGTTTTTTATTTAATTCACATCGCAACAGGTGAGCACTTGCCTTGCAGTAAATTTGCGTACTATTCTCGCCCTCAGCCCTACTGCACGAAAAAAGAGATTAGCGAAATGGCCATTATTAAATTTAATACAACAGGGGCGTTAGCGCCTCTTATGTGCCATCACGTGATTGGCCGCCGACACCCCGCCCTTAGTGAACCGACCATTTCCAGTGAGCATCTTACTATTCGTTGGAGTCGCGGCGATTGGCACATTCGGGATATGAGCAAAAACGGTACCTGGCTTAATGGTGAGAAGCTAAGCAACCGCCATGATGCTATTTTACGTGTTAATGATCGCCTCTCACTTGCGTCACCCACGGAAAATCAGCTAACCCTATGCGATGGTTCTCCGCCACAGGCGTGTTTAGTACCGTATGTGGAAAACGCTGGTAGCCTGGGCAAGCTGAAGCGTGTCATTTTACTGGAAGACGCCCCTATTCTACCGTTGCAACTGGCGCCAGGGGTTTTTATACACCAGCGAGGTGTTGATGAATGGTGGGTAGAGCGTGCGGAGCACTATCAGCGGTTAGAGCACGGTCAAATTCTCTGTGTTGGACGGGCTACATGGACATTTTGGCACATGAAAAACTGGGAACTAACACAGCAATATGACCGCAAAACCCTAGCGTCTAACGATGCGATAACGTTACGTTTTAACTGCAGCCTGAATGAAGAGCACGTTGTGGTTAAGTTGATCTACGAAAGTCGTGTAATGGACCTTGGTGAACGTACCCACCACTTCCTAACCCTGACACTTGCTCGGAAATGGCAAACCGATGCTGAAGCCGGTATTGTGAGTTCAGAGCGTGGTTGGATTGCCATGGAGGAGCTTTCGGATATGCTCGCGCTCGAAGTCGCACACATAAATATTCAGATTTTTCGAGCGCGAAAGCAAATCTGTGATGCTCTTAATAACGGGTTTATGCCCGATAAGATAATAGAGCGCCGCAGAGGAATGGTTAGGTTGGGCGAAATGGCATTTTCAATTACACCTCGTAAGACTGCGCTTTGCAGCGTGGTATAACAAACGAAAAAAGTCTGAGGGTTGATTAGCGTGTTAGGTGTACTGCGTTAAGGCACATAGTATTTTGACTATTATTAGCAAACCAGCTCGCCAGAATGGACGCAAACCCTAAATTTAGTGCGTTGCTTTGGGTCGGTCGCGGTAAGATAAGTTGGACGGTACCGATTAATAGTCGTCGAGAGCGAAATTTTAAACAATACTTCCCTGCTCAAAGAACGCATTCCTCTAACCACAGGCCTGGCGGCGCAACTTTATTACCCTTGCTATGACGACAACGCAAAGTGCACGTGATAATGAGTTGTACCCAAAACGTATGGTAGCGCGTTACGAGCTCCAGCAGCTTATAGGTGAAGGTGCATTTGGTGAGGTCTATCTTGCGTACCATCTTTCGTCGCAACAACCTGTTGCGCTTAAAATATTGAAAGCCGGCACGAAGCGAGGTGCCGATAACCGCCGTAAACGATTCATAAAAGAAATAGCCATTTGTCGAAACTTGCAGCACCCAAATGTTGTGCAATATCTTGATCATGGAGAGAGTGAGCAAGGGGAAATGTATGCCGTGTTTGAATACATTTCAGGTGTTAACCTCCGGGAACTCTTAAACACCAATACACCTATACCTATCGGTACGGTCGTTGAGATAATGGGCCAAGTATTGCGAGCACTGGGTAAGGCGCATCAGTTGGGTATTATTCACCGCGACTTAAAGCCCAGTAACATCATGGTCCGTTTTGTTGCGGGCCTACCTGAAATCAAGCTACTTGATTTCGGTGCCAGTTGTTGGCTAACGGCCGAACGAGAAAACGCCACAGAACAGCTAACCCTTTCTTCCGACACTATGGGCTCACCACTCTACCTTTCGCCTGAACAGTTAAGAGGTGAGCTTGCAACCGTGCGTTCGGATATCTATTCGTGGGGATTGCTGTTATATGAGTGTTTAGTGGGCCGTCCTGCCTTCATGGGCGGAACCTATGCTGAAATATGTTACCAACAACTGCTACCAAACGAAGTTAATTATCCCTATTCGGTATTGGCTCACCCTGTGTGTCGTTTATTAAAAAAGGCCTTGTCTAAAAAACCTGAAACCCGTATTGGATCGGTCACGGCGCTGGATCAGTGGTTGAGCGCTATAGATTTCTCTACGCTCGATTGCATGGAAGGTGAAAAGCAGATACCACTTTTTGATGAGACCTTAGCCGCTAAAGCCGAGAAATTTTAGCGCAATACTGTAAGCCATGCCGCCATTAATCCTGCCCTAATAACGCAAATCACCCCAATAATACGCGCCTTTTAATCGCCTTTTTTCTCAGCAAACCGCTATAAATGTGTATTTTTATGTGTAAATGCATTTATTTAGCTTTATCTATACCTGTGATTATTCCCACTATGACTAATAACGCACGGAACAAATGTATACATTGCGCTGGGCAGGCAAATAAGTCTATTTAGTGTTCACTTGGTGTAATAAAGCGTAATGGTTGTACCCTTCGGAATTCCCTACACTGGCCCGACATTTTGCATCGCCAGCCTTATCGTCAATGGCTAATTGCCGGACGCAGTGTAGGGCGAAGAAGGGAGAGATTGAATGTCTGAAATAGCTGACTTTATTGAGGGCATTGCCTCCGATATTGCATTGCAATTCGGCGATACACTACGTGACTGCAAACCCTTGGCAGGGCATATCGAAACAACAGATCTCGCCGCCATTCATGCGAACACGCCAGCCATCTTCATATCGACCGTTGGCACCGGCGAACTCAAAATTATTGAAAATGGCCAAAAAGATATCAAAGTGTTTCTACTGGCCTATGTTCTTGTAGTTAACCCCGACAGTATTGAACGTGAAAAAATTGCCCAAGATCTAGTGCACGGACTGTTGTGCTACGTGCCTTATCGGCGTTGGAATAAATCGAATGCTTTTCCAGCGAATGATGTTGAGTCGTCCGACTTACATGGTCTTTCCAAAGGGTTTAAGCCCGATGTCACCAGTTGGCGCACGAGCGTTTCAGCATTATCGCGTGCCGCCGATTTATACGGAGGCGAAGATCCCGTTAGCCACTTGGCCCTCTGGGCGGTGAGTTGGGAGCAGGTTTTGAGAGTAGGTGAACTTCCGAGTGAAGAGTCACCTTATCCCCCCGACGAACTGGTTGCAAAGCACGATCAAGATTTAGAACCTGTTGATGTAACACCCAGTGAAAGCGGAGCCACTTAATGCCAGACGAGGAAAGTGCAGCAGACGATTCCGCTGATAGAGCGGTCGCGTTAAGTGACAGCATCGCTCAGCAAGAACAGATGCTTAGCAGCAGTGTGCAATTTGGTCGTATTGTCGAACCCGAAGATACTGATCCAAAGCCACCGACAGAATATCCGGCTGTACTAGTGCACATTGGCGGTGAAAAAAAAGGTACGTTCACACGTAACTGGATGCAGTGGACCGTTGCGCGCTCGGGCTATGACGCACATTGGTGGCAACCCGAAATCGATGAGCAAGTGGTCGTGATGGCGCCCTCCGGTAATTTGGCATTGGGCGTTATTGTAGGTGTGTTGCCGCGTGGAAAATGGCTGTCGTTTCCTGAAGCAAATGATTTTTCGGCAGCTCCAGCCGCACCGAACGCCGTTCCCGCTGAGGACAAAGCCCATGTACATCAGGTGAATTACAAAGACGGCACCGCTATTAGTTACGACCGCGATCTACATGCCCTAGATCTCGCTGTTCGAGAAAAAGCAGAAGAAGATCCCGGCGTAGTTGTAGGCATTACTCTTAAAGAGAAAAAAGGGGGCGTTGTTATTCAGTTAGAGGCTGGAGAGCCCAAGTTAACGGTAGAACTTAGTAACGAAAAAGGCATAAAACTAACGCTTGGCGAAAACTTTATCGAACTCAATGAAGACACGATTAAATTGACCAGCAAAAAACTCGAGATAGACGCTGCGGAGGGATTTTCCGTAAAGTCTGCCAAATTTAATGTTGACGACAGTACAGAAATTGATGCGACTGGCGGCAAAATTACGCTGAAAGCCGGTACAACTATGGAAATTAGCAGCGGTGGCGCGGATGTTAAATAGATGAGCACTCAAACAACAACTCAACTAATCGGGATGGATGCGAATACCGGGGAGCCCCTTTCCGGAATAGAGCATATTCGTCAATCCGTTCGCGACATTCTTACCACACCCATCGGCACTCGGGTGATGCGGCGAGACTACGGCTCCAATTTAATGAACCTGTTAGATCGCCCCATGAATGCAGAACTTGTTGCCGATATTCAGGTGGCAGTATCTATGTCGTTATCGAAATTAGAACCACGGCTGCAATTAAGCCGTGTATCGGTGGAATTACCGTCCACGGCAACGCGCACGCAGCAACAAAGCGCCGCCGCTGGGCATGTCCAAATTCATATTGAAGGCGTGGTGTTACCAGAAGGGCAGTACACGATTTTAAGTGATGTTTTAAATAGCTGATTGAGGCGCGAGCCTGTCGCAAAAAGCGATTCATTCTAAAGGAGCATGGTATGGCTGGTTTTTTACATGGTGTAGAAATACAAGAGTTAGACTTAGGGCCGCGACCCGTTGCCGGTGGTGATACGTCGGTTATCGGCCTCGTGGGAACAGCAAAAGCAGGCGAAGCCGTAGAAGGTGAGCCGGTATTAATTGCGGGCTCTCGAAAAGAAGCGGTGCGTTTATTTGGGGCCGTAGATGTAGAGGCGACCGAAATAGACGACGCGAACTCAATACCGTTCGCGCTTAATGGGATTCTCGACCAAACGGGTGCACAAATTGTTGTGGTCAAAGTTAAATCTACGGCCGATGGTGTAAAAGAAAAAGATCTACAAGCCGGCATCGATGCGTTACTCGGTGCAGAAAGTAGTGTACATAAAACGCCACGCATTTTAATTGCGCCAAGTTTTAGTGACCGCACGCTAGTGAGTGATCGCTTAAAATCGGTGGCCGAACGCTTACGTGGTGTCACCATTATTGATGGGCCAGACACCGACAATAAAACGGCTATTACGGCAGCATCTACCATGGCGAACGCCCGCGCTTACATGATCGACCCCAAAGTTAAAGTATCCGCGGGAGCGAAGAAAATTCGACTAGAGCCAGCTTCTGCACGTGTTGCCGGTGTCTTTGCTAAATCTGATTCCGAGCGCGGTTTTTGGTGGAGCCCATCCAACCGCAATATTGCAGGCATCGTTGGTACCAGCCGACCTGTCGACTTTGCGTTAGGTGATGTTAATGCTACGGCGAACTTACTAAACGAAGGTAAGGTAGCCACCATCATTCATGCCAACGGCTACCGGCTTTGGGGTAACCGTAGTTGTGCCGCCGATACCAAGTGGGCATTTATCAGTGTACGCCGTACCGCCGACCTTATTAATGACGCACTACAGCGCTCTCACATGTGGGCCGTGGATCGCAATATCACCAAAACCTACGTTGAAGATGTAACCGAAGGCGTTAACGCTTACCTACGTCATTTGAAAAAAATCGGTGCAATTATTAATGGAAAATGTTGGGCTGATCCTGAAATAAACACGTGGGACCAAGTTGTTAATGGAAAGGTAACGTTCGATTTTGACTTTACCGCGCCCTACCCTGCTGAGCACATCACATTCCGTAGTAGCTTGGTTAACGATTACATACAGGAGATATTCGCATGATCCCTAAGGTTCTTAAAAACTTTAACCTATTCGTTGATGGCCGCGGGTACGCTGGTCGTGTAGATGAGGTGACGTTACCGAAATTGAGTTTGAAAACCGAAGAATTCAAAGCCGGTGGAATGGATGTACCGATTGAATTAGAAATGGGAATGAATAAGCTCGAGTGCGATATCACCATCTCCGAATACGATACCGAAATTATTAAAATGTTTGGCATTCGAGAAGGCGCACAGGTTCCGTTAACCCTTCGCGGTGGTTTAGACGGCGAAGAAGGCGTTGCGCCGGTTGTTGTTAGTATTACTGGTGCTTGGCGTGATCTCGATTTCGGCGGCTGGAAAGCCGGTGAAAAAGCGCCGTTAAAAGTTTCCATTGCGGCACGCTACTACCGTTTAGAAATAGATGGTCAAGAGCTTATCGAAGTTGATGCCGAAAACATGGTGCGCAAAATTAACGGTGTTGATCAAATGGAAGCCATGCGCAGCGCGCTCGGCATGTAATGTAGGTCTCTGCCATTAACGTAGGCCCGCAGTCTTTACGCGAGCTTACGTAGCAGTGGTTTTACACGATTAAAGTAAAAACCCGTTGCAATGCGATTAAGTTAAGGCGCGTTGTAACTGAGATTATACCTCGGCGGTTAGCGCCGTCGAGTTTATATGACCGAGAGGAGTAACCATGAACACCACTGCAATTGATTTGAATTTTCCAATCAATATTGATGGCCGCGATGTGAACACCTTAGAGATGCGCCGTCCGCGCGTAGGTGACCGGCTGGCAGTTGAAAAAATGAGCGGTGACGATGCCGACAAAGAGATTCGTTTTATCGCTAATCTCTGCGAAGTTGCGCCCAGCGACATTGAAAAGCTCGACATGGCCGACTACCTAAAAATTCAGGATACCCTAGCAAGTTTTTTATCCTAGACCCCGCCACCCTTAGACAAGCGATTTATATCTTGGGGAAGAATAGTGGTTGGGGTTTAAACGACCTACTGCAGCTAGATGAACAAGAACTTATTGAATGGCTTGAAATAAGCCGAGACGTACACAAGCGTCAAACACAGGCATAGAGAATGCAAGCAGCGGCAAATACACAACAACAGCGACGAGGTGATCTGTGGAAACAGACAACCGCGCGTTGCCGCATACAACGGTTATGGACGTTAAAACCGCGAGCTAAGTACGCGAATGTTTTACAAAACAAAGCGATACCGTTAAAGGCCAGCACGGTGAGCCTTACCCGTCGAGGCCTTGGCGCTCTTACCTTCGGACACCCACTTGCACTGCCGTATTTTAGTGTTTTTAGCCATCATTTGGCCGTGCTAAATCTAGACCGTTATTTACACATGTTGATGCCCATAGGCCCGGGCCGAACGAAACTGTATTGTAATGATCAACACACTCACGTGCTTCAACAAGAGCGCTCTTCAATAGTGGGTCGTTTTATTGCGCCCGACAACAAAAAAATTACCGCGCAGCCGCTACTGCAAGCCGCACTAAATGTTCGCGCGCAGGCAACGTTTTACCGGCAATGGCAACACAACCTTGCCACCGCTGAAAGCACTAACGCCACGCCTCCCCTTAATGATCACTCGGTAGCCTACAAACAGCTCAGTACATTAAAAATAACAGCCGATACGCAATGGTTAACCCGTGTACTCGACACGCAACTTGCTGATGTCAGCATAGAGCAAGCGGGCGAAAGCCATCCCCTGTTAACCATGGTAATGGCAACGTTATTGCAAAGTGGTGTAGGGCGTGACGGGTTAATAAACGGTATTCGGCAGTATTTAGCGGCAACTATGCACATTGACGAGCAAGGCGAGTTGCACCGAAATACTGATTTAAGTGAACAATCGCAACTCGCTAATCAAGCTTTCGCGCGTAAAACGCTCCAGGCATTGGTCACGCAAAAAAACACCGGTCGCCGAAGCGACACTGCAATCGAAAGTAAAAATACCGTTAATATACCGGCTATTAATCGACAAGAGGTGGTACACGCGCTGGCATTTTTAGCCACCGGCGCCAACGCTCCTACATTTAAAGCATCATTATTAACGGCGTTAAAAAAACAAACATTTGGTGTGGCACTGCAGGCGAACACTGTAGCGGTAACCGTAGATACTCTAGACGAATATTTTCACATCGAGCCCCAAAATGCCACGGGCAGCACGCTTGCGTCAGCATCACAAAGAGTAAACCGTTCAGCTGAATTTGAACGCATCGCTAAAGACTTGTTGGTGGGCGCCGGCCTATTGGGTGACGGGGCTAAAAACACGGCGCAGGAAAGTTATTTTGCATCAGAGGCGCTGCAACGTAATGGGCAAATGGCCCCTGTTTTTGACGACGTTACAGAGAAGGTATTTGAACGTGCCTTAGCTGATAGTGTTATCGGTGAGAGTGCCCACTTTAAAAGTGCCCTGCTGAGTAATGCATTACTTGATAATGGGTTATTTAATAGCGGCGTGACCAGAGCCCCTCAAACATACCGGCCAACATCTACTTCATTTGAGCCAACAATACCGCAGAGCCGCAGCGATCGGCGACCACGTTTTAATGTACTGCAACGATTAGCGAGCATTAAAAAACCGGTATTGCACTCTGCCCACGCGCAAGCACCGGGTGCCGATACGGCCGTTAACGCATTTGTATTGGAGAGCGAAGCAATACGTGAACGCGAAGAACAAACGACTGCGCCCACATCATTTAAACGGTGGTTACACGAATCCCTAGTGGGTAAATCGCTAATGCGCGCGAACGAAAGCAGTACTCGTTCTTCGTCACTGTTATCAAAACAAGCGAATGTCGGTCGATCAACCGTTAATAGCGCACTGCGCGAGCTGGCGGATGTCGAACACCACAAAAATACGACATCGGTGAACGACGAAAGACAGATTACCGCGTTAAAAGATATTGCCCAGCACCTACGTGCGCTTGAAAACAGAAGTCATAACGACATGACCGCATTACTCAAGTCGATTAACAGTTTGGTAACGACAAGCCAAACACAAACCCCTGTGAGCAAAGGCCCAAATTTACGGCCTCTCTCATTTTTAAGTGACAGCTAATCGAAGGAGCACTAAAAAAATGATTACAGGGCAATTACAGAAACACGAATTATTACCTTTGGCGGCTGAAGTAGAAAAAGCAGTGCCGCCATTGGACTACGAAGCAATATTGTCTGAGATAAAACAGAGCTTGCAGAACATCCTTAATGACAACAAAACGTTGCGCTCCGTGAACCTTGAATTATTGCCCGAAAGCGATTCGATACTTAAAATTTTAGAAGTACTGGCATACCGTGAGTTTCTAACACGCCAGCGTATGAACGAAGCGCTTAAAGCGTGCTACTTAGCTACAGCGCGTAACGAAGATTTACGTCGCCTAGCGGAATTAATTATACCCGAGCGTGCATATGAACATGCGTTCGACGATAAATGTCGAGAGGCCGTAATTAATGAGTATCAGAATATCCATACTGCAGGTTCACGGCGTGCCTACATCACGCTCGCGCATCAAGCGGCTGGCGATAACGAAACGCTACGTGAAGTCCACGTGGTGAGCACAAGAAAGGGCCAGGTTGATGTGAGCTTACTTTATCAACCTCATGTCACGGGCTCAGCGAAAGAACTGGCTTTTGAACGTGTCACCAAAACACTGCAAGACGACGCCATTCGGCCGATTGGCCAAAAGGTTGTGATTAACGATGCGCGTGTGGTGCCCTATCAAGTCAAAGCGACGTTGGGCTTTCGAGATAGGCTTGGTTCTGTTGAAGCCATTGCCGCGGCAAAAAATGCCGTACTCGCGTTTATTGAAGAAAAATATCGGTTTGGCCAAAATATTTACCACAACGCGGTTTTGTCTGCGCTGCACCAGCCTGGGGTTGATTACATTATTCTCCAACCGTTAAAAGAGCACCGTGCGTTATCCGATGTGGCGTCCGGCTCTAATCAAGCACCTTGGTGCCACCCCGATAATGTGCATATTCAATTACATTCCGATGTGCCTAGCGAAAAAATTAAAGGTATACGGATCGAAAAAATTCAACGAAAACGACAGCTAATGAGTTGTGAATTGGTAATAGAGCCACCTCAGCATGAGATACGTCTCACCTACTACACCTTGTATTGGGGTGACGAAGACGGTGAAAAATTACCGGGTGTGAGTGCGATTCAGTCGTTACCGGTAGGTGGTGAGCGACGTGTTCGGTTGGTTAACGAAACCGTACCGCAAACGGCCAAAACCTTTGTAGTGTTTACCGTTAATGAAAACGGCGAAATGGGAACAGTGAGCGGCGATGCTGGCGCACAAGAAGATGATCAGCGTGCGGGATATGCCATTAACATTCCATCAACTGAAATGAACGGGCCATAAGGAAGTTAGTGTGAGAGCGTCATTATCAGCAGGTTTGTCAAAACTTCAGCTACCACAATTACGTGAGAAAAAAGCACGTGCCGACACGTCATCCTCTCATAAGGAAACCGCGTGGACTAACGCAATAGCGCAAACGATACAGTCACGCCTAGACAGCGTTTCGGGTGATTTAAATCGTTTAACGGAATCCGTTATGTTGGCTACCGCAGAAGGTGCGAGCTTGGATCAAGCGGTCGCCTTATTGGGCGTTCAGCGACAAATCATTACCCCTGCTGATGAAAAAGAAAACCCACCTATTCCTGCAGTAATGGAATCGGATGATCGATTACGTTCGCGAGCCCGCTACAGTGTACAAGCGCTTAATCACAGTGGGTGTGAAGGTAGTTACCGGTTCTTTGCCATGTCGGCGAGTGCGGATGTAAAAGATGTCTCAGTATTTAGCCGCGATTGGTTAGAAGGAAGTCAAAACGTAAGTATCTTTATACTCAACCGTTATGGTCGCGGCGATGGGTTAACCGATCAAACTGATTTACTTGAAACCGTTCGAGGTGCGATTGAAGAGGTCGCTTCCATTACTGATGACGTTGACGTGCGGTGGGCCAATATTATTCCCTACCGCCTAAATATAAAACTAGAATTTTCCACCGGCACTGATAAACCGGCATGCTTAGCCAAAGTCGTAGCAGCGGTTGATGCGCTAGCGAAACGTAATCATCGGCTGGGCAAGAACATTGTACGTGATGAAATATTAGCTGAACTGTATCAGGCTGGCGTTGAGCAGGCGCTGCTCGTGGAGCCGGCTAATGATATTGCCGTACCGCTGGATAGCGTAGGGTATAACGCTGGCATAGCGTCCGAAGAAGGTGATTTTATTATCGAAGAAGCCAACGCGCTATTAATAGAAGGACAAACCAATATTCAGTTGACCTTGCGGACACCCCAATATTTTCAAACCCAAGTCGATATGGCAGTGAAAACTGATGAATAGTCGTAATGTTAGAGTACTCATTTATTGCAAACGTTTATTTCGCTGTGTGGAAAATAAAGGGATTGTGGTATGAGTGAAGCCATTAAGTACGCACCGCCGATACCAACAGTGGACGAGCATTTACTGCCGCCGAATGCAACGACGTTAGAAAAAAAATTAGCGGCGCTTACGCAACCGTTGGAACACATAGACGTACCACTACGTCAACTGTGGAGCCCGGAGACCTGCCCAGAAGAATTTTTGCCGTGGCTTGCATGGGGGCTAGTGGTCGATCAGTGGGATGACAGTTGGCCGGTAGAATTTAAGCGTGCAATGGTTGCTAACACTGCACAGATGCACAAAATTAGAGGCACCAAACGATCGGTTAACGATGTTATTCGTATGGTGCTCGCGTTAGCTGAAGCCCGTGTTGACCAGAAAGCACTAACGAGTTTAGAGGGCCTTGAACGGTACAATAGTTCCTTCAATGTAAGGGAGTGGTGGGAAACCATTAATAATGCCGAACAGGGCCAGCAGTTTTCAACCGATCCGTTAACGTTCGATGTGCAGTTACTGATTGGCGGTGGTGTACTGGGCGGGCGTGGAATATTAGGTGGCGAGCTTTACCGGCAGCTTCGGCAAGCCATTGATGCGGTAAAACCTTTAAGCACGCGTTACAAGTTAAGTATTGGTGGTGCCAAATTAGACGCAGAATTACCCGCGTTAAAAACTGGATTGCGCGTTAAACACTATCATCGTTTCCAAGTTGCGCCGCAAGTATCACTGAAATTGAAAACGACAGTACCACTGGGTGTTCGTGCTCGCAGTAATCGCTACGGCCGTTTTACGGTATCCCCTAAAGCCGTTTTAAAGTTCACTACGGTAATGCCAATGGGTGTGCGTAGTCGCGCGGTTGAAAGGCGTCGTTTTTCTATGAAGGCAATTCCGACTTTAAACTTCAAACAAAAATTAACCTTGCAGGCCAGTGTTCGAAACCTGCGTACAAAAAAATTCCACTTTAAGCCCGAATAGGGCACACCAGAATAAACGAAATGGAGAACAATAATGGCTGATCAATTGGTTCCGATTATTACCGACGAAGGACGAGAAGCACTCATTTCTGGCTTCGCCAATGCAGATAATTATCGCTTTAGCCAAGTTGCGCTGGGTGATGCAAATGGCGACGGATATAAGCCAGAGCCCGACATGAAAGTGCTTGTGCACGAAGTTCAGCGTGTCGCGGTATCGAGTGTGGTCATTCAGGATCATGCGCGCCTGCACATAACGGCTGTTATTGGTAATCCAGAAGATAAAGATGCGTCTGAATACAATATTCATGAAATTGGTTTTTTTCTACAAGGCGTAGGTAAAGATGGCCAAGATATTGGCGATGCGGTTTTATTTGCGGTATATGCTACCGAGCCGGGCGAAAATCCTTTGTTATCGAAAGACCCCGCGACCGAGCTATTACTGGCGTTCGATCTTGTGCTACCGGACATTGTCGAAGGCGAGCTAAAATTCGATAAAGACTCCTACTTACACCTGCCAGAAGCAACGCAGCAATCGGCCGGGTTATTACAAATTGCCACTAAAGCAGAAGTTACCGCGGGCAAGGCCGATGATAAAGCCGTTTCACCTGCAACGATGAAATCAGCACTCGCAGCTTTTGGTGATAATCTTGGTAAGAGCGAGTTGACCGCAACACAAGTAGCCAATAAAAATGAAGTTAAAGCGGGTATTGTTGCGAACAAAGCCGTTACGCCTAGCACCTTGACCACGGCGTTTAAAGATTTCAAAAAAGCCCAAGCGGCAGAACCACTCAATCTCGATAATGTAACCGCTAATATTTCATTGACGGTCGGTAATGCCAAATCAAGAGCGGATGGTCTCGCCATACAAGAAGGTGAAGGCGGGAAAAAAGAAATATTTTTTGCAGACAACGGCCAAATTCGCAGTTCGGATAATAACCATCGAATCCTCTTCCGCCGCTCAGAAGATATTCTAGAGCTTCGTGAGTATGGCAAAATCGTGCTATCGCCCGGCGCCAAAAAAGGTACGGCTACAGCGACGACTACGTTTCACCCGTCAGGGAATGTTACGGTTAAAGGCCACATAAAAGCTGAACAGTTCATCAATACCCAGCCAGTATACAACCCAAATCATCATCGCATGTATCCTGATAACCCGTTGGTGTATCAGAATATATTTGATGCAGTGAAGAAAAAAGCCATTACCAAAATGGGTAAACCCACGTTCGATAATACAGGCTACACGGCAGCAAAACCCTGGCATGGCAAACCGATTATTAAGTTTGGTGCGGACACAGAAAAAGATGGGAATGGCGGTAAGGTTACCATTCCTAAAGGGTACGATACCGTTTGGCTACGCGTACTAGGTGAGCGCTGGACAGCGTTTAAAGCCTATTATTTGGACGGAAAAAAGGAAAGCCTCGGTTTGTGGACTGGTGGTTACCGCCAGACCAATTGTTACTCGCCGGACGGTTCTTTAGCCGACGGGCGCTGGATTGGTGGCGATAACGCCGCGCTAGCGCATCAATGGGTACCCATATCCGTTCCTCGTGACGGCGAGCTAGGCTTGGTGGTTAAACCTCAGACAAACAATAGTTTCTGGGTTTCCGGTTTGGCGTTTAGTCAAAATCCGTGGAATCACAGTGCCGTTTCAGCAGTCACCTTACACTGGAAGCTAAATGGTGGTGAGGCTATTAAGTGGAATACCCATAAATGGAAAGGTGATATTTTGGCTCAGTTGGAACCTGCGGCTGTAAGAACCGTTATGGTGCCGTGTATGGGCGATGGACAAGATAAATTGCTGTACCTTATTGAGCATAATAACGATTGGAATGGCGGCATGCATGATGGCATTAAAGTGAATGGTAAGCCCATTGAACGCTTTAGTGCAACGTACGATAACCCGTTTGCACGACATTGGAACAGTAAATTGTATAACCGCTATTTGGCTGCACGTATTCCTGCGTCTGAAATACCCCAGGGGTTTTCCTACCTAAAAGTAGAAGTCGATATGGTGAACTCCGGCCATAGTATCTATTTGCGAGAAATGGGAACCCATAACCTCATGACACCGGTTGCGTAACCGGTTTTTTCTTTAGATTTGCCTAACAGGACACCGCTATGCCAGCGCCCTTTATGATGTTGCTAGGCCCCATTCGTTTTTCGATCGATCAGGCGGCCTATCAACAACTACAACGTACCACTCAATACTCGTGGGCAACGCAATCGGCGCTTGGGCATCCGGTCTTAAAGTATTTAGGGTTGGGTGGCCCCACTCGTCAATATATCGGCCCCGGCGAAGATAGCCTGACCATCAATGGTTCCATTTACCCGCATTTTAATGGTGGCCCTTTGCAGCTTATTATTATGCGCCTATCGGCGGGTGTGGGAATTGCGCTACCACTGATTAGTGGGAATGGCCTAGTGATGGGCCGTTGGATAATTGAAAGTATCAATGAAACGAAAAGTGAATTTTTCGATAATGGTGCAGCCAGAAAAATTGATTTCACGTTAACGCTAAAACGTTTTCAACAAGATTTTCTTCCAGGTTTTTAATTATGGCAACCGTATACTCAACCAAAGATGGCGATATGCTCGACTGGATTTGTTGGAGGCATTATGGCCAACACGCACGCCTAAGCGAAGCCACCCGCCAAATAGAGCCGCATTTAGTGGCGGCCAACGGTGGCATAGACGAAGAGGTGGAAATGTTGAGCCAATTTAGTAGTACCGACCTACGCGGTATTGTTGAACAAGTTCTCGATGCAAATCCACGACTGGTTGATTACGGTAGCCGCTTACCCGCTGGTGTTGATGTCACACTACCAGAATTAGAGGCCAGCGTAGAACAGCAAGACGTGGTTCAGTTATGGGATTAAAAAGGTTTAACCCATGCTAGCGTATTTATATAAACAATCACCACCCGGTTACAGCCTAACCATTGGTGGCGCTTCGGCGACCCACGAATTGCGCACGCGTTTATTGTCGCTTAGCGTGGTATTAAATGACGGCGAACAAAGTGATCAATTCACACTTTCCGTGGATGACTGCCAAACGTTAACCTTTGGTCGTATCCAATTACCCGACACCGGAAAAGAAATACAGGTATCGCTGGGCTACGATTTACATAAAGCCGATATGGGTATTTTCCATGTTGATCAAATTACCTGTAATGGCTCCGGTGGCGGCGGCTCGATTAATATTACCGCCGTTCCCAAATTGCTATTGTCCGAAAAAACACGTACATGGGCAGACACCACCATTGGCGATATCATTGGTGAAATCGCTACAGATAATTCTCTTACGGCAAAAATAAGTGCTTCACTTAAGACAGTAGCCATTGCTATAGAAAACCAGGTGAATGAAACCGACCTCAGTTTTATTACACGTTTGGCTAAAAAGTACGACGCTTTGGCAAAACCGGCCAGTAATAATTTGTTGTTCCTCGTGAAAGGAGAAAGTCTATCTGCGTCGGGTTTACCGCTACTCCCTACCCCTATCACGCCGGATAATGTTATCAGTTGGAACTGCCAACTCTCAGATAGAACAGAATACGGCTCTGTAGTGGCCATTTGGCATAACCGCGTAACCGCAGCACAAGAACAAGTGATTGAAGGCACCGCCGATGCCGAACCCATTTACCGAATGCCACATTTATTCACAAGCGAAGCCGAAGCAAAAGCTGCTGCCAAAGCACAACATAATCGTAAGAAAAGAGATGCTTCAACCTTAGATTTAACGGTGGTCGGTGATCCTGGAATTGTTGCCGGGGGCTCTGTCATGCTAGTTAAAATTCGCAGTGAAGTTGATGGTTTATGGATTATTAAATCGGCCACACACACGTTGAGTGGTAGCGGTTATCAGTGCACTGTTTCGCTATACCGAGAATAAGATAATGTCGAATAATGAGTGGTACGCATTAAATAGCCGTTGTCTTGCGGTAGGTTTAGAAGACGTTCGTCGGGCCTGTTATCGTGCGCTTTCTAGAGAATATGAAAAAGAAATTCCAAAGCAAAATGAATCGTTTGATGATGCCGCTTTAACTCGGCTATGCGTAATTTTTCGTTTATCACCGTTTGAGCGTCAGCTATTACTGCTCTGCGCAGCAGCACAATTAGAGGGTGAATTTGGTGAACTTTACGGTGCTATTGTTGGTGACCCGAAAAGACATTTCCCAACGTTTGATTTAGCACTAACCTTATTTAATGGCGGGCAGTGGCTACCATTCTCGCCGCAATCGACGATACGGTATTGGCGTCTTCTGGAAATGAATGATACACAGCAGCCGAATCTCACGCCGCTGCGCATTAACGAAACGGTCTTACATTACATTACTGGTTTTGCGAGTAGCGATTCTGCGTTGAGTGCACTTACTATTCCCAACGATTTTCAGCCCGAGTTGGCGGGTGGTCAACACTTGCTTGCAGAGCAAGTCGCAAAATTAATTACTCAGCCAACAACCGATGCTCTCCCCCCACTCGTTCAATTAAAAGGTAATGACAAACAAGCGGGCATTGGCGTGGTTCAAGTTGCTGCGAATCTAGCGAATGTTATCGTTAAGCGCCTCGATGCAAGTTTGTTACCGCATAATAACGTTGATTTAGAAGAGCTCTATATTCGTCTAGAGCGAGAGGCCATACTTTATCAAAGTATTTATGTTTTCGAATGTGAATATGAGCCAGAACAAAAGCCGAATCTTACGCGCGCGCTTAATTATTTGTTTAAGCGCCTTACTGCTTTCTGCTTACTCACGGGCGATATTCCGCTTAGCCTAGGTGCACGCGACCACATTAAGTTGGATGTTACTCGGCCGAGTTACCATGAGCAGCAAGAGATTTGGCAACGGCTAATGCCCGATGTTTTTTCCTCTGAATCATCCGTTGCCGCCCTCCGAGAAATATTAGATCAGTTCGACTTAAGCGCCGATGCTATTCAGGCGATAGCACGCCAGTGGACAATCGATGCGATTTCTTTCGCCGATTCGAGTGAGCATAGTGAACCTCATGAGGCCGTCGAACACGTATTGAACCTTTGCCGTAAGCAAAGCCGGGCAGAAGTGAGCGGCTTAGCAAAAATTATTGAGCCGGTAGATATACAATGGCAAAACCTCGTATTGCCCGAAGAACAGCTCACCACGCTTCGCAGTATTATCGAACAAGTAAAACACCGCTATAAAGTGTATCGCCAATGGGGTTTTGCTCAAGGTTCCGCATACGGATTGGGGATTGGGGTACTTTTTTCTGGCGCCAGCGGTACCGGTAAAACACTGGCGGCTCGCGTTATTGCGAGCGAATTAAAGTTGGATATTTACCAGATAGATCTCTCTTCTATAGTTAGTAAATATATCGGCGAGACAGAAAAAAATCTCGAGAAAATATTTACCGCGGCGGAAAAAAGCGGCGCGATACTCTTGTTCGACGAAGCCGATGCGCTTTTTGGTAAGCGCAGTGAAGTAAAAGACAGCCGCGATCGTTATGCGAATATGGAAGTGAGTTACCTGTTACAGCGAATCGAAAACTTTAGTGGCCTTGCCATTTTAACCAGTAACTTTAGAAAGGCACTCGATCAAGCGTTTTTACGCCGGCTTCGATTTATCGTGCAATTTCCTTTCCCTCAAATTCAAGAACGCATACTTATATGGGAAAACGTATTTCCGTCACAACTTCCTCGAAAGGACATTACGTTCGAAAAATTGGCTCGGCTGGAAATTCCCGGTGGCATTATTCGAAGTATTGCAATTAATGCAGCTTTCCATGCCGCTAGTGGAGATCTGCTAGAAATGCACCATATTCGTAAGGCTGCTGTTGACGAATACAAAAAAACAGAAAAAACATTAGTCGCAGAATTGGTGGCTGATTGGTAGCGCACTGCACAGGAAATAAAACATGGGAAAGCCCGTAGCGGTTTTAGGTGATGTAAAAGCCGAGGTGTCTACTACCGACTTGCCCAGTGCAAAGGGTTCTTGGGTTGCAGGCCCTGTTGTTGATGTGCCCAACGGGCAACTAAGCCACGGTGATAAAAAAGTGATTAAAGAATCATCCTGTGTATTTACCTACACTGGCGCGAATACCTCTACAGGGGCTCCGGTACCGGGTAGTGAGACGGTTACGCTAAAAGCCGGCGCCACTACTATAACCAATAAGGGCGCTGTTTTGTTGGATGGTGACGAAGCCGTAGGGCCTGCCTTTTCGAATAAACTGAGCGTGAAGGCTTCGCAGAAAATACTTACGACATCCTGATCACTGTTGTAGCACTGTTAGTGTTGAACTATACCGTGATAAATAATGGATTCTATACGCTTCGGAATTAAACACATGCAAATGGCCAAAGAAACAGTCGTCAAGCAAGACCGCACTCAAAAGTCTAAGCCCAAGCCAAGTGCCACGGCGGTGCGTACGGAGCCTTATTCAGCGGTACAGTGTCAGTACGGTGAGAGCATGCATACTGAAAACCGTTCAAGCGGGATAAATACAGGCTTACCCGGAGGTTTGCAGACGGGTCTAGAGCGTATGTCTGGCTTTAATATGTCCGATGTTCGCGTCCATTATAATTCTCCGCGACCCCAACAAATTGGTGCGTTGGCTTACGCGCAAGGTACCAATATTCATTTAGGTAGAGGCCAAGAAAAACATTTACCTCATGAAGCATGGCATGTGGTGCAGCAAAAACAAGGGCGAGTAAAACCCACGCGCCAACTAAAAAGCCTTTCAGTTAATGATGATAGCGGGTTAGAGCGAGAGGCCGACGTGATGGGTGAGAAGGCGCTTTCTTGTGGGCGGAATTTTCCTCAGGCGGCAAGAGGCTCGCGGGTAAATACTCCGCATTCTACCGCGTCGATGCAGCCAGAAAGTGCCATGAGTTTAAAGTCTGCGGGTGCCGCTGCAATGGCGAATGCCCCTATACAAGGGCGGTTTGGTTTTGAAATAGAACTGCCTATTTTGTTTTTACACAAAGCGAATTTCGCCGCAGTGCCAGCGAGGGGGCTAGGCGGCGCCGGCCCGATGCCCACCGCAGCGAGAGCAGCGGTGCCGTGTGATGCTGGCCAGCGTGCCGGCGTCACCGATGTTTATGATGCACATGGCGCCGGTGCACAGTGCCATGTGAATGTTGATCATTCTGGTGCACTCGACCCTTTATATCTTCGCGAACTCGATGAGTACGCCGTGGCAAACGCACTTACCCCAGCTGAACGGGAAGGCCTCTTGTTATACACCGGCCACCTGATGCCGAGTCAAGCCAGTATTATGGAAGTAGTAACAGATGCGTGGGATGAACAGGCATTAACACGCGCGCAAGCGCTACAACGTGTGAGAGCTGTGATAGCGTGGGTGAATGGCCTTTTTAATTCAATTCGAGGTAATCAGCAGGTCGCCTTGGGAAATTATTTTATGGGTTCTACCGCGGCACAATCTGATTTATTTCAACCACGTTTAGGGTATTTTCATGCAACCTATGGCGTGAAATTGAGCCAAGTGCCAAGGATGTTCGAGCGAACCACAGCACAAAAAACAACGCTTAAACGTCATGCAAGAACGCATCGTAGTGAACGAAAACACGCCGATAATCTAAAACGCACCCATAGCTCCATCGGTAAAGCGACCACGGCTATGAGTTCAATTAAAAGTTTGTGGCCTCGCCAAGGTGGCGGCTGGTTCTCTAAAGGAAGTAAAGGTTGGAACCCCGGCACGGAAGAGACTTTCTTAGGTTTCTTAACATTGCTTGATAATTATCTATTGATGTTTCAAGCACTAAGAACCAATAACCTTGCAAAGCAAAAAGTAGGAATGCACTACTATAAAACCGATCTTTATGATTTAGCTCTACAGCTCCCTCATGAAATAATCCACACCTTGACGAACAATAATGCCTTGCGCGCAGGCGTGCGCAGAGCCATTGCACGATCTGTAGGGCTTCATTTGAATACACCGCTCACTGCGCCTTTAGCGGGCTGGTCGGTTAATCAATATTTGGAACAGGTTTTTACAGGCTTCAGTGGCCCGCAGCGGCAGGATGTGAATGCACAGGATATTCATGACCCTCTATTAGCGGGCAGCATCAACCCCTATAGCGCAAAATTAGGGCCAGACCAAATCGGCCCAGCCTTGAATCAAGAGGTTGGCGTGGTAATGGAAAACCGGCACCTAGAGTATTTAGATGAGGATTACGGTACTAACCAATCTGCGGCAGATGACCGGTTGGCGGAAAAATACCGTCTTTATGCTGCGCCTCCAGGCCCGGATACGAGAACGGTTCGAGAAAAAGCCTTATTTGATTCAGCAAAGGCAAGAGAAGCTGGGGCTGCGAGACGGCCAATTGGTGAATGGGAAGATATTATGATGAATATCTATGACATGCTTATCGATATTAACCAGTAGTGCCCGTGCGGATCACACACTATTAAGCGAACGACACGTTATTCGCTGCTCAGGGATATTTTGGCCATGTACAGCACAAAGGCACCATCGGAGCATGAAGCAGAAGTAAACGAAGAGAAAACGTCTCGGTCAGAGCCCCCTACCCCCAGTTCCGCGCCCGTACAATGTCGTTATGGCGTTAGAGCTTCCGCCACAAAAAACGCTGCGCTCGCTTCACCGAAACCCAATAACACTGGTATACCAACCCCCCTTAAACAGGGTCTCGAATCACTATCGGGCTTTGAATTGTCGGGCGTCCGCGTTCATTATAATTCTCCAGCGCCCGCAACATTAGGGGCGCTTGCCTATGCCCAAGGTAACACTATTCATTTAGGGCGAGGCCAAGAAAAACATCTACCTCATGAGGGCTGGCATGTTGTGCAGCAAATGCAGGGGCGCGTGAGGCCTACGGTGCAATATAAACGCGTTGCGATGAACACCGACAACGCGTTGGAAAAAGAAGCCGACGTGATGGGCGAAAAAGCGCTGCGGGGTTCGATTGGCCGCGCGTCGTTGGTACAAATGGAGGTTACGGGCGATGGCATTGTACAACGAGCGCCCGCCGGCCCACCGGACCCTAAGAAGGCTAAGCCGCCTACCCGTGAAGAGGTGGATGAGCAAGATAGGCTGTGGTTGACGGACAAAAACGGCAAGCGCTGGTACATGCGCGACAACGGCAACGTACGCTGGTGGCAACCTGTGCGTAAAAAGAAAGGTGTTGGAGGCTATAGCGTTTATATGCGAACACCCGATGTGCCTTTAACGCTACAGGATATTGCCAGCGCCAAGAATACAATGGATGCCTACGAAGACGATGTAAGTTGGGGAGTATTTGAGGAAGGGCCTGTGGTTGATGTGGTGGCGCAAGCCAACCCCAAAACACGTGACCAACAAGGTACTGTTATGGCGAAGCACTTTGGCCAAGCAGCCCTACTCGCCGCAAATTGTAATAATAAGTATTATCTTGGCGCCTCCGAATATGCTGGTGAAGAGGATTGGGAATGGTTGCATATGCAGGGGCATTCGCTGGGAGGTCAGGAAAGTGCCGCTAATTTGGTGGCCGGTAGTCACGGCGCAAATACTGAAATGGCCGCCATCGAAAGTGCCGTTGGGCGCTTCATGGGAAGTAAGAGCATTCGATTAGCGGTTACCCCTAGTCTCGAAATCGCCACACGCCTTGGCAAACCTTCATTAAAGGCAAGGCTGATTGATTACAAGGTGTGGGTGAACGGTACGTTAGTTATTGAACGTCGAATAGATGCGAGTCGTGGGCGAATGCCGAAAGTGGAGTACGACTCCTTAGAAACCAATGCCGTCCATAAAATACAATTTGAGTCGCCAGTGGGGAAACCCATTGAATTCGTACAGGGTGAAACTTTGTTTCAGTCGTCGTCAGCGGATGAACTGGAGCAATTACGAAAATCCCAGTATAAACAGGGTTTTGATCATGAAGCCATTAAGGATGCGCGCCGACAGTCCTATTTAGAGGGTGTTAAAGAGAGGCGTGCATCGGCAATAAGTGCCGCCCGAGCAAAAGCGTTTAATAAAGCATGATTCGCCGCAATTGTTATTGGCTATGGCCTATGGCCTCAAAGGTATTACCGATCGGTTTTTGATTAATTGCGGTGCTCGCCTTATTGTCGTTAAAATACACTCTGAAATCGCCTTAGAGCGAACTTAGTCAGTAAACTAAAAGGAGTGTTAAATGAGCATTAGAACATGGGTGAGTAAATTTTTATTAGCGATGGTTTTTTGCGGAGCGGTATCCGTTGTTGCACAAGAAGAGGCAACGCAGGCTACACAGCATGATGGTAGTTGGTTTATCGGCGGGGGCTACCTTGGGTTAGATTCTGAAGTGACGGACCCTCAAGGTGTTGGTAGTGGCGGTTTTGTTTTGGATATGGGCTACACCGGTATTGTGAACAATAATTTCCGTTATAGTGTGGGTTTTTACCTGCCCTTTTTATCGGATGATGATTCGTTCAATCAGCGTGTAGAAGACCAATTTGGTAGCCGTAGTACTGAGTCTTCTGATATTAGTGCAATGGGTGTTTTAGGTGAATTGGGTTATCAGCACGCCTTAAATGAAAAAACATCGTTCTCGTTGAGCGCAGGTTTTCGTACTTTGAGTGCCGATCGTGAAATTGCCAGTTGTTCAAACTGTATGTCGGAAGGATTGAACCTTGCCGGTGGCGGTTATTTGCGCCCTGCGATTGTTTTTCATGGCGAAACTGTTGACGTTGAAATAGCAGCGATGACGTTTTTAAGTGGCGATATGACCAATGGTTTTATGGTCAATGTCCTCTTCTAATTTTACCTATCAAAAAGAGCACTCAAGTGCTCTTTTTTCGTTAAAGCCCTCTTAATACTGTAATCCCCCGCCCATTATTGACCTCACTCGAGGCCGAACACCGCTGGAGAATCTAGTGAGAACGTTGTGTTCGTCGTGTTATCACCGAGGGAATTTTTATGCTCGTCTGTAGAACGTTTTCAGTTTTGTGCTGGAGGCGTTTAATTATTCCTAAGCTTAAAATACCTATCAAGAGTATCGTGAAGGTTTTTGGTTCGTTCACGGTGGTGCTGTTAAATAGGACTCTGTTAAATAAGACGTCAACGCTTCGGTCTAGATAAAGGCGTTAGGGGTATGAGTGATGCGACGGTAGGCATAAGCACATGGTGGTATTTCACAATGCTGTGTAGTTAACACACGTGATAATGCGCGCGACTTGAATCCGTGAAATAAGACACGAAAGTGTCGGGCGGAACAGAGTAATCCTTATTTTAGTTGAATTAAGTGACAGAAGATCAAGGTGTTAGTTTGGCTGGGAGCGCGCCAATGTAAGCATTACTGACAACCGCTAGTGCACGAAAGAATAACGGTAAAGCGCTTTTATTAATTTACACGTCAGGGAGGCGAGAGACGGTGAATGAAGGGCTAATATTGGCTAATTTATGGTGGGGCGTTATGCCGTGCGGGCCGTATTAGACGAATCTATTCTATTAACAGTACAGTGACGTGAGCGTTGTAGGAAAAGCGTAAAAATTTATGAGGACTACGGCAATCGCTAAACGAATAAAGCCTAATGCATAAGGCCGTTTTGCTGCAGAGCGACCTGTTTTAAACATTTTTCGCACAGGCAGTCTCGCCATTGTTGCGCAATTTCGTCTGCCGTTTGCGGTGTTAGTTGTAATGCTGTGCAATGACATTCGCTAATTGCATCTGAGCGGCAAATAAAGTTGCCACTGCAGCGCGGGCAAGTACTCGGGGTTGAGGCGTCCATAATGCTAGATCGAGAGTTGTTAATTTTATAGGGATATTTTTACCGATCTTAGCATAGCGAGGGTAGAAGACGAGAACATGACAGAAATTTTATGCATATTTAAATGCATAAATAGAATGTTGCGTAATTTCAGAGCAGAAAAAACGAAAGGAGGTTGTGTAAAGCGGCCGATCCAACCACCGCCTCAATAAACTTAAGGCGGTGGTTGGATTGTTTTTTACACACGGCGGGCACTTTTGGTTAAAAGCTATACCGCGCCTTTAACCAAAGCTGCCGTCCTGGCTCGTTGACTCGGACGGGGTCTGGGTTGAAGGGGTCGGAATTGGCAGCATTTACGTGGTAGGCGTAAGCCGTATCCAAAATGTTTTCTATACCCGCTTGTAGTTGAATGCTGTCGTTTGGTTGCCAGCGGCTGTAGAGGTTGAAGGTTGTGAAACCGTCAGATGGGCCAGCGTCCACATTGGGATCAAATGCGTCTTGCTCGGCCGAGACAATCATCTCACCGCCCAATGACCAATTGGTGTGATCATAATCGAGGCTAATTCGCCCTTCTAAAGGTGCAATTTGAGCGAGGTCGCTGGTGTCACTTTCACCACGTGTATAGCTGAGCGCGGCTTTTGTCGATAGATGATCACTTAGGGTACGGCTGCCGTCAATTTCAAACCCATAAAGGCGCGCGTCCACATTGCGGTACAGCGTTGCTGAATTGTCATTGTAGCGTTGTATGTAATCGCTTACTTCATCCCAGAATACGGTTGTACTCCACCGATAAGTGTCTTTGTCGGCGACTAAGGTAAAGTCCAATTGATGGTGTGTTTCTGCATTTATATCGGGGTTACCTACCCAAGTGCGTCCCATGGCATTGCGCGCCATGTATTGCTCAGTGGCGTCGGGCGCACGAATGCTGCGGCTCAGGTTGCTACTGAAAACGGTATTGTCTGAAAGCGTGTAGTCCCACCCGAATACCAAACCAAAGTCACTGTTGCTCTGTGCGCTTGCCGAAACACCATAAGCGTTTTGGTAGAGCGTATTGGGGGTTGCTGCGCCCATCATACCAACCATCTCGTCGGCACGGGTAGCGTCGGATTCAAACTGATCAATACGTGAACCCAACCGGAGAAGGTGTTTGTCGTTAAGCGTGTAATCAACTTCAGCAAATATGCCCGTTTGTTGTAGCTCTACTCCAGGCCACATAAGCGAGGCGAGCATGTCATAAGTGCCATCTTTGCCCATATCCATGTGTAAAGTAGAGGCTCTATCGTTGGCACGATGATCGAAACCAAAACGCCATTCGAGTGAGGCTTGCGAGACGGTTGCGAGTAAGCGAGCACCCTGTGTATCGGATGTACTATTCGCTACCATGCCGGCGTCGTTCATAGGCATGCGATTGCGCAAACTGTAGTTGTCCATCAAGTGGTCAACGTTACTTTGGTAAGCGGTCATCTCGATTTCATCAATCACGCTACCGCCTGTGTAGTGCCACTTTACGCGGGTGGTGGCGGAATCTGTCCAGGGGGAATCCATACCGTTCCCAGGAAACCACGCGTCGTCTTCACTTACGCCCTCGTAGGACAGCTGAAGGTAGTGGTTCTGGTTTAGATCAACACCAGTAATGAAGCCAAAGCTGGATGACTCGAAGGCTGAAGAAGTTACTTCGCCATCGCCGTCTTCATAATTAGAGCCAGATTTTATGTCACCGAATACACGGCCGAACGCGCGTTCGGTGCCAAAGGCTAGGTTAGCTGAAGCGTCGTTGAGTTCAGAATTAGTCGTATGGCCAAGGTTT
Source organism: Teredinibacter purpureus (assembly GCF_014217335.1). Classification (NCBI taxonomy): domain Bacteria; kingdom Pseudomonadati; phylum Pseudomonadota; class Gammaproteobacteria; order Cellvibrionales; family Cellvibrionaceae; genus Teredinibacter; species Teredinibacter purpureus. The sequence continues at coordinate 763,449 of NZ_CP060092.1, read as the reverse complement.
ATGGAACCTTGGTAGGCTTTGTCCGTGAATTCGGGGCGCTTGTGTTCGAACAACAGCGTTCCGCCACTACCGCCAGAACCATAGATTACGGAGCGATTGCCCTTAATAATGGTGAGTTGGTCAAAGTTATCCATTGCGGTATAGACCGTAGGTGGATCCATGCGCCCAGGACACGCGCCGAACGTGTAAGCGCCATCGGTCATCACATTTAATTGATTTTGGGACTGCCCACGAATGATAGGCTCGAAGCCTCGTCCACCACGGCGAGTAGCGGTCATGCCATTGACGGAGCGTAACAATTCGCCAGCGTCTTGTACGGGTTTGCTCAACGTCGATTTGCTGTGTAACTGTTGCTCTTCGGACATAGTGGTATCACCCACCACTTCGACAACTTCAATAGGTAAATCGCTGCCGGCAATGGCGGGCATGGTTATCATCGCTATAGCGACGCCTAATGCGCATTTTTTCATGATCTTATCTCTGTGGTCTCAATAGGGGTAATTGTAAATAAGCGCGCCGAAAGAAGGGATGTGGCGAATTGTCGCAGGAGACTAAATAGTGATCATGGGCAGTGGCGAGATAAGCGGCATTGAGCGTGTGGTGCTCTTCACTGCGATGGTGCTGGCAAGGATGAAATGAGATAAAAGAAGAGAAAAAAACTCGCCTGTTACCTCCCGAGTAAGCAGGCGAGCAATAAGATGGCCTATAGCCATATCGAGCTTGCGAATGAATCTAAAGGGTATTAGAGCGAATATTCGGGCTGAAATTTTAGGGGGGCAGTGGTTAGGTTACTACCATTTCAAACCCGAATATTCGTTTTCTTTTAAAGCGTTCTGGCGGTAATCGCGGAGGTGATTACTGCTGTTCAGCGATCTTAATAATGTTATCCAAATACGAGGTGGTGGTTTCTGCCCAAGAGCCCATCAAGCGTTTGAAGTAATAAAAATTGGTTGCTTTGTTGGCCAGTAAAGGGCCTTTCGCGCTGGAATCTGTATTACGGTAGTCGGTTATATGGATAAAAGACTGGCCGTTTGGGTTAGTAATGTGAATGTCGGTGGCGGCTTGGCCAGCCAATGCGACTAGTGTTTGTTTAATACCGCTGGAATCGGGAGCAAAAATATAAAGATCGAAAAGTTTGGCAGAGAATATTAAGGTTTCTTCGTCTTTTGTATTCTCTACTGACCAACCGCCTTCTGTTAGGGCTTTAACTATCTGGGCTTTATAGGCTTCACTATAATTTTGTTTAATGGACGCCTGATATTTATCTGACGTTTTGCTTCGAAAACGTTTTAACCACACGTCTGCAAATTGAGCGTGCACATCTTCAACATAAATTTTGCGTTTTAGCGGTACGCTAAAGTCTTCGGCTAAATAGAAACGATCAAAATCAGGTGAATCCATTGGCGAGAGAATAGGCTCCGCGTCGGTATTGCGGATATTCGTAACGGGTTCAGTAGCGGCAAGTTGAACGGGTTCGCTCGTTGCTTTTTTAAGCGCAAAATCCAGCGAAGGAGACGCCAGCTCCATGTGCGTATCTTCGCTAAACGTTAATGTTGGCAGGGCATTATCGGGCGTCTCAGCGCCTTCGATAGAACCTGAAACAACAGTAGGCAATGTATTGGCGCTCGGCGCGTGCTGCATGTTGGTTTCGGCGGCGGGATTGGTTGTAACCTGTTGAGCGGGAACAACATCTTGCGACCCCTGAGACTGCGCAGGTAATGTTACGGGTTCAGCTGCAAACGATGGTATGCGAATGTCATTGGCACTTGCATTCATCGCTACCACCAATAACCCCGCGATTAACGCAGACACGAACTGCTCCATACTTTTTGCCATACCCGATGAATCTGAAAACAAACGTTTAACGCGAGGTAACATATTTTCACCTGTTTTTTTAGCCGCAAGCACGGTGGCTAAGCGGAGCTGCAGCTCGGAGATATTGGCCAAACTATTGGCATAGAGTGTTGGGCTACCACAATGCTTAACTGCGGTATCGTCACAGGCATTCTCTCGTTCGATGTCAATATTACGGGAAATCCACAGAACGGCTGGGTTAAAAAAGTACAGCAAACGAACGAAACTTTGAATGGCATTTACAACATAGTCGTTGCGTTGAATGTGCGCTAATTCATGCAGCAGAAGAGCTTCAACTTGCTCAACATCTAACGATGTTAAAAGGCCAATGGGCAATAAGATAACGGGTTTTAGGTGGCCAATAACGCAAATGCTGGAGACACGGCTAGAATTTCGGATAAATATACGCTTTGAAATTCCCATGCGTTTGGCTAGTTGCGCGCAGCGTTGCGACCATAATCCACTGACGGGCGAACAGTTCTGATGGCGCAAACGTAAAGCAAGAACAAAATCGCGGGTAAAGCGTATGAATTGAACGCTAAAACCAATTAACCACACCGCTAAAATGTACTCGATGTTGTTATTAAGTACGCCATAGGTTTGTTCCCAGAAACCACCAAAATAGTGAATGGTTACGCCGCTAGTCTGAACAATATAATGCGCTTCTCCTATACTTTTATATAAATAGGAGAAAGTTGCACCGCTGGCCACAACGCACATAATGAGCGCAAAAATACCGTGTAAGTAACGTACGCGCGCACTAAGGTTTCGGTTAATGGACAGTGAGAGTGCAAGCACGAGTGCAATTAGCCCTGCTTGCCAAAAGGAGTGAATCATCGTCCAGCTGAAAGCGTAGGCGATATCGCCGCTTAAAAATGTTGCGAGTTTCATTATTCTTTATCCTCTAAATTATCTAGAAAGGATCTAATTTCATCGACTTCTTTTTTGCTGACGGAGTTGTTGCCAAAAAGTTGCATCACAAGCTTGCTTGAGGAGCCACGAAAGGTATTGTCGACGAAACGTGAGAGAAGCTTATTTTTAGTGGTTGTTTCTTGAATAGCGGTAAAATAGATATGGCTGCGCCCGTCGAGGCGTCTATCTAATAAACCTTTTTGAACCATAACCTGCATCGACTTCAGTGTGGTGGTGTAACCAATGGTACGAATGCTACTTAACTTTTCGTGAACGTCCTGCACACGCAACTCTCCCGATTCCCAGAGAATATTCAGTATTTCAAGTTCTGCTTGTGTGGGGTTGGACACGATGTTTCCTTTAGCTAACTACGAGTGATGTCGTAGTTAAGTTTGTACGACGCTTATCGTAGTTGCAAGTAGTTTTTATACGTTAATGGAAAATTGGCGTTAAAAATGAGCCTGAGGCCTGGGTTTTAATGGTACTTAAAGCGAGAGGTAAGATGTTTCCTACGCTAAACGCTCAAGACGCATTGCGTGAACAATGGTGCCTTACGCGTTTAACGAAGCGGATAGTTAAAGAGTGAGCGACGAAAGCGATTTTTCGAGCATTGTTAACGTTTTCTGTAGAGATTCTCGGTTTTCAATTCCCATGCGCAAGATTAATTTTTGAGTGTTGGGCAATGCTTCTAACGTAGGGTCTAAGAACTGATATTGGGCGCGAATCAAAATGAGTTCGGGTTCTCTTTCTATGTGTGGTGTGGCGGAAAAACTGCGCAACGCCCCCAGTACAAGGGTGTGAAATTCGGCTGGCCCTTCTCCCAATTCTTCGTAAGCGCGTTGTAATAATGGGTAGTAAAGCCGGTACAGCTGCGTTATAGCGGAAAGATTAAGTTGTTCGGCAAGGCTCACGTAAACGCTATAGCGTTGCTGGTTTTGCGGGGGGTTACGAAAGAGCGCTGTTTGAATGGTTTCATTGCTATTTTCGGGCGATGGGATTTCAGCCATACGGCCTATAGCTTGTGCTTTAAAGGCTGATGTTGGTCCGTTCAGGGGGCGGTATTGCGGTACAACTTTACCTTGGTTTAGATTAAAAACGGCGCGAACAAATTTTCGAATAATATCGTCGGGGGTGAGTAACGCCACCAGTGATGTTAAACCCTGAGTTTCTAGAAGTGTTGTTCGCAGGGGCTCATCGCTATTGTCTAGCGTCGGTAATGGTTCGGCGGTTGGCGCTGGTTGAGCAGTGGGTTGTAGCAGGTCGGTATCCGGCGCGGGTGTTGCCGTTGGCGCCGGCGTGCTGACCGGTGTGGGAATAGGTGTTGTGGGCGCTACAACGGGAATAATGGGTGCCGAGCTACGGTTGGATAGCAGGTAAACACCGGCAGCGAGCAATGCAACTACGATGAGTACAATCACAAAGGTTGTAGAAGAACGTTTAGAGTGAATGGCTTCTGGTGGTCCGTCTAAATTACCATCCCCTAAGTCACGGGTGTCGTCGCGCATCTATGTTTCCTTTTTTTGTGTTTGACCTGAATTAAGCCATAAAACGTTTGTGCAGGGCGGTTATCGATCCGTCATTAACTGAATCATAATGTGGGGATCGTGTTTTTACACTTTGTTTTTGCGCGCGTCCTGTAATACTACATGGGTATTTAGAGCGCCAGCTTTTGATTATGATCCCTTCGCCGCGATAATTTTTTCTGGATGGATAAAACGTTTTGATAGGAATGTAGCGTAACGCATTTATTAAGCGGCATATTACATTAACTTTGTTCTGAATCCTGTTTTGATTCAAAACTAGCCGTTTATTCTGCGTCCTTTTCAAGGTACCTTACGCCGTCGCTAATAAAAATAAAAAAGCGCGAATTTTTCAGTAATCATCAATCTTTCCTTTCCTTAATACAACAAAGAGCGTGGTGCCTTGTATTGTTTGCACCTGAACGCTTATGGACACCTAAGAGGGTTCGGTATGAACATTAGCCAACTAAAATTTATTCCTGCTGCCGCATTATTATTTGCCTATGCTGCTCACGGCTTGGTATCTGGCGCAGGCGAAGCCACTATTTCTATGAACAATAACTGGGGCAGTGGTTACTGTGCCGATGTGACCGTTGCGAATAATGGTGGTAGCACCATTACGGATTGGACTCTAGAGTTAGATCTAAACGGCGCGAATATCAATAACTTGTGGAACGGTAGTAATAGCGGTAGTACCGTTACACCGCAAAGCCATAATGCCTCTATTGCATCGGGTAGCAGCGTTACATTTGGCTATTGTGCTAACGGCAGCGGCACGCCTTCTATTGCGTCACTTTCTGTGACAGGCGGTGGTACTGCATCTTCTAGTTCTTCATCGTCTGTTTCCTCCAGCAGTTCTAGCTCTTCATCGGTGAGCAGCTCGGTGTCTTCTAGCAGTAGTTCTGTGAGCAGTTCGGTAAGCAGTTCTGTTTCTTCATCGAGCAGCAGCTCGGTTTCTTCTTCAAGCAGCAGCCAAAGCTCATCGTCTACCGGCCAATGTGACGAGCAATGTCAGTGGTATCAAGATGAGCCACGAGCGTTGTGTGCGAATCAAGATACCGGTTGGGGTTGGGAAAATGGTCAAAGTTGTATTGGTCGCACTACGTGTGAAGGCCAAGGTGGCAGTGGCGGCGTGATTAGCAGCTGTGGAAATTCTTCCAGCTCTTCTTCAAGTTCGTCTAGCTCCTCTAGCAGTTCTTCTAGCTCTTCTAGTAGTTCTAGCAGTAGCTCTTCCTCAAGTTCTTCTAGCTCCTCAAGTTCAAGTAGCATTGCGGGTTGTGATGGTTATGCAACTCGTTATTGGGATTGCTGTAAAGCACACTGTAGCTGGTCTGGAAATGTACCTGATGGTGCTGAGCCTTTAGGTGCTTGTGGTGTGAATGATCAGCCCATTGGTGACATTAACGCGGGCAGTGCTTGTGATGGCGGTAACGCTCATATGTGTCAGGGTCTATCGCCATGGGCTGTGAGCAATACGTTGTCTTATGGTTATGCGGCAACGTCTAGCGGTGACGTGTGCGGTCGTTGTTTCGAAATCCAATTTACGGGTAGCTCACACAACGGTGGCAATGATCCGGGTTCTGCGGCATTAAGCGGCAAGCGTATGATTGTTCAGGCAACTAATATTGGTTCCGATGTGGCGGGCGGTCAGTTTGACATACTCGTACCTGGCGGCGGCGTTGGTCAATTTAATGCGTGTTCTTCTCAGTGGGGCGTATCAAACGACGAGCTAGGCGCGCAATACGGCGGTTTCCTCGCGGCTTGTAAAGATGAGCTGGGTTATAACGCTAGCTTGTCACAGTATAAAAGCTGCTTGTCTCAGCGTTGCGACAATGTGTTTGGCTCACGTGGCCTGACGGATCTACAACAAGGTTGTCAGTGGTATGTTGACTGGTTTGAAGCGGCCGATAACCCCAGCTTGAAATATCGTGAAGTGGCTTGTCCATCGGCGATAACTTCTCGTTCAGGTGTTGACCGTGGTTTTCTAAACGACGTGAGTAACTCTTGTAACTAAACATTTGTCGTAAGACTGAATGGTTAGACCTCTACTGAGCCCCTTTTGGGGCTCAGTTTCGTTAACGGGTACAATACGTTAGAATGCGCGCTCTCCTGAGGGGTGACTGTGGTTTTATAGCGATAGTCTGAGATGGGATCTTCCCAAACCCTATGAACCTGATCCGGTTAGTACCGGCGTAGGAATAGGAATCTCGCGTAGGCGAGCGTTCACTTCGGCCAACTATTGGCTTGTATACCATTCCCTGCCAAAGCACTACTCCGGCTCTCCTATTTTTGTCTATAGAAGGCCTGATATGTTCTCCAAGTTCCAACCATTAGCCACCCTTTCTTCCTTGCTCGTGCTGTCCCTCAGTGGTGTAGCGCTGGGTCAAAACACCGAAGAGGTTGTAGAAGAGGTGTTGATCACCGGTGAAATCCGGTCGACCCGTCCGCTAGAGCTTGCTAACAGCGTTTCGGTAATTGATGAAACCGTTATTAAAGCGCGTAATGCGAAAAATCTAGAAGATTTGTTAAATATCGCACCAAACGTCAACTACTCCACAGGTGCCTCTCGCGGCCGCTATATTCAGATTCGGGGTATTGGCGAGCGCAGCCAATTTGTTGCACCCATTAATCCATCGGTAGGCGTTATTGTTGACGGGATAGATTTTACCGGTTTGGCAACAGGTGTAACCGCGTTGGATACCGCTCAAGTTGAAGTTTTTCGAGGCCCACAGGGAACACTCTACGGCGCCAATGCACTTGCTGGCATGATCAATGTCGTGGGTAACCGCCCAGAAGAGACCACCGCAGGGGCAATAGCGGCCGGCGCTGGCAGTCATGGAACATTTGATGTGAGTGGCATGTTTACCACGCCCTTGAGCGAAAACGCTGGGTGGAGAGTGGCAGTCCAAAAAAATGTCAGTAATGGCTATATTCAAAATGATTTCTTAAACCGGGACGACACCAACAACCTCGACGAGTTAAGCCTACGTAATCATCTTAGTTTCCAGGTGTTAGAAACGTTGAGCGTAGATCTGACGAGTTACTATATCGATGTCGACAATGGCTATGATGCGTTTAGTTTGGACAACAACCGTACAACCTTCTCAGACGAACCGGGCCATGACCGCCAAACTACCGTTGCCCATGCCCTTAGCGCAGGCTACGAAGGTTTAAGCTTTGCCGACGTGAATGCGGTAGTGAGTTATGCTTCTTCAGACGTTGAGTATGGCTACGATGAAGATTGGGCCAACCTCAACCTGTGTACCGATTTTCCAACGTGTATCTATGGTTCTTATTCTTCTGCCGATAACTATGAGCGTGACAACAGTAATCGCTCGGTTGATGTACGCTTTGTATCAAAAGCCACGCAAGGGCCGTTGAAATGGGCCGTGGGTGTCTATGATAGAAATCAGCAAGTGGATTTATTGCGTACTTATTTCGGAGACTACTCGAGCCGATACACTACAGACAGCACCGCAATCTACGGACAGGTCGACTATCAGTTATCCGACGTGTTGACGCTTATCGGTGGATTACGCAACGAAGTTTTCGATGCGAACTTTAACGATAGCGAAGCCGTAGCGTTTAAACCAAGCGATAATTTTTGGGGTGGGAAGCTCGCACTTGAAGCAAAAGTTGCTGAATCTACATTAGTGTATGGATTAGTGTCACGTGGTTACAAAGCGGGCGGCTTTAACGCCGATCCACTGTTGGACGATGATTTGCGTCTATTTGAGCCCGAATCTATGGTGAACTACGAAGTAGGTGTGAAAGGCAACTGGTTAGATAACACGCTAACGGCTCAGCTCGCAGGTTTCTACCAAGAGCGTACCGATATTCAAGCGAAGCAATCGAGGGCCTATCCTATTGAAGGCGAAGCCTATGTAGACTTTGTAGAGTATCTCTCGAATGCTGAAGCTGGGTCGAATGCAGGTCTCGAAGCTGAGGTGAACTGGCGTGCGAACGAATCTTTGACGATATTCAGCACCGTTGGGCTATTGAATACGAATTATGACGGCTTTGAAAACCGCAGCCACGTTGACAGGAATGAAGAGACTGGTGATGGATATGATATGAGCCAGCGAGATCAGGCTCATGCGCCTAACTATCAATATTTCGTTGCTGCACAATATGATTTCTCATTGCCCATTAATGTTCGTGTCGAACTTGAAGGTAAAGACAGCTTCTATTTTTCTGAAAGCCACAATGAGAAAAGTGAACCGTATAACCTGCTGAATATTCGCCTGACATATGATCGTGACGCGGTGTCCGTATCGTTGTGGGGCAAAAACTTGACAGATGAAACCATTGAAACGCGGGGTTTCTATTTTAGCCATGCCGGTGGCAACGACCCGCGCAAAGGTTATGCGCCTGAACCTTATACGCAAAAAGGTGCTCCATTAACTTATGGTGTAAGCGCAAGCTATCGCTTCTAGCCTGTACAAGGGGCCGCTTCTAACAACAGAGGCGGCCAATTAAAGTCAGCTAAAAGGTACCAAAATGAAATTAAGCGTAGAACTTACCCTCTATCCTCTCCAAAATGATTACCTTCCTATCATTGTCGAAACCATCGAAAAACTGAATACATACGAAGGTGTTGATGTTAACACCGTACCCACGGCAACCATTCTCGCGGGTGAATACAGCGCGGTTATGTTCGCTATCAATGATGTAATTGCGTGGAGTTTTAACCGCTATGGGAAATGCGTTTTTGTCGCGAAATTCTTGCCGGGCTATGAGGCGCTATAAATGTTAGAGCTTTTTCAGCAAGGCTTCAGCGGCTTAATGCAACAATCGGGATGGGAATTGATCGCCGTAGCATTAGCAATTGCCTATTTAGTACTTGTGATACGTGAGAGCCGTTGGTGCTGGCCGTGTGCTTTCTTTAGCACTGCAATTTTTAGTTGGGTCTTTTTTGATGTGTCGCTGGTAATGGAATCGCTACTAAATGTTTATTATATGGTTATGGCGGTGTATGGTTACTGGTGTTGGCAAAAACACAATGGGGCGGCTAAAGAGAAGCAAGCAAACTTGTCGATAAGTTTCTTGTCATTTTCACAACATCTTTACGCGATAACATTAATTGCCGTATTAACGTTGGTTAGCGGCTATTTTTTGAGCGAACATACGCAGGCTGCGTGGCCCTATCTCGATTCATTTACAACTTGGGGTGCTGTTGTTACCACGTACATGGTTGCACGCAAAATTTTTGAAAACTGGCTATACTGGCTCGTCATTGATTCCGTTGCTTTGTATCTATATTGGGATCGAGAGCTTTATGCCACCGCATTATTAATGATGCTGTATTTAGTGTTAGTTGTGGTGGGAATTTATACTTGGTCTCGACAAATACGAAGACCGCCGATAGATGAGAGTGCGCTAGCATGACGCAAATGGCAGTAGTAATGCAGACACGCGTGAATGCAGCGTTGAACACCTGGCAATCCTGGCCATTGAATCTAAGGCAAGCCCCTCGTTTAGTTAAAGTGTTAGATAGTGGTGGCACTAATCGTAGCTATCTCATTGAAGCAAAACACGATAAATATAGCCCAGAACATCGCGCATCGTTTAGCCCGAATCAACGCCGTTTATTTTGTTTGCGCGTTAACACTGAACAATCCCAAGCGCTAGGAATCAATCGCAATCGCGAGCTGGATATTCTCCACGTTTTGCAATCGTCAAACCTTGTTCCCAAGCTTCTTCATTTTGATAGGGCGTTAGATTTCTCGTTGTTTGAATATGCAGAAGGTAGAACTTGGTCACGTCATGACCTTACACGTTTAAGCCAGCGAGAACGGCTTTTTTCGGCAATAGAACAGTTTCAACGTGTCTCGGTTAATATCTCGCGTTTTAATTATTTGGCGCATATTAACGGTTATATCGAAGAGCTCGATAAGCGCCAAACTTCACTTTCAGAGGCGAAGCGCTCAGAGCTTAATCATTATTTAACCGAGCTGGATGATTTTATGCGTACCAGCTGGCAGCCGGTGCTGTGCCACCATGACCTCATCCCAGAAAATATTATTGAGACGGACAACGGCCTAGTGTTGCTCGACTGGGAATACGCTGGCTTGGGTCATCCAGAATTCGATCGTCGCTATGTGAAGCAATGTTTAGCGGGTGGGTTGGAGTGGTCCGTTGAAGGTCTTCATAAAGGCGATACAGTAGACAAATTAATTTATTGGTTGGTGGTACTGTGGCAGGCACTTAATTAGCATACCGGCCTAGCTGAAGCCGGTACGAAAATTAAATTACAGTGGCCACCGAAACTGGGTTACATTTGTGATTGCAGGTAATTTTGTAGGCCAATTCTATCAATTAAGCCAAGTTGCTGTTCTAGCCAATAAGCGTGGTCACGCTCGGTATCATCTAAGAGTATTTCTAATATTTCGCGTGTAACGTAATCTTTTTCAGTTTCGCATAATTTAATGGCGTTTTTTAATCCGTTCGCTACCGCATACTCCACGTTCAAATCACTTTGCAGCATTGAAGGTACATCACTTCCAATGCTTAAGCCGTCCCGTGTCACCATATCGGGCACACCTTCTAAAAACAAAATACGCTCAATTAACTTTTTAGCGTGCCCTTTTTCATCTTCAAATTCATGAGCGATACGTTCATGTAATTTCGTAAGGCCCCAGTCTGCATACATTTCGGAATGAACAAAATATTGATCCATTGCGGCCAATTCGAAGGCGAGTAGACCGTTGAGCGTACTGATGATGGTTGTGTTGCCTTTCATGCTATTCGCCTTCTGATAATTGTGATTGCAGATAATTCTGAATACCGGTCGTACTCACAAGATGTTGTTGTGTTTCTATCCAGTCTAAATACGTTTCTTCGCTTTCTAATAATTCATCGAGCATCGAGCGACTAACGTAATCTTGCTCTTGTTCACAGGTGGCAATGGCCGCCTTTAATTGCGCGATAGCGTGTTGTTGAAAACTTAAATCGCAGCCAAGCATCTCTTCTGTATGCTCACCTATTTGCAGAGGGTTTAATTTTTGTAAATTGGGCAAACCGTCAAGCATTAAAATACGTTCGATCAATTCGTCGGCTTGCTTCATGTCTTTTATCGACTTTTTGAAGCTCACGTGATTGAGATTCTCGAAACCCCAGTTCTTGTACATACGAGCGTGTAAAAAGTAATGATTAATGGAAGTAAGTTCGGTTGCCAACACGTCGTTTAGCGTACTAATAATGAGTGGGCTTGATTGCATGCGCAGTGCCTCCGGTGTAGGTGAAAGGCTCGTGATTGGATGCCCCTCTTCCTTATGCTGTTTTAAGATTGCATAAGTGTAATCGATAATGGGAAAAAAGAAAAATATCTTTAATTTTCAATAAGATAGCAATGAGAACGATTGTGATTAGCTTACTTAATTTGAACTCGATCAATTATGCTTACTTGGAATGACAGCGTGCTTTTTCGGTAGCTTAAAGCCTATGTAGATGCGTGATGAGAGAAAATCTGTAAAGCGAAAGAGTGTTAGTGCGCAAAGCGTATCGAAATGATGCTCTCGACGATGGGGGTTTTATGGCGGGCGTACTGTGAAGGGCCAGAAAAAAAGCGAGAAACCCTAGTCGGTTCTCGCTATCAAGGCCTTGCTTTACTTGGGGGTAGTCAATAACAAAACTAAACGCCTAGAACGCAAGCTTCGCGGAAAACTGAAGACGGTTCATGCTGCCGTCTGCACCGGATTCCAGCTCTCGGTTGGCCAAAGCGACTTCACCGCCAAAGGATAGATTCTTGACGGGGCTATAAAAAAGATTTACCCGTAGGCTATCGGTAGCATGGGTAACGCCTGTGCCTGTAAGGCGTGTGTCGTTGTCAATGGAGATAGCCGAATAAGTGATATTACTGCGCCATTGGGCGTTCCATGGGTGCCGGTAGGCGAGATAATAAGCCGTTGAATCTATCGCGGTTAAGTCACCATTGGATTCCATCACCGCACCGTTAGCAACATTAAGCCCTATATAGCGCCCCATGCCGGAACCGGTATTAAAACCAAAACGAATATCATCATCACCGATGGCGTATTTGCCCGAAAAGCTAAAGCCGAGAGAGCTGGCGTTGCTGTCATCGGCCCCATTGTTGTATGACAATTGGCGCATGAGGGCGGCTGCGGTGATTGAAAGGCCGTCTGCGCTATAGTTATACCGCGCAACAACATCCGGTAAAGGGTTCTGATCGGTTACAATGCGTGTTCCGCCGCCATTAGGCGTCACTGTTGTTTCGGGGTTTTCGACTGAAAACTGAAAATTGCCACTGGTATAGCGGATTTGGGGTTGTCGAACAAAAATCCCAAAATCAGTATTGCCAATAAAGTCGACCGTTTCTGGAAGCGCGCCTACATTCTGAAAGGTTGACCATGTTTGGCCAAACAACCATTTGTCGTAGGTTAGAAAGGCATGCCGTAATCGTGGCGTATAGGAGTTGGACACGCGCTCGTTACCGTTTGGCGTTGCTTGAAAATCCATTTCGATAAATGTTTTTAACGTGTGGCCATCGAGTTTGGTGGTGGTGCCAATATTAAAACGCGTTTGTTTTGTATGAAAATCTAATGTGCTATTTGCACTGTTTCCGCCTACAGGCGTGAGTGATGGCACATAAAAATCTCGGCCCAAATTACCAGCACCAAGTGAGCCATCGCTGTAACTGCTGGCGATAGCATCCAATTTTATATAGCCACCGATTTTAATCGTGGTGTTATCAATGGTCGCTAATTCGAGTGCTTGCGCTAAAGACGATGAGAATAAGGACGCAGCGGCAATACTTGCAGCCAAAGCGGTTTTATTGATGGCTTTCATTGATGAACTCTCCGTTATAATTTGAGAGAGAGAGTCGATCTATTTTGTTAACGGAACAATTAGCCATTAGTCTATGTTCTACCAAAGTCGAAAAGTTGCTGATTGACACGCCACAATCCGTGAGGGGTTCTTAGCCCAAGGTCTAATTGCAGAAAAGTTTGATAAGGCTTAAATTTTCTAACAGGAAAACTGCACCGGATGTGCTTAGGAGAATAATAAATAAATGTATCATTTTCATGTGGCTGATGATCACCCACTTTTTCGTAATGCTATTCTCGGGGTTATACAACGACACTACCCTGATGCAGCGGTGAGTCAATCGGTTAATTTAGACAGCACGATTCAAGAGCTGGAAAAAAATGACGATATTGATTTGTTGCTCCTCGATTTGCACATGCCGGGTAGTACCGATTTATTTGGTTTAATAATGGTGCGTGAAAAATTTCCGAGCATACCTGTGTCAATAATTTCTGCCGTTGAAGAAGTGGGCACCATTAGCCGGGCTATGGGGCATGGCGCGAGTGGTTATATTCCCAAATCCTGTTCGCCGCAAATGATTCAACAAGCAATACAAGCCATTATGGCGGGCGATCGCTGGGTGCCTGAAGAATTTAAAGGTAGTCTCTCGCCGGTTGATGTAGAAGAAAAAGATTTAGCCGCTAAAATTGCTACGCTTACTCCCCAGCAATATCGCGTGTTGGCGTATATGCGCGAAGGTTGGTTGAATAAACAAATAGGGTTTGAAATGGGGGTTACAGAAGCGACCGTAAAAGCCCACATTACCGCAATTTTTCGCAAGCTAGGCATTTCTAATCGAACGCAGGCGGTTATTATGATGAAAAATTTCTAGATGCTATGGGCATGCGCAACATAAGCGTATAACCTTTTTACGAACGAAAAGAAAAAATAGATCTAAACATTCGATCGAATGGATTGAATCCTTTAATGAATTGCCTTTTTAGTCATCCTTAAAAAATCTCTCTACGTAAACCCAATCACATTCACATGGTTACACGTACTTAATACGTAGAGAGAGGAAGAAGACTATGGTCACTCCATTTAAATCCTTAGCGGTATTCACACTCACTATCGGCTTGGCTGCCTGTGGAGGAGACGATAACGGTTCTCCTAGTTCAACTCCCACGGCGGTTCCAACCCCCACTCCTGAAGCTACCACCATTGTTGATGTTGCCGTTGAGAACGGTGGTTTTACGACTCTGGTCGCGGCACTCCAGGCAACACAATTAGATGTTGTACTGGATGACCCGAATGGAACGTTTACGGTATTTGCGCCCACAGATGCAGCTTTCGCATTGCTCGGCGAGGACACCATTAATAGCTTGCTTGCAGACACCGAAACCTTATCCGATATTTTGTTATATCACGTCATTAGCGGAGCAGCAGTAGACGCGACCGCGGCGGTTGCCAGCGCAGGGATGACGGTTGAAATGGCCAACACCGATAGTGTGGGTTTGTCGTTAAGCGGCGAATCACTACTGATCAATACAGCGACGGTAATTCTGACCGACATTGAAGCCGATAACGGCGTTATTCACGTGATTGATGCGGTGCTATTACCGCCGGCAGACAATACAGAGCCGAGTTCCAATATCGTCGAAACGGCAATAGCGGCGGGCAGCTTTACCACGTTGGTTACTGCGTTACAGGCTGCGGGTCTAGACGGCACGTTGGCTGATGAGTCCACCAGCTTTACCGTATTCGCGCCCACAGATGCCGCGTTTGACGTGTTAGGTACCGATAACATTGCGGCCTTATTGGGTGACCCCGATGCACTAGAAGCTGTATTGTTACAGCATGTGGTTGCCGGCGCAGCAGTGAACTCCATAGCGGCTTATGCGGCCAACGGCACCGCGGTAGAAACGGCGAGCGGCGCGACTATAGCGGTAGCGATTACAGGTGGAGCGCTTATGGTCGGTGGTGCGCACGTTACTATGGCCGATATCTACACGAGCAACGGCATTATTCACGTTATAGACGCCGTCATAATCGGTGACGTTCCATTACCTTAAACAGCGCTTATAGCCCAAAAAAACCCGCTCTTAGTTAGCGGGTTTTTTTGTTTGATGATTAAGGTCGTAGAAGCGTTGTGAGCGGTTGTTGTGAGCGGGGATGGCTACAGTTTTTGTCGATAGCGTTCGAGCAGTGCGCGAAGTTTATTGGGTTTAATGGGTTTGCGTAAAAAATCGTAACCCGAGGTTTCTACTCCTCGCGCCAGCATATCGTCGGGCGCCGCTGACACAATACATACCGGAATGGGGCCCCACACATTGCGTAGTGCGTTGGCTAATGCTATACCGTCCATGCCCTTCCCTAGCTGGTAATCCATAAGCATTACATCTGGCGCAGGGTTTTCTTGTGCGTAAACAATAGCTGCCGTGGTGCTAATGGCACTACGCATAGCACAACCCCAATTGTCCATTAGTGTACTGAGTGCATGAATATTATTGTCGTCATCGTCCACGTAAAAAATGGACAGGCCTTCTAAGCCCGAGGTAATACCCTGAGTATAGAATACCGGTGAAACCGTCATGTCGCGCGCGCGCAGAGGTACAGAAACAGAAAATAAACTGCCATGCTTGGGTGTGGACTCAACATAAAGCGAATGTTTTAGCAGTAGTGCAAAGCGTTGCGCTATGCCAAGCCCTAATCCCGCGCCCTCTATTTGAGAATCGACCCGGTAAAAATCATCGAAAATACGTTGGCGATGGGCTTCGGAAATACCCGGCCCATTATCGTAAATACACACCTCTATAGTATCGCCTCGCCGTTTGCACCCGAGTAGTATTTTACCCGATGCGGTATATTTGACGGCGTTAGATAAAAAATTCTGCAAAATTCGACGCAAATATTTCGGGTCGGATTCTGTCCATAAATGGGTGCTCAGCCACCTAAATGTTACACCGTCACGTACTTGCACACGAAATTCGTTGGCCAATGGTTCTATTATTTCGCGCAGAGCAAAGATGCGGGTTTGAGGCTTTAATGCACCTTTGTCTAATCGAGAAATCTCGAGCAAATTAGAAATAATAAATTCAGCAGAGCCAATAGCGTTATGAATATGCTGAAGGTTTTCCATAAGCGCGTTATCTTGCCCTGGCCGTTCAAGTAGCGCACTGGCATAGAGATTGGCGGCGTTCAGTGGTTGTAAAATATCGTGGCTAGCAATGGCAAGAAACTGTGTTTTGTTCGCACTTGCCGATTCAGCTGCGAATTTTGCGTCTATTAACTCCGCCTCTGTTTGTTCTCGCTTGAGTATTTCATCGCGCAGTGATTGATTTATTTTTTCAATTTGCTCAGTACGTTCTTGTACGCGATGCTCAAGATTTAAGTTGGCTTTTTCAAGTTCATTTTGCGCATCGATAAATTCGCTAATGTCGTCGTAGGTCGTCACGTAGCCACCTTTTGGCAGCGGGCGACCTTTAATTTCAATAACTCCTTGGTTGTGATTGCGCACCACGCGGTAGGGGTTGCCGGCGAGTAAATGTCGAAGCCGGGTTTGTACGTGTTGCTCCACGGAACCTGAGCCTAACATGCCGCGTGCAGCGTTTAAACGAACAAGGTCGGCGACGGGTCGACCTACCGTTAACATGCCCTCGGGGTAGTTAAACATTTGTTCGTAGCGGCGGTTCCACGCCACCATTTTTAAATCTGCATTTACAACGCTGATGGCCGACGAAATACTTTCGAACGAAGCGAAGAGCATGTTTTGGTTAAACTGCAGAGTGCGGGTTGTCTCCTCAAAAATATTCACTACATCGGCAACACCTAAGCTATCGCCACTGCTTAAACTTACCAACATTGCACGAGTAGAGGCCACGCCGATAACGCCCGCGAGCGCTTGTTCCGCATTGGCGAGTAATTCTGCACTTACCGTTAGGTTTTCTTCTTCGTGCTCGCTCTCGAGTAGGCGCCTTCCGGCCGATTCGCCTAAAAATTGATAGAGCAACGCCGTAAGATCTTCGCGATTAATATGCAAGTTTTGTACGGCAGAATCTTGTTTAACTTTTTCTCTATGAATAAATGCGCCTGCCTGAATGCGGTCGGCAAGGCGAATGCGGTCGAGGCGTGAACCCCATATGAGTGCGGCAATATTGGACAGTAGGCTAAGCACTACGCCTTGCGTATAAGGGTCTTCAAAATGAATGCCGAACAGCGCTTGTGGCCGTAAAAAATCGAGGCCGAATAACCCTTCAGTTATAATATACGCAGAAATGAAATCCGCGTTCGCCAGCAGTGGCAGCATTAGCGTATAAAACCAAATAGTGGTGCCGGTAATTAATCCTGCAAATACGCCAATGGCGTTGCTGCGCTGCCAGTACAAGCCAAAAATCATCGCGGGGGCAAGTTGTACGACCAAGGCAAAGGCTATCAAGCCTATTTCGGTAAGTGCTGCATTTTCAGCCAAGCTGTGTTGGTAGAGCCATGCTAAGCCAATAATCGCCGCTACCGTTATGCGACGCGTACTTTTGAGCGAGCGGGAATAGTCGTTTACAGGGCCGCGTTTTCGTTGTGCTTTTATTAGCAGCGGCAAAATAACATCGTTGCTTAACATTTGGCTTAGGCTGAGAGTTGCGACAATAATCATGGCCGTTGCGGCAGAAAATCCGCCGATAAACCCCAGTAACCCTAACGCTTTATTGTTGTGCAAAAAGGGCAACGCCAGAACATAAGTGTCGCTGTTAACGTTCGTATTGGCGAGGAGTTGATTGCCCACCCAAGCAATGGCGAACACGGCAGCAGCGATAGCAATCATATAGAGCGTAACGCCTTTTCGTGCAAAGCGCAGATGGCGATCACTTAAGCATTCTACAAAGGTCACCTGAAACATACGGGGCAAGCAGAGAATAGAGCAGGCTGATACGAGTGTAAGAACCCAAAATGATGGCGTAAATGTCGATTCAGTAAATACGACGTTCGCGTCGTTGTTGATTTGTGATGGATCAAAACCATCGGACAACACTAACGAAAACACCGCAATAGCACACAGAGCGATCAACTTAACAACGGACTCGAAGGCAATAGCCACCATAATACCCGCATGATAACTGGACACATCCAAACGATTAGCCCCGAATACCAGCGTAAATAACACCATGCTAGCGGCCGCAATTAGCGTGATGTCTTCGCTGGCGAAAGCGGTGGTATTCACGCTAACGATAATTGCATCTGTCACGGCCTTTAGCTGTAGCGCTATATAGGGCACGGTTGCAACCAAGACGAGCAAGGTAACCACAACCGCCACGGATTGGCGTTTGCCGTAACGTGAAGATAAAAAATCAGCAATTGAGTGGATGTGTTCTTGTCGGCAAATACTCGCAATACGCTGTAATAAAGGAAAGCCGAAGGTGAATAATAAAATCGGCCCCAGCAGTATGGGAAGGTAATACCAGCCACGCGAGGCTGCGGTGCCCACTAGCCCGTAAAAAGTCCACGATGTACAGTAAACGCCAATTGCAAGGGTGTACACCAAAGGGTGTCGAAACCAACCTGTGTGGCTGAATCGGCGCCTATCGGCGAGGCGGGCCACCCAAAATAAGATGGCGAGATAGCTCGCTAGCGCAATAAGTAAAATAATGGGTGACACGGTTTAGGTCCTGTAGGGCGAAAGGTAAGTCTACTTTGCATACACTACCTCATGCCACTGCCCAAAATAAAATTAGACTAAAGTAGGGCTGCGACTGTTTATAACTCCTGTTACTCTCTCGCTGGGACAATATTCTCGGAGAACGACATGGCAGATAATAATACAGAAATGAGAAAAGCCTATTGGCAAGCCAACCTTAAATTGATGGTTATCTTGTTAGTAATATGGTTCACAATTTCCTACCTGGCAGGCATTGTTTTTGTCGACCAGCTCAATGCAATACGTCTCGGCGGCTACAAGCTGGGGTTTTGGTTTGCTCAACAAGGGTCAATGTATGGTTTTGTAGCCATCGTTTTCTTCTATTCACACCGCATGGCGGCACTTGACCGTAAATACGGCGTAAACGACTAAGGAGAGAACCATGGAATTACAAACACTAACCTTTATCATCGTAGGTATAACCTTCGCTGTTTATATAGGAATCGCCTTCTGGGCTCGAGCGGGTACTACGAGTGAATTCTACGTTGCCGGTGGCGGTATTCACCCGGTGGCCAACGGCATGGCGACTGCCGCCGATTGGATGTCTGCAGCCTCCTTTATTTCGATGGCAGGCCTTATTGCCTTTTTCGGCTACGGCGGTAGCGTATTTTTAATGGGCTGGACCGGCGGTTATGTACTGCTTGCGATGCTTTTAGCGCCCTATTTACGCAAATATGGCAAATTTACCGTACCCGAATTTATTGGCGATCGCTTTTACTCGAAAGCTGCGCGTATTGTTGCGGTAGTGTGTCTGATTGTTGCGTCGGTAACCTACGTAATTGGTCAAATGAAAGGCGTTGGCGTTGCATTTTCGCGTTTCCTAGAGGTGAGTTACGACGTTGGTCTATTAGTGGGTATGACGATTGTATTTATCTACGCCGTTATGGGCGGTATGAAAGGCATTACCTATACGCAAATAGCACAGTATTGCGTTTTGATCTTCGCCTACACCATTCCGGCTATTTTCATTTCGTTACAGCTAACCGGTAACCCCATTCCACAAATTGGCTTAGGCAGTACGCTATTGGGCACCGATACTTTCTTGCTCGACAGGCTTGACCAAGTGGTGACGGAGCTGGGCTTTGCTGAATACACCACCTCCAAACGGCTGAGCGGTTTGAATACGTTCGTCTATACCCTATCGCTTATGATCGGTACGGCGGGCTTGCCTCATGTGATTATCCGCTTTTTCACCGTGTCTAAAGTGAGTGATGCACGTAAATCTGCGGGCTGGGCTTTAGTGTTTATTACCATCCTCTATACTACTGCTCCCGCTGTTGCGGCAATGGCGCGTCTTAACCTGCATCAGACTATTGAACCTGCTCAAGGTCAAAATTTGATGTACGAAGAGCGGCCAGCATGGTTTAAGAATTGGGAAAAAACCGGCTTACTCGCGTTCGAAGATAAAAACGGTGATGGCCGAATTTCATATACCGCAGACAAAGCCACGAACGAAATGGTGAAAGTCGATCGCGATATTATGGTGTTGGCGAATCCTGAAATTGCACGCTTACCGAATTGGGTGATTGCGTTAGTGGCGGCCGGTGGTTTGGCGGCGGCACTTTCTACAGCGGCTGGCCTGCTGTTGGCAATTGCGTCAGCGATATCACACGATTTATTGAAAGGCGTATTTCGGCCTGACATTAATGAGAAGCAAGAGCTTCTCGCCAGCCGAATCGCAATGGCCGGTGCTATTGGTGTAGCGGGTTACCTTGGCTTTAATCCACCCGATTTCGCTGCTGGAACGGTGGCACTAGCCTTTGGGCTTGCGGCGTCGTCTATATTTCCAGCGCTTATGATGGGTATCTTTAGTAAGCGCATTAATAAGGAAGGGGCGATTAGCGGCATGATTGCGGGTATAACCGTTACGTTGCTGTATGTATTCCAGCATAAAGGCGTAATGTTTATTGCGAGTACTTCGTTCTTGGGCGATATGCCAGCGAATTGGTTCTTCGGTATTGAGCCAAATGCTTTTGGCGCAGTCGGCGCATTGGTTAACTTTATTATTGCTTTTGCTGTTTCACGGGTAACCGCTGAGCCGCCTGAGCATATTCAGCATCTCGTTGAGGATATTCGAATCCCTGCGGGTGCCGGAGAAGTGACCGGGCATTGATTCTACGGTTTACACTTAAGTGAGTACCTAAAAACACAGGGAGCATTTGTTCTCTGTGTTTTTTCGGTTTTGAGAGAGGTGTTTTCGTAGCATAATAAAGTGAGGAATCGTTTTTGGCTGATGGAAACGCTTGGAAAGGTCCAAACGCCGTGATGCAATATCCGTTCAACGTACAATAAAATGCAAAAAGAGAATTCGCATGCTAAAACATTTCACTAACAAGCATATGATTATTGCGATGCTTATAGCACCGATTTTAGCGGTAATAGCGTATTTAGCTGTCGATAATCATGTTTCAGAAAAACCTCAAGCGGCAACGTCGGGCAGTACGTATAAGTTGGCTGCAAAATCTAATTGCCGTTACCAAAGCGGTGCGTGTACCTTAAAAAATGTCGACCTTGAAATTACGCTTACGGCTGAGCGGGCGAGTGCAAGCGTGATTAATCTTAGCTTGGACAGTAGCCGCCCGTTGACGAGCGCGCACATTGCCGAATTCGACGGGCAAACCGAAATTCAGCCACAACCAATGGCAACCGTTAATGATAGTACGGCCTGGCATGCCAATATTACGGTAGCAGACCCTGCGATTAGCCAGCTTAGGCTAGTCGTGCATATTGACGATGTCTATTTTTATGCGGAAGTACCCGCACTATTTGTGGACTATAAAACTAGTTTTTCACGCGAAAATTTTGCTAACGAATAATAATTAAAGGTGCTCAAAATCATTACATAAAATCTGTAATAAAATAAGAGCGCAGAACACAATAAGAGTAACGAGCAATGGTCAGTGAAACGAGTGATGTGCAAAGCTTCCTCTCGCGACAAGCGCTCTTCGGTCATTTAAGCGAAGCGGCACTCGAATCTGTTTGTGATAGTAGCTACACCGCCTTTAATAAATCGGGCAATGTACTAACTTTTGCCAATGGCATACCCGATACAATACCGGGCATGCTTATTGTGCGTAGCGGAAGCCTAGAAATTCGCACCGCCAAAAAAGAGTTGATAGACCGGCTAAGTGAAGGTGATTTTTTAATTCCTCAGTGCTTAATAGAATTGGGCGACGAAAATTTTTGTGTAACGGTTCTTGAAGATTGTTTGTATTACGAACTTTCTTCGAATGCTTATCAAGGGCTTTATAACGTAGACCGCTACTTCGCGTATCTATGCGACAGCTTCTCATTACAGTTCAAGCGCGATGATGTTCAAACAGAAACACGCATACAACCCTTTCGTGATACAGAACGTGAAAGTTTTTTGGATCAGCGTGTGCAAGATTTTATGACCAGCCCCGCCATCTCGGCCTTGCCTTCGATCAGCATTCGCGAAGCGGCAACAATAATGAAAGAACGTAATATTTCATCGTTATTGATAACCGATAATAGTCGGCTTGTAGGCATTGTTACCGACCGTGATTTACGTACGCGAGTATTGGCAGAGGGTATTGCCGATAGCATAGAAATAGCAACGGTGATGACTGAAAGCCCTGTTAGCATCGAGAAAAATGCGGTTCTACATCAAGCGCAATTAACGATGATGTCGGCGAATATCCATCACCTGCCGGTGATAGAAAACCAATCGCCGATTGGCCTAATTGGCTTAAGCGATATAGTGCGTGCGAATAATATAGAGCCCGTATCGCTAACCGGGTCGATAAAGCATGCGAATTCTGTTACCGCACTGCGCGATATTTCTAAACAATTCCCGAATTTAGTGGCAGCTTTAATCGAACGCGATACACGGGCCGTTGATGTGGGGGAAATTATTACATCACTTACGGATGGCATAACGAAACGCTTAATCGAGATAGCGCAGCAACAACTCGGCGAGGCACCCTGCCCATTCGCGTGGCTCGCATTTGGTTCACAAGCGCGGCAAGAACAAGTGTTGGGCTCGGATCAGGATAACGCGTTAATTATTGCGGATAAGGGGTTACCGACGCAAAGCGAATATTTTAAGCAGCTAGCGGAAATCGTGAATGATGGCTTACATCAATGTGGTGTGGTGCTGTGTCCCGGCGATATTATGGCTCGCAATCCCAAATGGCGTTTAACCTTAAGTGAATGGAGGCGGTGCTTTAGTGTCTGGATAGAACAGCCATCACCCAAAGCGCTAATGCACGCTAGTATATTTTTCGATATGCGTCATATTGCTGGCGATGCGTCACTCACCCAACAATTACGTCAAACGGTATTAGACAAAGCACAAAAAAATACTATATTTTTGGCGTTAATGAGTGAAAACTCCCTTAGCCATTCGCCGCCTTTAGGTTTTTTTAAAACCTTCGTACTGGAAAAGGACGGTGATCATAATCGTACGTTAGATTTAAAAAAACGCGGCACCATTCCAATTGTTGATATTGCACGTAATTACAGTTTGAGTGCAGGAGTGTGGCCCGTCACAACGTTTGAACGTTTGAAAGCCATCGAAGCGGGGGGTGTTATGTCCAAGGCACTTGCGTCCAGCTTAATTGATGCGCATGAATTTATTGCAGGAATCCGATTGGAGTCTCAGGGTGCGCAATTTCGCGCTGGACAGGACGTGGACAATCATCTCGACCCGAAAACATTATCACCGTTAATGCGCCATCAACTTAAAGAAGCGTTTCATTTGGTGCGGCAGGCGCAAGCGGCAATGAAAGCGAGGTTTGGTGGTGGTATTTTATAATATTAGCCATCGTTTTAAACGGTGGGCTCGAAAAGATAAAGCCCAAGGTACAGCGTTGTCGGGTCTATATGAGCAACACCCTTTTTCTCGCACTCAGCTTTTTTGTGATACGCGATTTTTAGTGGTTGATTGCGAAATGAGTGGTTTAGACCCAAAAAAGTGCGATCTTTTAAGTATTGGTTGGGTGTTGATTGAAAACGGCAGAATTGTTAATGCGAGCGCCAAGCATCTACTTATTCATACCGATAAAGGCGCGGGTGACAGCATTAAAATTCATGGGCTTCACGATAGCAATATTGCCGGCGCGAAAAGTGTTGCAGCCGTGTTGATGTTATTGATGAAGCAAATGCAGGATTGCATAGTGGTGTTTCATCATGCGCCTATCGATATTCGTTTTATTCAAAAAGCGACCTTAGAGGTTTTTCGTTGCCCGTTATTTTTTACCTCGTTAGATACAATGGTTCTCGAAAAACGGCGTATGCAATTGCAAGGGAAGCACCATAGCCTGCGTTTAAGTGAATGCCGGAAGCGTTATGGGCTTGCACCGGTTAATCAGCACAATGCACTGGCCGACGCGAGAGCGACAGCGGAATTGCTATTGGCGCAAATGGCTTATACCGGAGATGTGGGTACGCTTAAACTGGGCCATTTACCGCTGGCGGCTGTTTAGTGTTGTGTGTGAGTGTTGTATTGCGAGGGAGAAACCCTAGCCGTATTGAGCATATTGGCCGGTACGGCTAGGGTTTTTGGTGTGATGCGTGGGAATGGATGTTAGTCCCGCATAGCAACAGGGGGGGATTGCACGGTCGCTAACGCAATTTCTTTGGTTAACTCGGCTATCGTTTCAATTTGCACTTCTATTTCGCCTTCACCGAGCAAGTGGTCGGCAATTGCTTGAGAAAACGGCCAGTAGCGTAATTTCGCATCGAGCGTTAAAGGTGCGCTGGCCCATTCCGGAACGACAAATTCATACCGCTCATCGGCATAGCCTTTTGGTAGTAATCGGTTATCGGACAGAATGCGGCTTACTGTCCACACTTCAATATCAACTTCTTTTCCGTCGTCATCACCTAAATGTACTTTGTAATTACGGGTACCAGGCTCTGTTTTACCCTTTGTTATTTTACCCGAACTATAGACAATTTTGCCGCTAGCGTCGGTGAGGGTGATATCAAGCCATACTTCACGGCCTTCGGGAAAACCGGTCGGTAGCTTATGGCCTGCACCCGTGTTTTTAACGCGAAGGCTAAAGTGTGTTCGTTCGCCTGGAATAGGGTTGCTAGGGGCTTCGAGTAGTTCTAGTTCGGCTGCTGTGGCGAGCAGGCTACGCGCCCTATCGGCCTGCTTGTGATCACCAAAATACTGCATGATGGTGGTGTTAGCGGATGCAAAATGATGGCTGGCACGATCTTCTCGCTCCGGCCCCATTATGGCGGCTTTGCCCTTCACGGGTTTCATATGGCAATCTTGGCACTCTACCCCATCAGTACGATACGTGCTTTCGTACCACTCGTCGTAGGTGCGCTCGATGGGCACCTGGTTAAACGGATGAGACACGTTGTGGCAGGTGCCGCAAAACTCCGAACGAGTATGTAAATCTGAATATTCGGTGTCGTGATACGGTGATACCGCGTCGGAACGTGAGCCAAGTTTTAAGGGGCGATCACCTATTTGGGCGTTTAACACGTAGGCGCCATTTTCTAAGCCATTAATGGCACTCATGTTATGACACGCTTCACAGTCAACACCGGGCAGGTGCAACTCGTTTTCAGTACCGGGGGCTTGTCGGTTTACGTCTGAATTAATTTGTCCGGAGAGTAAGCCAATGGGCGTGTGACAACCGGTACAAAAATTATCAACGGCGCCATCCGTTGCGATGCTGGCTTTGTTTAATAAGGCGCGATAAAGAGGGTCTTCCCATGCGCGTGCCATCATAGAGGTTTGCCATTCTTCGTAAATTTCACCGTGACAGCTGCCGCATACTTGAGCGTCGTCGAAATTTTTGTGGTCAATTTCTTTTCCGGTGGTAGTGGTGGCACGGTGTGGCGGAAAAGGTTGAGAGGTTGCAGTGGAAGCCGTACGATTTTCAATAGCCGTTGCGGAATAGGCAAGGGCGGAAGACAGTAGGGTCGTTAGGATCCAAAAAGTGCTGAGAAATAATTTCATTAGCCTACGCAGATGATGAATTCTGCGCTCCATTTTAATTGTTATAGAGAGAAAGACAGGCGTATAAATCGGGACGCTTGTATACCAAACTCGATCTAGACGACGCAGAAAATACATTGCGCAGGTCGCTTGACGGAAAAAAGCAGGAGATAGGCGCAATTTTATTAAAATTATTTCGCACCAATCTTCGGCGCACAATCTAAATAAAATTCGGGTTGGCGTGCTAGTGTTTTTCGTGCCAAAAACGGATATTTATCGTAAAAATGTTTTTTTTGTCGGTTTAAATCAAATTTAATAAATGGATTATTAAATGCGTCGTGCAGTTGAAATCAAATGAGTCTGTTTAATTTCTAATAGTCATGTTGAATTTTTAACAAGTATTGTGTGCTTATTTTTAAATACATAAATTAATTTTGGTTAGTAAAATAGTTTGGTTAAATAAAACGTTTGTATGTAAAAATAAAAAGTAAATAGGCGAAAATAAATAATTGGCAGTAAAAAGGGGGTAATAAATAGGCGGGGCTCACGCCAATCCGTAAAGAATTTACGTGAGCTGTCGAGGAAATAAAATGAATAGTGCGTTGAGTTATTTTTATGGAAGTTCAGCGTTATGATAAACCTCTTGCACATCATCACAGTCATTCAATAGATCTATAAAACGCTCCAATTGCTCCGCGTCTTCAGCGCTAAGTTCGGTATAGGTTTGTGGAATAAAAGTAATTTCTTCCATCTCAAAATCTAACTCACCAAATGATTTAGCCAGCGCTGTTTTGGTTTTAAAAAATTCGGTTTGTGGTGCAAGTACTGTGAGTACCCCGTCTTCATTTTCGATATCGGCTATATCAACATCGTCTTCCATTAGCGCGTCAAGAACGGTTTCTTCGTCGTCATGTTTAAATGCGAATACTGCGCGGTGGTCGAACATATGGGCAACGGCACCCTGCGCGCCTAGTTTTGCTTTAACTTTGTTGAAGCAGGTTCTTACTTCACCGAAGGTGCGATTGTTGTTGTCGGTTAAGCAATCCACGATAACCATGCAATTGCCTGGGCCGAACCCTTCAAACCGCACCGTTACAAAATCTTCGCCGCCGCCGCCGCGTGCTTTATCCAAGGCTTTTTCAATGATGTTGCCCGGTACTTGGTCTTTTTTGGCCTTTTCTATCAGTCTACGTAAACTGAGGTTGGCGTCGGTTTCGGTACCGCCGTTTTTAGCGCACACGTAGATTTCTTTTCCGTACTTGGAGTACAGCTTTGTTTTGGCGGCGCCGGTCTTGGCCATAGAGGCTTTGCGGTTTTCGTAGGTTCTTCCCATAACTAGGCTCGTTTTACAGTGAAAATAATAGGGATTATGACGGTAAATGGCCGCTGAGTTAAGTCTCGGTTTGGTTAACGCTTACGGATGCGTATCGGTTACACCGATTAAGTGCTTGTGCTGGAGCTAAATGGACGGCGTAGCGGGTATTGGCGGAGAACGGCGTGATTGATATACGTCAATGAGGTTAGGTGTAGGCGGCGTCAGCTTTTGGTGTGGGCTGTCAGCTTGTGCGTAAGAGCAGCGCTACGCCATTAAAATGTGGTAGTTTGAGGTTTTACATTATAGGAGGAGCCGTTATTTCGGTAAGCGGGTTAAACCATGATCAGACAAACAATAATAGTGATAATAATCGTCTGGCTAATGTCGCTCTCACAGATCACTCTATCTGATTCAAACGATTACAGTTATCGCTATTGGGATTGGGGGAAAACACCCCGAAGAGATGATTTTCAGTTTGCAGCGTTGCAGCTTGCGCTTGATAAAACCATTGCGTCGCACGGGGCCTTTTCGGCTGTTCGAATTAAAAAAGAGTTTTCGACATTACGATCACGGCGAGAGGTGAATCGCGATCAGTTCGTGAACGTGCGCGCTGGCCCTTGGTTGCCAAATGAGTTGAGTGCAACAGAAGACAATCGCCGTATTCCGCTGCCTATTCTTGAGAATCTTTTGGGTTATCGCCAGCTGGTGATTCGACAAAACGATTTGGCCGTGTTTAATGAGGTGCGTAGTTTAGATCAGTTGCAACAGTTGGTCGCTGGGCAAGGGCGAGGCTGGCAGGATGTCGACATTTATGAAGCTAACGATTATAAAGTGGCGGCCGAAGGCCAATTAACGGCGCTGTTGCCGATGCTGCATAACCGTCGGTTCGACTATTTACCGCTTAGCGTGATTGAAATTGAGCTTATCATGGCGGAATCGTCTCTTTGTGGGCAGGACCTTATGATTGCGCCCAACATTGTGATTTATTATCCCTTGCCCGTGATTTTCTACGTGAGCAATAAGCGCCCTGAGCTTGCCGAGAGGCTGGAGCAGGGTTTGATACTTGCTCGCGAGGACGGTAGTTTAGACGCGTTACGCGAAAAACACTTCAGCCAAGAAATGGCGGTGTTACGCGATGCGAATAACCGTTTTTTCGTCTTGAAAAACCCGTTTATTCCCCCTCAATTTGTTTCCAGCGGCCCTCTTTTTGCACGCCCGCTCGTGGTTAAGGATGACGCTTAAGTCGCTACATATATAGGGCTGAGGTGGTAAGTTAGCCTTTTGATGGGGCGCCTTAACACGCATGCGTTTAAAGAGTGAGCGTCGATTTATTTTACTGGCGTATAGCGGGAAAGAAACCCGTTACATTGTATCTAGAGCATCTTGTAGATATAAGCGTCATTTAGTCGGGTTTTTGGGCGCTATACTCTAATAAATGACATTTTGGTTATCTTGGCCCGATAATTGATTGTAAATATATGAACAAGCAGTAAGCCTGTTTCAGGTGATTTTCATTTTGGTTTTCGGCAGTCCTCTGGACTCGCCAAGTCAGTTTTAGCGGCCCCGGTGGCCGCTTTTTTATTTTTGCCTCTCGTGTTTTCGTTTCCCCCTTTTTTTGTTAAGACCTCCTCTCAAATGAAAGGCCCTATCAGCTGCAATATCATTGCGCTAACATGCCGTGCGTAATGCCGTGATAATGTTTTACGTGCGAATAAATAGCTTTTAAAGGGAGTTTTGTGAGAATGAATAGCGAAGAAATGAGTGGTCAAAGCGTTGTGATTACAGGTGCAAATCGCGGTATCGGGTTGGCCTTTGTGCGGGCGTATCGTGCGCGAGGTGCAACGGTTTATGGCGTATGCCGCACGACAACCCCTGAGCTTGAAGCGTCTGGCGCCATTGTTGTTGAGGGCGTAGATGTCACTTCAGGCGAGAGTATGGTTACACTTCAGCAGCGCTTTGAGGGGGTTGCGGTTGCGGTGCTTATTAATAATGCCGGCTTATTGGAAAGTGAAACGTTAGACAAACTGAATTTTGACACCATAACGCGTCAGTTTGAGGTTAATGCTATGGGCCCGTTGCGTGTGACAGCGGCGCTGCTACCTAGTATGAGCCGTGGCAGTAAGGTGGGCCTTATTACCAGCCGCATGGGCTCTATTACGGATAATGGTTCGGGTGGATATTACGGGTATCGTATGTCGAAGGCTGCACTTAATGCGGCTGGTATGTCGTTGGCAAAAGACCTTCATTCTACAGGTATTGCGGTCGCAATTTTGCACCCGGGTTTTGTTCAAACGGGCATGGTGGGTTTTGCAGGTGATATCTCTAGCGAAACGGCCGCTAACCGATTAGTGGCGCGAATGGATGAGCTTTCCTTAGATAACAGCGGTACGTTTTGGCATTCTTCTGGTGAGTTGTTGCCGTGGTAGAAAACGTTTATTCGGTTGAATTTACGCCGGCTTTCTGCGGGTGTTTTCATTATTAATACGCTTGGTGCCTACATTGCACCGTCAATTCATCCGTGAGTTGACGGTTTCGGGTGACGCTTTAATTCGGGCGTTAGGCGCTTAGTCGCCAAGATAGGCGTCGATGGTTTGAATTGTGCCGTCTTCATTATGGACGAGCTCGGCCATTTTTACGGTACGCAAATGAATGGTGCCGCCCGAGAGCGAAGTATCGTGATAAAACAAATACCACTTCCCTTTAAATTCAGCAATTGAATGATGGTTTGTCCAGCCGGCTACGGGCTCGAGTATTTTGCCTTGCCATTGAAACGGCCCATAGGGATTATCGCCAGTGGCATATTGAATTAAATGACTGTCACCGGTTGACCAGCTGAGGTAGTAGATACCGTTTTTTTTGTGTATCCAAGGTGCTTCAAAAAAACGTCGTTCTTTATCGCCTTGGTTAATGAGGTTACCGCTGTCATCCAGTAACGGAATACTGGTGAGTGGGTGGGCAATTGTCAGCATATCGTCGCTGAGCCGCGCCATACGTGGCAGCAGTGTGGGTTGATTGTCCGCGGGATAGCTATCCTCTTCTACGTATTGGCCTGTTTGCCAGCGCTGCAATTGCCCGCCTCGAATACCGCCCAAGTATAAATACTGTGTACCGTCGTCATCTTTAAAAACCGCAGGGTCGATACTGTAAGTACCGGCCATCGGAATGGGTTCAGGCGTAAACGGCCCTTGGGGTTTGTCGGATGTGGCCACGCCAATGCGAAAAATACCGTGCTGATCTTTTGCTGGGAAATACAAATAATATTGACCGTCTTTTTCGGCCGCGTCCGGCGCCCATAATTGTTGTACGGCCCAAGGGACTTCGCCAATGTGCAGGGCTGGCCCGTGGTCGGTTACTGCGCCGCCAACGTCTGTGAGTGACAGTACGTGGTAGTCGACCATATTGAAGCTGGCGCCCGTGCGGTCGGCTTCGGTGTTGGTTTCTATGTCGTGTGATGGGTAAAGGTATAGCTTACCGTCAAAGACGTGTGCAGAGGGGTCGGCCGTATAAATATGGGTGACTAAAGGGGCCTGCGGGAAGTGTTCGGGTGGTAAGTCTTTTTCTGGGTAAGGTTGCGCGCGTTCGGCACCGTAGTGCGATTTTGAGGGGTCCATTGGGCCGCAGCCCGATACCAATGCGAGCACCAATGCAGCGCAGCCTATTGCGGTGATGTGACGGGTTTTCATGAGTCAGTATCCGTTATTATTCTTGGTTGTGTCGGCTACAAAAAAAGCAGAGCGGTGTTACCTGAGCTCTGCTTTTTAAAACGCTATAGGGTGTGCCCTAAAGGTTTAAATTAAAATACCGGTTGGCGTTATTAAAACAAATATCTTTAACGATGCCACCTAGTAGATTTAAATCCTTGGGTAATTCACCGCTTTCTACCCAGTTTCCGAGCAATTCACACAAGATACGGCGGAAGTATTCGTGGCGAGTGTAGGAGAGGAAGCTTCGCGAATCGGTGAGCATACCTACAAACTGGCTTAACAAGCCCAGCTGGGAAAGCTGCATTAACTGCCTCATCATGCCGTCTTTTTGATCGTTGAACCACCAGCCGGAACCAAACTGAACTTTGCCTGCGATGCTGCCATCTTGGAAATTGCCAATCATGGTGCCTATAACTTCGTTGTCACTTGGATTTATACAATACAAAACCGTTTTCGGTAGTTCGTTGTGAATATCCATGGCGTTAAGTAAACCCGCCAAGGGTGCGGCAACGGGGTGATCACCAATAGAGTCGAAGCCGGTGTTGGGGCCCAGAAGCGTGTGTAAGCGGCTATTGTTGTCCCGTTGTGCGCCCATATGGTATTGCATTACCCAGCCCCGCTTGGCGTATTCACGCCCTAGCCATACTTGTACAGCTGTTGAGAATTGAGCAATTTCTATGTCGCTGAGCACTTGGTTGTTTAAGCGTCGCGTCAGAATGGTATTGAGGGTGATGTCATCGGGTATGGGCGCGAAGCGGACTATGTCTATACCGTGGTCGGCTAACGAGCAGCCGTGTGCCTCGAAATGATCCAGGCGTTGTGCGAGCGCAGAGCGCAAATCCTCAAAACGTGTAATGTTAATATCACAGCTAGCGCCAAGCTTTTCCAGGTAGGCGCTGAACCCGTCTAATTCGATTTTATAGCTGCGGTCAGGTCTAAAGCTAGGTAGTACTTTAACGCCAATATTGTCGTTGGCGATGGCGGCGTGATGGCGTAATGAATCGATGGGGTCATCAGTGGTGCCAACCATTTTTACGTTCATCTTCTGCATAATACCGCGGGCCGAAAATTCGGGCGTGACTAATAAATCATTGCAGTGTTGCCATGTGGTTTTGGCGGTAGCTGGGCCAAACTGCAGGTCGAATAGGCCAAACGGTCGCTGTAATTCGAGGTGTGTCCACGTGTAGAGAGGGTTACCGATACATTTTGGAACAGTCTCGGCCCATGCACTGTACTTCTCGTAATCACTACCCTTCCCTGTAATGAGGGTTTCGTTTACACCTGCGGCACGCATTGCACGCCACTTGTAGTGGTCACCTTCGAGCCATACTTGCGCCATGTTTTCAAACTGGCGGTTCTCGGCTATTTCTATAGGAGGAAGGTGGCAGTGGTAATCAATAATTGGCTGCGGCGCGGCGTGAGCGTGATACAGCTCGCGGGCGGTGTCTGTGGAGAGTAAAAAGTCTTCACCCATAAAAGGTTTCATGGTGGTGTCCTGTATTCGCTGGTCGTCAATGTGTGGAGTGGCGTTGCAGCTTGCCGAAGAATGCTGCTTGAGCAACGTATGCCCAGTATACGGTTAGGGGCGGCCACGGTGCTTGGCCCCATTCGCTGGTTCTTGCAAATTTGTGGAGAGGGGGCCGGCCATATTTATGGGGTTAACATTCGAAAACCCGCTTGCCCGCGCGGGGCGAAATGTTTGTGGACGGTGTCTTTGCGGTTAATCGCGGGTTACTACCAGTTCCAGAGGGTGCCATCTTCCAACCGGTTAACGGGTAAACACGCGCGTTTATAAGGGTATTGTGCGGCAAGTGCCTCGTCAATATCGACCCCGTGGCCGGGTGTTTCACCTGGGGTAAAGTAGCCGTCTTTAAATTCGTAAGAGGTCGAGAATACGGCCATCATTTCTTCACTGTGAGCCATGTGTTCCTGAATACCAAAATTAGGCACCCAATAATCGAAGTGCAAGGCGGTACCCATACAAATGGGCGAAAGGTCGGTAGCACCATGAAAGCCAGTACGTACGTGGTAGAGCGCAGCTAAGTCGGCGATGCGACGTAATTGCGTGATGCCACCTGCATGAACAACGGTTGAGCGAATGTAGTCGATTAATTGGTTTTGGATCAGTTCACGACAGTCGTGGATACTATTGAAAACTTCGCCGACCGCTAAAGGCGTTGTGGTGTGTTGGCGAATTAGTTTCCAGGCGTCCTGATTTTCGGCGGGCACGCAGTCTTCGAGCCAAAACAAGTGATATTGCTCGACTTCTTTGCCGAGTCGAGCGGCTTCGATGGGCGTTAGCCGGTGATGAACATCGTGTAAAATGTGTAGATCTTCCCCGAATTCGTTACGTACGGCTTCAAAAAGCTTAGGAACATGATTGAGGTATTTTTCAGTTGACCATACGGATTCTGTTGGAAGGTCGGCGTCGGCGGGTTCGTAGCTTTTGCCGCCTTTAGACACGCCATAGGTACTGGCGACGCCCGGAATACCACATTGAACACGAACGGCTTTATAGCCTTTGTCGACGGACTTCGCGACTTCTGCCAGGGTAGTGTCTATGTCATTGCCGTTGGCATGGCTATAAACCATGATTTTGTCACGGCTGCGCCCACCGAGTAGTTGGTATAGGGGCATTCCGGCAACTTTTCCTTTAATGTCCCAAAGCGCTGTATCAATTGCGGCTATGGCTGTCATGCCCACGGGGCCACGACGCCAATAGGCGCCGCGGTAGAAAAACTGCCAAATATCTTCTATTTGAGAGGGGTCACGACCAATCAGTGAAGGGCATAGGTAGTCTTCCAGGAAGGACACTACTGCTTTTTCACGGCCGTTAAGTGTGGCATCACCTACCCCGTATACGCCTTCATCGGTCATGATTTTTAGCGTCACGAAATTGCGTCCAGGACAACAAACAATGACTTTCGCTTCGGTAATCTTCAACGGTGGATCTCCACTTTTACTCATAATGGCTAAATACTGTGAGGAAGCTTCTAGTAAGCGCAACAGTATTTAATTGGTGTTGATTGTGAACCTGGCGTCTATCCGAGGTTCAGTCTTGAGACGCTTAGGGCCGCTATGGCTGCTTTTTGCGTTGCCGCCAAATGTGGCTCTATTTAGTCATTATAGAATGATCAGGCGGTAGTTTACCGTGCTTGCCGCAATCTTGCATTCTTGTATCCAACAAAATGTTAAGTTTAGCCTAAAGGACGTGTTTGGCACTTTAGTTGTCGTTTAAGATTGATTCGGGCATCTTCTATTATTTGCGCCATTTTAATCGGATATTGAGGTTACGTCTTCACTTTTAAGGCTATTAAGGGGTGTTGGCGGTGCACAGGCGATGTTAGTAGCGATGCTGGCAGCCTCTGTATTAGGGCTATACTCTATTAGCAGTGCATAGCCCTGCACTATTGATCGATAGATTGTACACCGTGTGTGATTACGCCAACGTAAACCCGAGGATACCAATATGGTCCATGCACTTTTAGCCAATACCCTAAACGATAACGCGCTTGCTACGTTGATGACGAAGCAAGTACTCACTGTTTATGAGGGTTGGTCGGTAAAGCGATTGGCGGGGTTTTTCGTCAAGCATAGTATTTCCGGTGCACCGGTCATTGCGGC
The DNA here is from genome assembly GCF_014217335.1 of Teredinibacter purpureus. Classification (NCBI taxonomy): domain Bacteria; kingdom Pseudomonadati; phylum Pseudomonadota; class Gammaproteobacteria; order Cellvibrionales; family Cellvibrionaceae; genus Teredinibacter; species Teredinibacter purpureus. Next base: position 729,146 of record NZ_CP060092.1, on the reverse strand, counting down.
AGACGATGAGCTGGTTGGCGTCGTCACCCAATCGGATGTAATGGCATTTGAGTCTCGAACGCAGACCGAAGATGAATTGAAAAAATTGGTTCGGTTTTACTGCGGTCCTTTTGGTGGTGAGCTGAGTGATAAAGATCTTCGGCATTTGCAAGAAAAGGCTATTGAACATTGTACGGTTAACGCCATTATGACCCCTGAGGTGCTCGCCGTTGATATTGAGACGTCGGTGTTGGATGCGTGTGCGGTTATCGTTAATCAGCATATTCACCGTTTGTTTATTACTGAACATGGGAAGTTGGTGGGAGTAATAACCGCGCGGGATATCCTGCAGCGGTTATTATAGGCGGCTTAAAGTTTGTTTAAGTTCTAGCGTCCCAGTTTTGTAAATCTGTGTTTGGTTTTAAGCGTTTGGGTTGCTGTTAACCGCGACTCAAACTGAGTGAAGGCTATCGCCTTGCGCTTTCAATTGGCCCTAAATAGCTGTCTTTTAGTCCACCCGTATTCACGAGTATTTTTTGTAGCGTTACACCGGGGTCTACCATATAAAGTCGAATTTTGGAGCGCCCAGCGCGGGTGACCGTATGGGTGCTTTTGCCAATACGTATACCATCTTTAACTGAGGGTTCCCATTTCCAATCGGTGCCACTAAAGCCCTCTAGAAAATCCACTACCTGTGGTTTTGCGTCGCCAATCGCAATGGCATAGCGTAACCCTCTGCCGGGTACAAACGGCCAGCTCGGGGCGAGTAACGTTTGAATCTCAAACTCTCCTGTGCGTAAAAACGTTACGTCGTACTCAAGGTAGGGAGCTGATTGTGGATCTTCAAAACTTCTATCGCCAACGGGTAATGGTGTCATGCTGCTGTACGTTCGGCCGTGCGTTGGTATTTCCTCCCACTGAATGCCCTCTACACTTTTTGTGCGGTCAACACTGGCGGCTTCTATGGAGAGGTAGCCGTCCGCATCGATAAATCCTTTCGCGTTTTTAAGCACTTTTTGGTTAGGTTTAAATGCCGAGACGGTAATGTGTGCCCGATTCCAGCTTGGGCCTTTTGCTTGAATGCGAGCTGTCGAGGTTCCTTCTGGTAAGGCTTTCCAGTCAATGCTAACGAATACGCGTTTGGAGGCGGTGACGGTTCCTGTGGGTTCGCTTAATGTAATCCAGTTTTCGCTGGGCGTTAAGGTGTAGTCAAAGGGTTGGGTACCGCGATTATTGAGATCTAGCCAGTGCTCCTTTTCACCGGCTTGATCAAAGGCCAATACGTGTCCACCGGCGTCGGGCCATGCGTGTATCCCACCTTCTATTACAACGCTCATTTCGGCGTAGTTACCGGGGGCGTAATCGTAGGTTACCGGCATTTGGTCACCTTCTGGGTTGTTCCAGTTAGTGTAGCCAATGTGCGATTGATTCATAAAGTGATTCCACTTGCCATCATTAAGGCTGTGGTACTGGGCTTTAAGCGCGGCATCGGCAGCGAAAAGTGCTTTTGCTTTTTCAGCGTAACGATTGGCGTCGGCGCGCCTTTGCATAGCGTATTGTCGATTTTTACCGATGGCGATATTAAGTTGGGTCACTATGGCTGAAGCTTTCACGGGGTGTAATACGAGTTGAAAAAAAGCATTCTTTCTTTCTTCAGGCATTTTTTTATACAAGGTTTCTGCGCGGGCGACGAGATCGGTTAATTCTGCGTCGATGCGTTCTGCCTCGTTATAATGTTCGATACTGTAGGTGTCGGGCGCCATGAGTTCAGGTTTTCGTCGGCCATTGTGGCGGGTGTAGCCGGTCATTAAGGCTTCTATTTCTGATGCGTATTCTGCACCAAATTCTCGCGTCGCCCATAATTCACCAAAGGTTTTTAAACGGGTGTGGGGCCAGCGTTCCGGGTCCCATGCCATGCGCAAGAAAAACTCAATGGGATATTCCATAGGTTTTAAATCGCCTACATTGGTTATCCATATTTGGTTGGCTTCAAAGGCATAAGCTAAATTCATTTGTTCCCATATTTTGGCAATGGGGGTGCTATTAATCCAACGGTATGAGCGTGGGCCGCCAACATAATCAAAATGATAATAAACACCCGCTCCGCCCGCACGTTCGCGTTCTTGTGGTGTGGGTAGGCGACGAATATTGCCCCAGTTGTCATCGCTCCATAATAAAATGACGTCGTCGGGAACGCGCATACCTTTTTCGTAATAGGCTTGTACTTCTTTGTATAGGCACCATACCTGTGGCACATCACTTATGGGGCGATCATCAAACACGTCGGCCAAGATAGTGCGTTGTCGTTTTACAACGCTTTCGAGCAATTCAATATTTTCGCCTTCACTCATAGGCTCGTCTTCTTGACCGCGCATGCCCATCGTGTAAATGCTTTCATAGTCGCGATTGCGTGTGGCGCCATCTTGCCAAAAATTGGCAAGGTTATCGGGGTTGGTGGAAAACTCCCACGCGCCCACGCCGTGGCGGTTCCATTCTTTGTCGGCTCGCATCATAGGTTCGTGGTGTGAGGTGCTCATGACAATGCCGTATTCGTCGGCAAGAATCATATTTTGAATATCGTCATCCGCAAAGGCATTGTTCCACATGGCTGGCCATAAAAAATTTGCTTTCAATCGCAGTAATAATTCAAATACTTTTTCGTAAAATTCGTGTGTGTAGTTGCCGTGATTTTCGGCCACCCAGCTTGACAGTGCAGGTGCTTCGTCGTTAAGAAAAATACCGCGATATTGTATTTTTGGGGATTCTTGGCGCAGTGTTTTCGCCAAAACATACAGCGTATTTTTTTTCTGTGGCGGGACGTCGGCCCAGTAATACCAAGGGGAAACACCTATTTGTTCGGAGAGGTCGTAAATGCCGTAGGTGGTGCCACGTTTGTCTGCACCGGCAATAACAAGAGCACGTTCTACACCGGGTAACGGGTTGTTAACGGTTTGAAGATGGTAGCCATCCCATTTTCCGACGGTGCTCTTTACATCAATTTTGCGCTCGGCAATTAATGTGTCAATTAGTGGGCTCTTGCCTATGGTACCGATAATCACTGCGTGTGCGCCCAGTGCATTCTGCGTATTTACGATAACGGCGTGCTGGCCACTTACCCGTTTGATGTCGGTCTGTAAATTGCGCGTAGCACGAATGACGCCCTTATGGTCGTTGCTGTCGACATAGAGAGTGGCGGTTGTATCTTTGCTCACCAGAGCAACAGACCCTCTGAGGGCTTTCTCGCTAATGTAACGGGCATCGCCAAGAGCGGCCAAAGCCTGTGCGGAGGTGAGTGCAATGCATGCAGCACACAGTAATAGTGTGAATTGTGCGAAGCAATTACGAATTCTAGCCAGGTGCATGAAGGGTACCTTTCGAAAGTTGGGGCGATTGAAGCCACGGTGGCGCTGGCCGTAGAACGTGCCGATAGCCATGTTTTATATACGGTTAGCGTATTGTAGTTCGTCGTTAATAATACGGGGCGCTTGCTTACCCCTCAGATTAATAGATATAAGTATACAAGTATATTACATCGCGCGTTGTGACTGGGAGAAATGCCAGCAAGCGACCATTGGTACGAGCGACTGATATTGAAAGGTAAACGCATGGGATGCGGAGTAGCTAAGGGCCCGTATTGAAATGTACATCCCAATAAGTTTTGATATGGTTTTATTGACTATAAGATGACGTTGGCGCAGTATAATCGAATACTGAGAAACGATTCAAATATAGGACGAATGCACAATAGTGTAGTTCTGCGTGCCGACAGGCTCGGCAGGTTTCCCATGTGTTATGAGGGAATGAATTGACTGTTTGAATAGCGTTACGCGAATGTATGGCTGCAATGACTGTTGTACATAGTTGCTGTAAAACCCTTTAAGCTTTGAGTGAGAAATAGATGATGGTTGTTCGAATATTTGCCTCCGTCGCGTTAGCGGCATCTTTTTTAGTGTTGAGTGCTTGTGGCGGCGGTTCTGGCGATAATAGCGTACCGGTGTTTACACCGCAGCCAACTGCTGAACCTAGCCCTACGCCAGAGCCCGCGGCCACTCCAGCGCCTACGCCGACTCCAGAACCCACAGCGGAGCCAACGCCGGAGCCTACACCCGAAATTACCGTTACAAGCCTATCCGAATTGGCGGATTTCCCCATCGGGGTTGCGGTAGCCGCTGGAGGTGCGGGTAATAGCATCATTACCAGTACGGGTCGCCAAGCAATTGTAAGTGCTCACTTTGATCAGGTTACGGCCGAGAATATTATGAAGCCGGCCTATATGCACCCAGCCGAGTCTACGTATAGCTACGGCCAAGCCGATGAGTTAGTTAACTATGCGGCGGCCAATGGGCTTGCGGTACACGGCCATACATTGGTGTGGCACAGCCAGATCGCCTCATGGATGACCAACTACTCTGGAACGCCTGCGCAGTGGCAAACCATGATGGAATCTCATATTACGAACATTGTGGGGCATTTTGCGGACGATGATGTAGTCGTGAGTTGGGATGTGGTGAACGAAGCTATTTCTGACAGTAACGGTGCACTACGAGAAAGTGTGTGGTACGAGAACTTGGGTGAAGACTACCTTGCGATGGCCTACACCGCAGCGCGTGCAGCCGACGATGACGCTTTGCTGTTTTATAATGACTACAACCTGTCCGGCAATGGCACCAAATTAACGGGTGCGTTGGCTATGGTGCAAAATTTACTCGATGACGATGTACCTATTGATGGCATCGGTTTTCAAATGCATGTTTCTTCTGGCTGGCCAACAAACAGCGATATTCGAGGGGCTTTCCAGCGTGTTGTGGATATGGGTTTGAGAGTTAAAATTACCGAATTAGATGTAACGGTTAATGACAACGAAAATCTAACGGAGTTAACGCTTGAAGCGGAAATTGCACAGGCAGCACGTTACCAGCAAATTGTTGAGGCTTATCGCGATGTTGTGCCTGCACATTTGCGTGGTGGTGTGAGCGTTTGGGGTATAACGGACGGCGACAGCTGGCTGCCAAATTTTAAAGGGCGTGATGAATGGGGCCTTTTGTTCAACGATAATTTTTCACCGAAGCAAGCGTTGCAAGGTGTCGCGGACGGTTTGAGTAGTCCCTGATAAACGTGGAAACTGAAAGACCTAAGGTACGCAAGGCGCTATTGATGTAGCGCCTTTTTGGTATCCACTACATAATGCAAAAAAAATAAGTAGGGGAAGATGTGATTAAAGTAAAAGGTTTTATTCTGGCGGCAACCGTTGCGCTATTCACCGGCTGCGCAGACAGCAACCCAGTTCCCGCGGAGTCAGCGCTTGTTCCGCCTTCTCTACCGGTAACTTTTAAGTGGTTCGATTACACTGGGCATGATGCTGTTTTTAGTAACCCGCTGGGGCCCAACGAGTACCGTAACCCTATTGTGGCAGGCTTTTACCCGGATCCAAGCATTACGCGAGCGGGTGATAGCTACTATATGGTTCATTCGTCGTTTAGCTATTTCCCTGGCATACCACTTTTACGCAGTAACGATTTAGTGCATTGGCAGCCGCTTGGGCATGTACTTACTCGATCGAGTCAATTAAAAAACCTGGACGGAGCAGGCGTTTCAAGAGGTATTTTCGCTCCTACTATTCGCTATCACGACGGTGTGTTCTATGTGATAACAACCGGCGTAGATGGCGCAGGCGGTAATTTTATTGTCACCGCAAAAGACCCTGCTGGTGAATGGTCGGACCCTTACTATTTACCTGAAATCGACGGTATAGACCCTTCACTATTTTTTAATGATGATGGCAAAGTGTATGTAACGCACAACGGCCCTCCTCTAGAGCCCCCCCTATACGAAGGGCATCGAGCGATATGGAAATGGGAGCTAGACCTTGAAACGCTGCAGATTATTCCAGACACCGGCAAGGTAATAGTGAATGGTGGAGCTGATATTACCAAGAAGCCTATTTGGATAGAGGGCCCCCACCTTTATAAAGTAAACGGATGGTATTACTTGCTATGCGCAGAGGGAGGCACGGCTGAGAATCATTCAGAGGTTGTCTTTCGGGCGCGAAGCCTTAATGAACCGTTTGTACCTTACGAACACAACCCTATTCTCTCGCAGCGACATTTAGATCCAACACGGGTGAACCCTGTTGCGACCGCAGGTCACGTGGATATGGTGCAAACGCCCAATGGCGATTGGTGGGCCGTTTTTCTCGCAACACGTAATTATCAGCAAGATTATTTTAATACGGGGCGCGAAACGTTTCTTATGCCCGTGCAATGGAACGATGAATGGCCAGTGATAGCAGGTGGCACGGAAGCTTTACCTTACACCGCCCCGGCCCCTAAAGGTTTAGCCGTTACAAAAAATGCACAGCCATTAAACGGTAATTTTACGGTAACCGAGCGTTTCTCTGGGCCAAGCTTAAATTGGCAGTGGAATACTTTACGCAGTGGCGACAGCGAGTGGTATTCATTTTTGCCGGAGGGCGGTTTGCAACTTAAACCGAGCGGCGTGCAGCTTGCCGATTTAAAGCAGCCTGCATTTGTTGGGCGGCGTCAGCAACACCAATCGTTTACAGCACGTACTGAGCTTCAGCTTCCCGTACCAGCAGAGCATCAGGCCGGAATAACGGTTTTTCAAAGTGAGCAAGCACATGTTCTATTGGCGGTTGAACATCAACAATTAGAGCAGCAGTTGGTGTTATATCATCAGGATAAAAGTGGGTTTAAGCGACTCGCTACACACCCTCTCACTGAGGCAAACCGTGATAAGCTCACGCTTATTGTTGAAGGTGACGAGCAGGCCTACCGTTTTGCGTATCAGTGGGGCGAGCAGGCTCCCATTGAATGGTTAGAGGTAAGTGTGGATGTCCGTGATCTCAGCACCCAACGTGCAGGTGGGTTTGTTGGTGTTTACGTTGGGTTATTTGCCCGAACGCTAGACGAGTGAAGTGCACCTCTGTACCGAGTAGGCAGGGTTACACACGTTAACAATAAATAATGAGTGAGTGGAATTGACTAACACCCTGCAGCACCCCAACTACCGCTATAGCGTGAACAGTATTGGTGACGAGAAGCAGCCGCTTTTGGTGATTGATAATGTGTTTTCGCAGGCCGATTCGCTTATTGATTACGCACTTACTCAGCAAAATGTGGCGCCGGCTAAAGGTTTTTATCCGGGCATGCGCTCGCCCTCCCCGCCTCGCTATATTGATACTCTGCTAAGCGTCGCTGGTGATGCTATTGAAGAGGCCTTTGGGCAACCTGCCACGGCGTTAGTGTCGAGCGAAAGTTTTTTTTCCATAGTGGCAACGCCGTTCGAACAACTGAGCCCTCCGCAGCGAGTGCCTCATTTCGATCGGCCAGAACCCGAAAGCCTCGCGGTTATTCATTACTTGTGTGGTGCGCCCTACGGTGGCACCTCGTTTTACCGGCATAGAAAAACGGGCTACGAATATATCGACCAAGCACGTGTAGAAGGTTACATGACGCAACTTGATAAAGAAGTGCGCACTGAAGGTATTGGGCGCTACAAAGGCTACATTAGCGGCGATACACCATTATTTGAGCGGGTAGCCAGCTATGAAGCAACGTTTAATCGGGCACTTATCTACCGTTGCTCGAGCCTGCATTCCGGTAATATTCCCGATACTTACCCGTTTGACCTTAACCCGCGTACTGGCCGATTTACGGTGACGTCGTTTTTATACCCTTAAAATCTTTGGCGCAGACGGATGTGGGCAAAACGCTGAGAGAATCATTACAGGTACCTTCTGCAAACAATTACGGATTCAGTCACAACCCAAACGATACGAGAGCTACAATAAATCGACATGATTCAAATTTCGAATGTACATAAATATTATGGCAACGACACGCAGCGGCTACACGTACTGAAAGGTGTGAATGTCACAATAGCCGAAGGCGAGCTGGTTGCCATTATGGGTTCTTCTGGTTCTGGAAAGTCGACGCTATTGAATATTTTAGGCATTTTAGACAGTTATGATGAAGGCGAATATCGCCTTGCTGATATTGCCATTCGACATCTCTCGGAACGAAAAGCAGCGGCTTTGCGTAATCAGCATTTGGGGTTTGTTTTTCAATCCTTTAATTTATTACCGTTTAAAAACGCCATGGAAAATGTCGCACTGCCCTTGTATTACCAAAAAGTGGGGCGTAAAGAGCGCAATCGTCGCGCACAAGAATATTTAGATCGTGTGGGCTTGGGCGACCGCGCATTGCACCTGCCGGGTGAGCTGTCAGGTGGACAGAAACAGCGCGTTGCTGTCGCACGTGCACTAATAACCAACCCAAAAGTAATACTTGCCGATGAACCTACAGGCGCGCTCGATAGCGTAACGTCAAAAGACGTGATGACACTTTTTCGTGAGGTAAACGACAGCGGTAAAACAGTTGTAATTGTTACGCACGAAGATGAAATAGCGGCGCAAACGGAACGCGTTATTCACATAAAAGATGGCTTAATCGTTGATACCTAAACGCCATGGAATTTGATAACTTACAAGAAATCCTATTCACCATTCGCAAAAATAAACTGCGAACGTTTTTAACCGCGTTTGGTGTTTTCTGGGGCATATTAATTCTAATTCTATTGCTCGGTGCGGGTAAAGGGCTTGAAAATGGCATAACGCAAGGCTTTGGTAGTGACGATCGAAGTAGTATGTGGATAAGCGCTGGGCGTACCGCTATTCCCTACCAAGGGACTCCCAATGGAAGACAAATTAATTTTACCGAAGATGATTTAACCGCGCTACGTGAACAGTTTGGTGAGGTTCAATATGTATCTGCCGAGAATCGTGCGGGCATACGTTGGCGGCGAACAATAAACGTAACCTACAAAAATAAATCGGGTGCGTTCGGGGTGTTCGGTGTGGCAGATGACTATTTCTCGATAAAACGATTTCTGGAGTATCGTGCTGGGCGAACGCTGAATGTTCTCGATACCGCCGATACACGCAAAGTCGCGTTAATTGGCAGCGCCGTGAGAGATCGCTTATTTGGTGAGAATGTAGACCCCACCGGCGAGCAAATCACTTTTCACGGTATTGTGCTTCAAGTGGTAGGGGTATTCTATGATTCGGGCCGGCAGGGGAGAATGTCCGAGCGTATCTATATACCGTTAACAACGTTTCAAAAAACGTTTGGTAGTGCGAATAAAGTAGGCACGCTAGCGTTAACACCTAAATCGAGCACCGATTCTTACACGTTAGAAGAAAATCTGAAAACATTCCTTCGGCAACGCCATGGCGTAGCGCCTACCGATGAACGTGCAATCTCCATTTACAATACGGCTCGCCAGCTTGAAAGCACCACGAAAACATTCGCCGCCATTACCATGTTTGTATGGTTTGTAGGGTTGGGGACGCTCGCTGCCGGTATTGTGGGTATCAGTAATATTATGATTATTACGGTGAAAGATCGTACGCGGGAAATTGGCGTACGAAAAGCACTGGGCGCTACACCCCTATCGATAGTGACAATGATTTTAAGTGAATCGGTACTCGTTACGGCGACGGCTGGTTATTGTGGCCTGGTACTGGGCGTCGCCATACTGGAAGGCGTTAGTCTTGTCGTTAAAAATGCGGGTGGAAGTTTAGGTTTCTTTGGCGCGCCCGATATAGAGTTGTCCACCGCCATTCAGGCCGTGATAGTGTTGATTGTTGCAGGGGCTTTAGCGGGCCTAGCGCCAGCGCTACGCGCAGCGAAAATATTACCCATTGAAGCGATGCGGGAAGAATAGAATGCATTTACTCGACGGCGATATTTGGCAAGAAATTTTTGACAGTGTGCGTCGCCACAAGATGCGTGCAACCTTAACCGCCTTTGGCGTGTTCTGGGGAATATTTATGTTGGTTAACCTGCTGGCAGCAGGTAATGGGTTACGCAACGGCGCCAACGCCAGTATGGGTGGGGTGAGAACGTCGGTCGCGATGTGGTCCGGCCGCCCCACCAGTATTCCATACAAAGGTTTAACAAAAGGTCGGTACATTCATATGAATGACGACGATATGGCCGCTATCCGCAAGTTGTCGAATGAGGTTGCGATTGTTTCGCCCAGTAATGGCATCGGTGATCAATTTGTTGCACGAAAAACGAAAGGCGATACTTTTCAGATTAACGGTGTCTGGCCAGAAAAATTTATAGGCGGAAATTTTCACTTATTGGAGGGGCGCTATCTTAACCGTTTCGATTTAATGGAAGAGCGAAAATCTGTTGTCATTGGCCGAAGAGTAAAAGAATTGCTCTTTGAAGAAGACGAGTCGCCCATTGGCCAGAGAATAAAGATTTTAGGCGTACAGTTTCAGGTGGTCGGTGTGGTTGAGCCTTCGGCCCTTAATAATTGGGCGCAACGTGAATTAACGCGTATTTACATGCCTCAATATACGTTGCGTAAAGCTTTTAACCAAGGTAGCCAAGTGCACAGCTTTAGCGTTACTCCCGTTAGTGGTGTGGATGCCGCCATTGTTGAAAAGAACGTAACAAATCTTTTACTGCGTCGTCATCGGGTACACCCGGACGATAAAGGGGTAATAGGCAGCTGGAATTCACAGGCGCAATATGATCGCGTGCAAAGTCTATTTACCGGTATTGCATTTTTTAGTTGGTTTGTCGCGATAGGGACAATTATTGCGGGCGTTGTGGGCGTAGGAAATATTATGCTTATTACCGTGAAAGAACGTACGAAGGAAATTGGTATTCGAAAAGCGCTTGGTGCAACACCTGCATCCATAATCAGTGCAATTGTACAGGAATCACTGGCGATTACATTTTTAGCAGGCTACGCGGGTTTGGTAGCCGGAGTGCTGGTTGTTGAACTGGTCGATACGTTTGCTAGCGATCCCAATACGACTTTTTTAAATCCGGAAATAAGTTTTTCCACCGCAATATGGGCCATTTTGGTGCTGCTTTTTGCGGGTGCCGTGGCCTCAATATTACCTGCTAGACGTGCCGCAAATGTTAACCCTGTTGTCGCTTTACAAGATGAATAAATAATAAGGATTGGTCTAAATGAAGAAGTTTTTCGCCATTGTGATTTCCATCGTGATAGCGGCAGTGTTTATTGGGACGGGTGTTTTTCTCTACCTTAAATCTCAAGAGAAGCCGGTTATCTATGCCACAGAAAAGCCAATGCGTACCGATATTGTGAAAAAAACAGTCGCTACTGGTAAAATTATTCCGCGCAAAGAAGTCGAGATAAAATCACAAGTCTCGGGTGTGGTGGAAAGAATATTTGTAGAGGCTGGGCAAGCGATTAATAAGGGTGATTTAATTGCGAGAATTCAAATAATTCCCAATATGGAACGGTTGAACGCGGCTGAATCGAAAATGGAAACCGCACGCCTTCGCTATGAAAATGCTAAGCGTGAATTGGAACGACAGACACAACTTTTTGAAGATAGATTAATATCCGAATTCGAATACAATAAGTACCTACATGAGTTTGATTTGCAGGCCGAAACATTACAATCTTCTGAAAGTAACTTGGCCATTATTCGTGAGGGCGCTTCGAAAAAAGCAGGGAAGGTATCGAATCTTGTGCACGCCACTTTAACAGGGTTAATTTTAGATATACCCGTTAAGGAAGGAACATTTGTAACCGAGACGAATACGTTCAATGCGGGTACGAGCATTGCGTCTATTGCCAATATGCAAGATATGATTTTTCAGGGCACTGTCGACGAGGCCGAAGTGGGTAAAATTCATGTTGGAATGGCGCTTTTGTTAAATATTGGTGCAATGGAGGAAGAGCCTTTTATTGCCGAGTTGGAATACATTTCACCGAAGGGGTGGGATGATCAAGGCACCATTAAATTTCAGATTCGCGCCGCGGTGAGCCTTCAGAATGATCGTTTTTTACGGGCGGGCTATAGCGCTAATGCCGATATCGTGTTGGACAAGCGTGAGCAGGTGTTAGCGATTAATGAACGCTTGTTGATTTTTGAAGGGGACGAAATATTGGTAGAGGTTGAGTCTACACCCCAAGTATTTCAAAAGCAGAAAGTAAAAACGGGGCTTTCAAATGGCATTCATATTGAAATACTTGAAGGTATTAATGCAGACACACGGCTGAAAACGCCGAAGTAAGCGAGGCTTTAAACCTCGAAGGTAAAGCCTTGCCGTGTTAACTGCTCGTAAGCGGCTTTATCGAAACGATAGAGGTTTGCTGCTCGGTGTGCCACGCCTGTTTGTTTTTCATTGCACGGGGTAAGTAAATCCATTTTCATTATTTTTCGGCGGAAATTGGGTTTATCTAATTTAATGTTGAGTATGGCTTCGTACAATTCCTGAAGTTGCAGCAGTGTAAATTTTTCGGGTAATAAATTGAAACCAATGGGGTAGTGTCGAACTTGGTGTTGTAAGTGTTGAATACCGAAGTCGAGAATGTTCTGGTGGTCAAAAACAAGCTGTGGGGTGTCGTGCACATTAAACCAGCCGGCATCCGCTGCACTAAAACCGGCTAGTAACGCGTAATCATCAGCACTTACGAGGGCGTAATAGGCAACAGTAACAACTCGTTCGGCGGGATAGCGATTCACCTTGCCGAAGGTTTTTAACTGATCCAAATAGGGGTGTTCGACACCGGTAAGGTCTTTGAGAAGACGTTTGGCTGCATCTTTAAGGTCTTCTTCGTGCTTGATCCAGCCCCCAGGGAGTGCCCATTCGCCCATACGAATACCTTCGCCATGCTTAATCAACAAAATTTTCAATTCGCTGCCGTCTAGGCCGAATATTAAGTTGTCGATGGATAAGCCGCGCATGACACCCTCTGGTAAGGGATAGGGTTCACGGGTTGGACTTACTGAGGTTACTTCTGCCACGTTGATTGGGCTCCATAGTTTGCCGAGGTTATTCATATTAGGGTATTGCGCTCCATGCAGGTGTATTTGTTGCCTGTGAGACGCAATCGCTAACAGCCGATTTGATGTGTGTCCGAATGAATTCGAAACGTATTTTTCGGCGAGAAACCTTATAATATAAGGCGTAGGCGCGAAACAACGGCCCTGTAAAAAGCCATGCGGACACTAAAATACTGCTGATCTGTTGACTAAAATTGTGTAAACGGTTGTGGCAGACGGCTGTATATCCTCTGCTGTGTGAAGCCCAATTTGTGTAAAAAAGGCTACCGCTTGTCGGTTAGAACAGAAGTGGCTTGATCGTAGCATTAATACCTCTTGTGGTCAAAACGACAATAAGGCTATACTTCACCTATGATGCTGGAGGGCTAGACAAAGGCCAAAAGATCCAGTGCATACTCTATTAATGATATTAATCGCTTGGCAGGTAAACAATGCTTTTTCTTGGAATCGACGTAGGCAGTTCTTCGGTAAAACTCTCAATTCTGGATGGAACTTCCGGTAAGCCACTGGCGGCCACCCAATACCCAGAAACGGAGCTGGCTATTAGTAGCCCGCAACCAGGCTGGGCAGAGCAGCATCCTGACTTGTGGTGGGATTGCATTACGAAAGGCTGTGAGCAGCTTTTCGCTAAAGAAGGTGTCGACCCGCTTAAAATTGAGGCTATTGGAATCTCCTACCAAATGCATGGTTTGGTCTTGGTCGATAATGCGCAAAACGTCTTACGCCCTGCCATTATTTGGTGCGATAGCCGTGCTGTACCCTACGGGGATGCCGCATTAGAAGCATTGGGCCGCGATTATTGTTTTGAGCACCTCCTAAATTCGCCCGGTAATTTTACTGCGGCGAAATTACGTTGGGTGCAGGATAAAGAGCCAGAAACTTTCGAGAAAATTCACAAAGTAATGTTACCGGGTGATTTTGTCGCTATGAAATTATCGGGCGTAATTAACACGACAGCTTCGGGCTTATCTGAAGGCACGTTGTGGGACTTTAAAGAGCAGGATATAGCACATTCATTGCTTGAGCATTGGGGCGTAAGTGCAGACTTAATTCCCTCTATAGTGCCGAGCATTGGTGAGCAATCTGAAGTGTCTGCTAAAGCTGCCGCTCAGCTCGGTATACGCGCAGGCGTAAAAATAAGCTATCGCGGTGGAGATCAGCCCAATAACGCTTTGAGTTTAAATGTTTTAGAGCCTGGTGAAGTTGCGGCAACGGCGGGCACCTCTGGCGTCATTTATGGGGTTACGGACAAACCCGCAGCCGATGTTGAGTCACGCGTAAACACTTTTTTACATGTCACCAGCGAGCCTGAAGCGCCTCGTAACGGTGTTCTTGTTTGCGTGAACGGTGCTGGTCGATCTTATAGTTGGCTACGTCAATTGTTAAGTGTTGACGGAAAACCGGTAGATTATAGGCTATTGAATGCTCAGGCAGAGGCTACACCTATTGGGAGTGAGGGCTTAATCTTCCATCCCTTTGGTAATGGTGCAGAGCGAATTTTTCAGAATCGTAATATGGGCGCGCAATTACGCAATATAGACTTGAACCGACATGGCCTTGGGCATATGGTGCGGTCGGTTCAGGAGGGAATTGTATTCGCTCTGAATCAAGGATTTGACGTATTGAAGTCGTTGGGTGGTAGCTGTGATGTTGTGCGTGTTGCACAAGGCAATATGTTTCTGAGCGATGTGTTTGCCACTGCATTTGCTAATACTACCCAAGCGGCTGTTGAAATCTTCGAAACTGACGGTGCTGAAGGCGCCGCTCGCGCCGCTGCTCTGGGTTGTGGTTATTTTGGTTCTGCGAAAGAAGCGTTTAGTAGTTTAACTCGCGTCAACGTTATCGAGCCAAATGCCGGCAAGGTTGGTCAATATGAGCAGGCGTATGGCGAGTGGGTTGCAGCATTACCACAATAATCATCTATAAGGGATGACGCTTCGGCGCCACTGACAAGGTTTATAGTTAATGAGTTCACAACAACAATTTACCCCTGTGCTTCTTCGTACACGAGATGGGTTAGCCAAGCTTGAAGTGGTACCCGAGTTAGGTGGTTTACTGAATGGATTATGGTTAAGTGCTGGCGATAAGGCTCTTGTGAGTGTAATTGCTGGAATTGAAGACAAAGCGGAGCTAGCGGTAAACGCGGGTTTTCGTGGGACGGTTTTGTACCCGTTTCCCAATCGTTTAGATGCAGGCCAGTATCACTGGCTGGGTAAAACTCAGCAGTTTCCCGTGAATGAAACAGGCTTTAATAATGCGTTGCACGGTTCTCTTTACCGCACGCCCGCGCGTGTTATCACTTTAGAGGAAGGCGAAACGGAAAGTGTTATTGAGCTGCTATACGCCGTTGAAACGCAAACAGATGGCTTTCCTTTTCAAACTGAGGTACGTATTGAATACCGATTAAGTAGCGCTGCAGGGCTTACCCAAATTTTCAAGGTTAAAAATGTTGATAAGCAGGCTATACCGGTTGGATTAGGGTGGCACCCATACTTTCAGTTGCCGGGGCGCAGTGCTGACGAGTTGCATCTTACCGTCCCCTCTACCGTGCACACATTAATCGATGATCGAATGTTGCCTACGGGCGACGTCGAACCCTTTACCGAATTTCAGGAACCGAAGGCTATAGGCGCGAAACCCTTCGATGACTGTTATCGTCTTAATGAGCAAGGCTCAGAAGACGAAACTCGGGTGAGTTTATTTTCACCCGAAGATAATTTGCGTCTGGATGTATGGCAGCGCAGTGGCCCACGTGGCTACAATTTTATCCAGCTATACATTCCGCCAGATCGTAAATCCGTAGCTGTTGAGCCCATGACCTGCGGCATCAATGCATTTAATACCGGCGATGGTCTAGTTGAGCTATCGCCGGGTGAAGAGCTGGTCGCCCACTGTGGTGTTCGGTTGTTCAACTGATTATTTATGACTTATTTAAAAGGTAGAAAGCTATGAGCGTTTTAATTGGCGATAAAGAATACTTCCCAGGCATAGGCAAAATAGCCTTTGAAGGCCCCGAGTCGGATAACCTACTAGCGTTTCGTTATTATGACGAAAACCGCGTAGTTGCTGGCAAGGCAATGAAAGATTGGTTTAAATTTGCCACCTGCTATTGGCATACCTTCTGTGATACGAGTGCCGACCCGTTTGGCCCTGGTACTCGCCGTCATCCTTGGTTCGATGGGCCAGACGCGATTACACGTGCCAAACAGAAGGCGGACGCAGCGTTTGAATTTATCACCAAACTGGGTACGCCTTACTACTGTTTTCACGATGTAGATGTTGTTGAGGAAGCCGGAGCTGACCGTGCAGAATATAGTCGCCGTGTATCAACAATGGTTGACGTCTTGAAGGAAAAGCAGAAAGCGTCTGGCGTTAAATTGTTATGGGGCACCTCCAATCTGTTTACAAACCCTCGTTTTATGAACGGTGCGTCTACTAACCCCGATTTCAATGTATTGGCTTATGCTGGTGCGCAATTGAAAGATGCGCTTGATGCAACCATTGCGTTAGACGGCGAAAACTACGTATTTTGGGGTGGTCGTGAAGGCTACATGAGCCTGCTCAACACCGATATGAAGCGCGAGAAAGCTCACATGGCGCGTTTCTTAACCATGGCGCGCGATTATGCTCGTGGACAAGGCTTTACGGGTAACTTTTTTATCGAGCCAAAGCCGATGGAACCCTCCAAACATCAATACGATGTTGATAGTGAAACCGTTATTGGTTTTCTTAAAGAGCATGGTTTGGAGAAAGATTTTAAACTTAATATCGAAACTAACCACGCAACGTTGGCCCAGCATTCGATGGACCACGAGCTACAGGCAGCAGCAGATGCTGGCATGTTAGGCAGTATTGACGCTAACCGTGGAGACTACCAAAACTCTTGGGATACTGATCAGTTCCCGTATAACATCAATGAAACGGTTGAGTTGATGCTAGTAATCCTTCGGTCGGGAGGTTTACAAGGTGGTGGTGTTAACTTTGATGCAAAAGCACGTCGTAACTCTACTGACCTAGCGGATCTTTTCTATGGCCATATTGGTGGCATGGATGTTTTTGCGCGTGCGTTATTGATTGCCGATGATTTGTTGCAAAAATCGCCCATCGAAAAAATGCGTGAAGAACGTTACGCAACGTTTGATAGCGGTAAGGGTTCGGCGTTTGAAATGGGTACTTTAACGTTGGAACAGCTAGCTGAAATTGGTAACGCCAATGGTGAGCCGCCCGTGACGAGTGGACAGCAAGAGTTATACGAAAACATTATTAATCGTTACATTCGTTAACTAATACGTTACCGGTAAGCGTTAGTCAAAACCCACTGTTTACGGAAGTATTCAGTGGGTTTTTTTACGCCTACACCTTTTCATTTTTGTTGCGTGGTATACCGTACTAAATAATCATCATGAAACGGTATTCTGGTGGCGGCCTGCGCTATAACGCTTTGCATGCGCTCTAGAAGCGATTGAAACTTTTCAGTATTCATTTTTTCCGCTAGTGGATTGTAATACTGCGGATGTATTGCAGACCCCATTAAAATCGCGCTCCAATAGTGTGCGGGAATAATATCGCTATCCTTCGTCGCCACAATACCTCTTTCTTGAAAAAGCGAAAAAACTTGTTGTAAAGGTTCACTACATGTATCGAACAAAAGGGGCTCGGAGGTTAGAGAGCTGGTTGTCAAAGCGTTCAGGGCTAAATGGCCGTCGCTATAATTGTGCACGTTTTCGTACTGTGTGATGGCTTGTCGATTATATTCGTTTGAAGCGCTGGTAAATTCCCCCTGCGACGGCAGTAACGCTGTAAACCTTTGCAGGTCGAAATAGAGTAAATCAATGGGCGACATGAGCGTTGGGAAAAAAGAGCACGCCGTGCAACCTATGGATAGCCGGTTTTGTTCCCACGGCTTTGTAGCATAACCAAAGTTAAGGTCTTCGTCCCTTGCTTTGCCGTGTGTAAGGCTGGGTATTTGTGCCGCTTGGTCTTCGTGGCGGCTGGATAAATAATACTCATCAATGCGTTGATGACTTAGCGCTATACTAACTAACGTTGCGCTTTTATCTGTGCTAATAGACTGTATATTCGGTGTTCGATTGTTGTGTGGTCGGCGCACGCTTATTTTTCTATTGGCTATTGGTGCATGCTTTACAACATCACTTGTTGGCAATGGAGATAAGTTTTCCTCACTACAGTCTATATAAATATCGCCGATTAACGTCGAGTGAGAGAGTACAGCTTCAGAGATAGCGCCAGTAGGATCAAGGTTCACGCCAGTGAGAGTATCGTCCAAATAACGAACGCCTTTTCGTACTGCAATATCCTTCAGATACTGCGCGTATAAAGCGCTATCAACTGTCAATCCATAGTTTAACGTTGACAATACCGACTGCTGATTCGTTACAGGGTGGGTGAACCGCTGCTGGTATGCTGCCATTGCCGATAGGCTGAAGTGATCATAGCGGTATTGTTTGGATTTTGAGCGTAAAAAATAATTGTCAAAATCTACACCGTCGAAGTTTACGCCTATTTTGTCGTAGGTTTGAATAAAGTGTTGATCGGCTCTAAGCCAATTATTGAATTTAAGACCGAAAGTAAAGGTGCCATTCGTACGCTTTAAGAGGTCTGCTTCATCGATACCTAAGCGTTCGTGGAGTACTTGGGTATCAGGTGATAGTGTTTCATAGGCTCGACCGGTATTGTGAGTGTCGTTCGGCGCCACCACATAACAGTGTGCAATCTCTGAGCCCAATGTATCGACGAGCATCGCAGCGGTGAAAGCGGCTTCTACGCCCTTGCCGATAATCACAAATGTAATCGGGTTCACTTTAGATGCTCCGCGTGCGCTGACATTTTCTTCACGCCTTTTTCGACGGCTGCGATGTGGGCCTCAAAATAATGCTTAAGCCGAGCTGGTGCTATAGCGTCGGTATTTTTAGCGTAGCCAGATGGAACAATACCTTGTCCTAACAGAACGGCTACCCAACTGGGTTCAGCAAATAAATGTCGGCTGGCTGGCGGCGTATAGCCTTGCTGTTTAAAGAGTTCAAGGGCATTTTCGAGTGAGGCCGGAATGGTCATTGTCCTGCAGTAATTCCAGAACTCGGAATCGTTTCTCTGCGTTGCGTGATAATGCAAAATAAGGAAGTCACGTATTCGATCAAGTTCAGCCGCATGCTCGTTATTGAATGCGTGCCGTAAAAAACGGTTGTCGGTATTGTTGTTAATGTTAGGAAAAAAGTCGAGTAATTTAAATATAGAAAATTGAATTAAATAAATACTCGTGGATTCAAGTGGTTCCAAAAAACCGCTGGATAATCCTATTGCGACACAATTATTTTTCCAGCTTACTTTTCGTTTTCCCGCAGTAAACCGTAATATCTTAGGTGTATTGAGAATGTCGCCGTCAATATTATTCAATAACGTTTGTTCTGCCTGCGCGTCATCACAATAATCGCTGCAGTACACGTAGCCGTTGCCGGTTCTATGCCGTAACGGAATATTCCATTGCCAGCCAAATGCTCTCGCCGTCGATTTTGTGGTGGGTCGTGTACACGCATTGCCTGTAGATGCTACGGCTACCGCTCGGTCACAACGCAACCAATGGCTCCAATCTTCGTAGCCTGCCTTTAACGTACCCTCTATAAGTAGGCCTCGAAAGCCTGTGCAATCAATAAAAAAGTCACCGCTAATGGTTGCTCCATTAGCTAACGTTAAGGCTGTTATATCGCCAGTGTGTGGTGACTGGGATATTTGCGCTATTGTGCCTTCAATACGCGTAACACCACGCGCCACAGCGTATTGCTGGAGGTATTCGGCATAGAGTGTGGCGTCTAGATGATAGGCGTAGGAATAGTCGGGTAGTTCAGGTGTATGGCTTTTATTGGGGGGCGCAAATTTATTCTGGTGTGCAGCTTGTATTGGGAGGCAAAAACGATCGATAGAAGGGGTGTTATCGCCATTGAAGTGACGACGCCACAAATGGTGGAAAGAAATACCCTCCAGTGGGCGGCCATGTTCGCTAAAAGGGTGCATATAGTGCGCACCAATAGTTGACCAATCTATAAATTCGATACCAAGTTTATAGGTGCCTTTGGTTCTTTGTAAAAATTCGTGTTCGTCAAGGCCGAGGAACTGATTGAAATTTCGCAGATGAGGGATTGTTGCTTCTCCTACGCCAACGGTTCCAATGTCACTGGATTCTACTAATACGATCGAAAATTGGGCTGAGGGTAACGCTCGTACGAGCGCCGCAGCTGTCATCCAGCCAGCAGTGCCACCGCCAGCGATAATTATTTCTTTTACTGCGTTGGTTTCCATAAAACTCTTAGGCTAGATACAAAAAATGCGCACCACTTGCGTGGTGCGCATTATGTTTAATGCTGGTAAAGCATTACGTCATTAGAATGAAGCACGTAGTACTAATGTGTAACGACGATCGTTCAAGAACCACGATCGACCTTCACGCTCTAACCCGTTAGTGTTCTGATATTCCGTTGTAGAAACAGTATCAGTAAGGTTGTTACCCTGAATACCAATCTTTATCTCGTCAGAGATATTATAGAACAACGAGGCATCAAGGAAGCCGGAGGCGCCTGCCCAAGTGGGAGGGAAGGGTAAGTTCGCGCCATCTCGTGCTGTAACCAAATACTCAGAACGCCAGTTGTAAGCCATCCGGAAGTCGAACTCGCCTTTCTCATACATCAAGGTAGCGTTTGCGGTATGTTCCGACTGAGACTGTAGCGGTAGGTCTTGGGTGATAGCTTCACCGCGGTTGTCTTCAGCGCCTTCAAGTGCGGGGTTAGGTACACCATCAACGTCAATCCAGCTGTAGTTTATTTGGGTACCAAATCCGTCGAACGGTTCTGGGAGCATATCGTAGTACTGTTGATACGCCACCTCAAAACCTTGGAGGCTACCGCTACCACCGTTTACGACACCGGAAACGTTTACGTCTTTAACTACATCGTTGTCTGGGTTGGTAACGGGGCGTGCAAAGGCGCCGTCGACAAAGAAGTTTTCAAGGTCTTTGTAGAAGATGGAGGCCGTTAGCGAGCCAACGTCATCAAAATACCACTCCAAAGACGCATCGTACTGGATAGATTCCATAGGTACGAGGTAAGGGTTACCGCCAGAAGCGGTATAGGCTAGAACTTCAGCTGTTCCCTCTTCTACCTGCTGGTACTCGAGTGTATCGTTTGGATCATTCTCTTGATAGTCCGCATTTGTTAACGCGCCGATATTAATGTAGCTGCGTAGGTCGCCAATATCAGGAAGCGATACGGCTTTAGAAATCGCGAATCGGGCTAACAGGTCAGAGGTAAACTCAACCTTTAAGTTAAAGCTCGGTAACAGATGGCCGTAACTGTTCTCGGCAAACGTTATTTGCGTGCCAGCATTACCGAATTGACGATCGCTGGTTGGCAAATAGTTGTTAAGATCGCCACCGTACTGAGGGTCGGCTGGATCAGGGTAAGAAGGCCGCAAATCGGGGAAGCGAACATAGCCGGTTGACTCGAGGTCTACCTGATAATAGCGAAGGCCGATGTTACCCGTGTAACGGAAACGAGCATCATCGTCGCCAAAGTCAACGCGAACATACGCGGCCTTGTTGACCTCTTCAATATCACTTAACTCTTCTGGTAAGAAGTAACCCTGAGTATCTATGATGCCATCACGGTTTGTATCACGATATTGCGCTGGTCGCCATGCGCGATCGTTCCCTTGGTAGGTAACATCATGCAATAGCGAGCCCCAAAGATCGTACCGATTAACCAGTGACATGGCGGGGTGAATCGTCAGGAAGTCAGACTCGCCGCTGGTAGGCGAAACACCATTACCCGAGATAGTCGCGTTACCTAAGTAGGTGCCGTCGCCTCGGTAGAACTCACTCCAATCAACCATTTCATAGGCTGTATTATTAAGGTCTAACCACGCAGCGGCGTGACCTTGCTCACCGTTAACGGTGTCGAGGTCGCGCATGCCCGACAAGGCACCCCAGTTGGAGTAATTTACGTCACGAACTTCTTGGTGGCGGCTGGAGCGGCGAACACCGGCTTTAACTTCGGTAAAGAAGCTGTCTTCAATAAAGTAGGTTGCATCCAGTCTGCCGGCGAATTCTTCACCGGAGGCGCGCATATAGGTATCACTAGCAGAATCCCACCAGTATGAAGAAGGTTGTGCGTAGTAATCAGAGGCGTTACGGTCGATGGCGTTAGTGTAACCGCCATTATCAATCTCTGTTTGTTCCAGCTGAGCGAGGTTACCTTTTGTGTTGTAAAGGGCACTGCCTGCCTCATCAGCGCCTTGGTAGTATGTGCCGTCAGGCACTACGTCCCATGGGTTAACTACCGCCATTTGAGGGGTATCGCCAGTGTTATTAGAATAGACTAGGCCCCAAAATCCGGTGTTTAGCGTTATGTCGTCTGTTGAACTCAGTGCATCAACATACTGGAAATCAGCCGTGAATTCCCACTGGTCATTCGGCATAAACTTGAAGTTTAACGAATAATCGGTAACGAGCGTGTTCTGATGCTGAACGCGTGAATATGTGGATGTACCCGATTGCATACCAAAGGTAGCAGACCGCAAATTACAGTTATCATCTTCTGAAGGGAGTTCACCTTCGGCAAGGCCGTAGCAATTACCGTTATTGGTGGGGCCATCGGGCACGCGGAGGTTGTCGTAACCGGTACCTAAGCCATCATTTGGATCTTCCCAGCGATCGCCACGCCATCCATCAGCACCGTGACCAATAATACCTTCGTTGAAAATGCCGCCGTCATCAAAGCCCCAAGAGGTGCCTTCTGCAGGGCGAGTGTGTGTGCCGTAGTTGCTGTCCCATGTGCCGATATTGATTTTTTGCTCTTCCCAGCGAAGGGTTGAGTCCGAGCGAATAATGTCACTTGTTGCGATAAAGGTGTTATCTAGGTTTTCGAATTGCATCGAGATACTCGTACCAATTCGCTCGCGTAAATCGAGTTTAGTGCCTAGGCTCGCACCGCTAGGGTAGCGGACATTGTCTTGTTGGCTATTAAATGTGCCGTCAGTATTGTCGTTTGAATTGTAATAGGCCGACTGAATACCGTCCGATCGTCCTTTTGATTTGCTATGGGCCATACCCACTAAAAGACCAAATTCGCCAATGCCAGTGGACCAGCGATCACTGTATAAGCCGGAAAACGCCGGGGCGTAAAGGCCGCTAAGGTCAAAATAAGTATAATCTGCAGACAAGGCGACAAGACGATCATCTTGATCAAATGGCTTGCGCGTGTACATGGTAACTGTACCGCCAATACCGCCTTCAATCATGTCAGCTGTTTGGTTTTTTGCTAATTCAACCGAACCCATTAATTCTGGTGAAATATCCTGGAAGCTTAAGCCTCGGCCTGAACTTGCGGTAAAAGAATCTCGACCGTTGAACTCTGTACGAGTGGCTGTCATGCCTCGAACTACTGCACCGCTACCTTCGGAGCTAAATCTATCGGGGTCGTCAGGGGAGGCAAAACGCTCTATCGAAACACCAGGAATTCGGCTGATAGCTTCAAGCACGCTTCGATCGGGTAAGGCGCCAATATCAGACGCGGAAATTGCATCAACGAAAGTGCTCGCATCACGTTTGATATCCTGAGCGTTCTTCAAGCTCTGGCGTACGCCGCTTACGAATACTTCTTCAATTTCTCGGCCTTCTGGATCGCTCTCAGCAGCTTCTTGTGCCGCGGTGTTTTGCGCAACGAGGCTGGTTAACAAGAGAGACGATGCGAGGGTCACGATCCCCGCTTTCGACCCATATTTGTGAGTTAAGATAGTCATATGAAATTCTCTTGGGTTTGGTTAAACGCTTTTATTTATTTTAATTAGTTATAAATAGCTTATTCTTTTTAAATTCTGGCCTCCACCATTGCAGTATTCGAAAGCCTGATCCTAGAATAAAAAACAGGGATCTACGTTAGTTTTATAACGCACGAATTCGCCAATGTTGCATGAATTCATGTTAATAATCAAATGAAATGAAATGTCACGGCTATTTCTAGTGTTAGAAGTGAATTAAAACGGTAGATTTTCGTGGGCCGAAAAAAATGGAAAGAAACAATTCTGTTCTTGTTGCCGAAAGGGTTGGTGCGTCGATAACGCTCAAAGAGCTCAAGCTTGCACGTAAGGTGTGAATGAAACGGCCTTGTACTATATATAGGTATTAATACATTTCACCTATTAATAGGTGTTTGTTGGGTGCAGTTTAAAGTGTTTCCCTAGTGGGGTTGAGATACTTAGATTTTTGAGCGTCTTTTATTTCGACTTACCGCTTTTTCTAAATTCGCTTTGCCAAATCACTTCCAAAGTGTTTCACAGTTGTATAAAGTGCGTGGTGCTATAGGAGATAAATTCGCGTTTCAAATAAACTTTGAAACGGCGCGTGATTAAATTGCCTATCGTTAGGAATCTCTATTAGACGGTGCGTTGTGAACGTTGTTAGCGCGTATTTGATTGGAACTTCTTTTAGTTTTTCTGGCGATTACACGCATGATAAATCTGAAGAATATAATAAATAAGAGGCTTTGAAATGCACATTAAACCCCTGCTATTCTGTTGCTTGGGATTCGCACTTGGCGCGTGTTCGGGTGGCGATCTCGATTTGGGTCCCAATAATCCAAATTTCGGCGCATCACCGCCCATTGAGGATACTCCGGACCCTGTTGAAAAAACCTATACGTGGGATTTTACAGATCCTGCTGATGTGGCAGCTTGGACAACTGATTTGTCTGAAGATACGCCCACTCAAGAAGATACCAACCGCTGTAATTTAGACAGCGAGTTGAGTTTACATTATCAAACTCCGTCGTTAGTGGTTTCTCCAACATTGGGCTGGTTGAACGATTTCGATGATATGTGTGCTCTAGGTATGTTGCCGGAACCGGTAGATATCAATGGCGGCAAAGTCGAGATGTCTATTTACCTTCCCGCTTATTTCACAGATTCCAACCCATGGAATACTGATGATGACGATAATACCGAGGACGACCGTTTTAACTTCGGTTTGCAAGTGCTCATTGAAGATGTCGACGGCAACCGAGCGGTTGCAGGCGCATGGCGAAACGCATATGAGTTGCTCGGCTCGAGCTTCAACGATCAAGGTATCGGTTATCAGCAGCGTACCGCGGACCCTGCAGCGGGCGAAGTGCTTGGCCGTTGGTTCGATCTTGCATTTAACGGTAGCTCCTACAGTGGTGCAGATGGCGACTTTGACCCCGCCGCTGTTGCGTATGTGGGGTTTATGATTACCCTCCGCGACACTAATACTGATCTGCCATGGCCAGACAACATGCAGTATGTGTTTGTCTCCAATGTTGCAGTTAGCCCTGCAGCGGATGGTTGGGTTCCGCCACCTGTCATTAATCCAACGCAGCTTCCGGCAGAATTTGCCTTACCTGTATATGTTGACGAGGCTCTATCGGGTTTTGTTACCTCTTGGAGCGGTTGGGGTGGTACTTGGGCTTGGGCTGAATCTATAGAGGCTGCGTTTGGTGCTGGCGGCGGCGGGATGCAAATTGGCTTCGGTGATGCTGCCAATATCCCAGACGTTACAGGTTATACCAACTTCCAGTTTTCAGTTTATGGTGACGAAGGTAGTGGCACTAGCACGTTGGAAATATCGTTGTGTGACTGTGACGATAACTTTATAGCTATCGAAACTGTAGAGGGCGAATGGACGGATATAAGTATTCCTGTTGCAGACTTCACCGATACTAGCTTAAGCGCTATTCGCATATTATATCGCGGCGCTGATGCAGCAACGTTCTATATTGATAACATGGGTTTTGATCGGGTGCCAGATGCCCCAGGCGGGCCGCTTGCATTAACCCATTCTTGGGTTACGGAGCCAACCGCTTCTGAGTTGGCAGTTACTTATGGCGCAGTAAGCTTTAGCCCCGCTATAGACGGCGATAAGGTTAGCTATGTATTTGAAGGTCCAGCTGACTTCAGTGGTGCGACTGTAACTTTCACTGTAGCGACCTCGCAAGAGTTTATCGACAGCGGTGCGACAGTACAGCCTTATGGTCAGGAGATGTTTGGTAACTGGGATGGCGAGTGGAACTGTGCTATGAGTGCAGATCAGCTAACGCTTGGTGGTACCGATCACACCTGTGTATTTGGTGACGGCTTTGAACTTGCTGAGGGCGAAAGTATACGAGTTGGTGTAATTACTAAGCCTCAAGCCGAACCAGAGCAAGATGCAGCCGGTACAGTTACTATTACCCGAATGGATGTAATGCTGGCAACTACGCCACCTACTCATCTTCCTGTGTCTATGACTAAAAGTTGGGTGCCGGAAGGCGATGATATAGAGCCTATATACTCAGAACGTGTGTCGGTTCGCCCCACTTCAGACAACGAATCGCTGTATGTCCCTGTTAATGGGTTAGTTGACCTTAATGGTGCAAGCATTGATTTTGAGTTTGTGGTTTCGCAGGCTTATATCGACAGCGGCGCTTACGTGCAGCCATTTGTACAGTCTATGTTTGGTAGTTGGCTTGGGCATTGGGGTTGTTCTGCTAATGACTTAGTTGTGGGTATCAACCAATATTCGTGTGTAATCGCAGATACTGGTTTCGAAGTGCCTGCAGGTGAGCGCATTAAAGTAGGTGTTATTGCTAAGCAGACCGAAGAAAATGTAAATAATCCTATAGAAGGCTTGTTGTCTCTGTTGAGTGTTGACATTGGTTTGAAAACGGTTCATTTACCGTTAGCAAGTAGTTGGTCTACTTTGGGCGATGATGCAGATCTAAGCTACGGCGGTGTTCGCTATACGCCAGAAGCAACAGATGACCTGCTCTATTACGAGATTCCAGGGCCGCTTGATCTTACTGGGGGTAAAGTTAGCTTTTATGTTAGCGCTGATCAGGATTTCGTAGACAGTGGTGCACGTGTGCAACCCTTCGCGCAAGAAACGGGTACTTGGGGTGGAGAGTGGGATTGTAGTATTTCCAATACTGTGGCCCTGCTTACTGGTGTTCGTTATGACTGTGTCGTTCTTGGTACGCTAGCTGCGCCTGAAGATGCCGTAATGCGTATTGCAGTCCAGCCAAAAGATAGTGAGCCTTCAGGCGTCTTATCTGTTCATGATGTAGACGTGATGTTAGCCGATGATGTTGCTGGCCCTACTATTCCTTTGACCGGTCGTTGGGTAGGTACCGATAGCGATAACGATTACTTTGAGCAAGTCGCCTTGACACCTGCAAATGCAGATGATGCAGCGTTTTACCTTTTAGAGGGGCCTGTAGATCTTCGTGGTGCTGAAGTTGTGTTCACAATTATGGTTGATGAAGACTTTATAGCCAGTACCGCGAATATTCAGCCCTATCTTCAGCAAACGTTTGGAGACTGGAGTGGAGTATGGGGTTGTGGTGTTAATAACGTCGATCTCGTATTGGGTGTTGCCGAGTACAGCTGTTTAGTCGGTACGGAGGATGTATACGATATGGCAGAAGGTGAATTTGCGCGTGTTGGTGTACTTGTAAAAGATCCTATCGCTTCTGGCGACCGCGTACCTGCGGATCCAGCCTTTATTGTTGATGGCATGCTCATCATTACAGATGTTAAGTACACGCTTCAATAATAGCGCTTATTTTTAACGCTCAGTTTTGATTGGGCGTTAATGTCCATATTAAATCCTCGTCGGTTTGCGGCGAGGATTTTTTTGTTATGGGAAGCCAAACATCGATTTAAAGTACCCTTTTTAGTTGCTAGCATGTGACGCTGAAGCCCATAAATGCGTAATACACTTTTGTATATATTCCTAGGTTTGAGCGATTCAAAGGATATGGAGACTCGATTACCCATCACTTTGTGGTTTTCCTCGGCTTGCCTTAAACTAAGCTGATGAAAAATACCAATATCCAAAATATCGTTATCCTCGGTGGTGGTTCGTCTGGTTGGATGACTGCCGCTACACTCGCGCGTTTCCTAAAAAATGAATATGCGTCTATTACGCTTGTGGAATCTGAAGAGATTGGCATTGTCGGGGTAGGCGAAGCTACTATTCCGCAAATGAAAGTATTCAACGATACATTGGGTATAAACGAAGATGATTTCGTTAAAAAAACCCAAGCAACGTTCAAATTAGGTATTGAATTTGTTGATTGGGGTGCGCTAGGCGATCGCTATATCCATGCGTTCGGGGATGTTGGTAAAAACATGCAGGCTCTACCGTTTTATTACTTCTGGCTAAAAATGCACCAGAAAGGTAAGGCTGCGGCTTTATCGCAGTACACCTTAAATGCTCGAGCCGCGCGCGAGAATAAATTTATGCGCTCGGTCAACGCTGGCAACTCTCCCCTCTCGCATATTGCTTATGCTTACCATTTGGATGCAACACTCTACGCGCGTTATTTACGTGAATACGCTGAAGCGCTGGGCGTAAAGCGTATTGAGGGTAAGGTGAGTCAAGCCCATGTGCGCGATACGAATGGCTTTATAGAAGCGCTTCAGCTTGAAAATGGTGAAAAGATTGCGGGCGACTTATTTATCGATTGTTCCGGTTTTCGCGCCCTTTTAATCGAAGATACCTTAAAAACCGGTTACGAGGATTGGTCAGACCAGCTTTTATGTGACTCTGCGATTGCCGTACCCTGCGAAAATGCAGGTAAACTTACGCCTTACACTCGTTCAACCGCACACTCAGCCGGTTGGCAGTGGCGTATTCCTTTGCAGCACCGCATGGGTAATGGCCATGTATATAGTAGCCGCTATATGAGTGATGATGAAGCTACCTCATTATTGATGAATAATTTGGATGGTGAACCCCTCGCAGACCCACGCGTAATTAAGTTTAAAACGGGAAAGCGTAAAAAAGTTTGGAATAAAAATTGTATTGCAATTGGTTTGTCGAGTGGATTTATCGAGCCTCTAGAGAGTACAGCCCTGTATTTGGTGCAGGCGGCATTAGCAAAGCTCATGATATTTTTTCCAAATAAAAGTTTTGGCCAGTTAGAGATTGATGAATTCAATCGGCATATGGACTTTGAGTACGAAAAAATACGTGACTTTATTGTCTTGCACTATAAAGCTACTACGCGATCCGATTCGCCATTTTGGGATCGCTGTAGAACAATGGATGTTTCTCCAGCACTTCAGAATAAAATTGAATTATACAAAAGTAGTGGCCGTGTTTTACGCGAAGGCCAAGAATTATTTAATGAAACGAGCTGGCTGGAAGTGATGCACGGCCAAGGTATAGTGGCAGAAAGTTATCACCCACTGGTTGATGCTATGTCAGAGCACGATATTACTGAACGTTTGAATAGTGTGGAAACTGTGATAAAAAACGCGGTGGATTACATGCCGGATCACGCCGATTATATCCAAAAAAATTGCCGCGCGTAACGTAGCTATTCTAGGGTTTTGAGTGAAAAGAATTGATGTGCTATTAGTTAGCCACGCCAACATAAAATCTCGCGCGCAAGCACAGAGTTTTATCCAGCAAGGCCTTGTCTTCGTTAGCGTTGCAGGTTTATGGCAACCGGTAAAAAAACCGTCCGAGAAATATGCGGATACCTGTTTAATTACCGTTAAAGATTCGCCAGAGCAACATTTTGTTTCGCGTGCCGCGCTAAAATTGGAGGCCGCCCTTCCATTAATAGCTGAGCCCTTGGCAGGAAAGCTAGCGTTAGATGTGGGCCAGTCTACGGGAGGTTTTACCGATTGTTTGTTACAACACGGTATCGGCCATGTGGTAGGAGTTGATGTAGGCCATAGTCAGTTGGTGGCGGCACTTAAAGAAAATGAGCGAGTAACAGCGCTGGAAAATTATAATGCCCGCAATCTCCACATAGACGATTTACCCGAAAGGGTAAAACAGGGCGTTGATTTTGTTGTGATGGACGTTTCGTTTATTTCTCAACATTTAATCTTGCCGAGGCTACCAGCAGTAATGAAAGCTGGGGCTATCTTGATCAGTTTAGTGAAACCGCAATTTGAGGTCGGGCGCGAAAATATTGGGAAAAATGGTTTGGTCAAAAATGCAAGTGGCTACGATGCTGTGAAAAAAAGTATTATTGAGAAACTACAAACCTTGAAGTTTGAGGTGCTTGATTACATCGAAAGCCCTATTACAGGTGGCGATGGTAACCGGGAATTTATCGCGATAGCCCGGTTTCTCAAAGATTGACTAATGGTGTCATCGACTAGATTATCCTAAATCTATGCTTTCTCAGTATAAAAAATCCTCGTAGTGCAAGTGCTAAAAGGTTGTTCTATTGCTACATTTAGACACATGCTGTTGATTTGCCTCGCGCAATAGTTCTCGGAGTTACCTTTGAAACGAGTTTTTCCATTAGTACTATTGTTGTTGAGTGCTTTAGGTTGCGACGGAGGTGGTTCAGATTTATCGTCTAACGGGCTCACCCCTTCCGCTAGGCCAACAGTAGTCCCAACGTTAGCGCCCAGCATAGAACCTACAACCGTACCTACAGCTGTACCTACAGCCCAGCCCACCTCACTCCCTACCGGTTTAGATACGGATACGATTATAAGCGGCACTGTTACGTTCGATAAAATTCCTCATATAGCCGGTGGCGGACTAAATTATGACAGCCCTACGGTTTCGCCCGCTAGAGGTGTAACAGTTATATTACTTGATGAAGGCAATACACTCATTCGTCAGACAAAAACGGATGACCTCGGTTTCTATGAAGTGGGGAGCCCAGTGAATACGCTGGTACGAATTGCGGTTCGTGCGCAAATGGAAAGTGTGGCCGAGGCACAATGGCAATTTAACGTGCTCGATAATACGGAAGCAGACATCGCTTATATACTTGCGGGCGATCTGCTGAGTAGCGGCGATGTCGCGTCGGTAAGGCATTTACATGCAGTATCGGGATGGGAAGCGGCTACGGGTACCATCATCGATGAAAGTGTACGGCCTGCTGCACCTTTTGCAATTCTTGATGCTCTCTACGAAGCAGTAATGTTGCTCGTAGATGTTGATAATACCGTGAGTTTACCTCGCTGTGATGTTTTTTGGAGCTATCGCAATAAAGCCGCGCCTGGTGAGATTGAAGATGGCTTTATTGGAACCTCGTATTATTCCGTATCCGAGGGGAAAATATATGTACTTGGCGATGTTAATAGCGATAGTGACGAATACGACTTCAGTGTTATACAGCACGAATTTGGTCATTTTTTAGAAGATACTTTATCTCGCGTGGATAGCATTGGCGGTGCGCACGGGCTCGCATCAAAAATTGATCTTAGAGTGGCGTTTAGTGAAGGCTTTTCGAACGCGTTCACGGCCATTGTATCTGGACAGCCTTTTTACATGGATTCCGCGGGGCCTGCTGGTATGTTTGGCTTCTCGTTTAGCTTAGAGAATAATAGTTATGGCAATAGAGGTTGGTACAGCGAAAACTCTATCGGTAATATTTTGTACGATATTAGCGACAGTGAAAATGAAACCGGCGATAGTATTAGTTTAGGATTTACGCCAATTTATAATGTGCTTACAAGTGTTGCCTATACGCAGAGTGACGCGTTCTCAAGTATTTTTCTTTTTAATAACATTTTCAAAAGCCAACAAGGTTCGCTAGTCAATGCTGCGCTGGACGAACTGATCGATAGAGAAATCATTAGTGGATCTGATGAATACGGCAGTGGTGAAATGAATTCTGGTGCAACCGATCATGTCTTACCGGTGTATCGCATACTTAGCGAAGATTTAGAAGAAACCGCCTGCAGTACCAACGAAAACGGCGAAGTTAATGGGCTCGGTGTAAATACATTTTTTCGGCTCACAGTAACATCTACGGCGATACGGAACATTGTTATCGAGCGTATAAGTGGGCCGGAAGAAACGGATCCAGATGCAAAACTGTATCGTAACGGTGCGGTTATCGCGTACCTAAATTCGGCAGACAATAATGTGGAAACGAATGGCTATACGCTTACCGCCGGGCAGTATGTACTGGAAGTCTACGATGCTTTCAATACCGACGACGATGAGCTTGCCCGTAACACGTCGTGTTTTTCCGTAAGGGTAAATTAGCGCATGAACGTCTACGAAAAACGAAGAGCATTACAGAAAAATATTTGGACGAATTCGGTTGGTCTTTGTCTGTGGCTAATAATGGCTATACCGCTTTGTGTAAGTGCTGAGAAAGTTAATACTTACCAAAAACCCGGTGCAGCCATTCGGTTATTGCAGCCTCAATTGATTACGCTAAAACCCTATGAAAAGCGTACGTTTTCAGTAAAGTTTATGGTCCCATTGTCCGCTCAGCGGGTTAAGTTAACATTGCATGGCTCAGATTTTTTTGAAAATGTAGGCGTCCAAAACGAGTGGGTATTTGAGGGTGGAACACCGTCGCTGGAATTTTCCGTAGCGTTAATGGCGTTGGCTCAAGCCAGTACCATGGTGGCATTCACCGCCGAGATCTGGTCGTTGCCAGCGTCCAATACCCGTGCTGTTGAGCCAATAGAGCAACTGCCGGTAGAGAGCCGTGTGCTAGGAATTGCGTTAAACATTGTCGACATAGAAAATCGTACATTAAATAAACCGCGTGAAAATGAGATTGGGGCGATAAGAATACTGGCTGACGGCGAGCGTGTGCATTGGTTAGACGCACAGAGCAACTAACGCCTTAGGCTAATTGAAGCACGGTAGTATTTACAGGCAGTGTAATACCCTCTTGCCCACTTTTAGACAAAATGCTTTCAGACCGTTGCTGGCAATCTGATACAATCTGCCGCCATGCAAACACATTCCTTAATAGACTCTTTAAATCGTGCGCAACGAGACGCTGTTGCTGCTGACCCTATAAACCAACTCGTACTAGCGGGGGCTGGTAGCGGGAAAACGCGCGTGCTTGTTCACCGTATCGCGTGGCTGATTCAAACTCACGGTTATTCCCCGCATCAAATCCTCGCGGTGACGTTTACGAATAAAGCCGCACGTGAGATGCGGGAGCGCCTTAGTAGTATCATGGAGGATAATGTAGGACCGTTCAGCACTCGAAGCATGTGGGTTGGAACATTCCACGGTATTGCGCACCGTCTGTTAAAAACCCACTGGAAGGAAGCGGGTCTCTCCCAAAATTTTCAAATTCTGGATAGCGACGACCAACTCCGTTTGGTAAAGCGGGTGTACCAAGAACTAAATCTCGATGATAGCCGCTGGCCGCCTAAACAGGCGCAATGGTTTATTAGCGGCCAAAAAGATGAAGGCCTTCGGCCTGCTCATATCGATGAAGGGCGAGATCCATTTCTCGCGATGATGAAAAACGTCTATTTCGCCTACGAAGAAGCTTGCTCGAGAGGAGGCTTAGTCGATTTTGCCGAGTTATTGTTGCGTTCTCACGAGCTTTGGTTAAAAAGTCCCGAGTTATTAAAGCACTATCAGTCGCGTTTTCGCGCAATACTCGTTGACGAATTTCAAGATACCAACGCTGTGCAATATGCGTGGTTGCGTATGCTTGCAGGAAAAACGTCCAATATTACGGCGGTAGGGGATGATGACCAATCGATTTACGGCTGGCGTGGCGCGAAGATAGAAAACATACAGCAGTTCGAAACAGATTTTGCTCCTGTCGCCATTACACGGCTAGAGCAAAATTATCGCTCCACGGCGAATATTCTAAATGCAGCCAATGCCGTAATTCAAAATAATGCCGAACGTCTTGGGAAATCTTTGTGGACGAGCGATGGTGATGGCGAACAAATTGACCTGTATGCCGCTTTTAATGAGCAAGATGAAGCACGCTATGTTGTAGAACGCGTAAAAGACTTTATCGAGAAAAGCGACCATAAAAAAAGTGATTGCGCCATACTTTACCGTTCAAATGCACAATCGCGGGTTCTTGAAGAAGCATTTATCCGTGATAACGTGCCCTATCGCATTTACGGCGGCCAACGTTTCTACGACCGGTTAGAAATTAAAAATGCGCTGGCGTATCTTAGAATACTCGCTAACCGTCATGATGACGCGGCATGGGAACGAATCATTAATACGCCCACTCGGGGTATTGGCGCAAAAACCATCGAGACCATTCGCTTATTGGCACGAGAGCAAGGGTGCTCCCTTTTTAACGCCATGCAAGGTGCGATTCAAAACAATGTATTTACCGCAAGGGCGGCGAATGCACTTAAGAGTTTTGTAACACTTGTAGAGGCGTTGGTAGAGAGTACGGCCAGCACAGTTTTGGGTGATTCGGTCGATCAAGTGATATCACAAAGCGGGCTACTAGAATTTCATCAAAAAGAAAAAGGTGAAAAAGGCCAGGCGCGTGTTGAAAACTTGCAGGAGCTTATCAATGCCTGTCGCGTGTTCGAACCGCAAGACGAAAATCTAACCCCTTTGCAAGAGTTTGTCGATAATGCAGCACTGGACGCTGGTGATGCACAAGCCGATGAGTTTGAAGATGCTGTACAGATGATGACACTCCACAGTGCAAAGGGCTTGGAGTTTCCACTCGTATTTTTGGTGGGTATGGAAGAAAATTTATTTCCACACAAAATGTCGATAGAAGAGCCCGGTCGATTAGAAGAAGAGCGGCGTCTCTGCTATGTGGGAATTACGCGCGCGATGAAAAAATTAGTTGTTAGTTATGCGGAAAGCCGGCGTTTACACGGTAGTGAAAACTTTAATGCGATGTCCCGCTTCGTACGAGAAATTCCGACTAAATACCTGCAGGAAGTTCGCATTAAATCGACGGTAAAACGGCCTGCGGCTTACGCACCGAGTTACTCGTCTCCTATCAGCCAACATTCCGTTGATGATTATCCTGGGCTGTCGTTGGGCGCGTCGGTGAATCACCCTGTTTTTGGTGAAGGAATTGTTTTGCAGTTTGAAGGGCGAGGCGCGAGCGCGCGCGTACAGGTTAATTTTAACTCTGAAGGATGTAAGTGGCTAGTACTGCAGTATGCAAAACTCGAAGCACTTTAAAATAAAAATGGATAAAAAAATAATATGAACGCACGATACAATCCTTGGTGGCTGCCGACTGCTTTGTTGAGTTTACTGGCTTTGTGCATTCTATTGTTTGCGCTTCTGGTGATGGATAAAGGTAAAAAATCTGCGCAGATTGATACGACTAGCATCGCAGTAGACGCTACGCTTTTTGAATGGAAAATGGTCACCACATGGCCCAAAAACTTTCCCGGCCTTGGGCTTGCGCCCGAAAATTTTGCGCGAATGGTTAATGACATGAGCGATGGCCGCTTACGTATACAAGTACATGGTGCTAATGAAATTGTACCGGCTATGGGTGTGTTTGGCGCGGTTTCTTCTGGTAGCGTACAGATGGGCCACAGCGCGGCTTATTATTGGAAAGGTAAAATTCCGGCGGCAGTGTTTTTTACATCAGTTCCGTTCGGCATGAATGCGCAGGAGCTTAATGGTTGGTTACATTACGGTGGAGGGCTTGAATTGTGGCGCGAGCTCTACGAGCCTTTTAATTTAATTCCATTTGCTGCGGGTAATACCGGGGTGCAAATGGGTGGGTGGTTTAATCGCGAAATAAACTCTATTGAGGATATTCGCGGTTTAAAAATGCGTATTCCCGGTATTGGTGGAGAAGTTTTTACACGTGCCGGTGGAGAGGCTATTAATATTCCCGGTGGCGAATTATATACGTCGTTACAATCGGGCGTAATCGATGCCACCGAATGGGTGGGGCCGTACAACGACCTAGCGTTCGGTTTTCATCAAATAGCGAAGTACTACTATTATCCGGGTTGGCATGAGCCTGGTCCTACGCTTGAAATCACCGTGAATAAACAGGCCTATGAAACTTTGCCACCAGATTTACAGGCGATAATTGAGGCCGCCGCTCGAATGGTGAATCAAGACATGTTGGATGAATACACCGCCCGTAATAATGCGGCTTTAGTGGAGTTGGTGGACGAACACGGTGTACAGTTGCGCGCCTTTCCAAGGGATGTGCTGGAGGAATTTAAGTTGGTTTCGCTAGATTTATACGATGAACTCTCCGAGTCTGACCCAGCGTTTGCTAAAGTGTACGCTGCGTATAAAAAATATTTAGACGGCGTTCGCAATTACCATACGCTAAGTGAAGAGGCGTACTTTCAGGCCCGTTAAGCACGTTATAGCACCACCCATAAAAAAAGCTTGGTTTTACCTCCGAGCTTTTTTTATGGGTGGTGCGTACGGAAACGGTGTGTTCTAGTCTCGCGGGATGGGTCTGGTTCGGCCTGTATCGTCTATCGCAACGTAGACAAATTCACCTTCTGTTACTTTTTGCTGTTCTCGCTTGTCGTACTGTTTTACCCAGACTTCAACAAGGGTTTTAACGGAGGCGCGACCTACCTCAATAATTTCGCTGTAGCAGCTTACTGTGGCGCCTACGGGCACTGGGCGTAAAAAGGCCATACTGCCTACGGCAACTGTTGTTACGCGGCCTCGGGCAACTTCGCGTGCTGCAATAGCACCACCCAAATCCATTTGAGACATTAACCACCCGCCAAAAATATCACCATTAGAATTGGTGTCTCGTGGGAGAGCAAGGGTCTGTAACGTCAATTCCCCATTCGGGGTGGGATCTTCGTCGATATTAGCCATATCCGGTTTCCTAAGTTTTATCGGTTTTAGCATGCCTGAAGTGTCTCAAAGTAATGTTACTGATTGTGCGATTGTTGCTTTAGGTTGGCCTATATTAAGAGGCTGGGCAACCATGTGGCGAGCTGAGGCCAAATAGCCAGCAATACCAATACAAATAACTGTATGGCAATAAAGGGCATTACGCCGCGATAGATTGCGCTTGTTGTAACGGACGCCGGAGCAACACCCCGTAAGTAAAACAAGGCGAAGCCAAATGGCGGCGTTAAAAATGACGTTTGCAAATTAATAGCAATCATTATACCAAGCCATACAGGGTCCACGCCCATACCCAGTAAAACCGGCCCTACAATTGGAATGACAACAAACGTGATCTCGATAAAGTCCAGTATAAAGCCGAGCAGGAAGATGGCGACCATCACGATGAGTAGTGCCATAAAGGTGCCGCCGGGTAAGTCGGCGAAAAAACCAGAGACTAGATGATCCCCGCCTAAGCCCTGAAACACCAAAGAAAATAATGAGGCGCCAAGTAAAATAGCAAACACCATGGCCGTAACTTTGGTGGTAGAGCGCACCACTTCGCGGAGTGTTGCCCAATTAAGTTGCTTTTTTATTGCCGCGAGCACGCAAGCGGCCAGAGCGCCCACGCCAGCGGCTTCTGTAGGCGTGGCGGCACCGCCAATGATAGAACCAAGAACCAATAGAATGAGCAGTATCGGTGGTGCGATACTCATAATGAGTTGGCCGACGGTAACGGTTTCATCATCTTCAACGGGGGGCGCTCGTTCAGGTTTGAAAATACCCATTGCCAGCAAATACCCGAGATAGAGCGCTACGAGTAGAAGCCCTGGAATAATCGCACCAATAAATAAGTCGCCCACGGATACCGGTGCGGCGTTGAATACACCCAATTTTAACTGTGCTTGTTGATAGGCACTAGAAAGCACGTCGCCAAGCAGAACGAGCGCAATGGAAGGTGGAATAATCTGCCCGAGGGTGCCGGTTGCACAAATAGTGCCGGCCGCAAGTGCCGGATCGTACTGTTTCTTTAGCATTGTGGGCAGCGACATAAGCCCCATGGTAACAACTGTTGCACCTACAATTCCGGTGCTTGCGGCCATGAGAACACCGACAAAAACAACGGACAGCCCCAAGCCGGCCGGAAAGCGGGCGCAGGCATGTGACATACGTTCGAGCAACTCTTCTGCGATGCGTGAACGTTCGAGCATTACGCCCATAAATACAAAGAGGGGCACGGCGATAAGAGTGGTGTTCGTCATGGTGCCGCTGTAGATACGGTCTGGATAAAGGTGCAGCAGATTGGGGTCGAATACGTGTAGTAATGCGCCTAGCCCGGCAAACAGCAAAGCCGTACCGGCCAAAGTAAACGCGACGGGGTAGCCGAGCATTAACGCCGCACATACGGCGAGAAACATCAATAGGGGTAAGAGTTCAATCACGTTTTAATCTTTTTTGGGTGAGTGGTTGGCGGGCAGCCATGTTATTACGCTGAGCGCACGCAGCACTTCACTGAGGCCTTGTAGGGCTAATAAAATACCGCTGATGGGGATTAACGTTTTCAATAGAAAAACTAGCGGAAGGCCACCGGGGTCGGCAGAGGTTTCGCCTATTTGCCACGCACCGCTCACGAAATTAAGGCTAGTGAAGACGAGAAAGAGTGAAAAAGGCAATAGAAAGAAAACACCACCTAAGGCGTCGACCCAAGCTTTTTGAGCGGGGTTAAAACGACCGTAGAAGACATCCACACGGACATGGCCACCCTGTTGAAGATTGTACCCAAGACAGAGCATAAGCACCGTAGCATGTAGGTAGGTGACCGATTCCTGAAGCGCGATGGAGCCAATACCGGCCGCGCGTAAGGCGACGATTAGCGCGACAAGTGCGACCATTAATGCCGTTAGCCAGGCTAGCGAGCGGCCAATGTGCAAGCTAAACGCGTCCAAGCGTTTCGTCGTGTGGAGCAAAAATGTCGATACGTCCGTTGGAATCATGGGTCTTATCAATAGTGTTATAAAGATGCTCGCGATTATACCCTTATTAAACGGTTTCTCCCGCGTATCAATGGTCTTTGTTTAACGACTGTCGCTGCCTGTCACAAATTTGTCACAAATATGACTTAGTATGCACCCCATACCAAGCGGGTAGGCGATGTAACGTCTGCCGGCAAGCACTTCGTGTTATTGAGCGTTTGGGTTACCTGCGCTATGCGAAGCGATGTTCAATAAGCTCAATCTCTTGAGGAGATATTCGTGAAAAATTTACTGGTTTGGACTTTGGCTGCGATTACCGCAGTATCGGTTTCATCTGCATTCGCAGCGCGAGATTCCATCAGCATTGTGGGTTCTTCAACGGTTTTTCCATTCTCTAAAGTGGTTGCAGAGCGATTCGGTAAATCCACGGCGTTTAAATCGCCAACGGTTGAATCTACCGGCACTGGTGGCGGCTTTAAGCAGTTTTGTGGTGGTGTGGGCGTGAATTTTCCCGATATCTCGAATGCCTCCCGCCGTATTAAACAGGCTGAGTTTGATAATTGTCAGGCGAATAACGTAAAAGATGTAATTGAGGTATTAATTGGCTATGACGGAATTGTTATTGCGAATTCTAACAAGTCCCCACTGATTGAATTAACGCGTCGTGATTTATTTTTGGCTTTGGCCAAACATGTGCCCAATCCAGATGGTTCCGCTGTGTTGATTGAAAACCCGTATGTAATGTGGAGCGACGTTAATCCTGAGTTACCCGTGAGTAAAATTGAAGTGTTGGGCCCCCCACCCACCTCCGGTACACGCGATGCTTTTGTTGAGCTGGCGATGGAAGGTGGTTGTACGTCATTTGCGTGGATTAAAGCCCTGAAAAAAACTGACAAATCTCGCTATAAGGAAATTTGCCATATCATCCGTGAAGATGGTGCCTTTATTGAAGCAGGCGAGAACGATAACTTAATTGTGCAAAAGCTAAACGCGAACAAAAATGCATTGGGTATTTTTGGCTTTAGCTTCCTCGATCAAAATAGCGATAAGGTACAGGCCTCTACTATCGATGGCGAAGAACCTACGTTTGACACCATTGCTGATGGCAGCTACCCCGTTTCGCGTCCTTTGTATTTCTATGTCAAGAAGGCGCATGTAGGTTTGATCCCGGGTATTCCGGAGTATTTGGCTGAATTCACCAGTGCTAAATCCTGGGGCGAAGAAGGGTATTTAACGGACAAAGGAATGATCCCACTCTCGAGTGATGAGCGAGCGGAAATTGGTGCAGCGGTTAAATCGCTGAAGGCCTTGGAATCACTTTAATCGCCCTAACGTGCCGTTAAACCACGCTAAGCGAAAATACTACTTGGCATAACGAAAGAAATTCTTAACAATTGCGCGTTACGCTTGGCAATACTACATACGAAGCTCGGCCATGTGTCGGGCTTCTTCTACTTTAGATACAGAGGCAGAATGCTGTAATGGATACCTGGGTACTAATCATATTGATGGGCGCCGTGTTTATGGCGGTCTTCTATCTTGGCCGCGGCCGGTCGCTTTCCGTGGCCAGCTCGGTAGGCGGTACCCGTTATTTGAATTCTCTGCCTTACTACTACGGGGTACTGGCCGCACTCTGGGCGGCGGTACCTGCAATCGTGCTACTGGCATTATGGGAAATGTTCGATACACGCGTGATCGAAGGTATCGTCTTAAGTGAATTGCCCGCGACTATAGACTTCAGCGATAACGCCAAGCGAGGGTTAATTCTTAATCAAATATATAATTTGGCCGCCGGGCAAAAGATTAGCAGCGAAATACCGGCTTATATGACGGTAGCTGTTGAGCGTATTCAAAGCCTTACTAATCTTAGCCGTTGGATTATTGCGTCCTTCACCTTGTCATTAATGGCGTTAACCGGTGGATATTGTTGGTGGAGAATTAACCCGCAATTGCGGGCTCGATCGAAAGTGGAAAAAATGTTTCGCATCGTGTTGTTGGGGTGTGCATCGCTCGCTATTCTAACGACGGTTGGCATTGTCATGTCGGTGCTTATCGAATCTCTTCGGTTTTTTCATGCGGTTCCCATTAGTGAATTTCTCTTCGGCTTAGAGTGGAGCCCGCAAACGGCTATCCGTAAAGATCAAGTAGCAGGTTCTAGTAGTTTCGGAGCGGTTCCACTATTTGCCGGTACCTTATTAATTGCCGGTATCGCTATGCTGCTCGCCGTACCGACCGGTTTAATGTCTGCTATCTATTTGTCGGAATATGCGCCGCGTAATGTACGCTCTATTGTTAAACCGTTGCTTGAAATTCTCGCGGGTATACCTACGGTCGTTTATGGATTCTTTGCCGCCATTACCGTTGCACCTTTTATTCGTGATGTGGCTCTTGCAATGGGGCTGGATAACTTTGTTACGGTTACGTCTGAGAGTGCTTTGGCTGCGGGCTTGGTGATGGGGGTAATGATTATTCCGTTTATATCCTCCCTGTCTGATGATGTGATTAACGCTGTACCACAATCCTTGCGTGACGGTGCATTTGGTTTGGGGGCTACCCGCTCAGAAGTTATTCGCCAAGTAGTCATTCCCGCAGCACTGCCCGGTATAGTCGGTGGCGTTCTACTTGCGGTGAGTCGTGCAATTGGCGAAACCATGATTGTTGTAATGGCCGCCGGTTTAGCGGCTAAATTAACCGCAAACCCTTTAGATTCAGTGACTACCGTTACTGTACAAATTGTCACTTTACTCGTTGGCGATCAAGAATTTGATAGCCCTAAAACGCTAGCCGCTTTTGCTTTAGGCCTTATGCTGTTTGTCGTGACGTTAATCTTAAATTACATTGCTCTATATGTGGTGAGAAAATACCGTGAACAATATGAATAGTTCAGAGAAGGTAAAAAAGTCTAAGCCGACGACTGCTGAGCTTGTCAATCGAAGCTTAAAAAAACGCTACGCAGCGGAAAAACGGTTTCGTTTATTTGGCATGATGTCGGTTGGCGTTGGCATACTGGCGTTAATCATATTATTTACCGATATTATTAGTAACGGTAGCGGCGCTTTTCGTCAAACCTACATTAAAATGGAGATTCATTTTGATGCTGAAACACTAGGCATTAGCGACGTCACCGAAGAACAGCTAGCGCTGGCAAACTTTACCGGCATTATTCGCCAATCGCTGTTAAAGCAATTTCCGGAGGTTAAAGCCCGAAAAGACAAACGTAAATTGTATGCGCTAACCAGTTACGGTGCTTCGTTTTATCTTCGAGATTTAGTGGCCGCCAACCCCCGTCTGTTAGGCGAAACACGCACGCTCGATATTCTAGCCGACGACGATGTCGACACCTATGTAAAAAGTCGAGATGAAGGTGAGCCATTTATTGGTCGTTTGAATAAAAAACAGTTGGAATGGATTGAAGCGTTTGTCGAATCTGATCAAATTGATATGCAGTTCAATACCCAATTTTTTACGTCGGGTGATTCTGCTGAGCCAGAACAAGCGGGAATATTGGGCGCGTTATTAGGAAGCCTGTTTACATTGTTAGTAACGGGTATGTTGTCGTTTCCTATTGGTGTTGCTGCGGCTATTTATTTGGAAGAGTACGCGAAGCGAAATCGTTTCACTGATTTTATTGAAGTGAACATTAACAACCTAGCGGCGGTACCGTCGGTTATTTTTGGCTTGTTAGGCTTGGCTATATTCCTTAATTTTTTCGGCATGCCGCGCTCAATTCCTCTGGTGGGAGGGTTAGTGCTAACGCTCATGACATTACCCACGGTTATTATTTCGAGCCGAGCAGCCATTAAAGCGGTGCCACCTTCTATTAGAGAGGCAGCATTGGGTATGGGGGCTTCCAAAATGCAAATGATTTTGCAGCACGTTATGCCGCTTGCGATGCCGGGTATGTTGACGGGTGCTATTATCGGTATGGCTCAGGCG
Source organism: Teredinibacter purpureus (assembly GCF_014217335.1). Lineage (NCBI taxonomy): Bacteria > Pseudomonadati > Pseudomonadota > Gammaproteobacteria > Cellvibrionales > Cellvibrionaceae > Teredinibacter > Teredinibacter purpureus. The sequence continues at coordinate 686,821 of NZ_CP060092.1, read as the reverse complement.
CTCGGTGAAACCGCGCCATTATTAATGATTGGTATGGTTGCATTTATCGCCGATGTACCTGGCAGCATAGGCGACCCAGCGACCGTATTGCCCGTTCAAATTTTCTTATGGGCCGATAGCCCAGAGCGTGCATTTGTAGAGCGAACGTCTGCCGCCATCATGGTGCTATTAGCCTTCTTAATCACCATGAATACACTCGCTATATGGTTGCGAAAGCGCCTCGAGCGTCGCTGGTAAACGCGCTATTGATGGGATTGATTCTATGGACATTACCACCGAAAAACCTAACACTATGGCTAATGCGCAAGCAGCAAAACCCTTTGGTACAGCAAAGCAGCAAGAGACAAACACAATGAATGAGCAAACCGCAATTGCGGAAATGGTTGATGTGGCCGCGAAGTCGAAAACGGTGGGTATTCCATTAGTAGACAACCCAAAGTTCACCATGCGTGGCGTTGATGTTTTCTATGGGGAGAAGCAGGCTGTATTTGATGTAAATCTCGACATTGCAGAAAATGAAGTTATTGCCATGATTGGCCCTTCTGGCTGCGGTAAATCGACCTTTCTTCGTTGCCTGAACCGCATGAACGACACCATTGAAACGTGCCGGGTAGAGGGTGAATTGTCTTTGGACGGTATGAATATATACGATCCAAAACTGGATGTGGTGCCGTTGCGAGCGCGAGTGGGCATGGTGTTTCAAAAGCCCAATCCTTTTCCCAAATCGATTTATGAGAATGTGGCCTATGGGCCTAAAATTCATGGTTTGGTTCGGCGGCGTACCGAAATGGACGAAATTGTAGAAACCAGTTTGCGTCGAGCGAGCTTATGGGATGAAGTAAAAGATCGATTGCACCAGCCGGGTACTGGATTGTCGGGTGGTCAACAGCAACGTCTTTGTATTGCGCGTACCATAGCGATTAGCCCAGAGGTTATTTTAATGGATGAACCTTGTTCGGCATTGGACCCTATTGCTACCGCTAAAATTGAAGAGTTGATTGCGGAGTTGAGCCAAAACTTTACTATAGCCATTGTGACACATTCCATGCAGCAAGCTGCTCGTGTTTCACATCGAACGGCGTATTTCCATCTTGGAAAATTAATAGAAGTGAACGACACTAAAAAAGTGTTTACGACTCCGGATCACGCATTAACAGAAGCCTATATTACCGGCCGATTCGGCTAGTGGGACGAAACTATGGATACCATGAATCTCGACCAGCATATTTCTCGGCAGTTTAATGCTGATTTAGAGCAGTTGCGTACGGCTCTTCTGAAAATGGGTGGTTTAGTGGAAGGTCAATTGACCGACGCTGTACAAGCATTACAAGATGCTGATGCGGCGATTGCCGATAAAGTTCTACAAGCCGAAAAAGAAGTCAACCGACTAGAAGTTTCAATCGATGCAGAATGTACCGATTTACTGGCACGTCGCCAGCCTGCGGCTTCCGATTTACGCTTAGTCCTAATTGTTACCAAAGCCATTCGAGATTTAGAGCGGGTGGGCGACGAAGCCGTAAAAATTGCGCGTATGGCTCAAGAGCTTAGCGATACCGATTTCGTACCACAGGGCTTTATCGAAATTCGCCATTTGTCTACCAACGTACAAAAAATGTTAAATGCCGCTTTAGATGCGTTTGCGCATTTCGATGTACGCGCGGCTATTAAAGTAATGCGTGATGACGGCCACATAGACCGCGAATATAAATCGGCTATGCGTGAAATGGTTACCCAGATGATGGAAGACCCTCGGAGTATTTCGCGTGTATTGAATATTATGTGGGCACTGCGTTCGTTGGAGCGTATTGGTGATCACTCACGTAATATTGCCGAACACGTCATTTATTTGGTTCGCGGAACCGATGTGCGCCACGTGTCTTTTAAAGATATTGAAAAACAGCTAGGCGAATCGACCTAACCGGCTCCGGCGGCCGTATCGCGCAGCGCAACAAAGCCAAAGCTTGAATTAACGACGCTAAAAAGGTGTTTTAACACGCCAATATACCGTTGTTAAATCAGGCTTTTTTTTGCACGAAAATTGGCTTAAAGGGGTAAACTCCTTTTTCGATAATCACTAACACGCGCTGTGTTTCCCGTATATTGTCTTCCCATTGATGCAAATCTCACCAACTGACTGAAATTGATCTATATTTTCACAAAACAAAAGCACTACGTTTAGGCTGTACGGTAAAAAATACGTAATCTGGATTTGTTTGATATGGGCCATTGTGAAAAAGGGGATAGCGGTTAAAATTCGCGTCGCCTGTCACGTATTTGTCATATTATGGACATATAGTTGCAACAAATATTTAATCGTATTGAAATAATGGAGCCGCGCAGTAGTGATTTGGGTGTGGGCGGTCTATCGATCATTAATGGGGGAAAACCTATGAATAAGAAATTGTTAGCGGCAATAATGGCTGTAACTATGGCTACAACCGTGAACGCAGAGGTAGACGTATACGGTAAATTTAACCTATCACTTCAAAGTGCTGACAGAGCTGGTGCCTCGGTATTTGAAGTTAAAAACAATTCGTCTCGTATCGGTTTTAAAGGTTCTGAAGATGTTGAAGGTGGTTTAACGGCGGTCTATCAATACGAGCTGGGCATAGATCCCGATGACAAAGACACGTGGACGCAACGAAATGCATTTTTAGGTGTAAAAGGCGATTTTGGTTTTGTGCGAGCGGGCGTCTTTGATACAGCGTTTAAAACCTCGCAAGGCAAAGTTGATGTATTTGGTGATCTCGAAGGTGATATGGGAAGTGCCCTGACACCCAATGATAATCGTATGTCCAACTCGGTGGCATACACTACGCCATCAATGGGCGCTATGTCTGCATCGGTTCACTATATAGCGAGTGAAGAAGACGGTGAAGATTCTGGCGTATCGGCCTCTGCAACCTATAAAGCAGACGCCCTTTATGTCTCTGTCGGTTACGATAATGGCGTGGAAGAAACAGACTCTACCGGCTTACGGCTAACCGCAGTCTATAATTTTTCTAACCTCCAACTGGGTGGCTTGTATGAAACGTTCGAACCGGCTGAAGGTGACAGCGCGAATGCTGTATTGATTTCGGCCAAATATAAAATCGATGCAACTACGCTCAAGTTTCAATATGGCGAATCCGATATTAAAGAGATGGGAGCAACAACGCTTAGCGTCGGTGTTGACTACACCGTGAGTAAATCCCTTTCGCTCCTTAGCTATATTTCCCAAGAAGAATCTGATGAAGTCTTGGACGATACCTTCATCGGCGTGGGTGCTGTACTCAAGTTTTAAACGCATTAGTGCTGGGTAGGGGGGTAGAGCTTTACCCTACACGGTAAGCGATTTTTCTTTGAAATAGTGCGTGCACTATTAACCGCGGTTTACGCAAAAGGGCGCCCATAGAGGCGCCCTTTTGCGTGCTTATCGGCTTGAAAACAGCTGACATTTTGGCTGCTTACTGTGGGTTATGCGCTACACTCAAAAAGAGCGAGAACAGGTGTTTCTGCACGTATTGTCCTGTTTAACCCTCATTTTCGTCAGTGCTTCCTGAAATTTTGCCCCTACCGCGAGGACAAGAACCCCAATGAAATTACCTACACTATTGCTAACAGCTGCACTAATTACCGGGTGTGAAGGCGGAATGAGCAGTATGAGCAACCAAGAGCTAGCCGCGAAAAATGATGAATGTGTTACTCGAAGCCCTTCTTCGCCAGGCAAAGTAACAGCCTGCGAAAATATAAGAAAAGAATGCGAAAGCCGTCGAAAAGACGGCAACTTTGCGTGCTAATTAACAGCGATTACAACATTGCCGTTGCGTTAGCCTTCTACGTTTAAATCCAACAGTTTTTGTTTTGCCGCTCGCCCAATATCGCCAGTATCTTTAGCCGCCGCTTGGTAATACTCTATCGCCTGCTGGCGATTGCCTTGTTGCTGTTCTACTTCACCTAAATTGTAGAGTGCAATGCTTGTGGGCAGTAATTTTTGGCTTTTCAATAACGCTGCTTTCGCTTGACTATAATGTTTTAAGCTAGCCTCACTTAAGCCCAATCCAAGTTGACCCATAAAATAATCGGGGTTTAAGCGCGCAGCCTTATCGAAAGCATTGCGGGCACCTGCCACGTTATTTTGTGCCGTCAGTACCTTGCCTTTTGTGATGTAAAACAGAGCTTCGTTGGGTTGTTTTTTTAGCGCGCTATTGGTGAGCGACAACGCTTGATCGTATTGTTTTTCTGCGACGGCAGCGAGTGCTTTTTGGTGTGTGTCGTAAGCGGGTTGATCCTTTTTGAGTTGTGCAATGGCACGCTGAAAGGCCAACGCATTGCGCTTGCCGCTAGGAAGACTTGCCGCCTTTGCTCTATTTTTATTCACGCGCTCTTGCGAGGGAGGATGGCTGGCAAATAAATTGCTGAGCAAATCGCTTTGCCTTCCCGCTGAAAGCTCAACAAATTTTTGTTGTAACTCCACCGCCGCTTGAGGGTTATAGCCGGCTGCCACCATATAATTAATACCGTAATCGTCGGCTTGGAGTTCTTGGTTGCGGCCGTAGCGGGCCTGAAACATCTTACCGCCAACGGCAGCACCTAGGCCCAGTAGCGCGGCATTTTCTCCCTCCATCTGAGTGGCCGCAACCCCTGCAACCAAGATGCCTATGCCCACTATCTGCGCGGTACGCATTTGGCTTGCGGAATGTTCGGCTGCCGCATGCACGACTTCATGGCCCAGCACTGCTGCCAGCTGGGCTTCGTCTTCAAGCAATACGAGTAAACCACGATTAATGGCAATTTTGCCGCCAGGCAGGGCCCAAGCGTTGGGCTCATCGTTGTTGAGTACGACAAACTCAAAAGGGAGCTTTACAGGGCTTGGCGCGGCGACGGCCTTCCCTACTTCGCTGACATACACGTTGAGATCAGGGTCAATAACATAACGGCCACCTTGCTGTTGTTGTGAGGGACCGTATTGTGCGTTGCCGATCTTTACCTGTTCCGCAAAAGGCATTGTAAACTGACGTTGCCCCGTTACTTGGTTGACCGTACAGCCACTCAATACGGCCATAGTGCAGGCGATAAACAGGCTTAAGCGGGCTAACAAAGAGGCATGGCGTAATGGATGTAACATAAAAGCGTCCTTTTTTCCTTTTCGGGGCGAGTGGGCATTATAATAACGCCCCTTAAAAAATAACGCTTCTCCTATCACAGTGATTTTTCCATGAGTAATGACCTACCCGTTCAAGATATAGCTTTATTTGCTGGTGCGAAGCCAGATGGCAAACCCGTTATCGAAACCCTCGCGGCTATCGAAATTGAACCTAATCAGTTTCAGCTGGAAAAATCGCCAGCCTTTGTACGAGGTATTGCCCGTGGCGACGTTATCGCGGTTGAAAAAGAGAGAGGCACGCACACGCTCATCAAGCGCGCGGGCAACCTCTGTATCCGTGTGATCAGTAAAAATGATATTGCGTTAATCGCCGATCGCTTAATACCACCTTTCGAAAAACTGGGTGGTGTTACGGATTTTAGAAATGAGCGAATGGTTGTACTGAGCATACATGTCAGCTGCGGATTTCAGGCGATAGAGGCCTTGTTAGACCAATATGTCGGCGAAAAAAGCGAAAGCGGATGGATGTATGGCAACGTCTACCACGTCGAAAATGACGAGTTAGTACCACTCAATTGGTGGCAAGAACTCTTAAAACCAGAATAACAGCGGGGGCTGATGTAAGTTGTTTAGCCCTGCTTGTAAATTCCGTAAACAAGACGATCAGCCTGCTGTTTGTTGTGCAATCCTTCTTCTCACTAGAACTCAATCGTTATGCTAATTGTTATTTCACCTGCTAAAAACTTAGATTATGAAACGGCCTTACCTACACGTAAGCACACTAAAGCTGCGCTGTTGGATGACGCCAATGAACTGATGGTCGACCTCAAAAAACTGTCGCCTCAACATGTTTCTGAACTTATGCATATTAGCGACAAGCTCGGAGTACTTAATTACGATCGCTTTCAGCAGTGGAACCTCCCCTTCAAACCCAATAATGCCCGGCCTGCAGTACTTGCGTTTAAAGGGGATGTGTATGTAGGGCTCGATGCGTACGCGTTCTCTGATGATGACTTTGCGTTTGCCCAACAGCATTTACGCATTCTTTCGGGCTTATATGGGCTATTAAAACCCTTAGACCTTATGCAAGCGTATCGGTTAGAAATGGGTACCCGCTTTCCGACGGCTCGGGGCAAAGATTTGTATAGCTTTTGGGGCAATAAAATAACCGATGCCTTGAACAAACAATTGAAGCAGCTAGGCAGTGAAACGATAGTCAATCTAGCCTCTAACGAATACTTTAAATCGGTTAAAAAAGAGGCTTTAAACGCCGAAGTTATTACACCCGTTTTTAAAGATTGGAAAAACGGCCAGTACAAAATTATTAGCTTCTTTGCGAAAAAGGCGAGAGGCCGAATGAGCGCCTATATTATAAGCAATGGCATTACTGATCCTGAACGGTTAAAAGGCTTTGATTGGGATGGTTATCGCTTTAATAGCGCAATGTCTGATGGTAGTGAGTTAGTGTTTACTCGCAATATGGAGTAGGCCCAACGGGCCTATGGCCTGCTCCCCATCATTCATCTCGCCGACTGATCGACCGATTAGGGAGCATAATGGCACTTAAAGTTTTAGTCGTGGATGATGCGAGTTTTGTTCGTGACACCGTTAAGCGTACCTTGCGCCAGTTTTTGGCCAATATTGAAATACACGACGCGGTTGACGGGAGGCGAGCGGTGTCGGTGATGAAACTCAACAAGATTGACCTCGTACTCTCCGACTGGGAAATGCCCGAGATGTCAGGAGCAGAATTACTGCATTGGGTGAGAACAGAATCGAACACGCCTAAAGTGCCTTTTATTATGATCAGTAGTCGGGGTGACCGAGATCATATTGTTAAAGCTATTGAAACAGGCGTGAGCGACTACTTGAGCAAGCCGTTTACTGCAGACGAGTTGCGCCGAAAGGTGAATAAACAACTGCGCAAAATTGGCTATAAAGACAGCGCTCGTTCGGCGCAGCGAGACACGGGCTTTGGTTCCATTGATGTACTTACGGGCGGTAAGACAGAAGCACGGACGGTGGAAAAAGGGCGCGCGACACCACAGACAAAGCGAGAGGGTAAGCCCGCGAAAGCGGCTACCGAAGTGGCCGGTGGCCGGTTTGAAGGAAAGGCCCAGTTGCGCTTTCCCGCACTCACCTGTCAATGCGTCGTACGAGACCTTTCATTGCAAGCCCTACAAGGATTTATTGTTCGTCCTGAAACATTACCCACCGTATTCGATCAAGCTGTAGTCGATCTTGAAAGCAAAAGCGGCGAAGCATTGGCGCGCTTGAATGGCTATGTTCATAGTATTCAAGCGGTTGAAAACAACCCCAATACCAGCAAACTGAAAATAGTGATTCGCTTTGTTGATAATGATCCTGAGAAATTCGAAATTTTGTCAAAAGCCATTGCGTAGAAAGCGAAGCGCTATCGATGGGCAGCGTCTGAAGCAGAGGCTTGCGGGACTAGACGGTATTAACCATGGTTAATAAAAAGAAGAGATAGGCTTTAGGCCATGACAGTATTGAACAACACATTTATGCGGACGTTACTGGTGCTGATAATACTAGTAACGACGCTTGTGCTGGGAGCCTACAGTATTATAAGTCGCGAAATGATTAGACAAGAAACGGCTATCGAGCGTGATGTTGAATCGCGTGCACGTGCATTGCGAGAATATTTTGTATTAAGTAAACATCTACTGTTTAGTTTACGGAATACGATGGAATCTAATTTAGAGCTGGCGGAAGCGGGTTTATTACATTTCCCCGAAATTACGGAGCTGCGCGATATTCCATCTAAGGGAATTTATGGTCGCGATAATCGCTATTATGGAGAGCCTAAGTTAAGGCTTGTGGGCTCGCTTTCGGGTGCTGGTCGGTTAGAAGATACGGATATTCATCATTACGCGGAATTAAATGCCGCATTATCGTTAAATTCAATGTTGGAAAGCGTGATCGATGCACAGCCAGATTTAAAGTGGGCGTATTATACGTCGGCCAAAAAATTCTTTTTCCTAGCGCCATCTGTTGGGTTGGATCAATTTCATTTTGAGGAAAAACATTTGGCTAAAGCATTTTGGCAGCAGGCGATACCACACAATAACCCAACGCTAGAGTTAGTGGTTACAGATGTCTATGAAGATGCTGGCGGAAAAGGCATGATGATAAGCCTTTCTTTGCCCGTCATGCACGCACACACTTTTCGAGGCGTTGTATCGCTTGATATCGGCCTTGATAGTTTGGCAAAGGAAATAAGAGGATCGAACATTGCCGGTTATTCGGCGCTTATTGACGAAAAGCACCAGGTAATCTTGAAAGATGCACTCATGGAGTCGAGCGCAATCGAGCAGCGTCCCGGTAATTTAATGTATTTACAAATAATTATGGAGCAACAAGTCATGTTGTTGCATAAAGTACCTCAGAAAGTTCTATTAGAATTGTCGTTGCGAGCGTCCGCTGCACGCTTGGTGGTAATAGTCTTTGCTTTGGCACTTATTTATATGGTGTTTCATCAAAATCAGCTTATGCGTAAAATTGAGCGATTAGCAGACACTGATCCGCTGACAAAATTGATGAATCGACGTGCTATGACACGCATTGTGGATTCAATGATAACCTACAATAGTCGCTATCATCAGCATATGAGCTTTATGCTATTGGATATTGATCATTTTAAAAAAGTGAATGATGAATTTGGCCATGCCGTAGGCGATAAGGTATTAGTAGAAGTGTCCTCCATATTGACATTCAATGTTAGGGCGAGTGATCAAGTGAGCCGTCATGGAGGAGAAGAGTTTTTAATTGTATTACCTAATTCAGATATTAAGGAAAGTGAGCGATTAGCTGAACGGATTCGTATGGCAGTGTTAACTAATGTATTTTCATCAGACAAGTTAAAGTTGAGTATCAGCATTGGCTGCGCAGAACTTTTACAGGATGAAGAATACAGTGATGTACTGAATAGAGCCGATGAGGCGCTTTACCGCGCAAAAAATAACGGCCGTAACCAAACAATCATTGCCTGAACGGCATAACGACGAAGCTTTCCAATGACCAAGCCTTTTTCTCAAGCCAGTGAAAACAACAAAACCCCTATTGTAGAAGTACTAGAGCGCGTATTTGATATTTCGTCAAAAGTGCTCGAAATTGGTAGCGGCACTGGACAGCATGCCGTGCATTTTTCAACCCAATTAACGCATCTTGAATGGCAGCCAACAGATAGAGCAGAAAACCTACCCGGCATAGAAATGTGGTGTAGCGACGTGGAGCACAATCGATTAAACCCGCCGAAACCGTTTGATGTGCTAGACGATAATTGGCCGGTAGAGGGTGTTGATGCGGTTTTCAGCGCGAACACCGCGCATATAATGCCTTGGGATATTACCGTGCGAATGATAGAGCGAGTAGGCGAAAAACTGCCAACAGGGGGTGTATTTGCCTTGTATGGCCCGTTTAATTACGAGGGAAAGTTTACCAGCGAAAGTAATGCAAATTTTGATGCGTGGCTTAGGCAGCAGCACCCGGCGCAAGGTATTCGAGATTTTGAGAAAATGAATGCACTGGCCGAAAAGGTAGGCCTTTCTATTTTTGAAGACAATACTATGCCAGCCAATAATCGATTGTTGGTATGGGTAAAGCAGTCGGGCATTGCCGGTGCGGGAGAGTCGTAAGCGCCTTTACTAAACGGGTAAGTGTTATGGCGCTTACAGTGGCTGACGGAATATTCCCAGTGCCACCAAAATGTCATCAACCAGCGATGTCATTGCGTTGGTATACCCCTCATAATTTTATCTATTGCTCTCTTTCCTTTTGGTATGCTGTGGCCAGCGCTGATCAGGCTCGCGTTTAGTCTATTTGTTGTGGGCTGGATACTGCAGTTCGTAGGCCATGCTTTTGAACGCAAATGGCCGGAGTTTTTCCACGGTTGGCGCTTTCTCTTTGTGGGCCTACGGTGGTGGTTTACGAAAGTTCTAAAACATAATAATAGGAGGGCTTGATGATGCATTCAAAATTTTCTAGGCGGCACTTAATCCAAGTAGCAGGCGCTATTGCAGCGGCTTCGAGTGCTTATAGTAGCCGCGTATTTTCGTTGCCGGTAAAACGTAAAATTGGCGTAGCGCTCGTAGGGCTGGGTTATTACAGTCAAGACCTATTGGCTCCAGCATTGCAGTTAACTAAATATTGCGAACTAAAAGGTATTGTTACCGGTAGCCCGGAAAAAGTGCCGGTATGGCAAAAGCAATACGGTATCGCCGACCGAAATGTTTATTCTTATGAAAATATGCACGAAATTGCCGACAACCACGAAATTGATGTTATTTACATTGTGGTCCCTACCGCGTTACATATGAAATATTCTGTGATAGCGGCGAATGCGGGTAAGCACGTGTGGTGTGAAAAACCCATGGCTATGACCGCAAGTGAATGCGAGACTATTATTGCCGCGTGTACAAAGAATCAGGTGCAGCTAACCGTGGGATATCGTTTACACCACGAACCGAACACTCAAACCGTGATGGAATATGCGCGCACCAAACCCTTTGGGGCGATCGAATCCATCGTTGCGCAAGCGGGTTATGAGGGGGAAGCACCTGCGGCAGATCACTGGCGATTAAAACGTTCAATGGGTGGTGGAGCTCTCTATGATATGGGTGTGTACCCCATTAATGCCGCGCGTTATGCGCTAGGTGAAGACCCCATCGCCGTGAGCGCACGCTTATCTGTAGAGCGAAAAGAGATATTTAAAGAGGTGGACGAATCCGCAGAGCTTACATTGGAATTTCCGAGCGGCGCTATCGCAAAATGTGCCACCAGTGTCGGTAAAAATATGAATATCTTACGGGCAACGTGCGCCGAAGGTTGGTACGAGCTTTCACCTATGCAGTCGTATACAGGTGTAAAGGGAAAAACGAGTGACGGAACATTCCTAAATAAGACCGTAGTGAATCAGCAAGCAAAGCAAATGGATGACGATGCTATAGCCATTTTCCATAACTCGCGCGTATTGGCGCCAGGAGAAGAAGGATTGGCAGATATCCGCGTAGTGGAGGCGGCGTTAAAATCCCATGCCGCGGGTGGTGAGAGAGTCGAGTTGAAAAAGGGGTAACGCGCACCTATTGTCGGCGAAAAAAAATACTGTTTGAAATCACGTGCAGAGCTTGGTTCAATAACCGTAGGGTATTCGGCTACGCCGTAAAACGGAATAAACGCTAGCCGAATATATTCGCCGCGCATTAATCATAAAAGGCACCGCTAAACTGTCGTGACCACGTCTGAGATTACGCCTAAAACCGTTCCGAAAAATCAAAAAATTCCGTTGGAAAATTTGCCCGTGACGGTAATAAAAGGTGTGGGTGAAAGACTCGCCGTGACGCTGGAAAAAATTGGGTTAAAAACCCTACAAGATATTCTTTTTCATCTCCCTATTCGTTATCTCGATCGCACACACATTACCGCTATCGCGCAATTACAGCTGAATACCACGGTGATGATTCAGGCGCGCGTATTGCGTGTACAAGTCGCAATGGGTCGCAAGCGCAGCTTAGTGGTGATTGTAGAAGACGATACTGGAACCGTTTGTTTGCGGTTTTATCATTTTAGTGGCTACCAAAAAGATAAGTTTCAGCAGGGAGCGTTACTTCGGTGTTATGGCGAGCCGCGTTTGGGCACCTCTGGCATGGAGTTTTATCACCCCGAATATGACTTTGTGGATGAGCGACAGCCAACCCCTGTCGACGAAAATTTAACCCCTATTTATGGCCTCACCGAGGGTATTTCACAGACGCGAATGCGCGGGATTGTGGAGCAAGCGGTGGCAATGATTCATCAGTACCCGCCGGACGAGATGTTACCGGTCGAGGTTAATCACAACTTTCAATGCGAATCCTTAACGCACGCGCTCACCTATATGCACCACCCACCGCACGATGCGCCGGTAGCGACCTTGATGGAAGGCTTGCATCCGAATCAACAGCGTTTGGCGTTCGAAGAGCTATTAGCGAATTTCTTAGCGCGTCGAAAAATACATGCGCTGGCGGCCATCGAATCAGCACCCGTGCTTGTGCTTGCGTCTGACCTGCGAGAACGGTTTTTAGCGCAGTTACCGTTTTCCTTAACGGGCGCACAAGAGCGGGTAATCGCTGATATAGCGCGAGACCTTATTGCCGGCAAGCCAATGCTTCGCATGGTGCAGGGCGATGTTGGGTCGGGCAAAACCTTAGTTGCGGCAATGGCGGCTTTGGCGGGAGTGTCCAGTGGCCGACAGGTAGCCGTGGTTGCGCCAACTGAAATTTTAGCGGAGCAACATTTTTATAACTTTAGTGATTGGATGCGTGTTCTGGGTTTTAACGTGGAATGGTTGGTGGGTAAATTAACGGCAGCCAAACGTCGAGATGCGTTAGTCCGTATCGCGAGCGGTGAAGCGCACATTGTGGTGGGTACCCACGCACTTTTCCAAGAGGACGTTACGTTCAGTCAATTGGGCCTAGCGGTCATTGATGAACAGCACCGGTTTGGGGTGGACCAACGTTTAAGTCTTCGACAAAAATCCCCCGCAGGCGCCATAGCGCATCAACTTGTGATGACCGCGACACCCATACCGCGCACATTAGCGATGACCGCCTATGCCGAGCTGGACTATAGCGTTATCGACGAGCTGCCACCTGGGCGTACACCCATTAACACTGTTCTTATTAGTCAATCTCGCCGTGAACAGGTGATCGAGCGTATTCGGCTGGCGTGTATCGATGGCAAACAAGCTTACTGGGTGTGTACCCTCGTTGAAGATTCCGAAACACTTGCCGCAGCCAATGCAGAAGAGACCGTGTGTTTGCTAAGAGAAGCGCTTTCGGGGCTCTCTATTGGCTTGGTACACGGTCGGTTAAAGTCCCGTGAAAAAGAAGCCGTAATGGCATCGTTTAAGTGTGGCGACCTACAGCTATTGGTGGCCACCACGGTTATTGAAGTGGGCGTAGACGTACCGAACGCGAGCTTGATGATTATCGAAAATCCCGAGCGGCTTGGGCTGGCCCAGCTTCACCAGCTAAGGGGACGCGTAGGGCGTGGTCGCGTTGCGAGCCATTGCGTGTTGTTATACGGCGCAAAGTTATCTGAGCAAGCGCGTTCGCGGTTACAAGTATTGCGTGATACGAACGATGGCTTTGTTGTTGCCGAGCGAGATTTACAATTGCGCGGCCCAGGGGAACTTTTGGGTACCCGCCAAACTGGGGAGGCACAATACCGCGTGGCCGATCTGGTTCGCGACGAACACCTTCTCGAGCGTGTAAATGCGCTTGGCGAACATCTACTCGAAAACCAACCCAGTATCGCGGATAAGCTCGTACAGCGTTGGGTAGGCCAGCGTAAAATCTATGCGCAGGTCTAAACGTTACACGCCGGCCACTATTGCGAGCAGCGCTGTTATAGCCATGGGCCGTATTGCTGGCGCGTGCTTCTATGTTCGCGCTTCTTAGATCTAACGACGCGGTAAAAGATCTCCTCACCGACTAGAAAATAGCCTATCCCCGACTATATTGAATGGATGACCGTTCGTATATGCGACCTATATAGTAGGAGATTTTAAGTGCCATTACCCGCCAGTATTCAAGAGTTACTCGATACCCAAAAAGTGACTTACAACATTGCTCAAATGGATGATCGCATAACAAGCCTTGCGCTAGTGCAGCAGCAACAGCAAGCCTGTCTTGTTCAGTCAATACTGCTTCAAGATGCGCAGGGACGTGTACAAGTTTTACTGCCTGGTGGTTCCATGGTCGATCTAGATGCGCTTCAGCAACAAACTGGCCGTCATTTTGAAGGTGTGAATATCGAAGAGCTAAAGCCGTTAATGAAAGAAGGTGAGCTGAGCTGTGTTCCGGCGCTACCGCGTTGGCAAGGTATGCCCACCATTGTAGACGCAGCGTTACTGAAGCAGAAAAAATTATGGTTGTATGCCGGTACAGACGGCTCGATGTTAGAAATTGCGCAACAAGATTTTGCGAGTATTATCACCTCTTCGGATGTAGTGGATTGCGCGACGCCTATTCCACAATTCGTAACCGATGCGCGTGGCGATGAAGAAAAAATATTGGATTCGGTCAAACGTTTCACGCAGAAACGTATTCGACAACGGTTAGACGAAACCTTGGAATTGCCACCGCTTCCCGAAACGGCTCAACGCATTATTAAATTACGCGCCGATCCCAACGCTGACATTAATGATCTAGCCAACATTGTTGAAATTGATCCCAGCCTTGCTGCGCAGGTGGTGAGTTGGGCGGCTTCACCCTACTATTCTGCTCCAGGAAAAATTAAATCAGTCCATGATGCCATCGTGCGGGTGTTAGGTTTTGATATGGTTTTAAATCTCGCACTGGGTTTAGCTTTAGGGCGAACAATGTCGATGCGAAGCTTAACGCCCGCTCATATTGATGAGTATTGGCGCGGCGCGGTCTATACGGCGGCGGCGGTTGAAGGCTTGGTTACCAGTATAGGCCGAGAGAGCCGTCCAAGTTTTGGAATGGCGTACCTTTCGGGCCTGCTGAATAATTTTGGTTATTTAGTCATGGCTGAAATATTCCCACCTTATTGGAGTAACATTGAGCGGGTGTGTAAAGCCAACCCCCATGTACCTATGGCATCGGTCGAACAACATTTACTCGGTGTTACGGGCAATCAAGTGGCTTCTTGGCTCATGGATAATTGGAATATGCCGCAAGAAGTTGTGGTTGCATTACGCCAGCAGCACAATGCTGAATACGTCGATGAATATGCTGTGTATGCCAAACTCGTGCATATCGCCCAAAACTTACTGGCCGGAGCAGGGTTTGGAAAAACCCTCGCGCGCCCAATACCCGAACGTTTATTTGAAGAGCTGCAACTCGACAGAGAAACCGCCAAGGTCACCATCGACAATATTTTAGAGTCCGGCGAAGATCTAGACGCCATTGCGGAAAAAATGCGTGGTTAAGGGCCAATACATAACCTTATACATTAGGTCTTGAGCTTGCACTCACAGCCACCCGCGTACAATGGTTTATTGATTGAACAAACGCGGATGAGCCTTGAGTGCAAAAGTTATCGTTATTTTCTGTACCGTCCCTCACCCTTTATAGTGTCGCAATTTTAGCGGCGCTCATGTATGGATTGGTGGTGCCAACACTCAGTATTTTTCTTTCAGAAGAGTTGCATGTTCGGCCATTGCTTGTAGGTTTATTTTTTGTTGCGTTAGCGTTAACCTCTATTGTATACGTACAAACTTTCGCTCTATGGCGCCATGAAACGTTTGATGGGCGAACACTCATTGCGGCCGGTTTAGTGATAGGTGGCTGTGCTTGCATAAGTTTTGCTTATGTTCGAATTTATTCACTTGTTTTGTTAGTGGCCATCGTACTCTTAAGTTTATCTTTTGCAGCCGTTGCACAAATATTGGCGCTAGCCGGCGACTATTCAGCGCAGTATTTGGCGAATAATAATCAGAAAAAATTTAAAAACAGTATGCGCCTCTGTATGGCAAGTGCCTGGCTAATGGCCACACCAATCGGTTTTTTCGTATTAAATTTCACGAGCTTTGAAATGTACTATATAGTCATGAGCGGGTGTTTTTGGGCGTTGGGTGTTAGTGCTTATATTATTTTGCCGAAAGCTCATTTGTATGGGGCGGCTGGTAACGTTTAAAACGTAAGCGCATAACTGAAAGGTACAGGCGATTTGTTTCTAGGGTTTTTTTTGCGGTATATCTGTTTTAGTAAAGTAATCACTAGAAGTTACACCCATGGACATATAAATATTAACGAGCCCATCAAAACCAAAGTCTACGTTGTCAACCCAGTCGATGGGCATATATAAAATGGCGCCGCCAAAAGGCACAGGGGCGGTTGGAATAACAATGGTGTAATACTGCTGCTGCTTTATCTCGACTGGCTTAGGGTTTGTTAATAATGCCAGTACCGCAGTGCCTGCGCGGTCTCCCCCAAAGTAGCACATCACAGCCGACATTCCTTTGTATTCTTCTTTCTCGGGCTTATCAAACAGCGTTATTAAACGCGATACGGTTTGATAGACGGAGCGTACAAGTGGAACGCGATTAAGTAAGCTAGACGTGAATACCCTCCAATGATTTTTTAAGCCCGCTTCAACCGCCACACCGAGTAAATACACCACGAGTAAGACACAGCCCACACCAATGGCGTATGCAGATATTTCGGTGGGAACAAAGTTAAGGCCTATACGGCCAAGCATGACTCCGATGTAACTATCTGGCCCAAGATATCGGTGCACCAATTCGGCTAGCCACACAATAACAGCTGCTGTTACGGCTAAAGGTAGTGCCGCAAGGAGCCCTGCAATAAAGGTTTTAGTTAAATTTCCGATAACGCTGGGGCGTGAAATTAGCGGGTTATTAGGCATGATAGAGGCTCGTGTAGGCAGCGTGGTCGTACAGTAAAAACTGCACATAGACTTTTTGTTGGTGGCTATGATGCGCCCTATAAGGGTGGCCGTACAAGCGTATAAACGTGTTTTTGCATTTTTAGAGTTAAGCAATTTGTGGCTGAATTTACGTGCCTACACAGGTTATTGTGCAGTTTTTTCGTCGATTGAGTACCATAATTCTTTGCGATTGATGGGGGTGGAAGGAGGCAGTAAAGGGTTGGAAAGCCGGAAAATTTTGCGCTCCGCTAGCGCAGACTTTTCAATAATAGCGTGAAAAAACTCGAAGAAAAGAGCGTCGAAGGAGCCGTCTGCAATAGCGATTTCTAGCCCTTGTTCAAGCACTTTGGCGAGTTCAGGTTTTGATGGTGTTACAAAAAAATAAACGGCAGAAGCGTAACGAAGAGCTACGGTTTTTTCGATGCTAATTCCACCTGTTGCATAGCGTGATCGTTCATCCCAAATTTCGTTGATTGAACGCGGGAAATAGTCGATACGCTTGTTACGCATGAGGCTAATAATTGCGGGGCTATCAAATCCCGGCCGCACACGTAACGAGTTGGCTTCCAGAATTTTAATGTCTGGCCAATCAAAACCTTGACCTGCGAAATATTCACCTAAATCAGAAGGCGATTTTACGTGATCAAATAACCCTTGATCTTCTTCTCTTATGAACGCTAAACGCCAGCCAATTAATCCTTTGAATATTGGAATGCGTACCGGCAGTAGCGATTCTTCAAGTGCTGTATTGGTATGCATCCAATTAACATCATGCTGGCCTTCGCCTAATAGTTTTGCGTTTCTTAAGCCAATACTCATGTCCGCAGGAACGTGCATGATGGTGTAGTCACTCGCGGATTTCTCAATAGCGAGTCGAAACAGGCTTAGCGCATAGGTATTGCGATGAAAAAATTCACGAGAGGTATTAACAATGGGATAACGGACGACACGTGGTGATTCTGCTGCGAGTGCGTTTGCGTGTAAATAACCCGTATGCAGCGTCAATAAAGTGGAGGCGCCAAAGAGGTAGCAGACGTGTGTAAATTGATTGAAATAGCGAATTATCACTGACATTTAAACGTGTCATAGTAGTGCTGGATTAAAAAAGCATAGTTTACTTTAGACGACAGCGTGACAAAAAATCGGGCATTTTTAGATGAATTCGTGCGTTTTTTTAGATGATTTTGATCAATGAGAGAGCTGCTATAAACGTCAGTTTTCTATATGAAAGCTAATAAGTTTATTGTGCGAAAGAGAGGGTACTATGAGTAAACGCTTCGTTTCGATAAAAATAAAATCGGCGATAGTGTTACCGCTACCACGTAGGTTCAAAAGGGTTTGTTTTTCGCCTTTTGGCGATACGCTTATAAGCTCGCCCTCATAGAGTGATACCCAGTAATTGTCGCCTACCACTTGCACGCCATCTAACATGCCATTGGGAAAAAGCGCCAAAGTAGTAATGTTATGTGTGTCGATGTTAATGGCTTGTAATGCGGAGTGTTTAATGGTGGCAGCATAGAGAATGTTACCGCTAACAAATAAGCCGTTGGTGTGAGCGAGCGTTTCGTGTTCAAGCCATTCAGAAACACTACCGTTCCTGATTAAAATAATACGATTGTCATCACTGGCGGAAACGTAAATATCGCCGTTTTGGTTAATGGTAATATCGTTTAAAAAACGGGTGGTGTGAATGGGGATACGCTGAATAATTTCGCCAGAATCTAGCGATGCAATGGCAATCCCGGTGCGTTCTACAATGTAAAGTTTATCGTTAAAGAGGGTAATGCCCGAGGGCTCAATTAGGCCTGTCACCCACGCGAGTTGAATCACATCGCCGTTGAGCGAAACCTTGGAGACAACATCGTCTGGCGTGTAAGAGTCGGGAACTGCGCTGTTGCGCATATTGGAGACATACAGTAGCTCGCGCTGGGGGTCGAATACCACCGATTCCGGTGAAGAGAATACGGGCGCGGTTTGCCATTGCTCGCTAACTGCGGGCACGGGCGAGGCCGTGAAAGGGCTTACGCAACCCAGCAAGTGCATGATCGCGATCAGCACGATTACCCGGTGCAACGTTTGATGTCTTATTAGCAGCATGGAGTGATCGTTATCTAACAAATGAGTTCGCTAGTATACAAGAAATCAAATAAACGTTTAATTTAATTTCCCCTGCACAGCGTCACCCGCCATCGATGCGTGTTTTTTCACCTTCGGTACGCGCAACAATCGTGGCACAGCAACTATCGCTGAAAACGTTCACTGCCGTACGAAGCATATCCAGCACACGGTCGGTGACAAGAAGTAGCCCTATACCTTCTGCGGGTAAACCAACGGCCGCCAGAATTACAGATATGGCAACTAGACTAGCGGCGGGAATACCGGCGACACCGACTGAGGTTAGCAGGGCAATAAGTACAATCGTAAACTGTGTAGTGAAGGTTAGATCTAACCCGTAGGCTTGTGCTATAAACATAGCCGCCACACATTCGTATAGCGCTGTGCCATCCATATTTATGGTAGCGCCTAAGGGGAGTACGAAAGAGGTCGTTCGATTGGACACGCCCACCTTTTTTTCCATACATTCCATTGTGATGGGCAAGGTGCCGGATGATGAGGCGGTAGAAAATGCCGTGAGTAGCGCAGGTGCCATGCTTTTGTATTGGCCTGTTGGGTGAACCCGAGCAATGAATTTTAAGGCTAGCGGCAAGGTGATTAACACATGAATAGCGAGCGCTAACACCACGCATAGGAAGAAAATCATGAGCGGGCCGAACGAAGCGAGCCCCGTGGTGGCAACAGTATTGCCCACAAGCCCGAATACACCAATGGGCGTAAATTTCATAATAAAAAGGGTAATACCCATCATAGTATCGAACACGCCCTGCCAGAAATTAAGCAACGTTTCTTTGTAGCGGCTTTCAATGCGTGTCATGTAAAAACCGAACAACAAGCCAAAGCATATGAGCCCAAGCATTTGTCCGTTCGCAGCGGCAGCGACAACGTTAGGCGGCAGCATGCGATGGAAAACAGCGGCAATATCGCCGGTGCCTCGGCCTTCAATTTTACTCAATGTTGAATTTAAGTCTTCAGGGCTACTCAAATTTAAAATATCTTTGGCGGGTTGCCCGTCGATAATACCGGGCGTTAATAAGTTGACGACGAGTAGGCCCGTGAGAATAGCCATAAGGCTCGAGGCCATATAAAACCCAATAGTTTTACCGCCGAGCCGGCCTAGATCGCTGCCTTGGCCCAAGGTGGCAATACCGGTAATAATCGACGATAAAATGAGAGGGACAATAATCATTTTCAGCCCGTTCATAAACATTTTGCCTACGAACACCATCGTATCTTGAATATATTCACCTGCGGCAATACCTTTTTGGTTTAATTCGTTAACGAGTAAACCGGTTAAAATAGCAGCGACAATGGCGACTAGAATTTGCAGGTGGAGAGGCATTTTTAACATGGATTCTTCCGTTATTATTGGTCGATATTAGGCGGTTGTGACAGTGAGCGTAACGCGCTGCTAGGTTTAAAGCTAATGTAATTTTTGGGGCTAATATGGATGGGCGCGCCGGTTTTAGGGTGTTTACCGTTACGTTCGGCACGCGTTTTAACCGAAAACGCACCAAAACCCATGAGATTGACACTTTCGCCACGTGCGAGGGCATTTGTCATTTGTTCGATTAATGCCGCAACGGCGTCATCGGCTTGGCGAGTATTTAAGCCGGTAACGTGCGCTACGGTTTGAATTAGTTCAGGTTTACGCATGGGTGTCTCCGGTGGTAGCGTTTAAATTAGTGTGAACAGTTGCTATAAACACGGTTAAAATACCGGTTAGTTTGATTTTAGATGAATTCGCCGATTCATCATCGAAACACACTTCGCCAATACGTTGAGCGACTCCTTTCCCTAATTGATCACACACCATGAAGACAACTGTGCCGCAGATTCCCGCTAAACTTAAAAATGTCGCTCGCTTAATGCGGCTTGACCGTCCAATTGGTATCTATCTTGTGCTGTGGCCAACGCTTTGGGCTTTGTGGTTATCTGCCGAAGGTATTCCGCGGCTAGACGTATTGTTCATTTTTGTAGTGGGTGTGGTGCTCATGCGATCGGCGGGTTGTGTTATCAATGATCTAGCCGATCGTAAGGTGGACGGCCATGTGGCCCGCACGCAGCAACGGCCTCTGGTAACGGGAGCTGTGAGCGTTAAAGAGGCGATAGCGCTTTTTGCGGCATTAAGTGGCCTTGCATTTTTGTTGGTGTTAATGACGAATGCCCTCACGGTTTACCTGTCGTTTGGAGGCATAGTGTTGGCGTTTTGCTATCCCTTCATGAAGCGGTATACCCACTTACCTCAAGTCGTACTAGGGGCCGCTTTTGCGTGGGCCGTGCCTATGGCGTTTGCCGCGCAAACGGGCGAACTATCGCCAGATATGTGGGTGCTTTACACGGCGGTGGTTTTGTGGACGGTAGCGTATGACACGTTTTATGCGATGGTTGATCGTGATGACGACATTAAAATCGGCGTGAAATCGACGGCTATTTTGTTTGGTGATCAGGATAAGCTGATGACAGCGGTGCTGCAATGCATGGTGATTTTTGCACTCGGGCTGGTTGGTCAGAAGTTTCAGCTTGGCTGGATTTACAACTTATCTGTTCTCGTTGCGGGCGGTTTTATGGTGTATCAGCAGTATTTAATTCGGGATCGTAAGCGAGAGGCGTGTTTTCAGGCGTTTCTTAACAACAACTGGGTTGGCATGATTGTGTTTTTAGGTATTTTACTCGATTACGCCGTATTAACGCATTAAATTAGGGCGTTTCTAGTTTTATTTCACCCATTTCGGCACTTTATTCGTAATGTCATAAAAGCGTAATAAAACCTTTATTTAATCCTGTCTGGTTCGGTACTGCTCCTATTCTTAATGTCATTGTCATAGACAGGGCTAAGAGCTTACTGTAAGTCAGCGATCAACACGCTTTTTAGCAGGATGAAATCTCCATGGTTGAGAAAAAAATACTGATTGTAGACGACGAACGCGCGATTCGAGATATGTTGCGAGTGGCGCTGGAAATGGCAGAATATGGCGTTTTGGAAGCGTGCGATGCACAAGAGGCCCATCAAATTATTGTGGATGTGCGGCCAGACTTAGTGTTACTCGATTGGATGATGCCCGGGATTAGCGGTATAGAGTTGGCCCGTCGATTGAAAAACGATGAAGTTACCCGCGAAATTCCGCTCATTTTGCTCACGGCCAAAGGCGAAGAAGACAATAAAATTCAGGGCTTGGAATTGGGCGCTGATGATTACATTACCAAGCCATTCTCTCCACGGGAGCTTGTGGCGCGTTTACGGGCGGTGCTGCGCCGAGCCGATACGCTGTCCAGTGGCGACCCCATTATCGTTGAAGGGCTCTGTCTAGACCCAAGTAGTCACCGAGTTACCATCAGTGGAAGCCCCATTCAACTGGGCCCTACCGAATACCGCTTACTGGAATTCTTTCTAACGCATCAAGAAAGGGTATACTCGCGCAATCAACTGCTCGACTATGTTTGGGGCGGCAACGTGTATGTAGAAGAGCGCACAGTGGACGTTCATATCCGCCGTCTGCGCAAGGCCCTGAAGGCGGATGGCCATGATAGGCTTGTCCAAACCGTTCGTGGAGCAGGTTATCGTTTCTCCAACAAGTTTTTGGCTACAGCCGAATAACCAACAAGCTAATTCTTTATGTTTCGAAAAGGTATAGCCACTGAGATTAAGTGGCTTCTGGTGTATTTGTCTGTTGCCTTTGCAATTGGCATTCTTATCAAGGCTATCTGGCCCACAATGTTGTTGGGTGCTTTGGCTTATGTCGGTTGGACGTTCTATCAAGTGCGCTGTTTAGAGTCGTGGGTTAACGATACGCGGTTGCAAGGCGTGCACGATTACGAATTACGCGGTATCTGGGGGGAAATTGCCGAAGATATCGAATTAATGCTTAAACGAGCAGAAAAAGATAAACAGCGGCTACGGGGTGTCGTGGCTCGAGTGCAAGATATGACCTCGGCATTGGCCGATGGCGTAGTTATTGTTGATAAGCGCGATAATATCGAGTGGTGGAATCGTTCCGCTGAGCGCCAATTTGATTTCACGCCTCAGGATTTGGGCCGCAAGCTAACTAACTATATTCGCCACCCTCGTTTCGTCGACTATTACGAAAGCGACTGCTACGACGAACCGCTTGAGCTGGTGTCAATGCGGCAAGAGGGGCAAACTCTCCAGTTTCATATTCATCGGTTTGGTGACGGCGACCGGCTAGTTATTGCGCGCGATATCACGCATATTGCCAACTTAGAGCGCATGCGAAAAGATTTTGTTGCCAACGTATCGCACGAATTGCGCACGCCACTGACGGTCATTAATGGTTACCTCGAGACCTTGGTCGATTCAGCTGAATTGTCGCCCGCGTGGAATAAACCGCTCGATCAAATGCAAGGTCAAACGCGTCGAATGACCGGTTTGATTACCGACTTGCTCACCTTGTCTAGGCTCGAAACAGAAGATCGAGAGGCTGGCCAGTCGCCAGTTGCATTGCGGCCTTTACTCGAACAAATTGTCGCTGAGGCAAAAGTACTGAGCGGGGAACGAGCACATATTTTTGAGATTAAGTGTGAACCTCGTGTGGAACTATTAGGGTTAGAAAATGAACTCCGTAGCGCTTTTGCCAACTTAATTTACAACGCGGTAAATTATACGGGTAGCGGCCGCAAAATATCCGTTGTGGTAGAGCTTAAGCCTGTCGAAGTTATTGTGAAAGTTAAAGACAACGGTGACGGTATAGACCCACGGCATTTGCCGCGCTTAACGGAGCGTTTTTATCGGGTGGATCACGGTCGTTCTCGAGAAACCGGCGGAACAGGCCTAGGTTTATCCATTGTTAAGCACATTTTATTGCGACATGATGCAGACCTGCGAATTCGTAGTAAGCTCAAAAAAGGCAGCGTTTTTGCGTGTCATTTTCCGATAAAACGTTTTGTCAAAAATGTAGGCGAACACTAATTTCTTAAACATCCTAGTTGTTTGTGCTTTGTCGAGCCTGTTTAGAGTCCTTAGCGAGGTAAAAAATGCAGGCTACATTTATAAACTCAATAACCGATATTAATGAACATACTTGGGCTGCGCTCTGGCCTGAGGCCCACCCATTTACTCGCTACGGTTTTTTAGCCGCTTTAGAAACGTCGGGAAGTACGACCGCTGAAAGCGGCTGGCAGCCTTGCCACTTACTTATACACAACAATCAAACACTCATTGCGGCATTGCCTCTCTATGAAAAAACACATTCCTACGGAGAGTATGTGTTTGATTGGGGGTGGGCGGATGCCTACCAGCGTGCCGGTTTAGAGTATTACCCAAAGTTATTGAACGCCATACCTTTTACGCCCGCAACCGGCCCGCGAATGGCGTTTTCTAGCGACCTTAATACCCTGCAATATAGCGAGTGTATGGCGGTAATAGAAGAGGCCATCGCACAGCGTCTTTGTGATCTTAACGGTTCGGGCTTTCATTGTTTATTCCCGTCGGCAAGCAACAGATCATTGTTTTCCCCGACGCGTTATGCTCAACGTCAGGGCACGCAGTTTCATTGGTTTAATCAAGGCTTCACCTGTTTCGATCAGTTTTTAGAAAGTTTTAGTTCGAGAAAACGTAAAAACATTAAACGAGAACGCCAAAAAGTGTGCGCCCAGAATATTCAGTTTGCCATGCGTAAAGGCGGTGATGTGAGTGCGAGTGACTGGCGAATTTTTTCGATGCTATATCAAACCACGTATTTAAAACGTAGTGGCCATGCGGGTTATCTTAACGAAGATTTTTTCTGCAGAATTGCAAAGGCTATGCCTGAATCAATAGTACTGTGCAGCGCACATGGCGAGTCGTTAGAGAACCCTATGTTAGCGGCAGCGCTATACTTCAGAGATGACACAACGTTGTATGGTCGTTACTGGGGCGCGCGCGAAGAAGTTGATGGGTTGCACTTCGAAACCTGCTATTACCAAGGAATAGATTATGCTATTGCACAGGGCCTACAACGATTCGACCCGGGCGCGCAAGGCGAACATAAAATTCAGCGGGGTTTTACCCCCGTTAAAACGTGCTCTTACCATTACCTCGTAAACAAACAATTTCATCAAGCCGTGGAAACATTCGTTGGTGAAGAATTACAACAAAATCACGCTTACTGCACGGATGCACGCACTTATGTGCCCTTTAAAGATGGGCACACTCTGATGGATGATGATATGTTATTGGAAGTCCCTAAATCGCCAAAGGCGCTTTAATTTTGCGCGCGAAAACGTATTAATCGACACGCCCATTGCCACTAAAGAGTGGTGTCTGCATCGTGCCTTGCCACGTTCCGTCTACGCTCGGTGCGGTATAAACAATTCGAAATTGATGCCAGCCGAGTAGTGAACCGGTTTCGACATGCTCTCCTTCAGTGTCAACATGCCAGCGTGTTTCACTAAAATCGATTTGAATGGTTTTTGATTCGTCGGGTTGGAGTATTGTGGTGTCGGGGAGCTGTGTGTTGATGGTGCAACCACGATCAGCATTTTCTTTGTAGCTAGAATTATTGTAGTGAACAAGAGAAAAGGAACAGTCATCCGCCAAGTGCGCGAGGGTAAGAGGCTGTTGCGAAACGTTCTGCATTGTAATGCTAATAATGGGGCTAACAATGGCATCGTTTGGGTCTCTACGTTCGGGTGCCGGTTGAATAAAAGCCAGCTGTATTCCAAGCTTGCTCCAACGGTGATCAGTAATTACGGCTGTTCCATCGCCTCCTACGGCTAAACGCATTTCAACCGGTATTTGAAGGGCGTCGCGCGTGCCAAGCGTGTCCTCCATTGCTTTGCCTTTACCCTGCTCAACAAAATACTGTTCGATACCGTATTTTAAATTAATAAAACCGTTACGCGAGCGCATAAAAGACCATGTTGTATTGACGCGTGCTCTAATAAAAGTGGCATTTTTAGGTTGTTGATCGGTTAGATAATCAAACGAATAAACGTCGTCTGCGCCGTGTTTAAGAGCGGTGTAAAGTACTTGGCCTGCGTTTAACTCTTCGAATGGGCGAACACCTTGGTACTGGGATTGATGGATGCTGTTAATACCATAACGCAATCGCACAAAATCACCTCTGAATGGATCGCGAGGGTCAATGGGTGCCGAGCGTAAATATAACGTTTTACCTGTTGCAACTATCATTTCTCGCTTGCCCGCCATAAACGCCAAAATAAATACTTGCGCAATAATGGCGACGATTACCCCTTTACGTAATACGTTTTTATTGAACATGAGGGCGGGCCTCCGTGGCAAATTGTTCGCGCTGTTTTAGTTTTTGTCGGGAGTAATAAATACCCACGAAAAACAAGAGTGCACCAATCACTAAAAAGGCCGCAGCTCTTATTAATAAACTGTCAAATAGATCGATAAAACGGGCAAACGTGAAGGCCGATAGCATGATAGTGCCCACCGTTGCGGCTTGCCATACGAGTTGATGAGTGCCGCGATAGATAAGCAATATACTGTAAGACAGAAATAAAACGTTGTATAAAATCCAGTTAAATTCATAAAGATTAAACGGTTTGAATACAGAGAGTAGTGACAGCGTTAGTGTACCTAATATGAGTGCAATTTCAGCCGTAAAAATAACGTTATTAATAGAGTGTCGGTAACGCGTTAGCAGCAGCGTGGTAATGCTAACACTGTACACAATAGGCAGTAAAAAATAGCTGGCAGTTTGTATTGAAAGTGCTTGTAAATCGCCCCTAAAGTAGACGTTATCAACCGCTGAAAATGTGAAAATATAGAGCGTTATAACAAAAACACTAACGCCAATGGTGCGAAAAATTCCGTGGCTTTCGGGGAAGCTACTGGTTGTTACGACGAAACTGGTAAGAATACAGCCTCCGCTTAACAGAAGTAGAAGCGTAAGCACGGTCGCTTCGTGCGAATCGGCAGTTTGGCCGTAAGATAACGAAAAAGTGAAAATAAATAGCGACAGTGACATAAACAGTGCACTGCGTGATCGTTGAAACCACGCAAGAGGGATAATGCCCACTAATACAATCCAGTTCGCCCAATGGTTTACCGTTTGAAAGTTAAATACTTCGAAGGAATGCCATAGGGCAATTAAGGTTAGCGATAGCAGCGTGTGAACGAGTGACGGTAGTGTCCAAGCGATCGCGAGTGCGCCTAGCGCCCACACTAAGAGCGCATTGGGGTAATGCTCGTCTATATGGTAGATTTGGGCGACTAGCCAAATACCTGCGCCAAACAGCATGGTGCCTAATACATGTAAGCTTTCACCAACTTTAGGGTGATTGCTATGTTGGCCACTGTAATAATAACCGAGAGCATGTGCGGTTATGAGTGACAGTAGTACAACCGCCATTTTACTAAACCGGTGCATGTCTGCCCAATTGTAAGCAAAGAGTAAAATAATGCCCAAGCCAAAAATAATAGAGCCTATAGCGGCAAATATTATTTTCCCCCATACCGGTTCATCGTGTTCACGGTAAAGCGATTGGATACGCTGCGCTTGAGCGTTATCGATAATGCCTTGGGTTTGCCAGAGCGCTAATTCATTGAATAGCCAGCGAGTGGTTTTATTCATGGCGTACTTCCTTGTGGATTAAAACGGTAGTGCCCAGTGGGTGTGTAGCTAAAAATACGGTCCTGCAGTTGCGGCCCCATGCCAATATTGTGTACCACTAAAGGGCGACCAGAAACACGGTCTTTTTTATGCGTGACAATACCGATATGAGGCAGATTGCCGCTTAGACGCCAACTCACAATATCACCAGGTAAATAATCGTTTGGGTCGTTTGATAAGGGTAATGAAGACCCATTGCGCGCAAAAAAAGTTTCTAAGTTGGGAACGCGACGGTGGTCGATATTGGTATCGGGGCGAGTATGCCCCCAGAGGGTATTCGAAGGGTATTGTGCGAAGTTTTCGCGAATGTCGTTGTGTAATACTTGTTGTAAATCGATACCGAGTTGGCGGTAGCTGCGAATTACAACATCGGTACAAACGCCAATGTTTGGCGCAACATCACCACCGGGGTAATCGATTTTTTGGTAACTGCCGTCGTAAGTAATGGCGTGTTGTGTCCGTTCAAGTGCAGCCTCAGATAGGCGTTCGCCAAAGGGTTTGCCAAAGCAATGCGTTGCGATTAAACCACTTAAAGTAATGACCCCTAGCCAGTGTGTAAGGTTAATGTGCATTGTGTTTTCCTCACGTTGGATGTGCGTTCGTTAAATGCAGCACTAATTTTTCGGCAACCGCTTGCACGGCTGGCCCCGCGTTACTTTGATCACCCACAATTAAATACAGCGGGATATGTCGTTCACCGCCGGTGCGCATATTCAGGCGAATGAGCTCGCCATTGTCTAGGCTAGATTGAACGATATGAAGCGGTAAAAACGCAAAACCTAAGTCTGATTTAACGGCTTCAATACTGGTGGCAAAAGAGGACACTGTCCAGCGCTGGTCTGCGCCGAGCCAGCCCGCATCTTGTTCTCGTTTTAGGCCGGAATCACGAACAACTATTTGTCGATGGTTTTTGAGATCTTTTTCACTTACATGTGACCGGCGCACCAGCGGATGATGACTGCCAGCGACGGGCACCATGGTGATATGTTGGAGCGGCGTACTGAGAAATCCCGGTGGTATATTACCGCTAATGGCGATGTCGGCTTGGCGCGTTATGAGCGCTTCGTCTGTACCGGAAAGCGTGGTTTCGTAAAGCCGAATACGCGTGCTGGGGCTTTGTGATGAAAAATCTTGTAAGCCGCACAGGAGTTGTTTGAGGGGCGTGAGAGCGTCTGCAGCTATGGCGACTTCAGTTTCCCAGCCGCTCGCAAGATACGTTGCAGTCTTTTCCAGTTGTTCGGCTTCAGTTAATAGGCTGGCCGCGTGGCGATACAGTACCTTCCCCGCTTCTGTTAATTCCGCCTTGCGCCCGCGTTGCACGAGCGGTGCGATAGGTAGCTGTTCTTGTAGGCGAGCAATAATGTAACTAACGCTAGATTGGCTTTTGTTCAATGCTTCGGCCGCCCTAGCGAAGGAGCCTTCATCGATAACGGTTTTAAAGGTTTGCCACTGCTCAAGTGTTATTTTCATGATGTATCAATATTTTCGATTAATAAGTGCAAATATAGCGTACATTTAATCGGAAATGAAAGCATAAGATGGTAACCCTACTAAGGCGGCCCTGCGCATAAACGTCAGCGGCATAAAAGAGAGGTTACTATGAGCACACATGTTTTAACGATTGATTCGAGCATTTTTTCTGAGGCTGGCGTTTCCCATCAATTAGGGCAACGGTTAATGACATTGTTAGCCGAGGAGCTTGATGACCTCACGGTGACCCACCGCGATATCGCTTCTGACCCTATACCCCATTTGGATGCCTCAACACTCGGCGCTATTGGTGAGGGTAAGGCGGTTTTAGCGGATACGTTGATAGCCGAGTTCAGTGCTGCCGATATATTGATTCTGGGTGTGCCCATGTACAACTTTGGCGTACCCTCGGTGTTAAAGGCGTGGTTTGACCATATAACGCGAGCGGGCACAACGTTCGAATATACGGAGAACGGCCCAGTGGGTTTAGCGGGCAAAAAGAAAGTGTTCGTTCTTATGACGCGTGGTGGGCAGTATCAGGGTACCGAGGCAGATTCTTTAACCCGCTTTATGAAAACATTGTTAGGTTTTTTAGGCCTGAATGATGTTGAATTTATTTATGCAGAGGGTTTAAACATGTCTGGTGGCGTGCGTGAAACGGCTATCGCAAAAGCCGAAGAGACAATAAAGGCTCACGTTGATGCGTTAGTGAGCGAGCAGGAGGTTGTATGACAACAGTAAAAAATACCGCAGTGAAACAACGCGATATCGTCGAGCAGATTCGCGCGCGTGCAGCGTCTGATGGCGACGGCGTAAAGCTTAAACGAGTGTTTGGTGGGGAACGCCCAGAACGTTTTGATCCGTTTCTAATGCTGGATGAGTTTGGTTCGGATGAGGCCGCCGATTATATTGGTGGCTTCCCCCCCCACCCTCACAGAGGGTTTGAAACGGTAACCTATATGCTAGAAGGGAAAATGGAACATCGTGATCACATGGGCAATGTTGGCCTCATCAATGATGGTGATGTGCAGTGGATGACTGCAGGAAAAGGCATTATTCATTCGGAAATGCCGAAACAAACGGAAGGTAAAATGCGCGGTTTTCAGTTGTGGGTTAACCTCCCCGCTAAACGTAAATTGATACCGGCAAATTACAACGATATAGATGGCGCTGCCATTCCGATGTATGCCTGGGATGGATTACAATTAAAGGCTTTTTCGGGTAAAACGGAGATAAATGCTAATGCCGTTACCGGTTATTTATCGGTAAAAGATACAGAAGCATTGTTTGTTGATATTCATTTACAGCCAGGGGCTGTTGCCGATATCGCCTTAACCAATGGTCACAACGCTTTGGCGTATGTGTATGACGGCGGCGTAACCTTGGGCGAAAAACAGGTGGTGACTCGCGCGCAAACATTGACGCGTTTCAGTGGTAACGGCAATGTGGTTATCCAGAATAAGGGCAAGAACGTTGCGAGAGTATTGATGTTGTCGGGTAAGCCGTTAAAAGAACCCATTGTGCAACACGGGCCATTTGTGATGAACTCATCTAAAGAAATACAGCAGGCTATTGCAGATTATCAAGCGGGACGTTTAGCGAGTTAACGGAATGCCTTGGCGGCCACTTTTGTGGAAGCGTTGCCGCGAGATTACATTTTTTGGCGATGCAACGTTTGCAGGCTTAACCGTTAAAAACACCCCACTTTGGATTTCGGTGTTCTCTCGTTGAAATTCTGATTATGCTGTGTGGCCAGCCTCAATGATGAATGAACCATGATTAATCTAATGTCTCGTTTTTTATACAGTCTTATCGCATTTACTGTATTGGCGTGCTCAGAGAAGCCGGTACCGTCTACGCCGCTAAGTGATGCCGCTACACCTGCCATGTCGTCGTCAGACTTTACTGTGTATAAAAGCCCTACGTGTGGGTGTTGTGCCGATTGGATTGCCCACGTGAATGATGCCGGTTTTACAACCCAGACAGTCCACCCGGACGATCTTAATACCGTTAAGCAATCGCTGAATATTCCGCGCGAGTCGCAATCATGCCATACCGCCGTAACAAAGGAGGGCTATGTGTTTGAAGGCCATATTCCTGCGCATGTGATACAGCGGTTTCTGGCGGAGCGCCCTGCTAATGCTATTGGGTTAGCGGTGCCTGGTATGCCCGTTGGCAGCCCGGGCATGGAAATGGGCGATCGATTTGATGCTTACGATGTATGGCTATTACGTAAAGACGGTAAGCGAGAGGTCTTTACACATTTAGCGTCTCCGCGTGGCGAGCTTAAGTAAACACGCGAACGAAATTATCGATGGGTTCACGCGGAGTACGGTACTGATTGACGGGGGCTGCAGTGTCTTCATAACCGAGCGCCATACCGCATACCAAGGTTAAAGAGGCGTCGTAGCCGAGTGATTCTTTTACGATGGCGGGGTACTGCCCGAGCGCCGCTTGAGCGCAAGTGGCCAAGCCTTCTTCTACGGCTGCTAGCATTATGGATTGTAAGAACATGCCGTAGTCCATAAACGAGCCAGTTTTCATCACGGGATCGATAAAGAAATACAGCGAGATGGGCGCATCAAAAGCAGTGTAGTTAGCCTGCCATTGCGCGCGCTGGCGATCGCGATCTTCGCGTGTAATGTTAAGCGTGGTATACATTTGTAGGCCGCAGGCACGGCGGCGCGACTTGTAGGGCTCTACCCATTCGAGCGGGTAGTACAAATAATCCATTTTCTCTTCATCTCCGCGCCCGAACGCCGCGACTAGTGCGTTATCCAGTGTACGTTTGTGCTCGCCAGAGACCACTGCCACCTGCCACGGTTGTGCATTAGTACCAGAAGGTGCGTGTGCCGCAGCGCTGAGAATTCGTGACACAATATCGCTGTCGACCGGCTTGTCTAAAAAGGCTCGGACGGATTTTCGTTCTTGTAAGGCTTGGCGAACATCCATAGCTGATCTCTTTCTGGCGGTAAATACGGAGAGGGCTGAAGCCCAGTTTACGCGTTAAAATTTTCCCCTACCTTACAATCGGTAATCGAATCGCGTATTGCGTCAATCGCTTGCAGGCGCGGAAAGCTCGCCCGCCATGCGAGTGCGACAGTGCGCGTAGGTACGGGGTCGGCAAACGGCCGAATATCGAGTTGGTCAGCAGAGTAATGGCCAATAATTGCGGCAGACTGAGGTAAAATGGTAATCCCCAAGCCGGACGCCACCATATATTTTAGTGTCTCGAGTGAACTTCCTTCCGCGGCGGTACGAATATTACCTCTGGGGTCGTCGATAGAAGGCTTTAAATTGGGGCAGGCCGCTAATACTTGGTCACGAAAGCAATGCCCTTCTCCCAATAGCAATACGTTGTATTGGCTTAGAGAAGCAGGATCAATAGTGGCGTCCTTCGATAACGGGTGGCCCTTGCTCATCAGCACGACAAAAGGTTCTTCGTAGAGCGGTTGAGTCACAACGTCGGCCTCCGTAAATGGTAAGGCTACTACGATTGCGTCCAGGTCGCCGTGGCGAATACGTCGGCGCAATGTTGCTGTGTAGCTTTCTTCTACATACAGCGGCATGTCGGGGGCTAACGTTTGTAGCGAGGGAATTAGTCGAGGAAATAAGTATGGGCCAATGGTAAAAATAGCCCCAATATGAAAGGGGTTTGTAAGTTGGTTCTGGCCGGAGCTGGCGATATCTTTTATCGCAGCGGCCTGTTCCAAAACTTTTTGGGCCTGCTTAATAATAGTCTCACCTAAGGGTGTGGCAGAAACACGCGTTTTGGAGCGCTCAAAAATAGAGACTTTAAGTTCTTCTTCTAATTTCTTTACGGCAATGCTTAAAGTGGGTTGAGAGACATGACAGCGATCGGCGGCGCGGCCGAAATGCTGCTCTTGTGCGAGGGTAACGATGTAACGCAATTCTGTTAAAGTCATGGTTAAATCTATTGGTTAGAGGTTTTTAATAAGCCTACACTACCTCTCGTGTTGGGTAAATCAGCCGTTAGACTAGATTGTACAAAACGGGTAAATCGTAAGAGGTGTGTAGCGCCCATGGGGTTGTTGCGCGAATAGAGAGAGTATTTTTAATGGAGTTAAAGTTCGTTGATTTTGTTGAAGGAGCCCAATCGGCGCGTGGTGTAGCTGTAGTTATTGATGTGTTTAGGGCATTTACTACGGCGTGTTACTGCGTGCAGGCAGGGGCTAAAGAGATTATAGCGGTGGGTGATAGTGAACGCGCACTTGATTATCGGCATCAATTACCCAATATCGTATTGCTGGGAGAGCGATTCGGCAAATGCCTCCCAGGCTTTGATTTTGGAAATTCTCCAAGTGTTATCGAGAAAGAAAACCTTGAAGGAAAAACGATAATACATACGACCCACGCTGGGACTCAGGGATTAGTCAATGCCGTTGAAGCGGCTCAGGTGTTAACCGGAGCTTTTGTAAACGCACGAGCCACGGCAGACTATATTGTAAGTCGGAGACCGGAGCAGGTTACATTGGTACGAATGGGGTTGAATGCGAATACGCCTAGTGATGAGGATTGGCTATATGCCGATTACTTGGCCGCTTTGTTACGTGGTGAATCGGTGAGTGATGACGCGGTTGAAGCAGAACTACGACGCTCCCCTTTCGCGGCACGATTTTTTGATTCGGCGCAGCCATGGAGCCCCGAAGCGGATTTTGATTGTTGCTTGAACTTTAATAAATTTAATTTTGTTTTACAGGCTGATCGTATTAATGACGACGCTTGTAAATTAAGTGTACTGCCTCACATGGAGTAATATTTGTGAAAACAACGAAGTGGACCGACGTATTTAAGCATGACGCAGCTGGCGGCGTTATATTAATAATGGCGGCAGTATTAGCCATTGTGATGGCCAATACTCCCTTAGGCGGAATTTACGACCTACTGTTGGATACGCCCATTGTTGTGGCTATAGGAACACTAGAAATAGCCAAACCCTTATTGCTATGGGTGAACGATGGCTTGATGGCCGTTTTCTTTTTAATGGTGGGGTTAGAGCTAAAACGAGAGTTCATAGAGGGAGAGCTTTCAGATTTTCACAATATTATATTGCCCGCTGTCGCGGCGTTTGGTGGCATGGTTGTACCAGCGGGTATCTACGCTTACATCAATTGGAATGATCCTGTTGCGCTACAAGGTTGGGCAATACCTGCGGCAACCGATATCGCATTCGCCTTGGGCATACTGAGTTTATTAGGCTCGAGAGTACCGCTGGCTATTAAGATATTTTTAACGTCAGTCGCAATTTTTGATGATGTGGGTGCAATTATTATCATTGCGTTGTTTTATACCCAAGACATATCGTTTATGGCGCTAGGTTTTGCCGGTGCATGCTGCGTTATTTTGGGTTTTTTGAACTGGCGTGGCGTCACCAGCTTACGTGTGTACATGATTATTGGGGTGATAATGTGGGTTGCACTGTTGAAGTCCAGTGTACACGCAACCTTGGCGGGGGTGCTGCTCGCGTTTTTTATTCCAATGCGAGCGTCGACGACTAGTCAATCGGCGTCGGCCGCGCGACCCACTATTCATTCGCCCTTAAAATTCCTCGAACATGAATTACATTCGCCCGTCGCATTTTTTGTCTTACCCGTATTTGCTTTTGCGAATGCAGGGGTTAACTTTATGAACATGAGTAGCGATACTATTTTTCACACCGTGCCGGTAGGCATCGCGGCAGGGCTCTTTGTGGGTAAGCAGATTGGTGTTTTTCTGTTCGGTTGTGCAGCAATACAGCTGGGGCTTTGCCGTTTACCGAAAAATATGAATTACATGGGGCTCTACGGTGTTTCGCTGTTGTGCGGTATTGGTTTTACGATGAGCTTATTTGTAGGTTCTTTGGCCTTCCCTGGTGCCGACACCTTATTGTTATTTGATGAACGCTTGGGCGTAATTGCAGGTTCGCTTTTATCGGCGGTTGGCGGCTACTGGGTATTACGTTGGAGCTTAAAAGAGTCGAGCTAAACAGGATAAGTGGCCCGCGCAATAATGGATGGCGGCTACAGGGCCTTTAGATGAGAGTACCGTCAATTCGTTTGGGAATTGACGGTTTTCCAAAGTTAACGCCTTAAATTACCATTATTCCATCGGCTTCTACCAACGCGCCCTTCGGTAGTTCTTTAACACCGATAGCAGCTCGGGCTGGGTAAGGCTCCTTAAAGTACCTACTCATTACCTCGTTCACGGTGGGAAAGTGGCTGAGGTCCGTTAAGAATAGATTGAGCTTCACAATATTTTGCAGTGTGCCGCCTGCTGCTTCACATACGGCGCTTAGGTTGATAAACACTTGCTCTGCTTGTGCTTCGAAATCACCTTCAATCATTTCCATTGTGTCTGGAATCAGCGGAATTTGCCCCGACAAATAAACCGTATTGCTTACTTTTACGGCCTGAGAATAAGTGCCAATCGCTTTGGGGGCATTGTCTGAATGAATAATCGCTTTGTTGGGCATGAGGTTTCCTTAGGTTTTAGGTCGACCGACACTGGTAACGGAACGCATATTACGAATAGAGCGCATCACATTGGCTAAATGTACTCGGCTAGTAACGGCGACGGTTAAAGTGATAACACTATTTTCTGCATCGCGCTCATCTACTTGGATACCTTCAATACTCGTTCCGGTATTGGCAATGCGTGTGGCAAGCGAGGCAATAATTCCGCGCTCGGATTTTACTTCTACTCGAATAATCGTTAAAAATTCACCGGTAACATTCGGAGACCAACTAATGTCGGAGAGGCTTTCTTTTTTACTGCGCAAATCACTCACGTTTTTACAAGGTTCGCGATGAACAACAACGCCTTTCCCTGTACTTAAGTGCGCAACGACAGGGTCTCCAGGTATCGGGCGGCAACATCGGGCAAAGCTTATGAGTAGGCTGTCGGGTGATTCGATGGATATGGGTGTAATACCCGTGCCATCGCGATTTTCGTCGGAATCGGGCAATAAAATACTGGTAATGGTGAGGGCGGTAATTCGGCCTAAGCCAACACTTTCATACATTTCGTCCAGCGATTCGCTTGTGGTTTTTTCGAGTAATCCGGTAATTTGATCGTGATTCAGTTGGTCAAATTGCAGGTTGTTATTGGTGAGTGCTCGCATGAACATGCGTTTGCCAAGTTCAACAGATTCGGTATGACGCTGATTTTTTAAATAATGTCGAATGGCCGCGCGTGCTTTTGCGGTAATCACAAAATTTAACCAATTGGGGTTGGGCTGCGATTTTTCGGACGAAATAATCTTTATTTTTTGACCGCTTTCGAGCTGTTGAGATAGCGGTGCAGGGCGGTCATTAATACGGCATGCTACACAGGTGTTGCCGACTTGTGTGTGTACGGCATAGGCAAAATCGACAGGTGTCGAGCCAGCGGGCAATTCAATGATCTCGCCCTTGGGTGTAAATACATAGACCTCATCGCGAAACAAATCGATTTTAACGTTTTCAACAAATTCAACGGAACTGTTAGTGTGCTGTTGAATTTCGAGTAAACGTTTTATCCAGCGATTAGCGCGGTCATAGCTGCCAGCTGAGGCCGAGTCATCGTCCCCCGACGACTTGTAAAGCCAATGAGCGGCAACGCCTCGGCTGGCAAGTTCGTCCATTTCCTTGGTGCGAATTTGCACTTCAATGGGGACACCTTGTGTACCAATGATAACCGTATGGAGTGATTGGTAGCCGTTTTCTTTGGAGATGGCGATGTAATCTTTAAATTCGCCGGGTTTGGGTTTGTATAAATTATGAATGGCGCCGAGAGCGCGGTAGCAGGTGTCGATGTCTTCCACAATAATACGGAACGCATAAACATCCATTATTTCTTTAAAGGATTTATGTTTACTGCGCATTTTATTGTAAATGCTAAAGAGGTGTTTTTCTCGACCAATGACAAGGCCGTCTATGCTTTCTCGCTGTAAGCGTAACTCTATAGCCGCCTGAATTTTTTCAACGAGTGTTTTACGGTTACCTCTTACTTGTTGCAGTGAGGCATGTAGGCGTGTTGCCCGTAAAGGGTGCATGGCTGCAAAGCCGCGATCTTCAAATTCGATTCGCCAGTCGTTCATGCCTAGTCTATGGGCAATGGGGGCGTAAATTTCCAATGTTTCTTTGGCAATTCGGCGTTTTTTTTCCGCGGGTAGCGCGCCGAGGGTGCGCATATTGTGTAGTCGATCGGACAGTTTAACGACGATTACGCGTAGGTCCCGCGCCATAGCCATGGCCATTTTTTGAAAGTTTTTGGCCTGTTTTTCGGCTTGAGTTTCGTATTCAATTTTGGCGAGTTTACTGACACCATCAACAATGTTGGCGACCTGCTCGCCAAATTGATGGCTGATGGCCGCTTTGCCTATACCAGTATCTTCGATAACGTCGTGTAACATGGCCGCCATTAAGCTTTGGTGGTCCATGTGAATGGAGGCAAGAATATTGGCCACCGCCAAGGGGTGGGTAATATAAGCCTCGCCGCTGCGCCGATATTGTCCCGCATGGGCTTGCTCGGCGTAGTAGTAGGCGCGCTTAACGCGGTTTATCTGCGTGGGTTCGAGATAGGAGGAAAGCCTATGGCTGAGCGAATCTATGGTGAGCAAGGCGTTCCTCCTAGGGCCTCCGATTAGCTATCGGCGGCGGGGTTCATGCCTGAATCTTCAAGCATGGTTTCGGGAAGAATGAGTTCATCGGATGCATCGTCATCTTCTTGAGTGAGAATACTTGCGTCGATTAGACCTTCTTCTATTTCACGCAAAGCGATAACCGTTGGCTTGTCGTTTTCTGGTGCAACCAAAGGCTCTTTGCCCTGCACGGCAAGTTGACGAGCGCGCTTGCTACCCACAATAACGAGTTCAAAACGGTTATCAACGTGATCCAAACAATCTTCTACAGTGATACGTGCCATTAGTCTATTTCCGAAGGTAATTAAAAAATCCCGCTAGAGCCTTTTGGGCGGCTCTGAAAAGGGCAGGAAGTGTACGCAAATTGCGCAGTTACGACAAGAGCTCTTGGAGTAAGTCTTGGTGCTTTTGTTGCTGTTTTTCAAGCTTTTGCCGCTGAGCGACCACTATTGATCGAAACTCGGTAAGGGCGACATCGAAATCGTCGTTTATAACGAGGTAATCGGCCTCTACAAAGTGCGATATCTCGTTTTCGGCTTCGGCCATGCGCGCTGCAATTACCGCTTCGCCATCTTGCCCTCTGCCGGTTAGTCGCTCCAGAAGCGCTGGCCGAGACGGGGGTAGAATAAACACTCCTACTGTGCCGGGAATATGCTTGCGCACCTGCTGGGCACCTTGCCAGTCAATTTCGAGTATCACATCAACGCCTGAGGCCAAACTTTCCTCCACCCATTTCGTAGAGGTACCGTAATAATTGGTAAAGACTTGCGCGTGCTCAAGAAACGAGCTTTGCTCAACCATTGAGGCGAACTGTTCGTGGCTGACAAAATGGTAGTTAACACCGTTTTCTTCCCCTGGGCGTATAGGCCGAGTGGTGTGGGAAACGGATACGCAAATACCGTCGGTAGAATCGGCGAGCGCTTTAACGAGACTGGTTTTACCCGCGCCAGATGGGGCAGAAACAGTGTAGAGGGTGCCTTGGTAACTCATGTAAAAGATGTAACTCCAAACTTAGGGGCAATGAAATAAAATTATAGCCTGCAATAACTAAACGGTTTTACTCAATATTCTGTACTTGTTCGCGCATCTGCTCAATAAGGACTTTTAAGTCCACAGCAATTTGTGAGGTCTCACTGGACATTGATTTAGAGGAAAGCGTATTGGCCTCTCGATTCAATTCCTGCATTAGAAAATCTAGGCGGCGGCCAACAGGGCCTTTTTGCTGAAGTGTGAGCGTGACCTCTTGTATGTGAGCATTGAGCCGGTCTAGCTCTTCTGCAACATCCGATTTCTGACAAACATAGACCACTTCTTGGGCGAAACGCTCTTCGTCTACATCGGTTTGCAGGGCTTCAATTTTCGCGCGCAGTTTTTCTTTGTAGGCACTTTGCATCTCGGGTAAATACTTATGCACAACTTTAACGTGTTCACCAATAGTGTCGAGACGTTGTAATATAAAGCCTTGTAACTCGACACCTTCTCGCTCGCGATTGGCTATGAGTAAGCTTAGCGTCTGCGAAAAAATATCGGTCGTGGCGGCGGCGAGTATTTCAGGATCTAAATCGGCGGCTTGAAGAACGCCCGGCCAGCGTAAAATGTCGAGCGGGTTAATGTGCGCGGGGTGGGCAATGTGCTGGCTCACTTCTGCGGCAAGGCTCGCAATTTGTTCTGCGAGTTTTTTATTTAAACCAAGATTATTGTCGCTTGATTCTTCGGTTTTCAAATAGATGCCAACTTCAATTTTCCCCCGGCTTAGGCTTTTACGTAATTGTTCGCGTAACGGAGTTTCAGAGGCGCGTAAAGCATCGGGCAAGCGGATGGTTGGCTCTAGATAGCGATGATTAACGCTACGAATTTCACAGCTCAGGCTGCCCCATGGGTATTGGATTTGCTGTCGAGCAAAGCCAGTCATACTGCGCGGCATAGATGCTTCCTTGATGATTTTTAAGGTATTTTGGTGAGTATAATCTTGATCACTAATAGTAACACAGCGATATTAAATTCCGGCGGACAATAGCATAATAGCCGCCCTCTAAAAAATTCCCTACAAAAGGTAAGCAGTAATGACAAGACCTAGCGGCAGAGCAGTTGATCAACTTCGCGATATTTCTATTCAGCGCAATTTTACATGCCATGCCGAGGGTTCGGTTTTAGTGTCTTTTGGAAATACTAAAGTGATTTGTACGGCAACAGTAGAAGAAGGCGTGCCTCGTTTTATGAAAGGCGAAGGCCGAGGGTGGATAACGGCGGAATATGGCATGTTACCGCGCTCTACGGGCTCCAGAATGGGGCGTGAAGCGGCTCGAGGCAAGCAGGGCGGTCGCACGGTTGAAATTCAGCGATTAATTGGTCGGTCTTTGCGCGCGGCTGTGGATTTGTCGGCGTTGGGCGAGTACACCATTGTATTGGATTGTGATGTTATTCAGGCTGATGGCGGCACGCGCACGGCAGCAATTACTGGTGCGAGTGTGGCTTTGGTTGATGCGTTACGGTATCTGCAGCGCTCGAAAAAGATAAGCTGCGATCCGTTACTGCATATGGTGGCTTCTGTATCGGTAGGCATTGTGAACGGACAGCCGGTTCTCGATTTGGATTACCCTGAAGATTCGTCTGCGGATACTGATATGAATATAGTGATGACTGAAGCGGGTGGTCTTATTGAAATTCAAGGTACTGCCGAAAAAGCGCCTTTTTCAGAAGAGCAGTTTGGCGCGATGTTTGCCCTCGCAAAAAAAGGCATTGTGGAACTAAATGAGTTGCAGAAAAAGGCGTTGGCCGAGTAGGACACTAATCAATTATTTTGTTACAAATGGGTACAGAATTTTATAAGGCGGCGGCCTAATTGAAGCGTAGAATAGTGCAAGGAATACACAGCGGTTCTGCTGTTGGCATAATTAGCAGGGGATTGGGTGCCGGTTTAATTAACAGAAAGGGCGTATTTTCGGTTGAAATGCGATCTGTGAAGCACTACTGAGTGCTGTTTCCTGCGACAATTAGGTCGCGCGGATTACGCGATTAAAGATGGGACGTTTTATGGGGGAATAGTACCACCAACACTCATTTGCGTTGGGGGTGAGATACTTTAAGGCGTTCTATGTTCTGTTTACATAATTGCCGCTATGAGCAGGGGATGGCTTGTATCGTTTTTATGTAGGCAGGTTAACGAGTGAAACATCGAGAGAAAGTATGAAACTGTCAGTATCTTTGACCGTTCTGTGCTGCATTCTGGGGGCAGGAGCAGTACGCGCAGAACCGATATTATTAAGCGCACCAGAGAAATCGGACGATGGTAGCTATGTGCTACGAATAGAATCTGAGGTGAGTGCGTTTCAATCCGAGAGTGAAGGGCGTCAGTTGGAGGTCTACCGTAACAAAGATGGCGGTGACTTTCAGCGAATTTTGACTGGCCCCCGTTTTACGGCACTTTCTGAGCTTGTGCGTGAAAACGGTACTTATGGTTATCGCGCGCGTTGGGTTAGCATTGATAGTCGTCAGCCCCTAGAAGGCTTTTCGTTCAGCGATACGGTTTATATTAATGTTACGACGCCAGTGCCTAGAATGGTTAAGCCTCAGAGTGATAGGCTAGCGGTAACTAACCTTAGTGCAGTGCCTGTTAACTAGGCGCTAATTAGCGCTGGCAACGAGTGCAGTAAACGGTTGCCCGCTGTGACACACGTTTTTCGATAAGTGATTTTCCGCACACTATGCAGGGCTCTCCTGCTCTTCCATACACTTTTAATTGTTGAGAAAAATAACCCGGCTTGCCGTCGCTATTGGTAAAGTCGCGCAGCGTGGTGCCGCCTTGTTTTATCGCCGTTGTAAGAACGTACTTGATTTCTTTTGTGAGTTTTTCACAGGCGAGCTTGGATATTTTTCCCGCCGGCTTTAAAGGATGAATTCCTGCGTTAAATAGCGCTTCGTTCGCATAAATATTGCCTACGCCTACAACTACCTTGCTATCCATGATCAATGTTTTGATTACAAGGGAGCGTTTGCGTGATCGTTTAAATAGATAATCGCTGTTGAAGTCTAACGTGAGTGGCTCTGGGCCAAGATGCGAGAGAAGCGGGTGTGTGTCAGCGGGCTCCTCAGTGTAATGTAATGAGCCAAATCGACGGGGATCGTTATACCGCAGTGTGGTGCCGTTTCGTGTAACCAGGTCGATGTGGTCGTGTTTACCGGGCGGTACAGTGTTCGTGTCTATACGCATGCTGCCGGACATGCCTAGGTGCCAAATAAGCGTGCCTTGGTTCGATAGCTGGAAAAGTAGGTACTTTCCTCTGCGCGCTATGTTTTCTATGCGGGTGCCTTTCGTGAGCGCGCTGATGTCTAGCGGCACAGGCCATCGCAGGTTTGGGTTACGGATAACAAGCGTTTTGATGTGCTGGCCGGCTAAGTGAGCGAGTATTCCTGCGCGGGTGGTTTCAACTTCCGGTAGTTCTGGCATCGTTTGGTCTATTAGGGGGGCTGTGTTGTGGTGGAGTGAGTATAGGGTGGCGATGAGGTGAAGAGAGAGTGTGCTGGTGTGAATTTTATCGAAAATGGACGAGCATATACAAAAAAACCCAGCAAGAGCCGGGTTTTTTACAGAGAGAGGGCAGCTTACTTAATTTTGCCTTCTTTATACATAACATGCTTGCGAACAACGGGATCGTACTTTTTGATCTCCATTTTGCCCGGCATGGTGCGCTTGTTCTTGTCGGTAGTGTAAAAGTGACCAGTACCGGCGCTTGAGTTCAAACGGATTTTTTCACGCATGATAATTCTCCAGAAATTCCGCGATTAAACTTTTTCGCCGCGGGCACGGATATCAGCCAATACAGACTCAATACCGTTTTTATCGATGATACGCATACCCTTGCTGGAAACACGCAATTTTACAAAACGCTTCTCTGACTCAAGCCAAAAACGGTGAGAGTGCAGGTTTGGCAAAAAACGACGCTTAGTGTGGTTTTTTGCGTGAGATACGTTGTGGCCTGTTATCGGACGTTTTCCGGTAACCTGACAAACCTTAGCCATTGTCTTACCTCTTAAATTTAGTAGGTGTAGGACCACGGCATGTGACGCCGGTAGTCAAAAAATAAATTGGATTATATTCGACCTGATCGGCTAAAAATCACGCTGGAAGCGGTGGCTGGCCGAAAAGAGGCGCGTTTTATACCAAACTGAACCCGCAATAGCAACTGGGAATTGAATTTGTATGCTTGAATTTGCGAGCCAATACTTAAATCGCCCCGCGACTGGCAAGGCTTGTGGGGCGATTTGGCTAAAGGCTACTGATTTTGTTCTAACATGACCTTACGGAAAAATTCTCCTTGTTCGGTGGGCGTGTAGTCCCAATCCGAGATCATTTGAGGTGGCCAGTCAGGGTCAAAACACCATACGGTCCAGCTAATATTCTTCTGTGTAAGGTAATCGACGATTACGGGGCCGTAACTTCCATCATCGATAACGGGAATATGCGCGCCGGGCAATCCTGCGCGCATCCAGCCAAGTTCAGTGGCGATCATAGGGTATTTGTTAGCGACATAGCCCCACGTTTTTTCCCAGTCTTTAGGCTTTTCGGCGGCAGGCTTTTTGGATTTTGTGGGGTAGGGGTGAGCGGCATAGGCAATGCCTTTGGCGCGTATTGGTTTTTTACGTACTTCACTTAAATCGTAGGCCCAGTTAAAGCCGGCCACTAAGGGGATAACGTCGGTGTCATGGGAATAGATGATCTTAATCAGGCTTTCGTTAATTTCTCTCCATTCGTCCCATGAGGCTTCTCCAAGCTGGCCGCTGTATAGCGTGGGCTCATTGAAGAGTTCATATACGGCAATAGTCGGAACGCCCTTGTATCTAAATGACACCTGACGCCAAAACTCCCGTGTTTCCTTCAGCGTTGTATTGTACATAGGGTGTTGGTACATCTCAGTCTTTAAATTACCGATAGAATGCCAGTCGATAATAAGGTACATGCCGAGCTCGTTTGCCCAGTGAACCGCTTGATCGAGAAGGGTGAAATAATCGTTATTGCCTCGTTTTTGCCAAGCAACAGGATGAACGGGTACGCGTATAACGTTTGCGCCATA
The DNA here is from genome assembly GCF_014217335.1 of Teredinibacter purpureus. Lineage (NCBI taxonomy): Bacteria > Pseudomonadati > Pseudomonadota > Gammaproteobacteria > Cellvibrionales > Cellvibrionaceae > Teredinibacter > Teredinibacter purpureus. The sequence continues at coordinate 643,465 of NZ_CP060092.1, read as the reverse complement.
GGCTTTTACCGCTTCAAAGTGAGCTTTGCTCCATTTGCCCTTTTGCTCTAGCTTGTCGGGGTCGGAAATGTTTACGCCACGAAAAACAACCGTCTCGCCAGCTTCGTTAACAAATGCATTGCCTTCAACGCGAATCAAGCTCATTGGGTTGTTAAGCGTGCTTGAGTCAAATCGTGATGGGTAGGGTTGGTTCCACCATTCGCCGGCCGCCGCAGGCGTGCTGGGGCTTGCAGTAGTGAGTTGGGCGACGAATAGAAGTAAAAGGGTAGAGACAGTAACTCGAAGAGTTGCCGATAGCTGGGTATATAGAGTTTTCATAGCTGATCTCGCTAATGCGTTGTAATTATAGTGTTGTATAGGTGTCCTGACGGATAGCCGCAAGTGGCAAATATTTTATTATAACGATACATAAGTTAGTTTGGCGTCAGTTATTTACAGCCAGCCATTATCGGCAAAAGAGACAACGTCTGCGTCGCCTACAACGAGGTGGTCTAATGTTCTGATATCTAATAGGCTCAGGGCATCTTTTAGCCGGCGAGTAATGTTATGGTCCGCATTGCTCGGCTCGGCGATACCTGAGGGGTGATTGTGAGCGAAGATTACCGCAGCTGCGTTGTGGCTAAGCGCCCGTTTGACAACTTCACGGGGGTAGACGGCGGCTCCGTCGATGGTGCCCTGAAAGAGTTCCTCAAAGGCGATGAGCCGGTGCTGGCTATCAAGGAAGAGTGCGGCAAATACTTCTGAGGTTTTCTCTCGTAGCTGCAACTGCAAGTAGTCTTTAACGGCGCGGCTGCTGCTAAATTGAATGTCTCGCTGTAGTTGCTCGCTAATATGTCGACGCGACATTTCGAGCACGGCTTGTAATTGAGCAAATTTTGCCGTCCCTAAGCCTAATGCTCGACAAAACTCCTTTTGGCTGGCGTCCAACAATGGCCTGAGGCCCCCAAAGTGTGAAAGCAGTTCACGTGCGAGATCAACGGCCGTTTTGCCTGTGACGCCGGTACGCAAAAAAATGGCCAGTAGCTCGGCGTCAGAAAGTGCGTTAGCACCTTTGGATAATAGTTTTTCTCTTGGCCGCTCTGCAGCGGGCCAGTCGGTAATTGCCATGGCGAGTTCCTTTGCCAGATGAGTTCATTCATGTCCGTGAAAATGGTATCTTAGCCGCCTAATTGAGGCTTGCCAAGTAAGGCGCCTTCTTGCTTCCCACGTCTTCGAGTCATCACATGACATCTGAATCCTTCACTACCGATATCTATTCTCTGGCGAACAAAAATATTTTGCTTGGGGTGTCGGGCGGTATTGCGGCGTATAAGTGTGCAGAGTTAGTGCGACGATTAACGTCGATAGGGGCTGATGTACGAGTGGTAATGACCCGTGCAGCACAAGAGTTTGTAACACCCTTAACCTTGCAGGCGCTATCGGGTAACCCTGTTCATACAGCGTTATTGGATGCGGATGCAGAAGCTGGTATGGGCCACATTGAGCTGGCTCGTTGGGCTGATGTCGTGTTGATAGCCCCCGCTACGGCTAATGTTATCGCAAAGCTGGCCCACGGAGAGGGTTCTGATCTGTTGAGTACCCTTTATTTGGCTACGCATGCTCCGAAGTTGGTGGCACCGGCTATGAATCAGGTGATGTGGTCTAGCTCGGCGACTCAGCGCAATATCAATTTATTAAAGGCCGGCGGGGTCGTGTTCGCAGGCCCCGATGAGGGAGAGCAAGCCTGTGGGGATATTGGCCCAGGTCGTATGCTTGATGTCGAGCGATTGGTGCATCAGGTTGCCGCGCTATTTTCGGTCGGTAGTCTTGCGGGAAAGAAGGTATTAATTACAGCAGGCCCAACGGTGGAGCCTATCGATCCCGTTCGTTTTATCAGTAATCGTAGTTCCGGTAAAATGGGTTATGCACTTGCCGATGCGGCGATGGAAGCCGGCGCGAGCGTAATTTTAGTGAGTGGCCCTACACACCTTCAGGTACCGTCTCATGTTCGTGTCGTATCGGTCGAGACGGCGCAACAAATGCACGAAGCAGTGATGGCTGAAGTGCCTACTGTGGATATAGTAATTGCTGCTGCGGCCGTCGCGGACTATCGACCTCTCGCTATGGCGCCCCAAAAAATGAAAAAAGGGCCGAGCAATGAATTGCGGTTAGATTTGGTGAAAAACCCAGATATTGTGGCAGCAGCAGCAGCAAGTCCCGGTTCGCGTTTTGTGATGGGGTTTGCAGCTGAAACCGAGCGACTTGACGATCACGCTATTGATAAGCTTAAGCGAAAGGGCTTGAATGCTATTGTAGCTAACGATGTTTCGCAGGCAGGCATAGGCTTTGATAGCGATCACAATAGTGTGAAGGTCATTTCCAGTACAGGCCATGTCGAGCACTATACTAAACGGAGCAAGGCGCAATTGGGCCGAGATTTGATAGATTGGGTTGCGGGACAACTGCATAGCCTTTAATCACAAGAATACCTATTTAACGAAGCGACGATGATACAAGGAACTATTGGTGGCTGATAACTTCGAGAAATTTTCAGACCCGGATACAAAGCAGGCAAGCACGGATGGCATGGGCAAATCTGGGCGTAATAGTAATCTTTCGCTTGTTGCGGTTTGTCGTATAGTCGCGATTGTTTTAGCGGGAGTGCTGAGTGGGTATCTTGCGCATGAAGTTCACCGCATTGAAGTAAATGAAAAAGAACAAAACCAACTACAGGAATTATCGCAACAGCGTGCCGAGCTAACGGCGCAGAATGTTGAATTTTATGTGCAAAATATTGAGCGATCGGTGGCGCAATTTACTGGTAAGCCGCAATTGTCAGCAGCGATAGAAAATAACAATATTACGGCGTTGTTAGAGTTCGAAAAGGTATTAAAAAGCCAGTTGGCACATATTGAAGCTGTCCGCTTTTTTCGTATTGGCGAAGCGCAGCATGATGCCAAAACGTTTCCTCCCATTCGTTTTGCCGAATTAGAATTAATCCGTTTTGCGGAAAACCGTCAGCCTACCCAACCAGAAGCACTCATACTGCAAGATAAACGACTCCTCACCTTTGTTAGCCCTATTCCAAGCGAGCCGGGCATTCCCGTGGTTGGATCAATGATGGTGAGCCTATCGGTTGAAGGTGTTACCAAGGCGCTAGAGCTAAACAATATTGGTATGGGTAATATTGTACTCGCTCAGCATTTCGGTAAGGGCAGTGGAAGCGCCCAAACGGTAGCGCAATACAGTGTAAATGCTGTTGGCGAAGCTAAATTAGCGCCAGTGGCGAATAGCCCGTGGATTGTTAAATTCTCACCAAGTTATCGTTTGTCGGAGCAAGCCGAAGTTAACATACCGTTTATTCTTACGGGGCTTGTGTTATTTTCGTTGGCGCTTATCGTATTTTCCTTATGGCTAGGTAGTCGGATAGGGGAGCGTTTACAGTCTGTTCTAGATAGGGGCAATACTAAAAATACGTGGCAAACAATAACGGCTGTTGCAACGGGAGCAGAACCTACTGTTGAGGCCAAAGACGGGCGGGCTCGCAAAGCCGATATTCTGGATGTTGCAGTTGCCGATGAAGATGAAACATTACTGGGCTTGCAAGAACGAGAACGTGAAGCCTCAAAACGTCGAATAGAGACGCCAGATGATTCTGAGGGCAGTAACGAAGATGGAATACCTGATATTCCTGAGTTTGTATTTCGAGCCTACGATATTCGTGGCCCTTACGGTAAGGGCGGCATAGACGAAAACTTTGCCATGCTGCTAGGGCAAGCCTTAGGCAGTGAAGCGCTAGATACCGGAGACGATACATTAATCGTTGCGCGCGATGCTCGCACTCATAGCCCGACATTAACGGAATACCTTATTCGAGGTATTCTTAATAGTGGTTGTCATGTTCTGAACCTTGGTACGGTGCCAACCCCGTTACTGTATTTTGCAACGGAAACGCTCGATGCGGGTTCTAGTGGTGTCATGGTCACGGCTAGTCACAATGCGGCGAGTCAAAATGGTTTTAAAATTGTTATGGGTGGTAAGTGCCGGTCAGAGCAAGATATTAAAGCAGTTCGTTCGCGCATACTGGCAAATAACGTTTATCAAGGGAAGGGCGAAGAGTCGCGATTTGATATTGTACCGGGCTACATTGATGCAATTTTTTCCGATGTGGCGTTGGCGGGGGATGTCTCTATTGTCGTTGACGCGGCTAATGCGGTGCCCGGTATAGTTGCGCCGAAATTATTTGAAGAGCTAGGTTGCCAAGTGACGCCATTATATTGCGATTTGGATGGAAGTTTTCCCAATCACGAGCCTGATCCTACCATTGAAAAAAATCTAATCGCCCTAGTAGAAAAAGTCAAAGAAGTTAAGGCTGATTTGGGCGTTGCCTTGGATGGTGATGGCGACCGAATAGTCGTTGTAACCTCAAGCGGAAAAATTATTTGGCCGGATAGGCTGTTGATGCTTTTTGCGAAAGATATTGTTTCCCGCAACCCAGGAGCAGATGTTGTTTTTGATGTAAAAAGTACGCGTCACCTCAATAACTGCATAACGGAAGTGGGTGGACGACCTATTATGTGGAAAACAGGGCACTCGCCAATGAAAGCCAAAATGCGAGAGACGGGCGCATTGGTTGGCGGTGAGTATTCAGGGCATATTTTTATTAAAGACCGATGGTATGGGTTTGATGACGGGTTATACGCGGCTGCTCGCTTAATTGAAATAATGAGTTTGCAGGGAGAATCTTTAGATCAAATGTTTAAAGAGTTTCCTGAGTCTCCTCATACACCCGAGATACGTGTAGATGTGCCAGAAGAGAAAAAATTCGACATTGTTCGTCAGTTAATTGAATCGGGTGAATTTGGTAGTGGCAAAGTAACAACGCTGGATGGTATTCGTGTGGATTACTCGAATGGCTGGGGCTTGGTGCGTGCATCGAATACCTCCGCTCACTTAACCTTACGTTTCGAAGCAGATGATGACAACGCGCTGCATCAATTAAAATCGTTGTTTGTAAAACAGCTTAGAGCTGTGGATTCCACTTTAAACGTTGACTGGAAAAAATATACCTAATGTTAGGCTCCAATAATTTAACTGATACCCCTTCGCAATATAATCCTACCCAAGTCGCAGAAGTATTAACCGAAGCGCTTCCTTATATACAACAATTTACGGGTAAAACTATTGTTGTTAAATATGGTGGAAACGCCATGACGGACGAGTCCTTGCAACAAAGTTTTGCACGCGATGTTGTGTTAATGAAACTTGTAGGGATGAACCCCATAATTGTACATGGCGGAGGCCCTCAAATCGGCGAACTATTAAAAAAACTTAATATTCAATCTGAATTTGTTGATGGTATGCGTGTTACCGATAGCGAAACCATGGATGTTGTCGAAATGGTTTTAGGTGCAACTGTTAATAAACAGATTGTAAGTTTAATTAATGGTGCGGGTGGTCAAGCAATTGGATTGACAGGAAAAGATGGCCATTTAATTCAGGCAAAAAAAATGGTGATTAGCCGACGCCTGACGGAAGAGCAAAAAGCGAATATGGACGCGCCGGAGATTATCGATATAGGTCATGTTGGTGAGGTTGAGTCGATTAATCGAGCTGTAATTGACTTGCTTGTACAGAGCGACTTTATTCCCGTAATCGCTCCGATTGGTGTTGGTCGTGATGGTGTTTCTTACAATATAAATGCCGATCTAGTAGCGGGTAAAGTGGCTGAGGTGCTGATGGCTGAAAAACTAATGCTATTGACCAATGTTGCCGGTTTACAAGATAAGCAGGGTCAGGTTTTGACCGGTTTGAGTACCGAAAAGGTTGATGAACTAATCGAAGATGGCACCATTCACGGTGGTATGTTGCCGAAAATTCGCTGTGCGCTTGATGCTGTAAAATCGGGAGTGGCTAGCGCGCATATTGTTGATGGGCGTGTTCCACATGCCGTATTGTTGGAAATTTTTACAGATGCGGGTGTTGGAACCTTGATTAGCGACCAAGGTCGCTGAGTATTTCCGTTTTTAGGTCATTCTACAGTTGAAGCGGCATTGACTAGCAGCTAGGATAAGTCTTTCACGCGAGTCGATTCATTTGGCCGAAGAGTGGTTAATACCACTTCTTATCGAGGGGCCAGGATTGCCTATGAAATTGCCACAAAGACGTAACGCTTTTTTTGACCGCTTTGAACGGCGTATAAAAAGGGGCTGATTATTGCTTGGCTACTCCAAGGTCTTTTAAGAAAATATATTTTGCATGAATACAAATAATAAAAAGCCTCGTCAACAGCAAATTTTAGAAGCACTAGCGCATATGCTAGAAGTGAGTCCCGGCGCTAGAATTACGACAGCTGCATTGGCAAAAGAAGTGGGTGTCTCGGAAGCCGCGTTGTACCGTCACTTTCCAAGCAAGTCAAAAATGTACGAAGGTTTAATTGAGTTTATTGAAGACACGCTGTTTTCACGAATCTCGATTATTAATGCCGAGGGTGATGATGCGCTAAAGCGTTGCGAAAAAATGTTGCACCTGGTGTTAGCTTTTTCGGAGCGTAACCCAGGCATTACCCGTATTCTAACGGGCGATGCACTAGCGGGTGAAACTGACCGGCTGCGGTTGCGAGTGGTTCAATTATTTGAGAGATTAGAAACCCACTTGCGTCAGATTTTCCGAGAAGCTGAACTCAAAGAGGGCTTGCATTTTGGGATGTCTATTCTTGATACAACAGGGCTTTTAATGGCATTCGTTGATGGGAAAATGTCGCTTTATGTGCGTAGCGAATTTAAACGCATTCCGACCGAGAATTGGCCGCAACATTGGCACCATATGGTGCACGGCATTCTGGCTGGAGAACCCCAGTTAAGTTAGTGCTTAGTGGCGTTAGTACTGTTGTGTCCTGTTTCCCCAGATTTTTCTTGTTCCGGCGCCCGTGTTAGTTGATTTTCTCCCTCGACATTTCTTCTAGGGCTTCCCCTCGTAAGTACGCCAAAATGTCGGAATCAAATTTGTGGGTAACATCTTGATATTCTTTTTGTCGATAGGCCAGCAGCTCATTTGATATTGCTAGCTCGGCATGTAAGTCATTGAGCTTGCTTAGAATGAGGCTGGGTACATCGACACCTCTGCGTTCGTAATCGGCGGCCTTACTGGTGGTGGTGTTAATTTGTTCTTGTAGGCCTCGAATAATACCCTTTAATGTTGATATGTTGTTGTTGATGCTTTTTAGTTGCCGTTGTTTATAGGCCTCCATTGCGTCGGTAGAAGAATAACGACGCTTTAGGCGAGCATAGGTTTCTAAAATTTCACGCTCTTTGGCGTTGCGAGATATTTCTTCGGCGGAGGGAGCTGGAGCTACAACTTTTACAACCTTTCCCGAAGCATTGATAACTTCATAGCCCGACTGGGCGTATTCGGGTGGAATAGAGTGATCGAGTACCTTTACGCCGTCTTTATTGATGTATCGGTAATACACATGCTGAGCGTTGGCGCTTACGCTGAGAATACTTAGAAGGCAGCCACCAATTAGCGCAAAGCGTATGCTGCGAGCGCTGCGGTGGTGCGTTATCGGGTAGTGCTTCATTGTCTAAGTGCCGTATTGGTTGCGGTAATCGGAAATACGGTTAAGCGTGTTGAGGTCATCTTTAGCTTCAAGATAGGCCATAATGTCGCTTAAGTCGATAATACTGACGACAGGTATGCCAGTAGATTCATGTAGTTCATCAATTGCTGAGCGCTCACCTTGGCCGCGCTCCTGTCGGTTAAGCCCTATCACAACGGCCGCGGGTTTCGCTTCCGCTGCTTCGATTATAGACAGTACCTCACGCACGGCGGTTCCTGCTGTGATCACATCGTCAATAACGGCAACTTTGCCGACGAGAGGAGCGCCCACAAGGCTGCCACCTTCGCCATGATTTTTTGCTTCCTTGCGGTTGTAACACCATGGGAGGTTGCGTTGATGCTCGTCAGCCAAGGCAATAGCCGTTGCAGCTGCGAGTGGGATGCCCTTGTAGGCTGGGCCAAATAGCATATCGAAATCGAGTTTTGCATCTACCATTGCTTGTGCGTATGCGCGTCCGAGTCGAGCGATATCGGCGCCATTTTGAAAGCAGCCTGCATTAAAAAAATAGGGGCTTGTTCTACCTGACTTTAGTGTAAATTCGCCAAATTTCAGTGCTTCGCTGGCAAGTGCCATTTCGATAAAGTCTTTCTGGTAGGGTTTCATTGTATCTCCGAGGGGGTAAAACTAGCGTTATCTACAGCCGAACTGTACGTACAAGTATAAGCAAAATAGTTGGATTGGCACTGAAATGGCGTGTGAAATGCGCGAGTAGAGTTTGTAACGCACCAAATATCTGATATCCGTCTATTATAAGAAAATACGCTGTTGTAATCCTAACAATAAATCAATGAAGCTGAACACTGGATGAATTTAGCAATAATTAATGACAAAGAATTACTTCTCTCTGTATCATACCCTCGAGTTATAAAGGGGTTAGTATGAGAGTTATCAGTCTGTGCGTCGACGGTATTCACCAGGCAGCGGCACGAGGTTTATACGACTGGATAGAAGAGCAAGATGCCGACATCATTTGCTTGCAAGATATTCGTGCACTTGAGTACGAATTAGACGATGAGATTTTTCACCCCGAAGGTTATTTCGCCTATTTTTTCGACTCGGGTATTAAGCATTATAATGGCGTGGCCATATACAGTCGTCATCAGCCCAAAGCGCTTATTTATGGTTTGGGATTCTCTAGCGGTGTTGATATGGAAGGCCGCTATCTTCAAGTTGATTTTGAACGTTACTCTATTGGTTCGCTGTTGGCGCCACCGGCGTTTTCAGAAGCCGAGTCTCAGGAAGTTAAAATCAAATTTTTTGAAGATTTCCAAGCGTTGCTACATAAGGTCACGCGTAAGCGTCGCCATTTTATTTTTTGTGGTAATTGGGCTATGGCTCATACCAAAAAAGATGTTCAAAATTGGCAGGGGAATATTGATCAATCTGGGTTTTTAACACACGAACAGCAGTGGATGAACCAGCTATTTAAACAGCTAGGTTATTCCGATGCTTTTCGTCTAGCGGTACCGGAAGGTGGTGAGTATTCATGGTGGCCGACGGGTGAAATTGGTGTGGGTGACGGCTGGCGAATAGACTATCACGTTATTTCGGACTCATTGGCTAAGAAAGTGGAATACGCCGCGCTCTATAAAACACGGCATTTTTCGAGTCATTTACCGGTGATAGTAGATTACGATATTGATGATCTATAAATCTCCGCACGTAAATAAGAGAGCACTGTGCTCTACAGTAAATAAAAAAAGGCGAACTCCATGAGCTCGCCTTTTTTGTTGTGCGTGTTGGATTAGCGTTCGCTTAGCTCTTTCTTGGCTGTTGAAATGGCCTTTAGTACCTGTTCGGGTGCGGTGCCGCCTATATGGTTGCGGGCGGCAACGGAGCCTTCAAGTGTGAGCACCTCAAACACATCTTGCTCAATTGTACTCGAAAAAGCCTGTAATTCGGTCAATGTCATGTCTGATAAATCTTTGTTTTCCGCAATGCCGTAGGCAACTGACTTTCCAACAATTTCATGCGAATCACGGAAAGGAATACCTCGACGAACCAAATAATCGGCGAGGTCTGTAGCCGTAGAAAAACCACGCTTGGCTGATTCGTACATAGGTTCTTTATTGGCCTGTAAAGCTGGGATCATATCGCCAAAAGCGCGGAGGCAATCTTTAATGGTATCGATAGTGTCGAATAAGGGTTCTTTGTCTTCTTGGTTGTCTTTGTTATACGCAAGAGGTTGAGATTTCATAAGCGTTAACAAGCTGATTAAGTGGCCTGTTACGCGACCTGTTTTACCACGTACGAGTTCAGGGACATCCGGATTTTTTTTCTGCGGCATAATAGATGACCCTGTGCAGAAGCGATCAGGCAGGTCTATAAAGTTGAATTGAGCTGAAGCCCATAAAACGAGTTCTTCGCTGGCGCGCGAGAGGTGAGTCATAACCAATGCGGCAAATGCTGTAAATTCGATAGCGAAATCTCGATCACTTACTGAGTCTAGCGAATTTCGGGTAGGTTGAGTGAAGCCCAATAGCGCGGCGGTTTGCTCTCGGTTGATCGGATAAGTGGTGCCTGCGAGTGCTGCGGCACCTAGTGGCGATTGATTGAGCCGCGTACGGCAATCCATCAATCGGCTGTAATCGCGACTTAACATTTCGTACCATGCAAGCAAGTGATGTCCAAAAGTGACGGGTTGAGCGGTTTGTAAGTGTGTAAACCCGGGCATAATAGTGGAGGCTTCGCGTTCAGCGATGAAAAGCAGCCCTTCTTGCAGTCGTGTTAACTCTTTGGCGATAACATCTATCTCATCACGCAAATAGAGTCGAATATCGGTTGCTACCTGATCGTTGCGCGAGCGGCCGGTATGCAGCTTTTTGCCGGTAATACCAATACGTTTGGTCAGTTCAGCTTCGATGTTCATATGAACATCTTCAAGTGCAACGGACCATTCGAAACGGCCCTGTTCGATATCCACGCGGATGGTTTCTAAGCCCGTGATTATGTCGTTTTTTTCAGCATCGGTGAGCACACCGACAGAGGCCAGCATTGTAGCGTGAGCGATTGAACCGTTAATATCATGATGGTAAAGACGTTGGTCGAAATCGACCGAGGCGGTAAAGCGTTCAACAAAAGCATCGGTAGGTTCGCTAAAGCGCCCACCCCAGGGTTTTACAGAGTTGTCATCTTGGCTCATAGTCATTTAAATCCTGTTGCGCCAAACACTTTCCCGATATGCAGGTTTTCGTCGGCTAAATTTTAACGGAACATTATACCCGAGCGGTGCATCATGCGCGAAACCCTTAAGGGCCTCATTGACAATAGCAGGACACTGAGTGACCGATAAATATCTCCTTTCTCGTATAAGTGCCGAAGATGGCGATTTTCTGCCGGATCTTTGTGGGCCGCAGGCGGTGCTCAGCTTGATTCTTGTGAGTGAGCTGCTAGTGGGTTCGCTAGTGGTGGCGTCTTTTGGTGTAGAGCGATTTGACTGGGCGCGTTTTGGTTTAGTATCCATCTTGGTGTTATGGGTGGTGCTTACGTGTGCCGGCAGCTTGTGCGTGTTGCGGCCATTACTCAGAAAGCTGCATCCTGTTGTGGCGGGAATGGGGAGTTACTGTCTTTCGTTATTTTATACCTTGGCCTTTACTGTACTGGTTTTTTGGATCAATAACGGTAATTTGGAGGGCGTTCAGAGCCAAATAGTCGGTAATTTAATGGTCGCTGCGGTCTTGGCGGGAATAGGGTTGAGATACCTCTATTTACAGCAGCAATTGCGGAACCAACAAAAAGCCGAAATGCAGTCTCGTATACAAGCGTTACAATCCCGCATTAGGCCGCATTTTCTGTTTAATAGCATGAATTCCATCGCCAGCTTAATTGCGGTTGACCAGGATACCGCCGAGCGTATGGTGGTTGAACTCTCACAATTATTTCGGGCGAGCTTGAGCGAACCTGGCTTAATACCGCTGCATCAAGAAATTGATCTTTGCCGTTACTATATCGATATAGAGCAAATGCGCTTAGCGGAACGATTAAAAGTCGAGTGGCACTTACATCAAGAATCGGGTGAAGTATTGAGTGAACATGACCCAGAATACCGCGCATTACAGATCCCCAGCTTTCTACTTCAACCGTTAGTCGAAAATGCCATCTATCATGGTGTCCAGCCATTACCCGAAGGCGGTACCATCACCATTGAGTTAGTGCTTACTAAGCGCGCGGTCGAGATTTGTATCCGCAACCCCATTACGGAAGAAGAGGATAAAACGCTGCAGCTTGATGGCACGAGGCGCACGGGAAATGGTATTGCGTTAGATAATATTCGTCACCGGCTAGCGGCCTATTACCTCGGCGCGGGTTCATTAAAAGTTACAACAGGGCAAAAAGAATTTACAACCTGTATTCGTTATCCGTTGAAGAGGCCAGTATAGGCATTGATATAGGCGCTCTAGGGCGTACGCTAAAATAATAGTAATAAAAGCTAGAAGGAGTATGGCATGCACATGTTAATCGTCGACGATGAGCCCTTAGCTCGTCAGCGTCTTGTCCGCATGGTTGAGAAGCTAGAGGGGTACGAAGTGGTCGGTGAAGCGGCCAATGGGATTGAAGCCATTACTGCAATTGATCGGTTTGACCCTGATATTGTATTGTTAGATGTAAGAATGCCTGGTGAAGATGGTTTAGAAGCCGCTAGAAAAATTTCGCTAATGCCCGAGCCGCCAGCGGTTATATTTTGTACGGCATATGACCAATATGCGTTGGAGGCGTTTAATACTTTGGCTGTGGGTTATTTGCTCAAGCCCGTGCAGCAGCAGCAGCTAATTGACGCGTTAGATAAAGCGCAAAAGCTCAATAAGGTGCAGCGCAATGTTGCCGAGGCTGCTTCTGTGCCCGAAGGGCAGCGGCAAAATATTGCGGCGAAAACCCGCAAGGGAGTAGAACTCATCCCTATTACGAGTGTTCATTCCTTTATCGCCGACCAAAAATACGTGACGGTAAAGCACGAAGCGGGCGAGACGCTTGTAGACGATACGCTCAAGGAGTTGGAGCAAGAATTTCCGAGTGTATTTTTACGTGTACATCGCAACGCTTTGGTGGCCATAAAAGAGATAGAAGCGATGGAGCGAAGTGGTGCGGGCCAATTTGAATTACGATTAAAATCAACAGATTATCGGCCAACCGTTAGCCGGCGCCACGTAGCGAATGTGCGTGAGATCTTATCGCGACTATAGAATGACTGACTTAACGGATCTCTAAGCAGCCAGCAGGCGAAAGTGTCTGCTATTATAACGGCGAAATAAGAGAGGATCCTCAACCGTGACCCACACCCTTCGTATCGCCACTCGCAAAAGCGCCTTAGCGCTTTGGCAGGCTGAATTTGTAAAAGCTGAACTCATTAAACATCATCCAGAATTGTCTGTTGAACTCGTACCTATGGTCAGTCGCGGCGACAAAATACTGGATGTACCGCTGGCAAAGGTGGGCGGCAAGGGCTTGTTCGTCAAAGAACTGGAACACGCCCTTTTGGCGCATGACGCCGATATAGCGGTGCACTCAATGAAAGATGTCCCAATGGAGTTTCCGGAGGGTTTAGGGCTTGCTGTCATATGCGAGCGAGAAGATCCTCGTGATGCATTCGTGTCCAATAAGTACGTACAACTTGAGGATGTACCCTCCGGTGCAATTGTTGGCACCTCGAGCCTACGTCGACAAAGTCAGTTGTTAGCGTTAAGGCCAGATCTTGAAGTGACGTTTCTTCGGGGTAACGTGAATACGCGATTAGCGAAACTCGATGCTGGTGAATACGATGTCATTATTCTTGCTTCTGCAGGGTTAAAGCGTCTAGGCATGCGCGATCGAATCCGAACAGGTATCGCCCCAGAGGTAATATTACCTGCCGGTGGACAAGGCGCTGTTGGTATTGAGTGTCGTGTTCACGACACAGTGACACTCGATTTAATCAAACCTCTACATCATCTTCCCTCTGCGCAAACTGTCCTCGCTGAGCGCGCAATGAACCGAGCGTTAGAAGGTGGTTGCCAAGTACCCATCGGCAGTTTCGCATTGCATCAGCAGGGGCAATTGTGGCTGCGAGGCTTAGTTGCAGAGCCTGATGGCAGCGAGGTTATTTATAAGGAGGTTATGGGCTCGCCGGAAAGCGGCGAATCCATGGGCGAAGCGCTTGCGGCAGAACTTTTAGCGGCAGGAGCCGACAGAATTTTAAAAGGCGTTTATGGTCAAGAGTAAGTGCCCCAGGCGAGTGATTGCTACTCGCCCTCTGGCGCAGAATACAAGTTGGTGTGCGCGACTTGAATCCGAAGGGTTTGCGACTTTGGGCTTACCGCTGTTGGCAATCTCGGCCGTAGGAGATAAAGCGCAGCAGAACGCGGTAAAGCAAAAAATAATGAATTTTGACCAATATAATGCGGTCATATTTGTTAGCCAAAATGCTGTTGACCACACCTATACTTGGCTAGATCAATATTGGCCGCAGTTTCCAGAAGGTATTCAATATTTTGCCGTTGGCGCCAAGACGGCCGAAAGAGCTCAAGCGTGTTTGGGGCGCGGGCTCACGGATATTGCGATAGCCAAAAATACCATGACCAGCGAAGAGTTATTACAACACGCGTTATTATTAGACGTGAAACAGCAAAAAATCTTGATCTGTCGAGGCGTGGGTGGGCGAGGAAAGTTAGCTGAAGTACTGCAGCAAAGAGGCGCAATTGTTGATTACTGTGAGCTGTATCATCGGCAAATACCGGCAACCGCTTATTCAGAACTCGAACGAGCAGCCCTAACGGAAAATGACGTTATTAGTATCTTCAGTGGTGAGACACTTAAGCATCTAATTCAACTGGCCGACGCGTCGTCTGATCGTCATTTACGAGAAAAAATTAGAACGCTACCTCTTTTGTTACCGAGTAAAAGGGTCGCTGACGATGCGGCGGCCGCAGGCTTTCACTATTGTTTGGTATCGCCCAATGCTTCCGAGTCTAAAATGCTAGAGACGCTACTTAAGGAATTTCCAGAGATACATTCATGACAGATGAATCGCCAAAAGACATAACGTCGACCGTAGACCAAAACGAGTCCGATAAACCAATGGGTGAGAGCAGCTCAAGCACTGTAAAGAAACGCCTCACAGAAACCGAGCCTGAGGGTATCGAAAACCACGCCTCGCCCACGGACAACATTCACCCTCAGAGCGAGCATACTCCGCCCCTAAAAGCGAAAACGTCTTTTCCGTGGGGCTTGGTTATTTTAACGGTTCTAGTGCTCGTTACTATGGCCGCGGTGAGCACGATAGGCTGGGAAGGTTATCGCTATCTTCAATTGGAGAGTGGAAAGTCTGAGCGCATAACGCATCTAGAAAACAGTATAGCCGCGCAAGACCAGCGGGTTGCTGCTATTGGGCAGCAGAGAGTGCAAATGATGGCGGAGGCGAATCAGGAACTACGCTCTGCAAAAGAACGTATCGCCGTGCTAGAGCAGCGAGTAGTTGCGCAAAATCGTCGCTTGTTGTCTATGTCGACAATTACGCGTGAAGATTGGTTGTTGGCGGAAGCGGAATATTTATTAAAACTTGCGAATCAACGTATTTTAATTGAACGTAGCGTAGATGGCGCCGATGCGCTATTGAGCGAAGCCGATAGAATATTACGTGATCTTGCCGATCCTGATTTATACCCACTACGTAAAGCGGTCAATAATGATTTAGCCGCACTACGGCTTACGCAAAAAATTGATCTCGAAGGCCTTTACCTTTCGCTAAACGGATTAATTAACCAGTTGGGTTTATTGCCGTTACAGCCAAGTCGTCAAGACGTATTAGCGCGAGTAATCGGTGACACCATCACTGATAGCGATACAGTTATTTTACCGCCTTTGGTAGAGGAATCGCTTGATACTTGGTGGTTAAAGTTGCAAGCGAGTTTTGCGCAATTTATTAGCGCGATGGGTGAGTATGTCCGAGTACGTGACCATAGCGTTGAAGCCAAAGCGCTGTTAGCACCGGACACAGCAGAATATTTACAGCATAATATTCGGTTAATACTGGAACGCGCTCAACTCGCTTTGTTGCGAGAGCAACCGAAAATCTATACGCAAAGCTTACAGCAAGCGGACGCTTATATTCTGCGCTATTACCCAGAATCTAAGCCGGCCAGTGCTTTTCGGGCACAGCTTCAGCGCTTAGCCAGTGAAAGCATTGTCATTACCCTACCCGATATCACGCCCTCGTTAGAATTACTCCACAGCTACATAGAGCAGCTCCATAGTCTTAAAGGTGCTGAGCCGTCCAACGGGAGTGTTTCACAATGAATAAGCTTGTGACGGTAGGGCTATTGAGCCTACTGTTTTTATTAGCCGGTCCCGTGCTTGTTGAGTTGGTACGTAAAGACTCAGGTTATATTCTGATTAGTGTTGGAAATACAACCATTGAAACAAGTTT
This sequence comes from Teredinibacter purpureus, assembly GCF_014217335.1. Classification (NCBI taxonomy): domain Bacteria; kingdom Pseudomonadati; phylum Pseudomonadota; class Gammaproteobacteria; order Cellvibrionales; family Cellvibrionaceae; genus Teredinibacter; species Teredinibacter purpureus. The sequence continues at coordinate 627,470 of NZ_CP060092.1, read as the reverse complement.
TTGGCTGCTAGCGTTACCACTCGCCGTAATCGTTGCGAGAGCTATTTATAAAGGGTTGCTTCGTATTTTATATTCGTTAGGTTTTAGCGCTCGAATTTTTTCCGGCCACCGCAGTAAACAGATTATTAAAAAAACACACCGAGGTTTATTGCATTTTGTAGAAGAAAATTGGGCCGTCGCAAAAAAAGATCTAGAGGCAGTTGCAAAACAGAGCGATCAACCTTTTATCTTTTTATTAGCCGCAGCAGAAAGTGCCCGAAAACTAGGGGACTTTGAGGCTTGCGAACACTTGCTTTCAGAAGCCGAAATTAAGGCACCTTATAATCAAATGAGTGTATGGGTGGCGCGGGCGAAGCTACAGTTGGCTCAGAAAAATTATGACGCTTGTCTCGAAACGCTTCAGCTGGCGTTGGCGCAAGACGCAAAAAATATTGCAGTATTGCAGTTGTTAAAACATGTCTATTGTGAAACAAAGCAATGGCAAGCGTTAGTGACGTTGCTACCGACAATAAAAGCGAGCGAAAAGGCCACGAAACAGTTTAACGAAGCGCAACACGTGATGCTTGAAGAAAGGGTGTATACCGCATTATTTGAAGAAACAACATTAAAAGGCGGTGACAAAGCGCCAACCGATTTTTGGAAAAGTCTACCTAAAACACTGCAACATTCACCTAGTATTATCGAGCGTTACAGCATAATGCTACAGCGAGAAGCTCTGACCGATAAAGCAGAGATAGTGGTTCGCCAGGCGCTGAATAAACATTGGAGCCCCGAACTGGTGGCCCATTATGGCCTCTTAGCGTCGAGTAAACCGGCCGAGCAATTGAGTCAAATAGAAAAGTGGTTGTTGAACCATGGCAATGATGCAGCTTTGTTGTTAGCGGCCGCCCGGCTGGCTATGCGTAATCAATTATGGGGTAAAGCGCGCGGCTACTTTGAACAAAGTATTGCGCTAACCCCTTGCCCTGCTGCTTATGCCGAATTGGCTGCGTTAATTGCCCAGCTTGGTGATCATCAGTTGAGTACATCGCTTTATCAAAAAGGCTTGCTGTTAAGCACCTAACATTGACTATAAACGATAGCGACAAAACATATGAAAAAACGATTAGATAACAAATGGGCATTGGTGACAGGGTCCGCTAGAGGTATTGGCCAGCAGGTTGCCTTGGGTTTGGCGCAGTTAGGGTGCAATGTGATTGTGCATGGTCGAAAGGAAGGGAATACCGCTGAAACTTTAGCGCTACTGAGCGATACCAATGTAGAGGTTAAAAGTGTTTTTGGCGAGTTGGACAGCGAGGAAGGCGTTAACCAGGTAATTAGCCAAACACAGGCAGTAACAGCGGACGTAGATATTTTGTATAACAACGCCGCGATTAGCTGCCCCTCTACGCCTATCTTTGAGTTTAGTATGGCAACCTGGAAACAGCTAATGCAGGTGAACGTACTAGCGTTGGCTCAGCTGTGTAATGCCTTTGGCCCCGGTATGAAGGCTCGAAACTGGGGGCGCATTATTAATTTGTCGTCGGGTATAGCTGACCAACCCAACTTGGCACCATATAGTGTGTCAAAAGCAGCCGTCGATAAATTCACGAAAGATTTAGCGTTTGAATTTAAAGACACTAACGTACGCGTAAACTGTATCGATCCTGGTTGGATTCAAACCGACCTCGGTGGGCCTGACGCATGGGATACCGTAGAGTCGACATTGCCGGGCATGATGGCGCCTGTAATCATTGCGGACAGTGGTCCTAATGGCGAATATTTTCGCGCACAAGACTATAAGTTTTTCGATTAATACCTTCCTTTTACCCCTCGTTTTTGGGCACACGTTGTTAACGTGTGCCCAACCTTCCCTTGTGTGTCTTCATCCCTGGCCACTTCTGCCTTGTGAGGTTGTAGTCTACGTGCAGACGCTCACGAAATTGTCCTAGCTTAGGCTGGAAACGGCTAATAATGTCTAGTAGAGTATGTCGAGTAAACGTCTTGAGCGGCGGAATACACATAATAAGAAATAAGAACAAAGCCTATTGCTAAAGGTTGGCGTCGTTAAGCGAATGATTATAGATTCCCTCATTTAGTTAGCCCTAAAGGCTGTATTGACCACGCATTTAAAATCCTCCCCTATTGCCATTCTATTTTTTTGAAGGCTGAGAGAGACTGTTATAGTCTTATTTCATCGTTCGAAAAATGCAGGTAACGCATCAGTGAAAAATCGTGATGCGTGATGAGAGCGTGCCGACTATTAAATAAAAAAGGAGCGAAGAATGAGGGATATGCACATAGGGTTTTATTTGACATTGGTGATAGCTATAACGGGGTGCGGTGGCGCGAGTGATACTGCGCCTACGAATAATAATAGGGTGATTGTCGACCCTACAGAGGCGCCTACTGCTGTCCCAACGATTGTACCCACACCCGAACCTAATCTTGTTACAAGCATTACTTTGCCGCGCGTTGATATTCATAGCGTTGTTGGCGCGATTCAAGACGAGCCGAAAGTAACGGCACAAATGAGGGTTATCGATTATCGTGTTGGAGAGATACCCGCTATTGATTATGATGGGCATATTGGCGTGGAGTACCGGGGGTCGAGTTCACAGTATTTTTATCCGAAGAAAAATTATGGCATCGAAACTCGTGATGCAGCGGGCGAAGATTTAACGGTGTCGCTGTTGGGTTTTCCGGAGGAGGAAGATTGGGTTTTATACGGCCCATATGGCGACAAAAGTTTAGTGCGAAACCCGCTAATGTTTGAAATTGGTGCTGCTTTTGATCGATACGTATCGCGGTGGCACTATGTTGAACTCTATCGGGACAATGCGTACGAAGGCTTGTATGTGTTGTTTGAAAAAGTAAAACGTGATGCGAATCGTGTTGATATAAACAAGCTTAAAGATGATGAAAATGAAGGTGAGGATCTAACCGGCGGCTATATTATAAAACTGGATAAAACTGGATAAAACTGGATAAAACTGGATAAAACTAACGGTGAGCACGAAGGCAATCCGAGTGCATATAATGTGTTTACCGACGATATGAGCTTTATTTCTGAGCACGGCGCAAAGCTGAGTGCGAGTGATCATTATTTTATCTATAACTACCCTAAGTCTGAAAATATCACTGAGCCTCAAAAAACGTATATACAGAATTATATGAGAGACTTTGAAGATGCCTTAGCCGGCCCTGATTTTGCCGATGAAAACTTGGGTTATAGGGCGTATATTGATGTGGATAGCTTCGTCGATTACTTTATTGCGACAGAAATTTCGGGAAATGTTGACGGCTATAGGTTGAGCACTTTTCTCGTGAAAAATAAAAATGAGAAACTTGCAATGGGGCCTTTATGGGATTACAACTTAGCCTTGGGCAATGCCGATTACAATGATGGCGCTCGTTATGACTATTGGCTGCATCGAGGAGAAGAGAATTTTCCCGGTAGCCCATTTGCTATTCCCTTTTGGTGGTACCGTTTACTCGAAGACGATTACTTTGTCAGCCTTGTTAAGCTGCGCTGGGAAAACCTTAGGGTGGGTGAACTTTCCAATGTGGCGCTCACAGAAAAAATTACAGCGTTAGTCTTGTCTATCACAAGCGCTGGTGCCGTTGATCGTAATTTTAGTCGATGGAATATTTTAGGGACTTATATTTGGCCGAACGATTATATTGGCGATACTCATGACCAAGAAGTGACCTATTTACGTGAATGGTTAATGAATAGGATGTTGTGGTTGGATACAGAAATCGATACGTTATAAAGGGTGGTATTACGAAAAAAAGCCGGTGTGATAAGCACCGGCTTTTTTGTATCAGTCGTCTATTCCGAGTTTCGACCATATATCGTCTATTTTAGTTTTGGTGTTTTGATCCATCTCGATGGGTTCGCCCCATTCTCGGTCTGTTTCACCTGGCCATTTGTTGGTGGCATCAATGCCCATTTTTGAGCCTAAACCAGATACCGGCGATGCAAAATCCAAATAATCGATGGGCGTATTATCAATTAAAGTGGTGTCTCGGCTGGGGTCTACACGTGTGGTTAGCGCCCAAATTACGTCCTCCCAGTTGCGCGCATTAATATCGTCATCTGTGACTATGACAAATTTTGTGTACATAAACTGACGCAAGAAAGACCAAACGCCGAGCATGACGCGTTTAGCGTGTCCTGGATATTGTTTTGTAATGGTCACCACCGCCATGCGATAAGAACAGCCTTCTGGCGGTAAATAAAAATCAACAATTTCGGGGAATTGTTTTTTGAGCAAAGGTACAAATACTTCATTTAGGGCAACACCGAGAATAGCGGGTTCATCGGGTGGTCGGCCGGTATAGGTACTGTGATAAATGGGGTCTTTGCGATGCGTTATGCGTTCTACCGTAAAAACGGGGAAACGATCGACCTCGTTGTAGTAACCAGTGTGGTCACCAAAAGGGCCTTCATCGGCCATGTCATCTGGGCGAATAAAGCCTTCCAAAATGAATTCAGCCGATGCGGGTACTTGTAAGTTATTGCCCCTGCTTTTTACAACTTCAGTCTTACTGCCACGCAGTAAGCCGGCAAAACCGTATTCGCTCAGTGTATCGGGTACCGGGGTAACGGCGCCGAGAATAGTTGCGGGGTCTGCGCCAAGTGCAACAGATACAGGGAAGTTCTCACCGGGATATTTTTTTTGCCATTCTCTAAAGTCTAACGCGCCGCCACGATGGCTTAGCCAACGCATAATCAACCGGTTTTTACCGATGAGTTGCATGCGGTAGATGCCGAGGTTCTGTCTTTCTTTGTGGGGGCCGCGGGTAATGACAAGGGGCCACGTAACCAACGGTGCAACATCTCCGGGCCAACACGTTTGGATGGGGATTTTGGTTAGGTCGACATCGCTGCCTTCCATTACGTTGTGTTGGCAGGGTGCCTTCGTCACTTCTTTGGGCGACATATTGAGCACTTGCTTAAATATTGGCATTTTCTGCCACGCATCTCTCAAGCCTTTTGGTGGTTCTGGCTCTTTTAAAAACGCAAGGAGTTCGCCAACATCTCGCAGTGCTTCAACCGATTCTTGGCCCATTCCTAGAGCTACGCGTTCGGGCGTGCCAAATAAATTGCCGAGTAACGGTATGGTGTGGCCTTCGATATTTTCAAATAGCAGTGCAGGCCCTCCCGCGCGTAACGTTCGATCGCAAATCTCTGTTATTTCGAGGTGGCAGCTTACCGGGTGTGTGATGCGTTTGAGCTGGCCCTTTTTCTCAAGCAGCTGGATAAAATCGCGGAGGTCTTTAAACATAGATGCGCGTTGTGCAGAGCGCTTCGTTTCGAGTGAGCCCAAAAGAGGGGCAACGAGAATACGGAGCGGTTGCAAGCTCCCTTTGGGATGTTGTTGTGAGTGATGATTGGGTTGTTTTTAATGCTGCCATGAGCAGCGTTGCCTTCGCACAAGGTGTGCCGTAAACCGACACTGCGAAGGCAACGCGTTAAACAGTCGCTATTTAGATTTCATGGATAAGAAAAATTCTTTGTTCGACTTAAAGCCTTTAAGTCGATCGACTAAAAATTCAGTTGCGGAGATATCTTCCATGTCATGGAGTAATTTACGAAGAATCCATACGCGTGCCAGTTCATCTTCTTTCATAAGTAAGTCTTCGCGGCGGGTACCGGAGCGACGAATATTGATGGCAGGGTAAACGCGTTTCTCGGCGATTTTACGGTCGAGGTGTAATTCTAGGTTTCCTGTACCTTTAAACTCTTCATAGATAACTTCGTCCATTTTAGAGCCGGTATCGATCAGCGCTGTGGCAACGATGGAAAGGCTACCGCCTTCTTCAATATTTCGTGCGGCACCAAAGAAACGTTTGGGGCGTTCAAGGGCGTGAGCATCGACACCACCGGTTAGCACTTTACCGGATGAGGGTATAACGGTGTTGTACGCACGCGCTAAACGCGTAACGGAGTCGAGCAATATGACTACGTCTTTTTTATGCTCTACCAACCGTTTTGCACGTTCAATAACCATTTCGGCAACTTGAACATGGCGTGAGGGGGGTTCGTCGAAGGTGGATGCAACCACCTCACCCAGAACAGAGCGTTGCATCTCGGTAACTTCTTCCGGACGCTCGTCAATTAGCAGTACAATAAGGTGGCATTCGGGGTTATTGCGGGTAATAGCTTGTGCCATATTTTGCATCATGATGGTTTTACCGGCCTTTGGTGGCGCGACAATAAGGCCTCGCTGGCCTTTACCAATTGGAGATATTAAATCAATGATGCGGCCGGTTAAGTCTTCGGTAGACCCATTACCCGTTTCGAGTGTTAGACGTTCTGTAGGAAATAAGGGGGTGAGGTTTTCAAACAGAATTTTATTGCGTGAATTCTCGGGCTTGTCAAAGTTAATTTGATTAACTTTTAGTAGCGCA